>UQCR01000058.1 GCA_900539655.1 uncultured Robinsoniella sp.
CTCTGTGATTACTGTAATGCTACGATGTCTGCTCCCCGGCATTTGCCGTATTTGGATCCGTTGGCGCCTCGATGGGCGGCTGTCCATTTGCATCCGTCTGAGGCGCATCCGTTGCTGGAGTCTGATTTGGCTCTGTTGTCGGTGTCTGCGGATCGGAAGGCGTCTGGTTTGGCTCTGTCTGAGGCGCATCCGTTGTCGGGGTCTGATTTGGATCTGTAGATGGCGTCTGAGCCTCTGTTGTCGGCTGTGTCTGTGGCGTGGTTGCCCCGCCGCTGATCGCTGCCTGTACCGCATTCAGATCATTGGCTGCAATAGCGTTGCTGATCGCTGCTGCCTGATTCGGATCTGCCGTAGCTGTACCAACTTCATAACCTACCGGCGCTGCCTGATAGTAGCTGGAGTTAATCTGTGTCTTCGTCGTTTCTCCATTTTCGGTAACATATTTCCAAAGTCTTGCTTCCTTACCGGTCAGAGCACTCTGGGTCTGCTGCAGGTATCCGACATTCTGGTTTGGATTGGCATACAGTGCGACACCTTCTGCACTAAAAGTCTTCAAGGTCTCACTTACATATTCCACCACCCGGTCAGCAGATCTTGTCTCATGCCCGTAAATGGTGAAAGTTAATTCTCCTCCATAAGCAGAACCCGCCAGATAGATGGGGGCATCTGTATTATTTACAAAGACAAGGTCCATCAATCCTTCTGCAATCGCAGCGTCCATGGATGGTTCCACATAAGTTACGATCATGGTGTGGTTGGATCTCTCGGTTACATCCAGTTCCGCAAGGAGCAATGCATTGTATAGCGTGGTGGATACCTGGCAGATACCTCCGCCATAGCTGTCTACCACTCTGCCGCTTTCATAAGAGGGCGCCATTTCATATCCATTTTCTGCATTAAATGGAACCACTGCATCCGTTACAGAGAAGCTATCTCCCGGATAAAGCAAATGTCCGTTCAGAAGCTCCGCTCCTCTTTCTACATTCTGGTTTCTGCCCGAGGTAGAACCATAGTATGTAGTATAAGTTCCCAGAACATCTTCTACCTTAGATAATTCTTCATCTGAAAATTTAGGCTTATCCTGATTCACGGAAAGCGTAACCGTTCCCGATTGCCCTTTAAAATCACTGTTCATATAATTGGTAATTGCATATACTGAATCTTCAACATTGATTTTCTGCCCAATGACACCAGGTACGACCTCAAACTCACCGTTTTCTCTGGTCAGGCTGCCTTCCTGTGCTTCTTTTTCAAATACTTTGCACTTTGTCTCCACATAATTGCGTGCTGTGGAAGCATCTGCTGTATATTCCAGTTCAAACTTCGCAGGCTCATGCTGCAAATCTTTATTTTCTTTATAACGCTTAATCAGATTACCGGCTTTTCCAAGTTCTAATGCCTGTTCCACCACATCTGTATTCGCCCATTTTGCTCCCAGCTCCCCTGCTGTTGCCGTTGCTGTATCTGTGCCTACCTGAAGCGTAATAGAAGCCGATTCCATTTTTGCTACTTCCGCTTTTACTGCTTCTTCCGCCTGTTCCTTTGTCATTCCGGATACATCAACTTCGCCAATATACACACCTTTGTTAATCGTACCGGAGGACTGTTCTGCATTGGCTGACAGGATGCTTCCCCCTGCTGCCAATACCACTGTCAGAACTACAGCTGGCAAAACCACCTTATTCCACTTCTTCATCTTCATTTCCCCTTCTTAAATAAATAATTCCAAAACCATAGGTACCACCATAGCCAACACAATGACTACAATAATAGCAGCTGCAATAATACGCTTTGTCTTATTATTGTGAAAATTCATCATAGGAAATCACCTCTTAATCCTTCCATATTCTAGTATTATTTTATCTATCAATCTAGAGGCATCATTTCTGGTCATGCTCTCGATTGTGACGTCCAGTTCTATTCTATGATATTTTACCAAATCTATCAAGTAAACTTTTTGAGAATTTGTTATAGGACTCTGTTTTTTCACCTGAAATATCAGTTCCTGAGGAATAAACGCCCTTGGAATTGCCCTTGCATACTCATTTGCCAGAAGCTTATACAGCTCACTTGATGAAAGCGCATCATCCAGCGCTCGGTGATGACGCTCCTGACCGATCCCAAAGTGGCAGCACAGCGAAGTCAGGCTTTTGCTGGGTACATCATCCAGGCACTGTCTCGCAATCTTCAGGGTATCAATGCCCTTTTTCTCAAAAGACAATTTATAATTAACCGCCTGACGTTTGACAAAGCTGTAATCAAATATGATATTGTGTCCAAGCAAAGGCAGCCCATCACAGAAATCCACCAGCGTCCTGACCGCTGTCTCCGTAGATTCTGCATTTTTCATCATAGAATCATCGATTCCTGTCAATTCCTTTACTTTATCAGGAATGCGCATCTGGCAGTCCACAAAAGTTTCATATGTATCCGTAATTTCCCCACCTATTACCTTTACCGCACCGATTTCCAGAATTCTATCCCGGTTGGGATTTAATCCGGTGGTTTCCAGATCCAGCGCAACATAATTTTCACTCATCATTTTATTTTCTTCCCTTTATTTTTCTTGATTTTTTCCTTATGTTCAAGACAATAATCGGTTAGGAAACATTCTTCACATTTAGGTCCACGGGCAAAACAGATCTGTCTTCCAAATGTAATAATCTGTATATTATAAAGTATCCAGTGATCCTTAGGAAGTACTTTCATCAGTTCAAACTCTACCTTTTCCGGATCATCTTCTTTCGTAAGCCCCAGCCTTTTGGAAATACGCTTCACATGGGTATCCACTACGATGCTTGGCTGGTTAAAAATATTTCCACGGATTACATTCGCCGTTTTTCTGCCCACACCAGCCAGAGCTGTGAGGTCTTCCAGTGAATCCGGTACTTCTCCGTTGTATTTTTGTACAAGCGTATTGGTACAGGAGATAATATTCTTAGCTTTGTTATGATAAAAGCCCGTTGGCTTAATATCCTGCTCTAATTCTTTTAAGTCTGCATTTGCAAACTTTTCCACCGTGTCATATTTTTTAAATAGATCTTTGGTAACAATATTTACTCTGGCATCCGTACACTGGGCACTGAGCATGGTTGCAATCAGCAGCTGCCACGGCGTTTCATGATCCAGATAACATTTGTATTCTCTTGTATATACTTCATCCAGTTTATCCAGAATCGCTTTTGTTCTTTTTGTCATCCTTACTCCTATCTGATCGTAAATAAAGTTAATATTTACAGTTGGTACTTTCTGTCCGCCAACCATAAATTCAGACTTTATGAACTGACCCAAAATCAATTACAGTAACTGCTGCGTCATCACTCAGCGGATTCCTGCTGCGGTAATCGAATACCACGCCGAAGCACCCTTCCTGGAGCTGATCCAGCACCTGGTGATGGAACACTTCAAAATGTGTCATCTTCGATAACTGCTTATAATTATATCCCTCATACCCCTTTAAACAGGCGGGATTCTCTGCTTCCTTTTTATAAAAACTGTAGATGCGCTCTTTATGATCTCCCGGATCAGATGCCCAGGACGGCCTGCTTTTGCTATTTTCCCGTAAATACAGATCCAGCAACAGCAGTTCATCATAGATTGCCGCATTTTTTTCGTCCTGTTCTACTGCAAAGCTTCGCAAATGATCAATTCTTGACATGCGGGAATGTTTCATTCCTCCCAGACCTTTTCGGTCATAGTAATCCGCCAGCTGCTCAAACATCTCATATGCTGACCCAAAAGCCCTTTCCAGAAATCGAACGGTATGGGCAAACTGAAGGCTGTTATAATATACCTCTACCATCTCTTCCACTGCCTTTAGCTTCAACACTTCCTCGTAGGAAAGCCATTTTGTGCTCAGCACCTCATACTGAGGACGGGACTTATAGGCAATTCCATATTGTGCGGCATTCTGATGCATCTTCGATCCCTTTAACACCTTCAAAAATCCCAGCTGAAACTGGTCCGGCCGCAGGGCATATACATCATTAAAAGACTGAATAAAGCGGTCATAATCTTCATAGGGCAGCCCTGCTATCAAATCCAGATGCTGATGTATATTTTTACCCTCATGAATCCGTGCCACAATGTGCTTTAGGGATTCAAAATCCATGACACGGTCAATTTCCTGTATTGTCTCCATATTCGTAGACTGCACACCGATTTCCAGCTGTACCAGTCCCGGGCGCAATGTCCCAAGCAGCTGCAGTTCTTCCTCATTCAGGAGATCCGCCGCAATCTCAAAATGGAAATTTGTTATTCCATTATCATGTTCCCGGATATAATTCCAGATTCCCTGGGCATGTCTGTGGTTGCAGTTAAAGGTACGATCCACAAATTTAACCTGGGGCACCTGATGATCTAAGAAGAATTGTAATTCTGCCTCTACCAGTGACAGGCTTCGAAACCGCAGCTTCTTATCTATAGAAGAAAGGCAGTAACTGCAGGAAAATGGACATCCCCTGCTGCTCTCATAGTAAACAATCTTATTAGTAAAGTCCTTCATGTCGCCGTACATAAACGGTAAAGTATCCATATCCATAACAGGATTACAGGGATTTTGTACAATCTCATTCCGGTCATTACGATACGTAATTCCCCTGACGTTCCCAAGTTCACCACCCCGCACATAATACCCGGACAGGTCATAAAAGGTCTGTTCCCCTTCCCCGGTCATAACTCCGCTAACCTGGGGATACGCTTCCAGAAACGTTACCGCATCAAAGGAAACTTCAGGCCCCCCTGCCCAAATCCTGGTATCCGGCAGAACTTTAGCCAGATCCTCTATTAAAATCTTCACAAATTCCAGATTCCAAATATAGCAGGAAAATGCGATGACATCCGGTTTTTTCTTATATATATCCTGTAGGATATCATCCGTATAATGATTTATCGTATATTCTGCAATTTCAATATGCTCCTCAAATTCTCTGGCAAAGGCCCGCAGACTGTAAACAGCCAGATTCGAGTGAATATATTTCGCATTAATTGCAGTTAAAAGTAACTTCATAGTTAATACCCCCAAATAGCGCAAGCCGGCTCAAACTTGTTTCCTGCGTTTTATTCATACCTTTTTAGTATAACATACTCAGATGGATTTTCAACTGGGATAAACGACAAAAAATGAGAATTTATGCGGTTGCAAATTATATATTTCTCAAGTTCCCATAAACCTTATAAAAGAATGAATTTAGAATGTGCGCACATCTCCATATACAGAATCAGGGGCAGACAATCGTCCGCCCCTGGCTTTCCTGAATCCAATGCTATATCATATAAATCCTTCTACAAAGCATAAAACCATTATCTATAAGCCGTCTTTAATGCCACCGCCAGCACCTTTGGATTTTTCTTATACTGTGTAACCGGGCAGATTTTCTTATTGATGCGCAGCAGTTTATAGATTGCAATTCTTGCAGCTCTCACTGAATATTCTTCTGTAAACACCATATCTTCCGGTATTTCCACAAACTGGCTGATCATAGCAAAATTTGTAGAGTTAGACGGTACTACTTTTGGTCTGTCTGTCATTTTTCTTGGCTCAAACTGAGCATCAATATATGGCATCATACACGGAATTACATTTACCACATCTTCCATAATCTCATCGATTTTATCTTCAAAGTGCAGATGATGAAGCAGCTCTGTCAATAACTCCTCACCTGTACAATCCCGCATAGCCTTGGGCACATAATCCCCGACCTTATCTGTATACAGTCCGTATCCCCAGAAAATAGTCTGATCCGCCGGCTGATTCTTAAAATGTGGCTGCGCTGCCACTACAATGCTCATCAGCCAGTTGGAATCCTTGAATGTCATCAGAGCACCGCTTCCTGGTATATTCGTAGAGAATTTTTCAATCATCTTCAGCAGCTTATTGCCTTTGCAGGTAACAGTAAAACTTTCCCAGTTTGTCTCTTCTGGTTTTGTAAAGAATGGAGCCGGATTGCCAAGGCCATCCTTTTTGGCAGCGACTTTCTTCCAAAGTTCACCGGAAATGGGATTTTCCGGTTTGTATTCAGCCGGTGTACTGAAGTCTCCAAGGGTAGCACTATCTGTCATACAGCCATTTGTCATAATGCACAGATCCCCTTCTTTTAATTCCACAACACTTTCTTCACCATCTTTTAAAATATGCATTGCGGTAGCCGTGATGGAGTATCCATCTGCAAAATCGATGTCTGTTACCGTTGCATTCGTTACGAAATCCACGCCATGAGCTTCGAGGTAAGAACGGATTGGCAGAATCACAGAGTCGTACTGGTTAAACTGCGTCCTGGTCACACCTTCCAGCGTCTCAATTCTCGGGAATTCAAAAATCATTCTTTCCATATAGCGTTTGAATTCAAATAAACTGGACCATTTCTGAAATGCAAATGTTGTCTGCCACATATACCAGAAGTTCGTCTCGAAGAAATGCGGCGTGTCCTTAAACCAATCCAGAATTGTCATATCATCCAGTTCATTCTCCGGAGTGATCATTAATTTTCCAAGAGTCATGCGGTCGTCATTGTTGAATCCCATACTCTTAACATCCTGGATCACACCATCTTTGTCAATAAGACGTGCTTTCGCATGAGTCGGATGTGCATGGTCAAAACTTAAAATTTCTTCCGTCACGCTCTTTCCCGGATATTCCAGAGACGGAATGCTTTTAAATAATTCCCAGAAGTTCTCATAGGTTTCTTCATTTAACATACGGCCCCCGCGGCATACGAATCCACCCGCTGGTGTACCGATTCCGTCATTGCTGCCTCCAAGAATGTGCATTCCTTCGTAGATATGGATGTTTTCCCCTTTAAAGTGTCCGTCTCTGATCGCATAAGCAGCCCCAGCCATTGAAGCCAGACCGCCGCCTACGAAATGTATCTGTTTATCTCCATGGTCAATTTCTTCGTTGAAGTCATATTCATAGTCTTCTTGCTGCTTGTTCTCTTCTTTTTGGTCTCTGGATTTTTTATAAGCGGTTGCCGCTACGGCAGCACCTCCTATAATGACGCCTGTTTTAACTAATTTCTTCCATGTTTTTTTAGCCATAATCTTTACCTCATTTCTTTGTTTTGCAGGTTTAAATTTACTAATTTTCAATTATTATCTCTTATTGTTCCCTTATGGCTAAATTATAAAACAGGCAATTCAAAATGTAACTAGACATTTTGAACTGCCTGTCTAAATGCGCTTGAAATTCACATCATTCATCCACATGTCCCGATAAATGCAATTTGCAAACACATCCCAATCAGATTTCATTTCCGCTGTATCGTTCATAAGCAGCTTTTTCACTGCTTAAAACCAGCCCCTTCATAAACTTCACGAATACTGCCGGTTCTTCTTTCATGCCCCGTTTCATCCAGTCAATCACAATCCCGCATGCCCCGTGGGCAAAAAATCCGGCATAAAACTTTTTATCAGGTTTGGAAAGTTTTTCTCTTGTATCCAAAGCTTCTATAGCTTCTCCGAAAAGTTCGGTTGTTACATGAAACAAATGCTCCTGAAAGCTATCCTGTGCATAACGGATGGTGTTTTGGTAAAAATAGCTTTCTTCCTGAATTTTTACCAGCATCCTGCACAGATGTCCGTCCCAGTTGTCAAAATCAATCCCTTTCACAAGATCTGCAAAAATATCCTGGTAGTATACCCAGTTAAGGAGTTCGTATTTATCCTGAAAATGATAGTAAAAAGTCTGTCTGTTATAGCCACTGACCGCCGTGATATCCGAAACGGATATCTTATCAAAAGGCTTTTTCCTCGCAAGCTGTTTTAAAGCCTGCCCCATATCTTCTTTCGCATTTGATTCCATACAACATACCTCCTAACTAACTATCCATCTGCTAAACATTCTGCTGAAACTGGCTGTTATACAGTTCTGCATAAAACCCTTTATTCTGCAGAAGCTCTTCATGATTTCCCTGTTCAATAATCGTTCCGTCCTTCATGACCAGTATAATATCCGCTTCTCTAATGGTAGATAAGCGGTGAGCCACGATAAAACTGGTTCTGCCCCGCATCATTTTCTCGAAAGCCTTCTGAATTTTGATCTCAGTCCTGGTATCAATCGAAGACGTTGCTTCATCCAGAATCAGCATCGGCGGCAGGCAGAGCATTACCCTGGCAATGCAAAGCAGCTGTTTCTGACCCTGGGACAGGTTTCCGCCCGCTTCTGTTATAACAGTATCATAGCCTTCCGGCATTCTTTTAATAAAGCTGTGGGCATGAGCTGATTTTGCAGCCTCCTCTATCTCTTCTTTGGAGGCATCCGGTTTTCCATAGGCAATATTCTCTCCAATTGTACCGGATTTTAACCAGGTTTCCTGCAGAACCATTCCATAATTCGTTCTCAGACTGTCCCTCGTTAAGGATTTCACCGGGTGTCCGCTTACGGTAATCTCTCCACTGTCTACATCATAGAATCTCATTAACAGATTAATAATCGTTGTCTTCCCGCATCCGGTGGGTCCTACAATGGCGATTCTCTGCCCTGGTTTCACGCTAAGATTTAACCCTTCAATCAACGGCACCTCCGGATTATAAGAAAACCTTACATTCTTCAGTTCTACATTTCCATTTACCATTTCCGGTTTTAATACCAGTGCGTCCGGCTTATCCGGCGTCTGAGGCTCTTCATCAATCAGCTCAAATACTCTGGTAGCAGAAGCCAGTGCATTCTGTAATTCCGTAACTACTCCTGATATTTCATTAAAGGGCTTTGTATACTGATTGGCATAGCTTAAGAAGCAAGAGAGCTGCCCCACGCTGATCACGCCCCGAATGGCGGAAACCGCGCCTACAATTCCAACTCCGGCATAAACCAAACCATTTACAAACCGGGTAGCCGGATTTGTAATAGATGAAAAGAAAATTGCCCGCAGGCTGCATTTCCTAAGATCCTCATTTATAGCCATGAATTTCTCTTCCGCTTCCTCTTCATGGGAAAATGCTTTTACTATCTTCTGGTTGCCCACCATTTCTTCCACCAGAGATGTCATCTCTCCTCTGGTTTCCGACTGCAGCTTAAACATAGAGAATGTCCTTCTTGCAATAAAGCTTGCCACAAATAAAGACAGCGGCGTAATCACAACTACCACCAATGTTATCTTAAAATTAACACTCAGCATAAATAAAAGCGTACCAAAAATCGTTATGACACCTGTAAACAGCTGTGAAAATCCCAGTAATAAGCCATCTGAAAACTGGTCCACATCAGTAATAACCTTACTGATCACTTCCCCATACTGGTTGCCGTCTATATAGCGAAGAGGTAAAATCTCCAGATGCTCAAACGCTTCTGTACGGATATCTTTTACCACATGGTAAGTAATCTTATTGTTACACAGATTCATCAGCCACTGTGCCAGTGCTGTAATCCCCACTACAATCCCAAACTTTACCAGCAGGGGCATAAGAGCCGCGAAGTTAACCTGTTCCTTTCCAATAATAAGATCGATGCCCTGCCCGGTAATCACAGGTGCATACAGCGTCAGAACTACACTGATCACGGCAAATATAAGGGACATAATAAGAAGATGTCCGTATGGCTTGATTAGCCTTAATATTCTTTTTTCTGTTTCCCTGTTATTTTTCTGCTTTTTCATGATCCACCCAGCTCCTTTTCTGAAAGCTGTGACAAACAGATTTCTTTATATACTTCACATGTTTCAAACAATTCCTTATGTGTACCGATTCCAGCCGCAGCACCATCATCCAATACAATGATCTGATCTGCATTACGAATAGTGGTAGCTCTCTGGGATACAATAAAAACGGTCATTCCTTTGGTTTTTTCGGCAATTGCCTTTCGCAGCCTGCTGTCCGTTGCAAAATCCAGCGCAGATGCACTGTCATCTAAAATCAGCACCTCCGGCTGCCCCACAAGCGCTCTGGCAATCGTGAGCCTCTGACGTTGGCCGCCTGAGAGGTTCTTGCCCCCCTGTAATATTATTGTATCTAATCCTTCGGGTTTGTCATCCACAAATTCCTTAGCCTGGGCGATTTCTAGCGCGTGGTATATTTCTTCATCCGTCGCATCTTTTTTACCCCATTTCATATTATCGCGAATGCTTCCTGCAAATAAAACGGCATTTTGAGGAACCACGCCTGCCTTCCTGCGAAGCTGCCCAAAGGGATAGTCCTTTACATTGACGCCATCCATCTTTACAGCCCCTTCCCTCACATCATAGAAGCGGGGAATCAGGTTAACCAGCGTACTTTTCCCTGCACCGGTACCTCCGATTATGCCGATGGTCTGTCCCGGTTGTACTGTGAATGACAGATTTGACAGAGAATCCTTATTCCCCTTATACGCAAAGCAAACATTGTCAAAAACAATTTTAGGAGCATCTTTTTTGGGATTTACAAGTGTATCTCCTTCTTTCATATCCGAGCTCTGCTCAAACACATCATTGATTCTGATTGCAGATGCAGAAGCCTTTGTAAAGGATATAATGAGGCTTGCCAGGGCTACAAGTGCAAGCAGAATCTGTGACATGTAATTAATCAGTGCAATCAGCTCTCCCTGGGTTATGATACCATTATAGACTGTTTTTCCGCCAAACCAGAGCACAATAATAATTGCCACGTTTACGACAACATAAGTGATTGGATTTAACAGGGCTGAAATCCTTCCTACCAGCAGCTGGATTCCCATAAGCTGGCTGCTTTCCCCGTCAAAGTCCCCTATTTCTTCTTTCTGCCTGGAAAATGCACGAATCACTCTTGCTCCGGTGAGATTTTCACGGGTAATCAGCAGAACTTTATCCAGCTTGTTTTGCACTTTCTTATAAATAGGAATGCTGATCATCATGATTCCATAGATTACAACAGACAGAACCGGCACCAGTACAACGAAAATCCATGCCAGTTTCACATTGATGGTAAATGCCATAATTACAGCTCCCAATACAATAAAAGGGGATCTTAGAAACAGACGCAATACCAGGTTGACGCCTGCCTGTGCCTGATTGATATCACTGGTAATTCTGGTTACCAGGGTAGATGTACCAATGGTATCCAGTTCGGTATAGGACAGTCCGTTAATATGGCTAAATAAATCCTTTCGAAGTTCTGTTCCGAATCCGGTGGCAGCCTTTGCTGCAAAATACTGGGCGGTCAGGGAACAGGTCAGTCCGAGAACGCCAAAACTAATCAGAACCGCTCCCATTTTCAGTATGTATGGAAGGTCTGCATTTTTAATGCCAATGTCAATAATTCTCGCCATAACCAGCGGTACCAGAAGTTCAAAACACGCTTCCAAAAGCTTAAACAGCGGTCCGATAATACTTTCCTTTTCATAACCTTTCAGATATTTGATTAGTTTACGCATGGGTGTACTCCATATCTCCTTCATTTTAAAAATCATAGTTACAAAGTCTATTCAATTATACAACGTTTTCAGAAATCTGTATAGGTAGTTTCGGGTAACTGTTCATTTCGCCAAAAAATCATTTTGTTACTGACCAAACTTCAGAATTCTGTCATTGACAGCCTGTTTGCAGACATTTATAATAAAATAGTAAATTATTTTACGTAAACCACACATTTAGAAAAATCAGGAGCGAACCATGAATTTATCATCATTAGATGCTAATCTTCGTAATTTAACAAAAAAAGAACAAGAGTACCAACAGGGTATCCGAAGCCAGTTCTGGTCACATTTTCCAACGGAATTCCGGGATGGTAAGACTATTTATAAAATATTTATCAACCGCAGCCGTGAAAATGACATCTGTGCAATCCCCAACAGCCTTTTTGTGCGTAAACATTCCAGGTATCAGGCCTGTCCCCTGCATATCCACAAATGGGTAGAGATCAACTATATGTATTCCGGAACCTGCGCCCAGATCATAAACGAAGAAACACTTATCTTAAAAGAAAACCAGGTGATCTTCATTGACTCGGACACCCCTCACTCCGTAGGGAAAATCGGAGAAAACGATATTATGATCAGTCTTTTAATTGACAAAAATTATCTGAATATGAATTTTTTCAGCCGCCTTGCAAAAGGAAGCATTCTTTCTCAATTTTTCATTAACACCATTGTTGAAAATACCAGCGACATACACTATATTTTATTCCAATCCCAAAAGAGCCGCCGAATCCCAATATTTTTCCGTGAATTCTTATGCGAATGTTATGATCCTTCACTGAACTCCACGGATATGCTAAAAAGCCTTTTCAATCTGATCCTTTCCGAGCTGATCAATGTATACGAAAATGATTTGGGCAAATGTGAACGCAAAGGCCTGAAGGGCACCATCATACCCATACTCCGATACATAGAAGGGAACTTCAGAACCTGCTCACTGGAATCTACTGCTGCGTTTTTCAATTTAAATGCCAACTACCTCACTACCCTGCTCAAACAAAATACCGGCTATTCCTATAAAGAACTGGTACAGATGCAGCGGTTTAAAAGTTCCGAAAAACTCCTGGCTAACACAAATACACCTGTAAGCGTTATTGCCAATCAGGTTGGATACGAAAATGTAAGCTTCTTCTATAAGAAATTTAAGGAAGCCTACGGCTGTTCCCCCAAGGAATACAGAATGAATCACCGCAGATAGCGGGTTTTAGCAGCAAACGGAAACGTAGTGAATTGAATCTAACAAAAAAGATAGGAACGGCAATCAAATCATCCGTTCCTATCTTTTTTTATAAATCGCCTGTTGGCGGGTATTTTATTATTCTGATTTAGCTGTTGTTTTTTCGCTTGCTTTTTCAGTCGATTTGTCAGTAGCCTTTTCCGTTCCTTTTTCGGATCCTGCTTCTGTCGCAGCTTCAGTTGTTCCTTCTTTATCTGATTCCTTCTCTGTTGCTTTTTCTGAAGACGCTTCGGTTACCCTTGCCTCTTCATTGGTTACTTTTGCATTATCCAGCAGGAATTCTACTACTTTATCCTGGGTCAGGCTTAATTCAATGATGTCTTTGCCATACTGTTTCAGGAATTCATCTTCGCTTTCAAAACCATAGTCTTTGCTGTATTTTGTAAGTCCTACTTTGTATTCTTCATCAGATATAGTGATTTTTTCTTTTTCAGCAATTGCTTTTAACAGCATTTCCTGAACTAATCCCTGTTTTACAGTTTCCTCTGCCTTTTTCATGAAATCATCTTCGGACATCTGCATATTAGCCTGCAGGAATTCTTCTAAAGACTGGTCAGACTGTTTTGCGTAGGATTCATAGTATGTCTTCATGCTCTGTACATTCTGGTCTACTAATTCCTTAGGATAATCATTGATTTTGGAATTGCTGTAAACCTTTGAAATCAGGTCATTAATCTCAGCTGTTTTCTGGCTCTGTGCTTTTTGCTGCATCAGAGTTGCTTTTACCTGTTCCTTGTATTCGTCCACTGTCTTGGCATCTGAAATCTGTTTTACCAGTTCATCTGTTATTTCAGGCATTCTCTTGATAGAATTTACAGTTACGCTGAACACAACATCTTTACCCTGTAAATCTTCTTTTTGGTAAGTTTCCGGGAATTTCAGGTTCAAGTCCTTGCTTTCTCCTGATTTCACTCCGATTAACCCATCTTCAAATCCTTCGATAAAAGCTTTGGAACCAATGGTTAATTCATATCCTTTATCCGTTGCTCCATCAACTGCTTCTCCGTCTACTTTACCTTCAAAATCAATATTTACAATATCGCCATCCTGAACTGTTCCGTCTTTTAATTCTTCCATCTTGTTCTGCTGGGTGATAGTACTTTTGATCTGCTCATTGATTTCATCATCGGTTACTTCTTCTGTCTCCAGTGTAACTTCCAGTCCTTTGTATTCTCCCAGTGTCACATAATCCAGAGCTTCGTATTTTGCACGCTCTGTCTGTTTCTGTGTCTCAGAAGTTGCTTCTGTTGCATTTTCAGAGGTTTTTTCCGTTCCGTCTGCTGTCTCAGATGCTTTTTCACTTCCGGCATCCGTTGCAGCGGATGATGCCTCTGTTGCAGCCTGTGTTGAGGTATCTGCTGTCTTGTTGTTACTCGAGCAGCCTGCTGCTAAAACACTCAGGCTCAATAATAATGCAACTACAATTTTTTTCTTCATAAATAAATATCCTCTCTGATTTTACGCCGCTTACTTCCGGCTCTTTCATTTCTTTGCTAATATGAACAACTACATTTGCGGGACAGGTGTAGGTCTGGCCTTATCAAATACGGAGTTCGCATCAAATAAATCACTTACCAGTTCCGGATTATAATACATTCTGTATCCATCCAGGTTTCTTCTGCCCTGACGCATGAAGTTATCTCCAAACTGTACCCAGTACTGGGATGAATCCACATTACAGTAGATATCAAATCCAACACTCTTTAAATACTCGAATTTACCGTCTGTATTCTCAGATGTATATCCCTCTACCGGTCCGATATCCTGACCGAATGCAAAGATGATAATATTTGTAGGTCCTAATATCGGCTCTACATAATCCAGCCATTTTTGCGTATCTACTTTAAGTTTGTCCAGAGTAATCGTACCAACCGGCTGATGTCCCCAGGTATGGCTTGCAAATGTCCAGCCATTTGCCTTCATTGCTTCCGCTACCTTTGTTGCATCTGCCACATCCTGATCATAATTGAAATCCGGATGTTTGTCCAGCCAAACTTTCTGATCTGTATCTAAACTATCCGGCTCTCTGGTCTTGTACACGATATCAGTACGATATCCAAACACACCATTATATCCGGTCATTGCCAGTGTTCCTTTTGCTCCTCGATAGGAGAAATCAGGATGCTCTTTCACAAATTCGTCAATCAACGGCACCATGTCATCGTTGCCGATCGTCACCGAACCATCATCTTCCGTATAAGCTGTTTTCACTTCCCCGTTTTCATCCACAACCAGTTTATCCGCCATACCATAGCCTTCCTGGTAATGATAGTAGCTCACATCATCCTGTGAAAGGACAAATGGTTTTTTATCGGGTGGCAGCATAATCTTGCCTTTAACGAGATTTCCGTTTTCATCAAAAGTAGCCATATCGGAAAGCTTCACCATTACATAACCCTTTTCATACATGGACTGTGTAATTTTGTTAAACTCTTCAATTGTTGTCATAACCTGATTGATTCCGCCTGATGTGTGATCCCCAGGTCCGAATGCACGCTTTGTATCTTTCACTAGTGAATGATAAAAAATGTGGGTTACCTCTTCCAGGGGATATTCCACGCAGGTTGCCTTGGTCGCTTCGTATCCCGATACTTTTGACTGCAGTGCTGAGTCATTGGCATATCCTGCTGAATTTTTAAGTAAATCAATCGCTGCATCATAGTCATACATCGCTGCAAGCCTGTCCGCTTTTGCCACCAGGTCTTCCTCTGGTGCTTCCGTTACTTTCTGCGTCTCGGACTCTGTGGTTTGACTTGCTCCTGACTGGCTTTCCGTCTGTTTATTTCCCGAAGTTGAAGTTCCGTTCGTATTGTTCTTTTTACCAAGTACACCCTTTATTAAAAAGAAACACAGCGCCGCAATAATCAAAACTAATACTGCTATAACGATTTTCCCCATCAGCACTTGTTTTTTGCGTTTTGCTTTTCTGGCTTCTGCCCGATTATCTTTTCCGTTCGTCTCCATTCTCTTCCTCCCTCAATGTAATGTAAAATCCACCAGTCCTCATATTTTATGCGGACTGCATCTGTTATATTATAGCATATTCCGCACCAAAATCTACCTCAAAATAGTTTTTTAAGAAAAAATAAAGAAATATTGCACTTTTAAGGAAAGAATGGTAGAATGTAACAAGGTGTGAAAATCTATTTGATTCAACCGATTCTACTTTATTCAGGAGGGTAACCTATGTCAACTTTTTTAACTGTTCTGCTGATTATTTTAGCAGTTCTGGTCGTATTATTGGGCGTCCTGTACTTCTTTGGGCGGAAAGCACAGAAAAAACAAGCCATTCAACAAGAACAGATGGAGGCAGCCAAACAAACGGTATCCATGCTGATTATCGATAAAAAGCGGCTAAAAATAAAAGAGTCCGGCCTTCCGCAAATGGTTATTGACCAGACCCCGCGTCTTATGCGCGGATCCAAGCTTCCCATCGTAAAAGCGAAAGTCGGCCCTAAGATCATGACTCTTGTATGTGATGCTAAGATCTACGATTTGGTTCCAATTAAAAAGGAAGTCAAAGCCGTAGTAAGCGGTATCTATATTACTGAAGTAAAAGGTGTCCGCGGTCCGTTGGAAGTTCCACAGAAAAAGCAAAACTGGTTCCAGAAAGCAAAAAGCAAAATTACAGGAAACAAAACCAAGGACAAAGATAATAAGAAAAAATAAGCATCTACATAAAAAGAACCGGTCAGAATGTATTATTTCATTCAGACCGGTTCTTTATTCATTTCTGTCTCATCTCATATAAGATTAACCCCAGAAAAATATTTGAAAGAGCCTGTTGGATAAATTCCTTTCTGACAGGCTCCGACATGTTCTAATTTCCCATTAACTGAAAGCTCTTATTGTCCATAGACTTGATATTCATATTAATACAGCAGTCAGCCAGATGTTCATAATTTACTTCCAGTGCATAGTCCACTTTTACATCGATGTTGTCATCGGACGTATCCACGTGGATATTGGTAGCCGAAATTCCAATGAGCAGATTTCCAAATGGTGTATCGTAATACGTCATATTTTTCTTATTCTGTTCAAACACCATATGTACATTGGTCAGTCCGCGCTTTGTCACTTCCAGTCCATCATCTTTTAATTTGATCAGATTCTGGATTTTTCCGTCCATGCCCTCCATAACTTCTTCGTAACTGATATAATGTTTACCGTCTTTCTGCAGATACTTCGCGGCAGTCACAACCTCCACCGGATCTTCACCACTCGTTTCCAACGTCTGCATTCCTTTGATACTTATTAACACTTCTCCCGTCATCGTACCCACCTTAAAATTCTTCTATATTGATTTGTTTTGTAGTTTCAATATCATAGGGTAAAATAGAATTGGCAAACTGCTTGAATTTATCTGCCGCATCACTTACAAAAAACTGGTACGGCGTCTCATCGGCGCCATAGCCCTCCGTATTGGCAATACCCTGTTTCTGCAATAATTCTTTCAGCCCCCGTGCTGTCTCGTAAGCCGGATTAACCAGTGTTACCCGGTCTCCCATAATGGCTCCGATTGTGGAACGGATCAGCGGATAATGGGTACAGCCTAAGATCAGGGTATCTATGTCCTGTTCTTTTAACTCGCCCAGGTAGCGGTTCGCTATCTCAACGGTTACCGGATCTTTTAACAGCCCTTCTTCCACGAGAGGCACAAACAGCGGGCAGGCTTTTCCGATTACCTGAACCCCGGGATTCTGGCCGCAGATAAAATCCCGGTACATATGGCTGTGTACCGTTCCCTCGGTACCGATAACGCCGATCTTTCCATTTCTGGTGGTCTCACACGCTACCATGGCACCTGGCTTTACTACTCCGATAATGGGAATATCCAGCTCTTTCTGCACTTCTTCCAGAGCAAATGCACTAGCCGTATTACAGGCAATGACGATTGCCTTAACCTCCTGCGTCTGCAGGAAACGAATAATCTGCCTGGAATACTTTAAAATGGTATCTTTTGATTTACTGCCATAGGGCACCCGCGCGGTATCGCCAAAATAGACGATCCTCTCCTGAGGACTGTTGCGCATGACCTCTCTGGCAACGGTCAAACCTCCTACTCCTGAGTCAAATATGCCAATTGGTTTCTGGTTTATATTATTCATTATTATTTCCTCAATCTGATTTTTAAAGCTTATCTTCCACTATTCTACTAGCAATCTTTCAATAATTCAAGTGCAGAATTGCCCCCGCTTACGTAAATTGCCGATTTCTCAGGAAAAAATCTCTGGTTTTCCATCTATAAATGCAAAATAAACCTCTGTTTCACTTAAAAATTCTGCCTTTCCGTTCGTTCCCTCCGTAATTTCCCCTTTCAGGTCCTCTAATTCTTGTGCCGGGACTATGGCCTTCACCATTACCACATCCGTATATTCAGAATCCAGTATTGCAATTTTTCTCTGCCCTAGTAAATACTGTATCTTCCCGATTCCATTATAATCCGTTCTGATTTCCAGAATCCATCCATGCTGTTTTGTAATGACGATGCTTTCCCTAAGCCCTTCCTGGACTGCCTTTGAATAAGCCCGTACAAGTCCCCCCGTTCCCAACAGCGTGCCGCCAAAATATCTGGTCACAACAACAACCGCATTATGGATTTCTTCTCCAAGCAAAACATCCAGCATTGGCTTTCCGGCTGTTCCGCCGGGTTCTCCGTCATCGCTGCATCTTTGAATTTCCTGATTTTCCCCTAAAACGAATGCAAAACAATTGTGGGAGGCGTTCCAGTATTTCTTTTTCATTGACGCAATAAATTCCTGTGCCTCATCTTCGCTGCTGACAGGCTGTACCGTGGCAATAAACCGGGATTTCTTTTCTATGATCTCACCTTCGCCGCCCAGATATACTATTTTCAGATTTTTCATATCATTTTATCCTTTTCTTGATCTAATACCGTCTTTTTATTTGTATCTCACATTCCCGCGGACTATAAGCCATGAAGACATGCATGCATGGCTATTTATCTTCACAAAATCCACATCAAAGCGATGTATACAAATTTCTCTTTGGGTACATTATAAGATAAGAAGCCTATTTTCACAATCTATATATTTTATGAAGAACTTAAAAAATAATGAACTTGTTACTTCACCCTTTATTTCACCTGCTTTATTTGTTATAATACATAGACCAGCGGATTTTCTGTAAGTCTATGGAAATGAATTCCGCTGCTGTATTAAGGAGGCCGTGCCTATGAATTATGGAAAAAAAGAAATTTCCAAAAAACAAAAAGAACAGACTTCTGCAAAGGTGGGCAAAAAAATTGGCTTCACTTTTGTTAAAGTATTGCTGATATGTTTCGTTGCCCTGATCGTTGGTGGGACATGCATTGGGTTTGGCCTGATCAACGGACTGATTAAAAATGCACCTGATATTTCTGGTATGAGTGTAGCACCTACCCAGGCGGCAACTTACATTTATGATACCGATGGAAATCCCATCCAGAAGCTGACTGCACCGGATTCTAACCGAACTCCGGTTACGATTGATAAAATCCCTATTGACCTTCAGCACGCCGTGGTTGCTGTAGAAGATGAGCGTTTCTATGAGCACAACGGAATTGACGTCCGCGGTATTATCCGTGCATTCGTTGTTGGGGTCAGCAGCGGAAACTTTTCCGAGGGAGCCAGTACCATCACCCAGCAGCTTTTAAAGAATAATGTATTTCCCGACTGGGTTAATGAATCTTCCCTTGCGGAACGCTTTAAGCGTAAGTTCCAGGAACAATACCTGGCACTGCAGCTGGAGAAAAGCCTTTCAAAAGAACAGATTCTGGAAGATTATCTGAATACGATCAACCTGGGAGCCGGTGCTTACGGGGTTCAGGCTGCAGCTCACCGTTACTTTAACAAAGATGTATCCGAGCTGACGCTTTCTGAAAGTACTGTTATCGCAGGAATTACCCAGAACCCCAGCGGCTATAATCCGATCCTTTATCCGGAGGAAAATGCCAAGAGGCGGGTAAAAGTTTTAAATCATATGCTGGATCAGGGATACATTGACCAGGCGCAGTATGATGAAGCGCTGAATGATGATGTCTATTCCAGAATCCAGGAAACGGATGTGGAAACCGGGGAAACATCCATCTACAGCTATTATGAAGATGCACTGATTGAGCAGGCTATGGATGACCTGATGGAAATTAAGGGCTATACACAGAATCAGGCTTATAAAGCACTGTATTCAGGAGGCTTAAAAGTCTATTCAAACCAGGACAAAAACATTCAGCAGATCTGTGATGAAGAATTTGCAAATCCAGCCAATTTCCCATCCGGAACGCTAATTGGTCTTGACTACGCATTGACGCTGGAATCTGCTGACGGGGAGGCCTCTTTCTACAGCAGTGACACAATGAGAGAATATTTTGAAGCACAGGATGCATCCTTTAACATGATGTTCCCTGATTCTGAAACCGCGAGTTCCTATGCTGCTCAATACAAGCAGGCCGTGATGAAGTCCGGCGATACTGTGCTTTCCGAACGTATCTCCCTGATTCCCCAGCCACAGGCATCGGTGGTAATCATTGACCAGAGCACCGGTTTTGTGAAAGCCATTGTGGGCGGACGCGGGACAAAGGAAGCCAGCCTGACATTAAACCGTGCCACTTCCACCAGAAGACAGCCAGGATCAACCTTTAAGCCGATTACCGCCTATGGTCCGGCAATCGACAGGGGAGGCATGACGCTTTCCACCGTATTTGACAACGCACCTTATAGCTATACTAACGGACCGGAAGTGCGGAACTGGGACAGCGATTATGGATACAGCGGACTGGAAACCATTCGTTCCGCCATCACCAAATCCGTCAATGTCGTAGCCGTTAAATGCCTGACGGAGATTTCTCCTCAGACTGGTCTTGACTATGCCGAAAAATTCGGCATTACAACACTTTATGACAACGAGGTAAACTCCAATGGCGATATATTGACAGACGCCAACCAGCCTCTGGCATTGGGCGGTGTTCGTGACGGTGTGGTAAACCTGGAATTAACAGGAGCGTATGCTGCCATTGCTAATAAAGGGCAGTATATCGAGCCTAAATTTTATTCTAAAATCGAGGATCTGCAGGGAAATATCGTTATTGATAACACCACTCCCGTCAGCTCCAGTGCCGTAAAAGAATCCACGGCATTCCTGCTGACAAGCGCCATGGAAGATGTCATTAAGAAGCCGGAAGGTACCGCATACGGAACTATTAACCTGGGTGATATGCCGGTAGCCGGCAAATCCGGTACCACAGATGATACAAAAGATATCTGGTTTGAGGGATATACCCCTTATTATACCTGCGGTATCTGGGGCGGATATGACAATAATGAAGCTCTGCCGGACGGAGATATCTACCACTCTTACAGTAAGGTACTCTGGAATTCCATTATGCAGCGAATTCATCAAGACCTGCCGGTAAAAGAATTTGAACAGCCGGAGGATATTGTAACTGCATCTGTTTGTAAGAAATCCGGAAAACTGGCAATCCCAGGTGTCTGCAGTGCAGATCCCAGAGGGTCCCAGATATACACCGAATACTTTGTAAGAGGTACACAGCCGGTAGCGGACTGTGATGTTCACGTAGCTGTCAAGATCTGTTCCAAGACCGGATTAAAAGCTACTAACACCTGTGAGGCAGTGACAAAGGTATTCGTACAACGACCTACGGGCAGTGAAGGAACAACCGATGATTCCGCATATGCACCGCCAAGCGGCACCTGCAGCGGACATACTATATTGGATAAATTATCCGACCTGCTAAAAGGCGATAAAGATAAAAACAAAAAAGAGTCCGAAACTTCACCGGACGCAGAAGAGAATAAACCACAGAATCCTGAAGATGCCAACAAACCGTCATATCCCGGAACCAATCCTGGCGATACTACCGGCGAGGGCAACGGCGAAGGAACTGGCGAAGGCAACGGAACCACAACTCCAGGAGATCAGAATACCGGAAACGGAGGGCAGACTACACCATCCTATCCGGGAAATAATAATGGTGACGGCGTCATTGATGCGCCGCCGCAATAAAGAACAGTAATATGGGACTGTCGGTTAATAGCGATTTAAACCTCCGATTTTTAAGAAAGGGGCGAGCTATTTTCCGACAGCCCCTTTTTATATTACTATATTGGACTATTTTCGAAGTTAACTTCGGTACTCTTTAGGCGACATTCCCACCTGTGAATTCTCTTTTTCTTCTTGACCTTCCCCTGCACGGCACCCTTTATAATATTACTACCGAACAATTCAATTATCAGGAAAGGAATCTGCTATGAAAAAAATAATCTCCAACTTTACCCCGGAGGGCGGGAAACACTGCATTACGAACGCCCTTAAACAGATTTTTAATTATTATGGGCATCCTATGTCAGAAGAAATGCTCCTGGGCCTTGGCTGCGGCATTTCATTCTGTTATTTGAATCAGGCATCTTCACCCATGGTAAGCGGGCGTACAAAACCCTTTATCTTTGAAGAAATTCTGGCAAATCGGCTGAACATTACCATTCGCTGCCGCAAATTAAAGGACAGCGCCAAAGCATTTGCCGCTGCCAGACAATCCCTAGACCAAAACCAGCCCGTTTTTATTTATGTAGATATGCCCTATTTAAAATATTTAAATCTGGAAGAAGACTATCATTTTGGCGGCCATGCTGTTGTGGTATTTGGATATGACGATGATCAGAAGTCCTTCTATGTAAGTGACAGGGACAACAATGACCATCCGATCCGTACCCCAAAAGGCACCATAAACCTGGATTACCACCTGGTATCCTTTGAAGAGATGGAAAATGCCCGTTCCAGCTGTTGTCGGCCCTTCCCCGCACATAATAAATATCTGGAGTTTGATTTTTCTAATATACAATCTGTTACTACAAAAATGATACTGGACGCTGTCCGTGAGAATTCCCTTAGTATGTTAAATGCACCTGCGCATCTTCTTGGCTTAAATGGGATAGATAAGTTTTCGAAAGAAGTTTTGAAATGGAAGAAATTTGAACCGGAAAAAAGAAAAAGGGCAGGTACTGCCAACTATTTTATGATAAATGCCGATGGCGGTACCGGAGGCGGTATTTTCCGAAACATGTACGGTAATTTTTTAATCGAAGCTTCCGAACTTACCGGTTTGAAAAATTTAGGAGAAATGGGGAGACGCTTTTTGTCCGTTGCAGATTTATGGGACGGTATCGCTGAGCATTTGTGGAAATTATCTGAATCAGGTGATATTGATTTACTGCCTCTCATTTCTGAAACTGCCCAAACCATCCACTCTCTGGAAACAGAGCTATTCAATGAGCTGCTCAATAACACGGCTCACATTTGAAATCACGAACTAAAAAGACCACATTCCCTCTGATATGTACCCTGTCAGCCGACAGGAATGTATCCTTTAGAGGTTCTGTGGTCTATTTTTATCTATCGATTAATTACTGTTTTTACTTACAGGATCATTTTAGCTGCGCCAAAGATCCCTGCATCGTTTCCAAGCTCCGCAAGTGCGAATACAGCTTCTTTGCAGGCACTGAATGCATATGTCTTATAGTATTTCCGAATATAATCCAGCAAAATATCTCCTGCTTTGGATACTCCTCCACCAATAACGAAGACTTCCGGATCTACAACGCCTGCAATGACAGACAGGGCACTGCCCAGATATTTGCCGAAGCTTTCTGCAATTTCCATTGCCACTTTATCCCCGGCTTTAACTGCGTCAAATACAGATTTGGCGGACACCTCTCCGTCGCGCAGTACAGACGGATCTGCATCAGCTGCCAGACGTGCATTAGCCAGCCTCACAATACCTGTTGCGGATGCTACCTGCTCCAGGCAGCCTTTGTTGCCGCAGTTACATGCTTCCTGCATATTGTCTTCCACATGAACATGTCCGATCTCGCCGCCAGCTCCGTGTGAACCGGTGACAATTTGTCCGTTAATGATGATTCCGCCGCCGACACCTGTACCAAGGGTAACCATAACAACGTTGTGGTATCCTGCGCCGCCGCCCTTCCACATTTCTCCAAGTGCTGCAACATTGGCATCGTTACCGGCTTTTACAGGAAGTCCAATCAATTTTTCCATCTCTTCTACCAGCTTTACATATCCCCAGTGAAGGTTTACCGCACATAGAATATCCCCTTCTTCGTTAACCGGTCCAGGTACACCGATTCCCACTCCTGCGATCTCCTCTTTAACCAGCTGTTTTTCTAAAATTTTATGATTGATTGCATCTGCTACATCGGGTATAATATTTTTTCCATTATCCTCAGTTCTCGTTTTGACCTCCCATTTGTCCAGGACTTCCCCTTTTACGTCAAAGAGGCCACATTTTACAGATGTACCGCCAATATCAATTCCAAAACAATATTTCTTCATTATCCTTTATTCTCCTTCTGGTCCGCGTCTTTTTGCCAAACTGTTCTGCACGCGGTTATATAATTCCTGCGCAGCATTATAACCCATCTTTTTCTGTCTGTGGTTAACTGCCGCTGATTCTACGATAACAGCCAGGTTTCTGCCCGGGCGGATCGGCAATGAATGACAAACTACCTGATTTCCAAGGAATTCTGTATACTCCTCTTCTAATCCAAGCCTGTCGTATTCTTTTTCCCTGTCCCACTCTTCCAGCTTAATTACCAGATCTATGGACTGGGTATTTTTAACACTTTCCACACCGAACAATGTTTTTACATCGATGATTCCAATACCGCGAAGTTCGATAAAATGCCTGGTTATATCCGGTGCGGAACCGATTATAGTCTCGTCACTGACTTTGCGGATTTCAACAACATCATCCGATACAAGACGGTGTCCTCTCTTAATCAGCTCTAATGCAGCCTCGCTCTTACCTATACCGCTTTCGCCCATTATCAGGACTCCCTCACCATAAACGTCCACCAGAACGCCGTGTATGGATATACAGGGAGCCAGTTCCACATTCAGCCATCGGATAATCTCAGCCATAAAAGACGATGTAGTCTTCCTGGTAGTAAAAATAGGAACATTGTATTTGTTCGCCAGTTCCATCATATCTGCATCCGGCTCTGTCCTTGTTGTGTATACGATACATGGTATCTTACTGGAAATAAACTGTTCATATATAGGAAGCTTTTTTTCCCTGTCCAAATGCTCCAGATAGGTATATTCCACATATCCGATAATCTGTACGCGATCAGAATCAAAATGATCAAAATATCCCGTCAGCTGTAACGCAGGACGGTTAATATCCGGGAGGGTAATTTTAATAGCAGACATATCCACATCCGGTGTCATATTCTTTAAATCCAGTTTCTCAACCAACTTGCTTAAAGCTACACTTGCCATATCTCTTCTCCTTCAAAATTTAATTAATATGTTAATATTATCATAATTATGCCGGAACATCAATGAAAGAAATCATACACTTTTTTTGCACTATTTGCATTCATGGACGGTGCCTTGGCAAGTTCTTCCTGGGAAGCATCCCTTATGGCTTCCAGGGACTTAAACGTCCGCATCAGCGCCTTTCTCCTGGCAGGCCCGATTCCGTCAATATCATCCAGAATTGAATGCACCTGCTGTTTGCTTCTGAGAGACCGGTGGTATTCGATTGCAAACCGGTGGGCTTCATCCTGGATTCTGGTAATCAGGCGAAAACCTTCCGAGGATTTCTCAATGGGAATTTCTTCATTGTTAAAAAATAATCCCCTGGTTCTGTGGTTATCATCTTTGACCATGCCGCAGACCGGGATATTCAGCTTCAGGTTATCCATAACACGCAGTGCCACATTCACCTGCCCCTTACCACCATCCATCATGATGAGATCCGGAAATCTGCTAAAGCTGCTAAATTCTTTCTCCTGCTTCGCTTCTTCCAGCTCCGCAAGACCGTGGCTGTATCTTCTGGTCAGCACCTCTTCCATGCTGGCATAATCATCTGGTCCCTTCACAGACTGAATTTTGAACTTACGGTAATCGCTGCGTTTTGGTTTCCCCTTCTCGTATACGATCATAGACCCTACAGACTCAAAACCGCTGATATTGGAAATATCAAATGCCTCTACGCGGACTACATTTTCCAGATCCAGTAAACCTGCGATCTCCTTCATGGCACCAATGGTTCGTCCTTCTTCCCGCTTGATCTTCTCTTTATCCTGGCTCAGTACCAGCTCCGCATTTCTTGCAGCCAATTCAACCAGTTTTTCCTTCGTGCCTTTCTTGGGGACTCTGATATGTACCCGCTGTCCTCTTTTCTTGGAAAGCCACTGTTCAATTACCTCACAGTCTTCTACCTCTTCCTGGATCATCAGCTCCTTGGGTATAAATGGTGTCCCTGCATAAAACTGTTTGATAAAACTGTCCAGAACCATGCCCTTGGTATCGTGAGGTGCAACTCTCAGATAGAAATGATCCCTTCCAATCAAACGGCCTGACCTTACGAAGAATACCTGAACTACTGCATCGGTGTCATCAGAAGCCATGGCAATAATATCCTTATCCTCTCCATCGCTCATGGTGATCTTTTGCTTTTGTGCAATCTGCTTCACGCTGTTCAGCAGTTCCCTCTGCTCAATTGCCGCCTCAAAGTCCATTCTCTCCGAAGCATCCTGCATTCTCTGCTCCAGCATCTTAATTACAGGATCATAATTTCCATCCAAAAAGGCAATTGCCTCATGAACCTGGTTACGGTATTCTTCTTTGCTGACATATCCCTGGCAGGGAGCATTACACTGCTTGATATGGTAATTCAGACAGGGCCGCTCATTCCCGATATCCCTTGGCAGGCTTCTGTTGCAGGTACGCAGCTTATATAGCTTATTAATCAGCTCAATGGTATCCTTTATTGCTCCCGCACTGGTATAAGGCCCAAAATACTTGCACTTGTCCTTCTTCATGATCCTGGCAAATAATACCCGGGGATATTCCTCCTGAACCGTTACCTTGATAAACGGATAAGACTTGTCATCTTTCAGCATGGTGTTGTACTTTGGCCTGTGTTCCTTGATGAGATTACACTCCAGAACCAGCGCCTCCAGCTCGGAATCCGTTATGATATATTCAAAACGGCGGATTTTAGTCACCATCTGTTCTATTTTAGCACCTTTATTTCTGCTGCTTTGAAAATACTGACGTACCCGGTTTTTCAGGCTGATCGCCTTTCCAACATAAATAATGGCATCCTTTGCATCATGCATTATATATACACCCGGCTTCGCCGGTAATTTCTTAAGTTCCTCCTGGATATCAAACAACGATACCACCTCCCTTTCTAAAAAAATACAGCAAATCTGTTATTCACAAATTTACTGTATTTTTGAGCATGTTCGAAAACTGCTTTCTGCTGCCTTTATTGTGGATTTACATTTTCCCCGGTAGCTGTTTCAGATGCTGCTTCAGAAACTGCTCCTGTTACTGAACTGGAAACTGCTCCTGATACAGCCTCGGAAGCTTCTGCATCGGCTTCTGCCGCTTTAACAGTATTGTTATCCACTTCCAGCTGTGGCTGGCTGCTTCCATTAATTGCTTCTGCAGATGCCCCTTCCAGAGCTGCCTTTTCTTCTTTTTCCACCTCATGGAAAATCTTCATAAATTCTTTACCGGTAATTGTTTCCTTCTCAATCAGGAATGCTGCAATCTTATCCAGTGCAATTCTATGTTCACTAAGCAGGCGCTTCGCTTCTACATAAGAATCTTTTATCACTTTCATTACTTCCCGGTCAACCTCTGCTGCCGTCCTGTCACTGCAATTCAACATAGTTCTGCCTTCCAGATACTGGTTCTCAGGGCTTTCAATTCCCATCATTCCAAATGTCTCTGACATACCATACTGGGTAATCATCGCTCTGGTAAGCTTGGTTGCCTGCTCGATATCATTAGCCGCACCTGTCGTTACACTGTTAAATACCAGTTCTTCTGCTGCACGCCCGGCTACAAATTCGATAATCTTGGCACGGATCTCGCCTTCGGAATTCAGGAATTTCTCTTCTTCCGGAACATTCATTACATAGCCGAGAGCGCCCATTGTCCTGGGTACGATGGTAATCTTCTGTACCGGCTCGGAATCCTTCTGCAGCGCGCTAACCAATGCATGGCCCACTTCGTGGTAGGATACAATTCTTCGCTCTTCTTTGCTGAGAATCTTGTTCTTCTTTTCCTTACCGACTAATACTACCTCCACAGACTCAAATAAATCAGTCTGGGAAACTACATTTCTGCCCTTTTTAACTGCCAGTATAGCAGCTTCATTAATCATATTTGCAAGATCGGAACCAACTGCTCCTGAAGTAGCAAGTGCAATGGCTTCCAGATCTACCGTGTCATCCAGAAGAACATTCTTGGAATGTACTTTCAGAATATCCACACGGCCTTTTAAATCCGGCTTATCTACTACGACACGTCTGTCAAAACGGCCCGGACGCAGAAGCGCCTGGTCCAGAACTTCCGGACGGTTAGTCGCTGCCAGAATCAGCAATCCCTTGGATGTGTCAAAACCATCCATTTCTGCAAGCAGCTGGTTCAGCGTCTGCTCACGTTCATCATTTCCACCGCCGTAGCGGCTGTCACGGCTCTTACCGATAGCATCAATTTCATCGATAAAAATAATACATGGCGCATTCTTTTTCGCTTCTTCAAATAAATCACGGACACGTGATGCACCGACACCGACAAACATTTCCACAAAATCGGAACCGGATAAGGAAAAGAACGGCGCATGTGCTTCTCCGGCAACTGCCTTTGCAAGAAGAGTTTTACCTGTTCCGGGAGGGCCTACTAAAAGAGCACCCTTCGGAAGCTTGGCTCCAATCTTCGTGTACTTCCCGGGATTTTCCAGAAAATCCACAACTTCCTGTAAGGATTCTTTGGCTTCATCCTGTCCGGCTACATCACGGAAAGTAACTCCGGTTTCTTTCTGTACATATACTTTTGCCTTGCTCTTGCCAACGCCTCCCATCATGCCGCCGCCCTTGGACATTTTTCTAAGGAAAAATCCTAGTACAACCCAGATCAGAATCAGTGGGATCGCAATGCTTAAAATATTATAGAGAATTGCAGATGTCATGTCAGGGATAGCCGAGTTAAAATCCACACCTGCATCAATCAGTTTCTGTGTCAGGTTCGGGTCAGATACAACGCCGGTGTAATATGTCATTGTAACCCCTGGGAATGGCTGTTCCTTCGGTGTGATTACAATCTTACTGGACTGTATGTCAACCTTTTTGACTTCATTCTTATCCACCATTTCCATAAATTTGTTATATGTGATTTCTTTTTCGGTAGAATTCTTCAGCATATTATTGAAAATACTCATACCGACCAGGGCTATCAGCGTAACTACCAAAAATATCATGATCGTCTGCCCATTTTTAGACGGCTTGCCATTATTATTATTAGATCCGTTATTCGGTCCATTTCCTGGCTGTTGATTATTATCCATCATCTTCCTCCTCGTGATACGTCCTCTCTATTATAAAGATACTTCACACAGAAATCAATATCGAGTTTGTGAAAAAGCCTTCATAATTCTTAAACTTTTATAAAAATCCTCAAAAAATGACTGGCATAACTCCGATACTTTGTAGTATACTAATTCAGTAAAGAATCATACCATAAAATTTAGGATCGGTGAACCAATGAAAATAGGATTTGATAACGAGAAATACTTACAGATGCAATCTGAGCATATCAGGAAAAGAATCAGCCAGTTTGGCAACAAACTCTATCTGGAATTCGGCGGAAAACTCTTCGATGATTTTCACGCAGCCAGAGTTCTTCCAGGATTTGCACCGGACAGCAAACTGCGTATGCTGATGCAGCTTTCCGACCAGGCAGAAATTGTAATCGTCATCAGTGCCGGCGATATAGAAAAAAATAAAGTCCGGGGTGATCTGGGGATCACTTATGATACTGACGTTCTCCGTCTGATCGATGCATTTGAAGAAAAGGGGCTCTATGTGGGAAGTGTTGTCATTACACAGTATTCCGGACAGAACAGCGCTGAACTTTTTAAAACCAGGCTTGAAAAATTAGGCCGTAAAGTATATGTACACTATGCAATCGAGGGCTATCCAAGCAATATTCCGTTAATCGTAAGTGATAACGGCTATGGCAAAAATGAATATATTGAAACTACAAGACCACTGGTCGTAATTACAGCACCGGGTCCGGGCAGCGGAAAAATGGCAACCTGCCTTTCCCAGCTCTATCACGAACAGAAACATGGCATCCGTGCCGGTTATGCCAAATTCGAGACCTTCCCGATCTGGAATATTCCCCTGAAGCATCCGGTAAACCTGGCTTATGAAGCAGCTACGGCGGATTTAAACGATGTCAATATGATTGACCCGTTCCATCTGGAAGCATACGATGAAAAAGCGGTAAATTATAACCGGGATGTTGAAATCTTTCCTGTACTGGGGGCTATTTTTGAGCGTATATTTGGAGAATGCCCATATAAATCCCCTACCGACATGGGAGTTAATATGGCCGGGAATTGTATCTTTGATGATGAAGCTTGCAAAGATGCTTCCAACCAGGAGATTCTGCGCCGTTATTATTACGCACTGAATGGACTTGCGGAAGGTACCAAGCAGGAAGAAGAAGTCTTTAAAATCGAACTGATCATGAAACAGGCTCATTTGACCGTTACAGACCGCAAGGTAGTACAGGTTGCCCTGGACCGTGCAGAAGCTACTGGTGCCCCTGCTGCTGCCCTGGAACTGGCTGACGGCAGAATGATAACCGGGAAGACTTCCGACCTTTTAGGCGCATCTGCCGCCCTGCTTTTGAATGCCCTGAAGGAACTTGCCGGAATAGACCACAAGGCCCACGTAATTTCACCGGAAGCCATTGAACCTATCCAGACATTGAAAACAGCATACCTGGGCAGCAAAAATCCAAGGCTTCATACGGATGAAATACTGATCGCCCTTTCTATTTCCGCTGCTACCAGTGAAAAAGCAAAACTGGCACTTGCACAGCTTCCCAAGCTTTCCGGATGCCAGGCACACACGTCCGTTATGCTGTCCATGGTAGATATCAAGCAGTTTAAACGGCTTTCTGTCCAGCTGACTTCCGAACCGGTATATGAGGACAAGCGTATTTATCACTAGTACAGCATTACGTAAATAACTGTGAATAGAGTGTCCGATATCTGCGTCAGGTGTGCTTCTGCGAAGCGACAGCGTAGTGGGCTACGATTAGCTTCGCAGACGTGCACCTGGCGGAGATGGCAGATGCTATATTTACAGTTATTTGTGCAATGCTGTACCAGATCGTTGTAACCTTTGCATAAAATCCAGAAATTACCTTATATGACATTAAACAAATATCTGCGCCAAATAAATGAATCTTTGTTTATTTGGCGCAAATTTTAATTTTTTGTAAAAAATACTGTATTTATCAACTCTGAAGGTGTATAATTCTTTCGTTATTTTTTGACCAGCACGAGAACCTGTTTGAAAGTTCCCTTCGCAATTTTCAGACATACTCAGAAAACAGGAGGAAATTTATGCCAGTAAAGTATGTATTTGTAACAGGCGGAGTAGTATCAGGTCTGGGAAAAGGCATCACTGCCGCTTCACTCGGCCGCTTACTGAAGGCCCGGGGATACAAGGTAACCATGCAGAAGTTCGACCCTTACATCAACATTGACCCCGGAACTATGAATCCGATCCAGCACGGCGAAGTATTTGTTACAGATGACGGTGCCGAAACGGATTTGGATTTGGGACACTATGAGCGTTTCATTGATGAAAGCCTTGATAAGAACTCCAATGTAACCACCGGTAAGATTTACTGGTCCGTACTGCAAAAAGAGCGCCGCGGCGACTTCGGAGGAGGTACGGTTCAGGTCATCCCCCACATCACCAACGAGATTAAGAACCGGTTTTACCGGAATTTCACTTCCGATGAAACCAGAATTGCCATTATTGAAGTCGGCGGTACAGTCGGAGATATCGAAAGCCAGCCGTTCCTGGAATCCATTCGCCAGTTCCAGCATGACGTAGGCCGGGAAAACGCAATTCTGATTCACGTAACCTTAATCCCTTACCTGAAAGCTTCGGGAGAAATGAAAACCAAACCCACCCAGGCAAGTGTTAAAGAACTACAGGGTATGGGTATTCGCCCGGATATCATTGTCTGCCGTTCCGAACTACCGTTGGAACAAGGCATCAAAGACAAAATCGCACTTTTCTGTAACGTCCCTAATCATCACGTCCTTCAAAATCTGGATGTGGAATATCTGTATGAAGCACCTCTTGCAATGGAGCAGGAGCATCTGGCCCAGGTGGCATGTGAATGTCTGAATCTGGAATGCATGGAGCCCAATCTGGAAGACTGGGAAGACATGGTAAATGCTCTGCGACATCCAACCAAAGTAGTAGAAATTGCTCTTGTCGGTAAATATATCCAACTCCATGACGCCTATATCAGTGTTGTAGAAGCCCTCAAACATGGCGGTATCGCCAGCCGCGCAACAGTTAATATACGCTGGATTGATTCAGAGTTATTAAATGAGAACAATATTTCAGATCTCCTTGGAGATGTGGATGGCATTCTGGTACCCGGAGGTTTCGGCAACCGGGGAATTGAAGGCAAAATAATGGCGATTGAATATGCCAGAATAAATAAAATCCCTTTTCTCGGGCTCTGTCTTGGCATGCAGCTTGCTATTGTGGAGTTTGCGAGAAATGTTGCCGGTTTTCATGACGCACACAGCATTGAGCTGGATTCTTCCACCACCCATCCGGTTATTGCTCTTATGCCTGACCAGGATGGCGTAGAAGATATCGGTGGAACTTTAAGGCTGGGTTCTTATCCCTGTATCCTGGACAAGTCTTCACATGCATTTGCACTATATGGGGAAGAAACCATACATGAGCGCCACAGACACCGTTATGAAGTGAACAATGACTATCGCAAGGCTCTGACGGACAATGGCTTAACCCTTTCCGGCATTTCTCCAGACGGCCGCATCGTGGAGATGGTTGAGATCAAAGACCATCCGTTCTTCATTGCCACTCAGGCTCACCCAGAACTAAAGTCCCGTCCGAACAGGCCCCATCCTCTCTTTGGCGGACTGGTTGAGGCAGCTTTGCGCAATCAGAAATAAGCTGAAATACCTGCATACAATCAATATAGAGCAAATTATTAATCTATTGTATTTACCACTAAAAATTTGTATGTGAAACTACATTTTTTGAATCTGCGATTAAAATTATCTGAATCTACATTTAAATAAGGTAGAAAAGCCGCACAGCAATGTGGAATCCTCCCATAAGTTAAACATTCTGACTTACTGGAGACACCACTATTTGCTGTGCGGCTAATACTTCTGTCTGTTTGTTATCGTTTCTTACTATTTCTTATTGTTACTAATCACATCTTGTTACTGATTGATCTTATTTTATTTTAATTCCTTTGGATGCAGAGTATGCACCATAAACCTTCTCTCCTCTTTCCATGTATCCGCGGATACGGAATCTGTACGTAGTTCCCTTTTTCAACTCTGTCTTGGTGTAAGACGTATTTTTACCAGGTTTTGTAGAGATCTTTTTGTATTTTCCGTTTCCTGTCTTCATGAAAATTTCAATTTTATCTGCCTTAAACTTCTTCCAGGATAATTTCACTTTCTTTCCTGACTGTTTCAGGGATATGGTAGGTTTCACAGGTTGTGTTGCTGTAATCATAGATTTGGAAGCAGAACCGCTGCCAGCACTATTAACTGCCGTTACACGATATTTATATTTTGTTGCAGCCTTTTTCTTTTTGTCTACATAAGAAGTTTTCTTAGTGGTTGTGATTTTCTCCCACTTTTCTTTCGAATAGTTATAGCGGCTGACAATATATGATTTTGCTCCTGTTACTTTTTTCCATGATATTTTAATACTGTTTGTTGTCTGTTTTGAAGCTTTTACACCAGTCACTCGACTAGGTTCCATCAATTTCCATTTTGCTTTCAGCGTAACGTTGCCTTTGCAGATATCTGTTGATTTTACCTGAGTATTGCCAAGATACCATCCAAGGAACTTATAGTTTCCTTTTTTCGGTGTCGGCAGGTTTCCATAAGGTTTGCCTTCCTGTACTTTGATTTCTGCCGGTATAACGTATCCGCCATCTGTATCAAAGATAACCGTGTACTCTTTTACTTCAGGATCCGGTGTTGGTTTCGGTGCTTCTGTAACAACTATGGTGCAGGATGATGATTTCTGTCCATCTACAGTTGTTGCTGTAATATCGGCTGTTCCTGCTGCTTTCGCCGTTACAACACCTTCATTACTCACACTTGCCACTGCATCATTGTTCGTAGCCCACACTACTGCTTTATTTGTTGCATTTTCCGGTGTAAATACGACTCTTAAAGTAGCCTTCGTTCCGGTCTGCATTGCTGCACTGGATGGGTTTATCTTAATGGATTCAACCGAGATCTGCTTCGGTATAACATTTACCGTACAGATTGCTGTCTTATTTCCATCCTCTGTTGTAACAATGATTTCTGCGATGCCTTCTTTTAATGCCTTAATCGTACCGTTTTCAACACTTGCAACTGATTTATTCTTTGAATCCCATGTAACATTTTTATTGGTTGCATTTTCTGGCTGAACGCTTTCTTTAATGACAGCTGTTTTGCCTACTTCAATATTAACCGCTTGTTTGTCAAGGGTTACACCGGTTACTTTTATGATTTCCGGTTCACTCTTTACGGTTACTTCACATGTTGCTTTGAATCCGCCTTCTTCGGTTGTTACTGTAATAGTCGCTGTTCCGGCTGCACCTGCTGTAACTATACCGCCATCTACAGTAGCAACAGCATCATTGCTTGATGCCCAGGAAACGTTTTGATTCGTTGCATTTGCTGGTTGAACAGCTGCTGTCAGTGTTTCGGAAGCTCCTGATTTCAGTTCCAACGCTGAGGATGATATCTTAACTCCGGTAACTGCAATGCCTTTTCTGGTTACTGTCACAATACAAGTTGCTGTTTTGTTGTTACTTTCTGTGGTAACTGTAATAGTTGCAGTACCTTCTTTTATTGCGGTTACGACTCCTTCCTGGGAAACAGTCGCCACTGCTTCATTATCAGATCTCCAGCTTACTTTCTGATTTGTTGCATTTGAAGGTGTAATCGTATGTGCTAATTTTCTTGTCTCTTCTTCTGTTAATGATAATGCTGCAGGCTCGACACTGACACTTTCTACTTCTACAATTTCAGGTTCTCCATTTTCTACTGTAATTGTAGCGGTATCATGTATGGTATCATTTTCTGCTGATGTGGCTGTAATGGTTGCTGTTCCTTCTGCCACACCGGTTACAACACCACCTGCTACCGTTGCTACGCCTTCATTATCAGAAGTCCAGATCATATTCTGGTTAGATGCATTTTCCGGCTGTATTTCCCCGGTTAAGGTTACACTTGCACCTGTTTTAACAGTAGCTTCTTTTGGAGATACGGTAATAGAACTCACTGGAATCACTACTTTTTCCGTAACAGTTACTGCACATTGTGCCGTTTTGTTTCCATCTGCTGTAGTTACGGTAATGATTGCATTACCAGGTTTCAGTGCATTCACTACACCATTAACTACAGTTGCCACTTCTTCATCACTTGATGACCAGGTAACATTTTTATTTGTTGCATTAGACGGGATTACCGCTGCTGTTAATGTTGCTGTGGTCTCTTCTACTAATGTAACTTCATTCGGCGTCAGTTTGACTCCTGTTACTGCTGTCGGGTCTGTGACTGTCTGGCCTGTTTCGTATAAGTAGAATTCTGCTGCTGAAATAAATTCATTTGCTGGTGTACCTGCTGTCTTTGTTGCCCTGATTTGAATTCTTTTTGCATTCACAGGTGTAAACTTAGCTGTTTTTTTGTTTACATTATTAGCCCATTCACCACTACCGCCTTCTATTAGCTGAAAGTCATTTCCATCGTCAGTAGTGCTATAATACAAATCATAACCCAATATTCTTCCATTTTCTTGTGAACGAGTTACATATTGAAATTTGTTGATTTGATATAATTTGTCAAGTGTAATTGTAAAACTGTTATTAATACCATTTTCAATATCTGGCATTGGTTGATGCGAATATGCGGAATGCCATATTGTACTTTCATTTCCATCAACCGCATTAGAAGCCGGACCATCAGTACCTGCATTTTCTTCACTGTCAGCTACTGCCGTCATTTTATTGGATGCTATCTTGTTGGATGTTTCTTCCCATAAAGCAGTTAACGTAACGTCACTCTTCTCAATACGATACTTAGAACCTGCAGCATATGTGGTTTCTCCGTCACTCCATCCTGCAAATGTCATTCCAGCAATTGTTATACCACATTCCGGTAATGTAATCGCGCTGCCTTCATACTCTGTAATAGGCTGTGGAAGATCTCCTTCACCGTCTTTATTACTTTCAAAAGTAATGGTGTGCTGGTCGCCTAATACCTGGAATGCATCAAATTCTAATTTCGTTCCTGTACTGGCTGGATTCTTGGTTCCTGTTCCAACCAATTTAATAGTATGTTTCGTATCCTCAAGACCTGCTTTTTCGTAAACCATCTGTTGTTTCAGGCCCTGTGGTGTCGGATCGTAGAAGTCAATAGAATCTGCTTTTACTCCGTCAATGTAAACGTCCATGATTCCCCAGGTTGCATTCTTAGTTGCATACACACGAATGCCCTTACCCGAGAATACAAAGGAAATTGTATCATCTGCACTGCTGGTTTCAACAAAATGAATTCCACCGCCGTAATGTGCAGCATCTTTCCACGTTTGCCATCTGGAACTATATTCAATTCTGGAATCAGAATCATCCACCATGCCTCTTACCGTAATGTCAAGAACGCTGACGGTTTCTGAATATAAGCTCTCCACGCCATTTTCTACAGAGGTTATTTTATATCGAACTTTTTTAATATCTTTTACAGCAGTTGTATCTGTATAGCTTGCTGTTGTCAGTTCTGTCGCAACTTTCTCATAAGAACCTTCTTCTTTACGGTATACATTGTAAGTTGCTGTTTCAGATGCTGCCTTATCCCAGGTTAATTCCACGCCTGCTGCTCCGGTATAAACTGCTTCCACATTTTCCGGTCCATTTGCAAGTTCCGGGAAATTAGTAATGGTATATGTTTCTCCCTTTGTTGATACAAACTGGATTCTGTCTCTGGATAAGTTAGTGAATTCCACTGGAGTGCCCTTTGAATCTACTATATTTGCCTGGGTGATTCCAGTATACTGCACTGCACAATCTCCACCATTTTTAGACAGGATTTTAACATTTGTTGCTTTACCGTTTTCCCAGGTAATATCTGTCTCGAAGTTTCCTCTTGCTACAATTCCTTTTACTGATCCGCTGGACCATGCATCCGGAAGTGCCGGCAGCACATTGATGTAACCCATATTGCTCTGCATTAACATTTCATTCACACCGGAGGTATAACCAAAGTTACCATCGATCTGGAATGGAGCGTGGGAATCAAAAAGATTTGGATTGATACCATCGTTGAACAGCGTCTTCACTAAATCATAAGCACTGTTTCCCTGTCCTGTTCTTGCCCAGGAATTAATACGCTGTCCCATTCCCCATCCGGTACTCTTCATACCACGGTCTTTTAAGGATACGATTGCTGCGTCCATATACTGGTCATTGTCTACTGAAATCAAATCTCCAGGGAACAATCCAAGAAGGTGTGACATATGGCGATGTCCTCTTTCACCAATACTTCCAAGGGTTGTTTCATTGTACCATTCTTTAATTTGTCCGCTTTCACCGATTTCGATTGGTGCTAATCTGTCCTGAGTATCCTGCCATTTCTGAATCAGAGCCTCATCTTCACCTAAAATTTTTCCTCCGATAATTGCATCTTCGTATAACTGCCAGATCAGTTCCTGTTCGTAAGCATTTCCCAATGTTCTTGGACCATGCTCCGGAGAATATGTAGGAACAGATACCAGTCTTGTTGATTTCTCACCATTCGGCTTTGTAATTTCAACACCACTGTCTGTTAAAATCTGATCATAAAGCTTTGCTTCTTCTTTTAACATCGGATACAACTTATCTCTCATGTATTCAACATCACCGGTGTATTCATAATATTCCCAGCAATTTTGAAGAATCCACGGTACCGCTGCAGGTGACCATCCCCAGGAAAATGCCCATCCGGGACAAGTCCATCCAAACGGTGTATTCTGTGTATGTGCAGTAAATCCATTTTCCGGATTTTCTTCTGTGCTCTCTATTCCAAGGTAATCTTTTGCAGTAACACGGCCAGGTTCACGCAATCCATCCACATATTCAATCAATGGTTTTGCACATTCCGCCATATTTGCTGAATAGGTTGGCCAGTAATTCATCTGAAGATTAACATTCATATGATAATCACTGCCCCACGGAACACGTCCTGCATCACCTACCCGGTTCTGCCATACGCCCTGTAAATTTGCCGGTAAATCCCCTTCTCTGGAAGACTCAATTGTCATAAATCGTCCATACTGGTATAAGATAACTTCCAATTGGCTGCGTTCTTCTTTTGTTGCACTACCATTCTTATAAGCCGCCAGCAGTTCATCAGTGGGCTTGGAGGAAACTCCCTGTCCCAGATCCAGATCTACCCGGTCAAAAATATTGGTATAGTCCGCAATGTGGTCTGCTTTTACCTGATCGTAATTTTTACCTGCTGCATTTTCGACCGTTGCTTTCACACTTGCAGCCAGTTCCTCGTCGCTCTCTCCAGTGCGGTATTTCGGATAGGAATCTTTATAGTCAGTATCTGCTGATACATATATTACTACAGAAGAAGCATCCGATACATGCAATGACTGGTTATCTGCGCCCGGCTGAACCTGTCCTTCCGTGACAACCTTCAGCATGGAATTCATTTTCAGCTGATTATCCTGCATCTGTCCAGCAGTAATCAGCGTATTTCCTTCTGCTTTATAGGTAACCGATTTACCTAACCCGTTATTTGCAACATTCTCTGCATTATCTACCGGGAAACTCACGTCAAATTCTAACTTTTTCGATCCATCTGCCGTCAATTTCATAGCCAGTACATTATCTGCATAACTAATAAAGTATTCTCTGTGGAAGTTCGTTCCTTCCAGGGTATAATCAACGTTTGCTACCGCATTGGTAAGATCCAGATCCCTCTGATAATTCTCTACGGCTGTATTGTCCGTAACCCCTTTAAAGTCCAGATAAATATCGCCCCAGGACTGATAAGCCCCATAACCATCGGATTCTCCGGTCAATTGATTACACAGATCGGATGCCTCATTGTCTTTCCCTTCCAGGAACAACTGTCCCACAGTTTTAAAGACATCTGACATTTTTGTCCCGTTGGATGTTGTTTCCTTATTTCCGCCATTATAATTAGGCCTTTTCGTACTTGGACCGCCGTTCCATAATGTCTTCTGGTTAAAAGTAAGATGTTCCTTCCCAATTTCTCCATACACATTGGCACCCATATAACTATTGCCAATTGGTAATGTGAGCTGCTGCCAGCGGTTGTCTTCCGCTGTTGTTCCAAAACCTCCCTCTCTGCCCGGAATAAGAGTTCCCTGGCTTGCCGGTTTATTGTACCACAACCTGAGTGGATTCTCCTGGCCTGCTGCTTTTGTCTCAGCTTTGGATTCCGCCGCCTGCACATTCAGGACATCTCCTGGAACCACTAGGGATGTTGCAACCATACATGTACTTAAAATACCTGCTATCATCTTCTTCAGTTTCATAGTAATCTCCCTTACAATTCGTTATACAATGAATTGGCGACGCTTTATCTTCCTGGCTCTTAATTTTCTTCTCCTTTCCTTTTATTTTCATCAACATTCACAAAAAACCACCTCAGATATCTCTTCGCACTATCAAAGCTTGCCTTAATATAACATGTACAACTATACATTGTAAACATACAACACCGTAACTATTTTACTTTTATTAGTCAATATTTTATCCATTTTTTTACAAGTTTTTTATTTTTTAGTCATATTGTCTAATTTTTTATCTATCTTGTCTTTTTCAGCTATTATTTTTAAAAGTTTTTACTATATGGTATTTTTTTACCGTTAAAAAATCACTATATTATAAATGAATAAATGGCTCTCATATGGTTATGATTCATTTGTACATTCCTGCTATTTTTTATAATTATTTGCCAATTTCTCATGAACCCTTTGCCTTTTTTTCCTGTATAGGTTACAATAGTAATTGTGAGCATACCAGCTTTCTATGTTCGATTTTATATGCAAGGAGGTATTTAATGGAATACATAATCCAAACCATTTCTTCAAAAGACGAGATTGGAAATTGTCCTGTTTTTCATGTGGACCAGTACAACTGGGGAGGCGGCTATCGTCCTAAAACCTATGGGAGTCTGGGATTTATACCCGGAACCGGATTTTATGTAAAAATGACCTGCGAAGAAAAGGATCCGGCACGAATTTATCTGAATCCTAACGACCCGGTACACCTGGACAGCACTATGGAAGCATTCTTTCAATTTTATCCTGCGGAACGCCCGAATTGCTACATTAACCTTGAAGCAAATTCCAACGGAGCACTCCATGCCAAGTATGGAGAAGGAAGAAGCAACCGGGAGGTATTTCCTATGGAGCTGCACGAAGCCTGTCAATGCACCGGTACTATTTACGAAAATCACTGGACACTGGAATTAACGGTACCACTGGAATTAATCAGCTACGTATACGGACACTGTGATTTCCGGACAGGCGATGCCATTACCTGTAATTTTTATAAAATAAAAGAAAGCGAAGGCCTGACTCATTTTGGCAGCTTTACAAAGATTGAAAATGAAACTCCAAATTTTCATTTACCACAATTTTTTGCAAAAGCAGTCATACAATAGAACTACAAAAGGTTAAGAAAGCAGAGCGAATCTGCCGTAAATAGAAAAGGAGAATAATTATGCGAATAGTAAAAGCAAAAGATTATGATGATATGAGTAGAAAGGCAGCAAATATTATTTCTGCACAGGTTATTATGAAACCTGACTGCGTACTGGGTCTGGCTACCGGCTCAACTCCGATTGGAACTTACAAACAATTAATTGATTGGTATACCAAAGGTGATCTGAACTTTGAATGTGTAACCAGCGTTAACTTAGACGAATACAAAGGACTTGGCGCAGACAGTGACCAGAGCTACCGTTATTTCATGAATACCAATCTGTTCAACAGCATCAATATCCGTAAAGAGCGTACTTTTGTACCGGATGGTTTAGAACCGGATTCTGACAAAGCATGCTCCATGTACAATCAGATTATTTCTGATGTTGGCGGAATTGATTTACAGTTATTAGGACTTGGACATAACGGTCATATCGGATTTAATGAACCAAGCGATAATTTTGAAAAACAGACTCATTGTGTTGACTTAACACCAAGCACCATTGAAGCCAATACACGTTTCTTTGAAAAAGAAGAAGATGTTCCAAGACAGGCATATACAATGGGTATTCAGACCATTATGCAGGCACGCAAGGTTTTAGTAGTTGTCAGCGGAGCCGACAAAGCTGAAATCCTGAAAAAAGTAGTGGAAGGACCAATCACACCACAGGTTCCTGCATCCATTCTGCAGCTTCACAACGATGTAACAATTGTAGCAGATGCTGCAGCTTTATCGAAAATCGAAAATGCATAACAGTAATGAAGGGATATAAAAAATGATAATAAAAAATGCAAATGTTTTTCACGCAGATGGTTATTTTGAAAAAAAAGACCTCTATATACAAAACGATAAATTTGCTGACAGCGCAGACAAAGAAGATGACGTTATAATCGATGCAGAAGGCATGTATGCCATTCCCGGTTTGACAGATATCCACTTTCATGGCTGTGTTGGTTATGATTTCTGCGATGGTACAGAAGAAGCCATTCAAAAAATTGCTGAATATCAGTTAAAAAATGGTATCACTACCATTGTACCAGCCACAATGACTTTTGACGAACCCCGCCTTGAAAAAATCTGCAGGACTGCAGCTGCATACGAAAGTAAATCCGGCGCAATCCTGTGTGGTATTAACATGGAAGGCCCATTTATTGCATCAAAGAAAAAAGGTGCACAGAACGGGAAATATATTCACAAGCCGGATGTGGAAATGTTCCGCCGCCTTCAGTCTGCTTCCGGAAACCTGGTAAAACTGGTTGACATTGCCCCGGAAGAAGAAGGATCAATGGAATTTATCGATGCCTTAAAAGACGAGGTAGGAATTTCCATCGCCCATACAACAGCGGATTATGAAATTGCAAATGAGGCATATAACAGAGGGGCAAGACATGCAACCCATCTCTATAATGCAATGCCCCCATTCTCACATCGTGAGCCCGGAGTAATCGGAGCAGCATGTGACCATGATAACTGCCGCGTAGAATTGATCTGTGATGGTATCCATATTCATCCATCAGTAGTCAGAACCACCTTTAAAATGTTTGGCGATGACCGTGTGATCCTCATCAGTGACAGCATGATGGCAACCGGACTGACAGACGGTGACTATTCACTGGGCGGACAGCCTGTAAAAGTAGTAGGAAATCTGGCAACTTTAGAAAGTGGCACAATCGCCGGTTCTGCAACAAATCTGATGGACTGTGTACGCACAGCTGTTAAAAAAATGGACATTCCCCTGGCAACTGCTGTCAAATGTGCCGCAGTAAACTCTGCAAAATCTGTTGAGATTTACGATCAATACGGCAGCCTGGAAGCAGGAAAGATTGCAAATCTGGTGCTTTTGGATAAAGACCTCAATATTGAAAAAGTATTGTTAAAAGGGAAAGAAATTTAACTATTAGCGGTAAATTATCAGCCATAAATATCAGCATTAAATATCCACAAAAAAAAGATCAGCCGGTAATGTAAATTAATTTGTGTCTTTGGTAAAAAATGGCTCCTTTTTGGTAAGAA
>UQCR01000059.1 GCA_900539655.1 uncultured Robinsoniella sp.
ATTATTTTTATAAATAAAAGGATAAAACGTTATGAAAAAATCAGGATTAAACCTTATCGGCGTAAAAGAATATAACCGTGCTTTAATATTACAGTTAATAGCCACCGGAAACGGCACCACACGCAACAGTCTCGCACAGCGTTCAAAACTTACTTCCATGACGCTGACCAACATTACATCAGAACTCTTACAGCAGAATATCATTGCAGAATCAGAAGCCTCCTCGGATTCAAAAAACCTGGGGCGTACTCCTAAAATCCTTACAATTTCTCCGACTTCTCCTGTCGTAGCAGGAATTTGGATTTCAAAAGACTTTCTCTTTGGCATTTTAAGTGATCTGAGCCTGAAACTAGTCGCTGCAAAGCAGGAAGATTTTGAGGAAAACGAAACTTCTGAATCCATTTTAGAAAAAACCTACCGGCTTGCAGAATATCTCCTTCACCTTACGGAGCGTCCCGTACTTGGTATCGGAATTTCTACCATTGGCGTTGTAGATACCATACACGGTGTAATTAAAAATGTAACGAACTTTTTTGATATTAAAGAAATGGACATCAAAAGTTATATGTCTAACAGATTTGATATCCCTGTTTATGTAAAAAATGATATGCAGGCAGCCGCTCTTTGCGAAATGTACTATGGCATAGGACAGCAAAAAGAGAATTTCCTGTATATTGGTATTACAAATGGGATAGCATCGGCAATAGTATCTAACAAACAGCTGTTAAATAACCTTACCGGTTCCTGTGGAGAACTGGGACATACTACCATAGATTTTAAAGGTCCTAAATGCAATTGCGGCAACCGGGGATGCCTGGAGCTGTATGCCAGTGCTCCTGTTATAATTAAACGGATAAATGAAGCCTGCGGTACCAAATTGACAACCTTTAAAGACACCATGGAATACTGCACTACTTCGGTAAAAGCATACTCTATTCTGCAAAATATATCTGACCAGCTTGCCTATGCCCTTAACAATCTGATTAATATCATTGATATCAGTACTGTTGTATTTGGCCACTCGGCGGTTTATTTTCCAGATGAAATACTTGCATCCATTGCGTATACCCTGAATCAGATCAGTATATTTAGAAATAACCGCACCATTACTCTACACAAAACGAAATTTGAAGAAAACAGCCCCCTTTACGGATCTGTCTGTGTTGTATTAGATCAGTTATTTACCGGCAATCTTACCATTTAATTCCTTATTATACTTATTATAATTATTTCCCCTATGCAGGGAATTTGCCCCAAAATAGTCCGCACAGACTTGCTGTGCTTCCTGTTTTCGGAGCAAATTCCCCATAAAATGTCTGATACAAATACTTGAGTTCAAATTCCATTCATCTCCGTACCAATTAAAGATAAATCATTCTTTCTTCTTTCGATGACTGGTATACAGCATCGATAATTCTCATGGTATCATAAGCATCTTCCATTGTTGTCCTTGGTTCTTTTCCTTTTTGTATACAATCTGAAAACTCACTCAGCTGCTTTGCATACATATTTATTTCATCAAAATTAAGGGACATTGACTCTGAACTTTGATTTCGGATCTGAATGCTTTCATACCCTTTATCTTCCTGCTCTATACATACTTTTATATCTCCGCATCCATCCTGTCCAATTGTGCCATTTGCAATAATGCTTCCCTTCGTACCGTAAATTTCAAGGAAACACTTTGCCGCCTGATCCGGTATATTAAAGTAAGCATCTATGTAACAGGTTGCACCTTTTTTCATTTTTAAAAGTACCGAAGCGGAATCTTCTACTGCATAAGAAAAACTTTTATTTTCAATAACCCCCACTGTCTTTTCCGCCCTGTCATCCAACAGGTATTTCATGAGATCAATGCAGTGTATTCCCATATCCATCAGTGCGCCACCACCGGAAACTGCGGGATTCTGCCGCCAGTTGCCTTCCATAGGCGGAAACCAGCAGGTCAGTTGTCCTCTGCAGGTAACGATATCTCCAAGTTCCTTCCGCCTGATCATCTCCCTGATCTTTTGGTGCCCTTCGTGAAAACGCATAACCATAGCCACTCCGGCACATACATTTTTCTGTTTGGCACACTCCATAATTTCTTTTGCAGCTGACGCATTAATTCCAAGGGGCTTTTCAATCAGCAGATGTTTTCCAGCTTCTAATATTTTTATTGCCTGCTCCTTATGGAATAACACCGGGGATGCTATGTACACTGCATCTATATCTGCATTTCTCAGCATATCATCTATATTTCCATATACATCCGGTATATCGTACTCTTTCATCAGGTCAATCATGCCATTGGTATTGGTGTCCATAACCGCCTGAATTGAAGCATTTGGTATTTCATTAATTGCAGGAATTGTCCTTCTTCTGGCGATTCCTCCCGCCCCTACAATCCCCCATCTAACTACATCGCTCATAATTACTCCTTTCACCACTCACATCGTATCCTTATTTTAGCCGTTAAAATGCAGATAAGGCTCTTTAACCGACATACAGATAAAGAGCCTTACAAATACTATTTACTCAGATATTCATTGATGTTGTCCGTAGTTACTAAATCCAGGTCAATGTTAACAACCTTCGGAATATCTGTCTTTCCTGCAAAATAGTCATCCATAACTTGATATGTAGCCTTTACCAGCTTGCTTGGTGATACCGCTACCGTCCCCTGATAATTTGAATCATTTGCTTTTAATGCATCAAATGGTTCTGTACCGTAAGCACCCATAGAATAGCATTTTGTTGTAGTATTATTCAATGCCTGTAAAGCAGACACAGCTCCCCATGCGCCATTGTCCTGGCCGGATACTACAAAGTCAATATTTTCTTTAATATTTGTAATAATATTAGCTGCTTTTTCACGGTTTCCTTCGTATTCCTGCTCTGCCACATAGGTAATATCCAGATCTTTTAAAGCATCCTTTACACCTTTGATTCTATCCGCGATATTTACCGGGCTTGCCATGGTTAACACTGCAATATTAGCTTTTCCGCCATGATCCTTCTCAATCAATCCATGGAGGTACTCGCCAATTAAAGTACCTGTCTCATAGCTGTCCCAGGATACATAGGATACAATGTCTTCATAAGTAGTTGCGGAGTCAAATACAACAATTGGAATTCCTGCCTGTGTAGCTTTTTCCAGTGCCGGAATAATTCCTTCCGGGCTTGCAGGATCAACTGCAATGATGTCATACTGCTGGGTGATAAAATTCTCTATCTGTTTTACCTGAGTTTCATTGTCCAGGTTACCATCCTGAATATTTACCTCATAACCAAAATCTGATGCCTGCTTGTTAAATTCCTGATCTACTGCTGCACACCATTCATCACCCTTGTACACCAGACTGATTCCAATTCTTTTCTTTACCCCGCTGTCTGCTGCTTTGGCGGTTTCTTTTTGGGTCTCTGCCTTTGTCTCTCCTGCCGGAGCCGTAGTCTCCTTCGCTGCACCTTCCGTGGCCTTTGTAGTCTGATTATCATTTCCGCTGCTGCACCCAGCCAGCATTGCTGCACTTATGGAAGCCGTACATAATAAAGCCATTACCTTCTTCACCATTTTACTCATAGTTTTCCTCCTTGGTCTAAAACCCCTCCGGCAGTTTATTGATTTCGTGATCTGCCAGACCCTTTGATTGCCGCTTTCCCTTACCATGAAAAACAGCTAAACACATAGTGACATAATTGTTTCCTGGGAAAGTTCTTCCCTGGACAGCTCTCCAACAAGCCTGCCCTCGTGAATAATGATTACCCTATCGCTCATACCAATGATTTCCGGCAGTTCTGAGGAAATCATAATCACGCTCTTTCCACTCTTTACAAGCTGGTTAATCAACCTGTAAATCTCAGATTTGGCACCTACATCAATTCCCCTTGTAGGTTCGTCCAATATAATAATTTCACTGTCCTGCAGCAACCATTTGGCTATAACTACTTTCTGCTGATTACCGCCGCTCAGATACTGCACTTCGGTACTGATCTCCGGAGTAGATACATTAAGTTTTTTCACATATTCGTGGGAAATCTTTTTTACCAGCCTGTTCCTGATCAATCCCTTTTCAATGACACTCTTTCGATTTACCATGCAAATATTTTCACTGACGGCAAATATCTGCACCAGGCCCTGTTTTTTACGATCCTCAGGCACGAGGCCGAATCCCCGCTGAATTGCTTCTTTAAAGTTCCTGTTAACAATCTTGCTGCCCTTAAACGTTACCGTTCCCGAAGTTGCCTTGTCAATTCCCAAAATTGCCTTCATAATTTCGGTTCTTCCTGACCCTACCAGGCCTGATACGCCAAGCACTTCACCTTTTTTCAGTTTAAAGGATACATCCCTGAATACACCTTCCCTTGTCAGATGGTCTACCTCCAGGATTGGTTCTCCGATTTTAATTATTTCTTTGGGATATTCCATTCCCATATCCCTGCCTACCATCAGACTGATCAGCTCCTGCCTTTTCACCCCTTCCAGCGGCATGGTTTTAATATGTTTTCCATCTCTTAAAACCGTAACGTTCTGGCATATATTGAAGATTTCATCCATCTTATGGGAAATATAAATAATGGTAACGCCTTTCTTAACCAATTTATCTATAATCTCAAAGAGAATATCCAGTTCCTTATCCGTCAGCACGGCAGATGGTTCATCCATAACAAGAACCTTACAGTCATAATTCATAGCCTTACAGATTTCCACAATCTGCTTTTTTGCAACTGAGAGGTTATCTATCGTCTCATTCTCATCCAGATCTACACCCAGATCATCCAGCATCTGCCTTGCACGTTTCTTCATGCCGGACCAGTCCACCATTCCCTTATCCATCTTAAGACGACCAAGAAAAATATTTTCTGCAACAGTAAGTGTCTCCGCCAGTTTCAACTCCTGATGGACCACACTGATACCATATTCTTTTGCTGCATAAGGGTTTTTTACCGCAAACTGCTTTCCCTCAAAAATGACTTCTCCCTTATAATGAACATTAATTCCAGCCAGCACTTTGATCAACGTAGATTTTCCTGCACCATTTTCTCCCACCAGTGCATGTATTTTACCGCGTTCAATCTCAAAACTGACATCATCCAGGGCTTTTACTCCCGGAAATTCCTGTGTAATATGTTTTAACTCCAGTATGATATCTTTCAATGTAAACCCTCTCCTTCCGGGAATATTAATGCTTTCTCCTGTTACGGAATACATCCAGGCCTATTGCAATAATCAATACAACGCCTTTCAATACATCCTGCCAGAATGGATCCACATTCAACATTGTCATTCCGTTGAAAAATGTAATCAGGAAAATGGAACCAAACATTGCTCCAATAATCTTTCCTTTTCCACCAGCCAGACTGACCCCTCCAATGGCGGCGGATATGTATGCATCAAATTCATAGAGATTTCCATTTGTAATTGCTGCTGAATTCAGCCTGCTGGTTAACACCACCCCGGAAACAGCTGCCAGAAGACCTGCTATGGCAAAAGATAAAAAGATAATCATCTTCGTATTAATTCCAGAATAGAATGCAGCTTCTGTTCCTCCACCAACTGCATATACATTCCTTCCAAACTTTGTCTTCCGCATAATAAACGAGAACAATATATACAAAAGAATCATAATCACAACGCAGATTGGAATAGCCGCAATATATCCTCTTCCGATAAATGAAATCTCATTTGGTAAATTGGCAATTGGTGTTGCGTTGGTGATAATTTTAGCAAGCCCCTTACATACATTCTGAAGTCCCAGTGTAGCTATAAAAGCCGGCAATCTGCAATATGCTACCAGTACACCGTTTGCAGCTCCGATTGCAAAACCTAAAATTAATGCAACTACAATAGCCAGATATGGATTAAAACTTAAGTATTTCATTGTGTATGCAAATACACATCCAGTCAAACAGACATTATATCCCAGGGATAAGTCTACCTGTCCGGTAATCATCAAAAGTGCCTGTCCAATAGCCACAATTCCTACCGTAGAAGACTGCAGCAGAATATTTGCAAAGTTTGAACCGCTGAAAAAATAAGGCGAAGCAATGGAAAATACAATACCTATCAACAGTATGGCTACCAGGGACATATAATCCTTGGAGAATTTCGCCAGCATTTCCATTATGTTTTTTCCATGTGTGTTACTTTTTGCACCCATATAAATCCTCCTTAATTACATTCTGCTACCAAAGGTCCTGCTAATTCCTCCAGATAAAGAAGTGTACCGGGAACTGTAGGAATATAAGAAGAAGTAACCCATCTGGAAGGTTCATAACGAAGTGTCATCCACAGTGACATGCCCTGCCATTGCATTCCCCTTGAAAATGCACCGTCTGCTCCTCCGATCATACGGTCTGACTGCAGAAATAAACCTGGTCCTATAGTATTTGCTGTACATGGTACAAGAGTAGTTCTGCTCTTAAAACTGGTCAATGCATTCTGTTCAATCGTCAGCGGATGCAGCAATGCTCCTTTTCTGTAACACTGTTCTTTCCATTCATCATCCGTATCAAACTCTGCCGCGAAATGCGGTTCCCAGAAAGCGATATGGCACATTCTTCCGATGCCGTACACGGTGACAAGCCTTGCTCCCTGTTCTTTCAGGCTTTTTATTTTCTCGGGATATGTAGGAAGATTTTCACTGGTTGCAAAATTCCTGTGGGATTCCGGTACGGTTAGCTCTCCCAGCGGATTATAAAAAGCATGTTCCATAGCATATTGGAAGGAACCTGGGTCTGTGCTGTCCAGTGTATTTCCGTCTTTATCAGCCCATTCATCCATATTAAAGCAATACAAATGATCACAGGATACATTCCATCTCTTCAGATAATAGACAATCCACTCATACATTCCCATTGGTCCAACCGGTAAAATAAGTGCCAGTGTCTGTCCTTTTTCCTTTGACTCCCTGATCTCCAGCGCAATTTCATGTCCAAGCTTCACATTGAATTCTTCCACTGATTTACAAGCCGCAATATTAAAATCCGGATTCCAAAAATCCTGTCTCTCTGCAATATCCCCGGGATTGTGGCTGCAGCATTTATCAATCTTCTCCATATCCCATCCCTTTGGATAAAATCCTTCTAATAAACTTCCCCCAACTGTTTCGTTAAAATTAATCTTCATAAAAATCCTGTCCTTTCTTCCATTACATGGTTTTTGCTTATGTTTTGCCGCTGGCGTTTATGATGGCAATAACTGTTTAGTCGTCATCCTTGGATAAACGGTACACGGCCGATACCCCTCTGCATATGTAACCCCGCACTGATACCCCCTGTATCTGGAGCAGGTCCTCACCATATCCAGAAAATCAATTCCATCATGTTCCATCATCCATTTAATCTGGGATTCATGGCACGCAAGAGCCTGTAACTTTCTGTCTATCTGTTCGGTAACATCTACATAATGCGTTGGTATAAAATCTACCCCCGCCAGTGTATCCATAAAATAAATTGGCACAAACTCATTAAACGCCGCATACTTTACGGATTTATGTGCCAGTGTTGCAATAAAGCTGCTGTTAAATGCAAGTCTGCTTGTCTCAATATGATCCTGCATGTAATCCATGTCATTATGAGTTATAATTACATCCGGTTTTACAAATCTCACAACATCTGCAAGTGCATCCACCGCTTCGTAATCAAACCGGTTTACCAATATATCTCCTATATCCAAATTAAATACTTTTTTTACTCCCAAAACTTCTCCTGCCTTTTCTGATTCCACAGCGCGAAGCTTTGCCAGAGGCTCCGGTAAAATTTCCACATGTCCCATATTCCCATTTGCTACATGGCACATATATACATCTGCGCCCTGATCCACGTATTTTGCAAGTGTACCGCCACATGCAATTTCCAGATCATCCGGATGGCACCCCACCGCCAAAACATTCATCTTAGTTCCTCCTGTCTTATATTATTAAATCATTTTTATTTATGATGCCTTGTCTGTATCTTATTTTTATATAATATTCTATATTCTGTCTATTGTCAATACATTTTTAAAATAATTTTATAATATTATTCCGTCGTATCATCTAATTTATTTTTGATAATTACCATTTTTATACACATTTTAACCATTTAAATTCCTTTATTTCGTTTTTTAATTTTATAATACGATTTTTAATTGTATATAATAAATCAATTTTAATATATATTTTTAACACTATAAAAAAGATAAAATAGGAACTTCCAAACACGATCAAAAATGTGTATGGTCATTGCCGCAAAACAAAACGTAAAAAATAGAGAAATAAACGAAATAATGATCTGGAACAAAAATTTTAACAATTATTAACAGGAATTACTTATTGATGATAAAAAACAGCGGAAACAACCAGGACAACTACCTGTCCTGCCTGTTTTCGCTGCTCCCCTGCAGTTATATATGTTGTCCTGGGACATAATACTTAGCTTGCCAATTTGTTTTAGATGTAACCTCCTGCAGTTATATATATTCCCCTGTGACCTGCTCCTGAGCTTTAAGGCATATGTCAAAACTTTCATAGACCTCATCTATATCAGGTACCGCATCACAGCCTGTTTCTATCATTTTTACCAGGTGGTCAAACTGACGCCCCGTTGGCTTTCTCTGGCTCTGCACATTTATCATTTCATAAACTTTTTCCGGATACTTGTAGTATTCTATCAGATCCCCTTCCTCCTGGTGGGTCTGCCTGTCTTTTCTGTAAATGATGCGGATGCTCCCCCTGGGACCCGAGAATTCCTTTAGATTGTCCGCGGACAGGGTATTGCTCCATCCTGCTTCATAGTAACCCGCAGAACCATCGCATAATTCTATCATCATTATGCCGTAATTAAAGCTTCCCTCTGGTAAATCCGGCTCAGTTCTGGCACCCAAGGCTGCTACTTTCTTCACGTCCGCCCCGGTAAACCATTTAATTATATCAACATAATGGACACCGCAGTCCAAAAGAGGAGATGCCTCAGCAAGCATTCGTTTATACTTTTCCCAATCCATTGTGTGGTGGTTCTGTACCATCCGAAAAGCAATGGGCTTTCCTATTGCTCCATTTTGAATCATCTGTGCCACCCTCTGATATGTAGCATTATGGCGGAGTATATGCCCGATTAAGACCTTGCAATCCGGGTGTTCTTTTACCTGGCGGACAAATGCTTTCCCCTCCTCACGTTCTCCTGTAATTGGTTTTTCACAGAGAACATGCTTATGATTCTTTAGACAGAGTGCAAGCAGTTCTAAATGAGTGCTGGGATAAGTTGCAATTATTACAATTTCCACGGCCTCATCCTCGATACATTGTACAGGATTCGTACTGGTCTTGTGGGCCCCATACTTTTTCTGGAACAGTTCAGCCCTTTTACTGTCCAGATCGCAGACATATTCCATTCTAACATTTGTCTTATAATAAATATTGCTGATATGAGCCTCTCCCATATGTCCGCAGCCAATCAGGGCTACTCCATATGTTTTATCCATTTGCTATCATTCCTCCGGCTTTTTCTATTTCTGTTAGCACCAGTTCCACAGATTTTACAGACTCTGCTAAAGTGGCAATTGCCGGCTGCTCTGAAGCTTTAATGCGATCTGTAAAATATTTAAGCTCATTGTAATAACCGCCCAGGGAGGACACATTTCCCCCGATATCATTTTCACTTTCAAACTCTTTCTCAAGTTCCGGAACTATTCTACCTCCTGATTTTGGATAAACCACCAGAGATGGGCTGGCAGAAGAAGAAAATACGATAGTTGCCTCCTCTAATTTAATGCGATAATACATTTCAAAGGGAAATGCCTCTGGATAATCCCAGCATGCCTCTATGGTAACCGGCAGATTACCGTAATCATAAGTGGCAAAGATCTGCTGTATCATACCTTCTTTGTCCCTGGATACACTTGCCTGTACGTCCTTTGGATCCCCCAGCAGATATCTTACATAATCCACATCGTGAATATGCATATCCATGGCTACCGTCCCGCTGCATTCAGCTTTCTGTAGCCATCCTTCCCACGCCCAGGTTGGTGCCGGACTGACTCTTTTAAATACTGCGGAGCATACTTTTCCATATGCATTTCTGGTTACGGCATCTTTCAGCCACGCATACTCACTCCACAGACGGATACACTGTCCAACCATAACCGGAACCTTCGTCTCTTCCTCTGTTTTTAATAAAAAATCCATTTCTTCCTTTTGCATGCATACCGGCTTTTCAATAAATACAGCCCGTCCTTTTTTCATTGCAGCCGCGGCAAACCTGGTATGCAGATAAGTAGGCAGGCAGATGTCAATGGCATCCACATCTGCATCCTCAATTAATTCCATCCCATCTGCGTATACCTTTGCCTGAAATGCCTCTGCTGCCTTTACCGCATACTCCCGGCGTATATCTGCAACAGCCGCAACCGTCACGCCTTCTCCCACCAGTGCCTGATAACATGCCGCATGCATGCTGCCCATATATCCAGCTCCTATTAAACCTATTTTAATCATGCCCTACTCCTTTCTGAATATCCGCTCCATAGATGCGGATGTATTATAGATTATCTGATCGCTGTACTGGCTGTACGGAGGCAGCATTTCAGCAGTACACCAGCCGTCATAGCCAACTGCTTCAAATGCTTCCATAACTGCCTTCCAGTCTACATCTCCCGCCAGCAGATCTACAAAACCGCAAAGCCCCCCGGCTTCTCTTCTGTAATCTTTAAAATGAACTTTTTTTATTCTCTTTCCAAGTATTTTTATCCAGTGCTCGGGGTATCCGTTAAACACCACATTTCCCACATCAAAATAGGCTCCCACATAGGGACTGTCTATCTGGTCAAGAAATGTTTTCATCTCAAGGGGCGATACCAGAAACTTATTCCAGACATTCTCAATGCCAACCTGTATCTCATATTCCTTTGCTGTTATTTTCAACTTCTGAAATGCTTCGAGTGCCCTTTCATAAGCCGTATCATAAGGAATTACCTCTCGTCCCTTCATAAAATCTACTCCTACAGCTCCCGGAATAATTAAAACAGAATCAGCTCCAAGTATTCTGGCTGTCCGTATTTGGCAAACAGCTGTCTCATATGCCTTATTCCTCTCCTCTTCTGAATTTGAAGTAAAAGAATAATCCCAGTACAGGCCGCTGGCTACGCTGTGAATCTGAATCCCGCAGTTGCCTGCTTCTTTTTTAATGAGTAAAAGCTCATCTTCTGTTGTATCCACTGCCACATCCCCCGTTAGGTCAAGCGCCAGCTCAATTCCCTGAAAACCTGCCTCAGCTGCAAGCCTGATACATTTTCGTACATCACTCTCCTGAAATGACCAGATACTAATTGATTTCTTCAAATTAACATTCTCCTTTCCTGAATCTCATATTTCCTGTTTACATCTACGCAAAATCCATATATAATTCTTATAAACCTAATTATAAATTAATTTTAAAAATATACCTTACCAAAAACGTCACTGTTTTTATAAGATTGGCTCAGACAATACAGAAAAGAGGGATTTGTTGGTACAATATAACAAATACGAATTAAAAACCGTAGTGTCTATTTCGGCACTTATCAATATCTCATACTACAAAATTCCAAAAAACTTTTTATTTACCGGCGAAAGTCACGATTTCTGGGAATTCATCTATGCAGACCAGGGCGAACTTGTGATTACAGCCGGAGAAAGGCGCTATCTGTTGAAAGCCGGAGAACTGGCTTTTCACCAGCCGGGAGAATTTCATAAATTTCAGGAAACAGGACACGGAGGCTCAAATGTCATTGTAGTATCCTTTGTATGCAACAGTCCCTGCATGGAAACTTTCAGGCACAAGATCCTTTTTTTAAATCAAAACGAAAAACAATGCCTGCACAATGTGGTAAAGGAATCGGAACTTTCTTATGAGTCATTTGAAAAAGCCCCTCCTAATATCAACATGAAAAAAAAGGAACATACACCCTTTGGAAGTGACCAGCTTCTTAAGACAAGCCTTGAGCAGCTGATCATCTGTATTCACAGACACGATGACAGTATCGGCATAAGGGAACGCTGTATTCGTTCAAATGAACTGCAAAACCACGCCGCAACTGTAAAAAAGATCAGTACCTTACTGGAAACAAAATACCGGCAGAAATTAACATTAGACCAACTGGCTGAAACAGCCGGAATCAGCGTCTCACAGCTGAAAAGAATCTTTAAAGAACAAACAGGATATTCCGTCATTACTTACCTGACAAAAATACGGATTGGTGAAGCAAAAAGGCTGATTCAGGAAAGTAATTATTCGTTTACCCAGATTGCAGAACAAACAGGATTTGACAATATCTATTATTTTTCCAGACGTTTTAAAGAAATTACCGGAATCACCCCTTCGGAATACGCACTGTCTATAAAACACTGGTAGTGGCTGGTACAGCTTTATCGTTAAGTACCACCGGAAAAGGAGGCTTCTATGAATCAAATTGGCGTTATGCTGGAATCATTTCATACAGACATTTTATCATCTATTCAACTAGCCGCAGAATGTGATGCAGATGGTGTCCAGTTCTACGGAGGCACTGGCATGTCAGACTGCGACCGGCTGAGTACCACAGAAAAACTGGATATCCGTAATCGTCTTCAAAAATCCGGCTTAACTGTCAGCGCCGTCTGCGCAGACCTGGGCGGTCATGGATTTGCAAAAGAATCCGAAAATACAGAACGTATCCAAAAAACAAAACGGATTATGCAGTGGACGAAAGAGCTGGACTGCTCCATAATTACCACGCACTTAGGCGTGATACCAAATGAAAAAAACAAGACCTGGCATATACTTTCCGATGCCTGTAAGCGCCTGAATGAATTGGGCGAAGCCTGCAGGGTTCGAATTGCACTGGAGACAGGTTCCGAAACCATTCAGACTTTAAAACAGTTTTTAACAGATATAAACTGTTCTCATATTGCCGTTAACTATGATCCTGCAAATCTGGTAATGGTTACCGGGGATGATCCCTGTGCCGGTGTCCTGGACATTCACGATAAGATTGTGCATGTACACGTAAAAGACGGCATTATGATAAAACAGGCTGATCCTGCGTTTATTTATAACTATTTTGCCGAGGGGGGGATTGAAGACCTGCGGCTCAGCGATTATTTCTTAGAAACGCCTCTTGGAAAAGGTTCGGTAGACATACCAAAATGGATAAAAACATTAAGAAGTGTATCTTATAATGGTTTTTACACAATTGAAAGAGAGACACGATCAGAGGATTGTTTCTTAGAAATTTCCTCTTGTGTCTCCCTTGTAAGATCTTTGCTGGAATGATTCTTCCAATTATTTATTAGACTGCTTATTTTTTATACTGTGCCATTACTTCTTTCACAACCTGCTCAATCAGCGCATGAATATCGGCTTTACTACGGCAGACCTGTCCCACGGAGCCGAACAATTCCATTTTCTTTCGGACCTCCATCTTCACTGCCTGCACTGCTGCAGGCACCAGGTCTATAATGCCTTTTTCCATATATTCAAATGCACGGAATTCTGCTTCCACTGCTGCAATATTAATATCCGTAAATATATTAACTTTACTGATTCCGCAGTCAATTGCTTTTTTAAAATCTTCATCTTTCAGTCCGGAACCGCCATGAAGTACCAGCGGTACATCAATGGTCTCTGCAATTGTTTTAATACGCCCAAAATCCAGTTTCGGTGGAAGCTTATAGGCGCCATGTGCCGTTCCTACGGCAATTGCCAGGGCATCTACCCCTGTCTTATCTACAAAGTCCTTAGCCTGCGCCGGATCTGTATAGAATTTACTTGGGTCATCCATATGGGAACTTCCTTCATGGGAACCCTCATTATCACCTACATGCCCTAATTCCCCTTCAATCGTTGCCCCGTAAGAATGGGCAATATCAGCCATTTCTTTCACCTTTTCTACATTTTCCTCGTAACCGTCGGTAGAACAGTCGTACATAATTGAAGAAAATCCCAGATCTAATGCTTTGAGGCATGCATCTTTTGTCAGTCCATGATCGAAATGGATGACAACAGGCACCTTTGCCTTTTTAGCCATTGGAATCAGAAAGTAAGACAATTCTTCCATTGGTCCATAGGGAAGCAGAACTTCTGCAGTACCCATAATTACCGGAGAACCTGTCTCTTCAGCCGCTGCAATAATCCCCCTTGCCAGCTCCAGCGTAACTGCATTGAACAAACCAACTGCATATTTGCCCTTTTTTGCCGGATACAATACATCATTTAAGTTTGCTAACATTTTACCCTCTCCATTTCTGATGCTCTTTACACCAATATTGTAAAATCTTTTTATTAATTATAGATTAAAAACAACAGAAAGTCAAACAAAAAGTAGTAAAACAAAGAAAAAACAGGATTGCTCTCACAATCCTGTTTCCAACCCAGTCATTTAATTTCCTCTTTTTGCAAACCGATTTACAATATACTGGTTCGCTTCTAATTCCTGCCTGTCATCCAATGGCTCCAGCTCCACGTTTTCCCCATATCTGCGTTCCAGTGCCTTTGACAGAAGATAGTCACAAAGCTGAGGATTTTTCGGCAGCAGTGGTCCATGGAGGTAAGTTCCGATCACATTTTTGTAGATCACGCCTTCATATCCCGTTTCGCCATTGTTCCCGGAGCCATAAAGCACTTTTCCGAGAGGCTTGTTTTTATTGATAAATGTTCTGCCCCCGTGATTTTCAAATCCCACAACAGGCGTATCAAACAATTCACTTTTAATCACAATATTCTGGATCAGGCGGTCCTTGCCCTGCTCGGTATGCAGGTTTACCAGCCCAAGCCCTTCTATGTTGCCTGCATCTGTCATGTAATAATTGCCCAGAAGCTGGTATCCGCCGCAGATTGCTATAACTACGCCGTTATCTTCCACATAATTTTTAAATTCACCCCGGATTGTTTTCAGCTTTTCACATACCAGCATCTGCTCCCGGTCGGAACCTCCGCCCAGAAGTACAATATCCAGTTTGGAAAAATCAATCTCATCCTCAAGCTGGTACTCGATTGTCTCTGCTTCAATTCCACGCCATTCACAGCGCTTCATCATGCATTGGATATTTCCTCTGTCTCCATAGAGATTTAACAAATCCGGATATAGATGTCCTATAATGATCTTCATGCTTTCCTCCATACCTGCCGCCATAATTCCTGCAGCTTTAACCGGTTCAATCCTGATGCAGCCAGTTGTTCCTATATTTCTACGTAAACCTCACCCTATCCCTGTTCCAGTTTCTTCAGAATATTGTGGGTACTGTATAGAGCCGTATAGTTTACCAGCACATACAGATTACCTGTTCCATTTTGAATGCGTTCCTGAATTGCTTTTTCTACATCCGGTTCCAGAACAGACGGTATATCTACGTATTTCAGCCTCAGCCTCATATCCTGGCATCGAATTCCGCTGACTGTAATGGAATTGACGTTGGCATCCTTAAAACGGTCAAAATCCACATCCCAGAGCCAGGAGATGTCGATACCGTCCTGATCATTGTCATTGATCAGAATGATAACATCTTTTTTCGTCTCATCTTCCATTACCGCTGAAATATTCTGATTAAACCCTGCCGGATTTTTTGCCAGGTTCAGCATGATATGTGTTCCATTTATCTCAAATTGCTCCATACGGCCATTTTGTGGGTTGAACCTATATAGAACATCATTGAAGTGTTTTAAATCCATTCCTGAGGTCCTGGCGGCCGTGTACGCGGCTAAAATATTGTATATGTTATAGAATCCTCTGTAGTTAGCCGTAATATGCCTGCCTTCCACATCAAAAGCCAGTTTTCCGCCTGCGTAAATATTGGTGGCGTCAAAATCCGGGTCCGGACGTTTAAAGCCGCAGGAAGGACATTCATAATCCCCCAGCTGGCTGTAATGGTAAAAGTGATAAATCAGCTTTTCCCCGCACTTTTTACAGAAACGTCCTTCCCTGATCTCATTGACACTGGATTCTTCAAATACCTGTTCACTGATTCCGTAAGTAACACAGGCATTGCCGCTTTCCATTGCCAGATAAGCTGACAGGGCATCATCCGCATTTACAATAACAGTCATGTCCGGTGCCATACGCATGGCTTTATTCAACAGATTCATGGTAATATCAATTTCCCCATACCGATCCAGCTGATCCCGGAACAGGTTGGTTAGAACCATATAATCCGGCTTAAAATGAGGCAGAATCCGCACAGTGGATGCTTCGTCTATCTCAATACAGGCATAGTCAGCATCCAGATGCCCGTTCATTCCTGCAGACAGCACAAACGCCGAAACTACACCATTTAACATATTTGAGCCCGTATGATTGCAGACTACTTTTTTCTTTTCTGCCTCAATGGCAGAACACAGCAGATTATTTGTTGTGGTTTTTCCATTGGTACCGCATACAACAAATATTTTTTCCCTTACCTCACCTGCCAGCTCTGTCAAAATCTTAGGATCCAGCCTGAGGGCTATCTGCCCTGCAAGCGTCACACCCTGTTTTCCGGTTAACCTGCATGCAAAGCCAATAAACTTTGCACTCCAGACCGCAAGCAATCTGCGTATATTCATAATGTGCCTCCAATTACCTAAAAAGAGTAATGCCTGTTACTCGTCCTGTCCATCCTGTGATTCCTCTTCAGATCCGGTACTGTGAGCTTCCTGCTCTTCAATTTCCTTTTCTTCCAGTGCACGCTCTACCAGACTGTCTATGGACGAATCAACTGTTTCTTCCTCTTGTTCCAGTCCAGTCTCAACTGATGTATCAGCTTCACCATCTAAAGATTCCTCTTCCAGCAATTCTTCTTCCAGCGATTTTAACATATCCTCTTCCGTCTGATTTGAACTTTCCCTTACTTTTGCGATGCTTGCAACCATAATGTCATTATCCACATCCATGTTGATCAGCTTCACGCCGGAAGTAACACGTCCCAGGACAGAAATGTCCCCGCACATCATACGGATTACGATACCCTCTGTACTGATAATCATGATTTCATTTTCTTTATTAACAGCCTTAACTCCGATAACATTACCTGTTTTTTCCATGATCTTGTAGCACTTAACGCCTTTACCGCCTCTGTTCTGTGCCGTAAATTCATTCATATGGGTAAGCTTGCCCATACCTTTTTCAGATACAATCATCAGGTATTCACCCTGGGAATTCAGCTGCATTCCAATTACTTCATCTCCGTGGGACAGACTCATTCCGATAACACCCATAGAGGTTCTTCCGGTGCTTCTTACATCCGTCTCATGGAAACGGATACACTGTCCGTATTTCGTAACCAGAATGATATCTTTTTCGTTATTGGTTGTCTTAACTTCAATCAGTTCATCCTCCTCACGAAGGCTGATTGCCGCAAGTCCTGTCTTCCTCACATTGGCATAGTCTCTGATCGGAGTCTTTTTCACGATACCGTTCTTCGTTGCCATAAACAGATATCTGCCGGCCTTATATTCCTTAATTGGAATCATAGCGGTAATCTTTTCACCCGGAGAGAGCTGCAGAAGGTTAATAATAGCCGTACCTCTTGCTGTTCTGCTGGATTCCGGAATTTCATAGGCTTTCAGCCTGTATACTTTTCCGGTATTTGTAAAGAACATCAGATAGTGGTGGGTGGACGTCATCAGCAGATCCTCGATGTAGTCATCATCAATCGTCTGCATTCCCTTAATCCCTTTTCCGCCTCTGTTCTGGCTCTTAAAGTTATCGATTGTCATACGTTTAATATAACCCAATTTGGTCATTGCTATTACAACGTTTGTCCTTGGAATCAGGTCTTCCATAGAGATATCAAATTCGTCAAATCCGATTGTAGTCCTTCTCTCATCTCCAAATTTATCGCGGATAATAATAATTTCCTCACGGATAACGCCAAGCAGAAGGTTTCTGTCCGCCAGAATGGATTTTAAGTAAGTAATACGTTCCATCAATTCCTTAAACTCATTCTCAAGCTTCTCTCTTTCCAGACCTGTCAGCGCACGCAGCCTCATGTCTACGATAGCCTGCGCCTGTACATCTGACAAACCAAAGCGCTCAACCAATCCTTCTTTTGCAATCTGTGCATTTTTTGATGCGCGGATAATGCGGATGACTTCATCAATATTATCAAGCGCTATCAATAATCCCTGTAAAATATGGGCACGCTCTTCTGCCTTATTCAATTCATACTGGGTTCTTCTGGTTACAACTTCTTCCTGGTGCTGGATATAATAATGCAGCATCTGAAGAATATTCATAACCTTTGGCTCATTATTGACAAGTGCCAGCATAATAACTCCAAAAGTATCCTGAAGCTGTGTATGCTTATATAATTGATTCAAAAGAACGTTTGCATTTACATCACGGCGAAGCTCAATATTAATACGCATACCTTCCCGGTTAGACTCATCAATAATATTTGTGATACCGTCAACTTTTTTATCCCTAACCAGGTCAGCAATCTTCTCGATTAATCTTGCTTTATTTACCATGTATGGTAATTCACTTACAATGATTCTGCTCTTTCCATTTGGCATTGATTCGATATCGGTAACTGCACGTACTCGGATTTTTCCCCTTCCGGTACGGTAAGCCTCTTCAATTCCCTTTGTACCCAGAATCTGGGCACCGGTAGGAAAGTCAGGACCTTTTACAATTTCCAGAATTTCATCGATTTCCGTATCCCGGCTCTCTTCAATGCGGTTATCAATCATTTTAATCACTGCATTTACGATCTCTTTCAGATTGTGAGGTGGGATATTCGTAGCCATACCAACGGCAATACCGGATGTACCGTTTACCAGAAGGTTTGGATACCTTGCAGGAAGAACCGCAGGTTCTCTCTCTGTCTCATCAAAGTTCGGTACAAAATCTACCGTGTTTTTATTGATATCAGCCAGCATCTCCATAGATATCTTACTGAGGCGTGCTTCTGTATAACGCATGGCAGCCGCGCCGTCACCATCCACGGAACCAAAGTTCCCATGGCCGTCTACCAACGGATAACGGGTTGACCATTCCTGCGCCATATTAACAAGTGCCCCATAGATAGAGCTGTCACCATGAGGGTGATACTTACCCATGGTATCACCGACAATACGCGCACATTTTCTATGCGGCTTGTCAGGACCATTATTTAATTCGATCATAGAATACAGAACTCTACGCTGAACAGGCTTTAAACCGTCTCTTACATCAGGAAGAGCACGGGCAGCAATAACGCTCATGGCATAGTCGATATAGGATTTCTCCATTGTCTTCTTTAGATCGACTTCGTGTACCTTATCAAAAATATTGTCTTCCAACGACTTTCTCCTCCTAAATGTCCAGATTTTCTACAAACTTAGCATTTTCTTCAATGAATTCCCTACGCGGCTCTACCTGGTCACCCATTAAGGTCGTAAACGTAAGGTCCAGCTCCGATGACGCTTCTTCATCCATCGTTACACGGAGCAGTACCCTGCTCTCCGGATCCATGGTTGTCTCCCAGAGCTGTTCCGCATCCATTTCTCCAAGTCCTTTGTAACGCTGTATCTTATTACTCTGATCTCTTCCGACTTCAGCTAAAATTGTATTCAATTCTTCATCGCTGTAAGCATACCACACTTTTTTGTTTTTCTCCAGCTTATAAAGAGGCGGCTGTGCCAGATACACATGTCCCTCTTTAATCAAATCAGGCATAAACCGATACATAAAGGTCAATAATAACGTACTGATATGGGCGCCGTCAACATCGGCATCCGTCATAATAATAATCTTATGGTATCTTAGTTTTGAGATGTCAAAGTCATCGTGGATACCTGTTCCAAATGCTGTAATCATCGCTTTAATCTCAGCATTTGCATATATTTTATCCAGTCTTGCCTTTTCCACATTTAATATTTTTCCGCGGAGAGGCAGAATCGCCTGGGTACTTCTGCTTCTGGCTGTCTTAGCTGAACCACCCGCAGAATCTCCCTCAACGATGTAAATTTCACAATTTTTCGGATCTTTATCCGAACAGTCAGCCAGCTTACCGGGAAGAGACATTCCATCCAGTGCCGATTTTCTTCTGGTCAGATCTCTTGCTTTTCTTGCCGCATCCCTTGCTCTTTGTGCCATAATAGATTTTTCCAGAATCATCTTCGCAATCTGAGGATGCTGTTCCAGATAAATCATAAGCTGTTCAGAAACCACATTATCAACGGCACCACGCGCCTCACTGTTGCCCAGTTTTTGTTTTGTCTGTCCTTCAAACTGGGGATCACCGATTTTAATACTGATAATTGCCGTGATACCTTCCCTGATATCTTCTCCAACCAGTGACTCACTGTCTTTTATCAGCTTGTTCGTTCTGGCATAATCATTAAATGTCTTCGTCAGCGCACTTTTAAACCCGGTCAGATGTGTTCCGCCTTCCGGAGTTGTAATGTTATTAACAAAACTGTATGCACCTTCCGTATAGCCGTCATTGTGCTGCATTGCAACTTCTACGTATACGTCATCCCTGGTACCTTCACAGTAAATAATATCTGGATATAGCGGATTTTTCCCTTTGTTGAGATAAGTAACAAATTCCTTAATCCCGCCTTCGTAATGGAAAACTTTCTCCACCGGCTCTTCACTTCTCTCATCCCTTAGGATAATCCTGATATTCTTGGTCAGGAATGCCATTTCACGAAGCCGCTGTTTTAAAGTATTAAAATCATAAACCGTTTCCTCGAAAATTTCCTTGTCCGGAAGGAAAGTAACCATAGTTCCTGTCTTCTCCGGATCACATTCTCCGATGACTTTTAATTTATAAACAACTTTTCCACGTTCATAACGCTGTCTGTAAATCTTACCCTCACTGTAGATGGTTACTTCCAGGTTTTCCGACAAAGCATTCACGACAGACGCACCTACCCCGTGAAGTCCACCGGATACTTTATAACCGCCGCCGCCGAATTTACCGCCGGCATGAAGAATCGTAAATACTACTTCTACTGCCGGAAGTCCTGATTTATGATTGATTCCTACCGGGATACCGCGGCCATTATCGATTACCGTTATGGAATTGTCTTTATTAATGGTCACCTGAATTGTGTCGCAGTATCCTGCAAGTGCTTCATCCACTGCATTATCTACAATTTCATACACAAGGTGGTGCAGTCCGCGGATGGATGTACTTCCAATGTACATACCGGGTCTTTTTCTGACTGCTTCCAACCCCTCTAAAATTTGTATTTGATCTGCGCCATATTCTGCATTTAATTCTGTACCCATAAGAATCCTCCTGTTTTCGCTGCTGAGTATTTACACATGTTATTCATAGACGATACCGTCCACCACATGAAATACTTTATTAATCTTAAATTGATTCTCTATAAAATCATCGATCCCCGTACAGGTGATCAATGTTTGAATATCATGAATGCTGTCTAACAGATAGTGTTGCCTGTTACTGTCCAGTTCAGACAAGACATCATCCAGCAATAAAATAGGTGTATCTTTAATTTCCTGCTTAACCAGTTCAATTTCAGCCAGCTTTAATGATAAAGCCGCGGTCCTCTGCTGGCCCTGGGATCCAAACCTTCGGATATCCACGTCCTGGATTTTAAAACAGAGGTCATCTCTGTGGGGTCCGGTCATGGTCATCCGCATCTTCAGATCCTTGTCTCTGCTTTTCCTCAGCTGTTCTTCAAAAGCTTCAGCCGAAACGTTTTTCTCATAATCCACAATTAATTCCTCCCGGTCTCCCGAAAGCTTTTTGTGGATACCTGCTATAATACCATTCAGCCGCTCAACAAATAACCGGCGTTCCTCGATTACCTTACAGCCGTACTGAACCATCTGCTGATCCCAGATATCAAGAGTATCCAGGTATTCCGGATGAAATGCAATATCTTTAAGCAGTTTATTTCTCTGATTCACTATTTTATTATAATTTGATAACTGAAACAAATATAATTTATTTAACTGACACAGCTCCATGTCAATAAAACGCCTTCTCTCAGAAGGACCGTTTTTAATAATATTAAGATCCTCCGGTGAGAAAAATACCAGGTTCACAATTCCGAAGAGCTCACTTGCCTTCCGGATCGGAATGCCGTTAATGGCAATCCCCTTTGTCCTGTTCTTCTTCAGATGCATGTCAATCTTATAGGCACTTCCGTTTTTGTTCAGCCTCATGCGGATATGTGATTCCTCTTCATGAAACTGAATAATTTCCCGGTCCTTGCTTCCCTTGTGGGATTTGGTTGTCCCACAGAGATATACTGCTTCTAAAATATTCGTCTTGCCCTGCGCATTATCACCATAGAAAATATTCGTACCACTATCAAACTTTAATTTTAAGGAATTATAATTTCTAAATTTTTCAAGTTTAATAGATTCAATAATCATGTCAGCACCAACTATTTTACAATTTTTATTGTTTCGCCATCGAAGTCCACTACATCATTCTCATGCAGTTTTTTCCCTCTCTGGTATTCCACCTCGCCATTCACCTTAACCAGTCCGTCCTGGATCACTATTTTTGCAACCACTCCGGAATCTACCAGCCCGCCTGCCTTTAATGCCTGGCCTAATTTAATGTATTCATCTCTTAACTTAATCGTTTCCATGATGCCCTTTCCTCTATACCGTAAAATTAACCGGAAGAATCAAATAGATATAAGTTTCTTTCTCGTCTTTTATAAAGCAGGGTGCCTTTGGATTTACCAGATACAGAGTCACATTCTCATCATCAATAACACGAAGTGAGTCTATTAAGAATCTGGGGTTAAACCCAATGAGGATATCTTTCCCCTCTTTCGTAATATCAATTTCTTCATCCATGGAACCGATCTGTGAATTAATTTTAAGTTCCATAGAGCCGTCGCTTATCTGAATGATAATTGGTTTCTTGTCACTTTCCTTTACAAGAAGAGTAGCACGATCGATACAATCAAGCAATTCTTTTTTATTTATTTCCACCTTAGTTTCATAATCACTGGAAAGCATTTGTTCTATCCTGAAGTACTCGCCTTCAATCAGGCGTGATACAACCGTTGTCTGGTCAAATTCAAATACAATATGATTATTTGTGAAGAAAAGACGAACCTCATCATCTACTTCTCCTGATAAAATCTTACTTACTTCTGTGAGTGTCTTTCCTGGAACGACAACCTTCTTGTGTCCGTAAGTATCCCTTAATTCGATTTTCCGAATCGATATTCGATGACCATCTAATGATACAACTTTCAGTTCATTTTCGTTGATTTCAAATAATTCCCCGGTCATCATTTTATTATTTTCATTTGCTGCAATCGAAAAAATCGTCTGACGAATTACTTCTTTCAAAGTAAACTGGGACAGTGCGATGGAATCATTTTTTTCTACATATGGAAGATATGAAAAATCCTCTCCTGATTTTCCGGAAATGTTAAACTTCGCTTTTTCGCAGGTAATCGTTGCCTGTAGCTTGGCATCTGTTTCTATAACAATATCGTTTTCCGGTAATTTTCGAATAATTTCTGAAAAAATCTTTGCATCCAGTGCAATAATACCTTTATCTAAGATCTCACCGGTGACTTTTGTTTCAATTCCAAGTTCCATATCATTTGAAGTTAACTTAATTTCATTGGTAGAAGCATCAATTAAGATACATTCCAGAATTGGCATTGTTGTTTTAGAAGGAACAGCTTTCATAACAATGTTAACGCTTTTTAATAAATCTGATTTTGAGCAGACAATCTTCATAATGTGGGTAACTCCTTTCGAGCCCGCTATATAATAAATTATTAAGAGAATCAGTAGTCTTAACCTTAGGGGCTGTTAGTTTGTGAATAAGTCTGAAGAGGCCCGTGTGTATAAGCCTCCCGTAAATTAATAAGTATGTGAAAAAGTCTCTGAAATTAAAGTATAAAAATCAGGTTATCAACAGAGCCCCTTAAAAATGATTATTATACACACATTTATGGCTGGTTTTCAACAAAATCGTGTGGATTGTTTTTTAAAGGGGAAAATCTACTGCTAATACCCGTTTCTTCTATTATTAATATTAAGGTGCGGGATAAATATCTTTACCTTAGTTTGGATTGATCTTTTTCTTTATAATTTCTACCGTATTGCGGACATTATCGGATTTAGCCATTTCATTGGTGATATTTTTACAGCCATGAATAATGGTGGTGTGATCCTTCTTGCCCATAATATTTCCAATGGTTTTCAATGGAGTTTCCGTCATTTCGCGGCAAAGGAACATGGCAATCTGTCGAGGGAATACGATTTCAGAGTTACGTTTGTTTCCTTTCAGGTCCTCCGGCCTTAGATGAAAATGTTCCGCAACAATATCAATGATCAGTTCCGGAGTGATTTCACGGTTTTCATCCGGAGAAATAATATCTTTTAGGGCTTCTTCCGCCAAACCTACCGTAATTTCACGTTTTTCCAAATTGCTGAAAGCCATTAATTTGTTAAGGGCACCTTCCAGCTCACGGATATTGGACTTGATATTTGTCGCAATATATTTGATAACATCATCATCGATCTGATAGCCGTCCAATTCTTCTTTTTTCCGGAGAATAGCCATTCTAGTTTCGTAATCCGGCGAAGAAATATCGGCAATCAGGCCCCATTCAAAGCGGGATCGCAGCCTGCCTTCCAGTGTCTGGATTTCTTTTGGAGGTTTATCTGAGGAGATAATAATCTGTTTTTTGGATCCGTGGAGGTCATTAAAGGTATGGAAAAATTCTTCCTGTGTAGATTCTTTTCCTATAATAAACTGGATATCGTCGATGAGCAGTACGTCGATATTCCGGTATTTTTCACGAAATTTTGTCATTGCAGTATTATTTCCGTTACGAATTGCTTCAATCAATTCATTTGTAAATGATTCACTTGTTACGTATAATACCTTAGACAGCGGATTTCTTTCTAATATAAAATGGGCAATAGAGTGCATTAAATGGGTTTTTCCAAGACCAACACCTCCATAAATAAACAGGGGGTTGTACATTTCGCCGGGTGATTCCGCAACTGCCAGTGATGCTGCATGGGCAAAATTGTTATTTCCACCAACTACAAAAGTGTCGAAAGTATATTTAGGATTCAAATTGGCTTTTTCCAAATTTTCATTTAAAGTAGAGGCAGGCGGCATTGATTTCTCTATCGTTTTCGCTTGTTCAGGTAAAATAAATTCAATATTATAATCCAGTCCCGTAATCTCGGCGACCGCTACTTTAATAGGAAGTGTATACTTCTTACTTATATAATTAAGCCCCATCTGCTCGGATGGAACTAAGATTATAATCGTGCTGTTTTCTATAATGTGGACCTTTAATGGTTTTATCCAGGTATTAAAGGAAACATCCGATAACTCGTGTTCTAGTTTTACTGTATACAGTATTTCTTCCCATTTTTCTATTATGATGTCCATGTTAACGACTCCTTAAATATATTCTTCCGTTTTTCGCTGTGGTAAAAATCCGCTTATTTCCTGGTGTTTATCCAAAAACAATACAAATTTGTACTGTGTGGATGAGCCTTCAGAAAAACACAACAATAAATGATTGCAGCTATATGTTATCCACAATCATTTATATAGAGATAGATTTCCTTATCTAATTCTAAACTAAATTAATCAATTTAGCAATCAAAAATTTTGGAAATAACACTTTGTGAACATATTTATCCACTTTCATCCAATAATTTCGACATCGTTGTGAATAACCAAATCCACAAATCCACATAGAATACAGGCTTTATTTACGGGGGATGTCCAATAAAATCAAAGTTTTTCACATATTTGGAAAAAGTTATACACAAGTTATCCCCAATTTGTGGATAACTTTATGTAAACCGTAAAAAATAAGTGTGGAAAACTAAAAAGAGGGTAAAGAATATAAAAAAATAAAGGAATAGCTTGACTTACGGCATATTTATGAATATAATTGAAATGATGTTTTTAAGCATGTAAAATTTAATTTGCCAATTATGTTAATAGATATTTGGTTAGATAGAAGGAGGTGCCAGACTCATGAAAATGACATTCCAACCGAAAAAGAGATCCAGAGCTAAAGTTCACGGATTCAGAGCTAGAATGAGCACAGTAGGCGGAAGAAAAGTTATCGCTGCTAGAAGAGCAAAAGGAAGAAAAAAATTATCAGCATAGGCCGCAGATTTGTGGCCTTTTCTTCTCTTTAAATGATTGGTAAAGGATGGCCTATGGTATTTTCAGAATCATTGAAAAAAAACAAAGATTTCCAGTATGTATATAGGAAAGGAAAGTCTTTTGCAAACAGATATTTAGTTATGTATGTCTTAGAAAATCAGTTATCCGGGAACCGTCTTGGAATTTCGGTCAGCAAAAAAGTTGGCAATAGTGTAGTAAGGCATGGAATAACCAGATTACTAAGAGAGAGTTACCGGCTGAATGAGTCCGGTTTTATGCCTGGATATGATATTGTGGTAGTTGCGAGAGTGAGTGCGAAAGATAAAAGTTTTGCTGAGATTCAGAGCGCACTTTTGCATTTAGGGAAACTTCATAACATATTTCATATAGAAAAGATTGATGGTAAATGAAAAAATTATTAATCGGTTTGATTAAATTATATAGAAAATATTTATCGCCATTAAAAAGCACCCGATGTCCTTATATACCTACGTGCTCACAGTACGGGTTAGAGGCAATTGAAAAATATGGTGCTGTTAAGGGAACCATCTTGACCTGCTGGAGGATTCTGAGATGTAATCCTTTTTCTAAGGGAGGATATGATCCTGTACCTTAGAGTGTGTGACTAATTTAGGAGGAAAAAGTCTTGTCGAAAATGTTGTTAACAAAAAGTACAACATTCATTATTGGACCTGTTGCGGTAGCTTTAGGTTTCATTATGAATGCAATTTACCTGTTCTTGAATAATCTGTTCAATATTCAAAACATTGGTCTTTGTATTATTTTATTTACTATTGTTATTTATATGCTGCTGATGCCACTGACGATCAAACAGCAAAAGTTTTCTAAACTTTCAGCACAGATGAACCCTGAGCTTCAGGCAATTCAGAAAAAGTATAAAGGTAAACAGGATCAGGCTTCTATGATGAAGATGAACGAAGAAACAAAAACTGTTTACTCAAAATATGGAGTATCTCCTATGGGAAGCTGTCTGCAGCTCCTGATCCAGATGCCTATCTTATTCGCTTTGTATAAGGTAATCTGGAATATACCGGCTTATGTTGGCGGTATTAAAGATGCATTTATGCCTTTAGTGGACAAGTTACTGAATAACTCAGCTGCACAGACATTTTTAACTGATATTGCTTCTAAGAATCAGATTAACTTTGAAAGTGCCGGATATAAAGCAGAGACGATTGTAGATACCTTATATAAATTTAAACCGGATGACTGGACAAACCTGGCTGGTAAATTTCCGGATTTAAGTACCCTTATCACCGGAACACAGGATAAGGTGGACCATTTTAATAATTTCCTTGGATTGAATATAGCAGATGCTCCCATGAGTATGCTTCAGGCAGGACTTAAAACCGGAGCAATTCTGGTTATTATAGGAGCAATTGCAATTCCTGTTCTGGCTGGTTTAACACAGTGGTTTAACACGAAGCTGATGCCGCAGCCAGATGCAAACGGACAGGGTGGCACCATGGCAAGCTCCATGAAGACCATGAATATGATTATGCCGATTATGTCTGCAGTATTCTGTTTGACACTGCCGGCAGGTATGGGACTTTACTGGATCGCAGGTGCTGTAATCAGAAGTGTTCAGCAGATTATTGTTAACAAACATATGGACAGCGTAGATGTGGAAGCACTGATTTCCAAAAACCTGGAGAAGCAGAATAAGAAACGTGAAAAGATGGGCCTGCCTCCTCAGAAGATATCTAATCAGGCAAAATTGAATGTGAAGAACATTAATGAACCTGTTTCACATCCTTCCACACGTGCAAAGGCTAATGTGAAAAAAGAAATGTCAGAAGAAGATATCAAGAAATCTACAGAATATTATAATCAAACCGCAAATGCAAAACCTGGAAGTATTGCTTCCAAAGCTAGAATGGTTCAGCAATACAATGAGAAGAATAAGAAATAGGAGGGTTTTCTTATGGATTACATTAAAGTGTCTGCAAAAACAGTTTCGGATGCTATCATTGAAGCATCAATTCAATTGGAAACATCCAGTGACAATATTGAATATGAAGTACTTGAGAATGGAAGCTCGGGATTTTTGGGGTTTGGTAGCAAACCGGCTGTCATTCGTGCAAGAAAGAAAGAATCTGTAGAAGATATTTTAGATACTCCTTTTTATACAGCACAGGAAAGCGTTGTGAAAAAGGAAGAAAAGCCTGTAAAGAAAGAACCCGTTCGAAAAGAAAGTATAAAACAAGAAAGCTTTAAAAAAGAAAGTATTAAAAAAGAAAGCATTAAAAAAGATAGTTTTAAGAGAGAACCTGCTTATAAAGAGGTTGCCGAAGAAGTAAGAGAAGTGAAAGAAACGATTAAAGTATCCAAGGCGCCAGCCAATAAAGAAGAGGTTGAAAAGTCTGCATATGAATTTTTGCAGGGCGTGTTTAAAGCAATGGAAATGAAAGTTGAAATAAAAGCTGAGTTTTCAGATGATACCTTGAGCGTTGATTTAAATGGAGATGATATGGGAGTCCTGATTGGTAAAAGAGGGCAAACCCTGGATTCTCTCCAATATCTTACAAGCCTTGTGGTTAATAAAGGAAAAGCTTCTTATACCCGTGTGAAGCTGGATACGGAAAATTACAGAAACAGAAGAAAAGAGACATTGGAGAACCTGGCAAGAAACATTGCATTTAAGGTAAAGAAGACAAAAAGACCGGTATTTTTAGAGCCAATGAATCCTTATGAGAGAAGAATTATTCACTCAGCACTTCAAAATGATCCATATGTTACTACACACAGTGAAGGGGAAGAGCCTTATCGTAAAGTAGTTGTTACAATAAAAAAATAATAATTTTATTATAAGGGGGTGTCGTGCAATTCCTCAGTGTATCCAAATATGGATAGGATTGATCAACTGGGAAATTGCACGGCACTCTTTTATATGTTGTGAGAAAGAGCTGCCATGTATGTGGCATAGGAGGTAGGAAAAATGAAAACGGATACCATTGCGGCCATTTCAACAGCAATGTCGACTTCCGGAATCGGGATTGTCAGAATGAGCGGCAGCGAGGTTTTTGAAATTATAGATCGAATTTATCAGTCAAAAGGAAAGCAAAAAAAGTTATCCCTGGTACCCACTCATACGATTCATTACGGTTATATTATGGATGGTGATGAGATGGTGGATGAGGTACTGGTAATGGTTATGAGAGGACCTCGCAGCTTTACTGCGGAGGACACCATTGAGATTAACTGTCATGGCGGTGTCTATGCTATGAGACGGATCCTCGAAACAGTTATTAAAAACGGAGCAAGGCCTGCGGAGCCAGGAGAATTTACAAAGAGGGCATTCTTAAACGGGAGAATGGACCTGTCCCAGGCAGAGGCGGTAATAGATGTAATTAATGCGAAAAATGAATATGCCCTGAAAAGCTCGGTCAGCCAGCTGAGAGGTTCGGTTATGGAAGTAATTAAGGAAATACGTGAGCAGATTATCTATCATATTGCATTTATAGAATCGGCTTTAGATGACCCGGAGCACATCAGCCTGGATGGGTATGGCGGCGAGCTTCAGGAGGTGAACAATCAATTAATTGGTAAATTAGAGAAGTTGATTGCTTCCTCAGAAGATGGTAAGATGATGAAGGAAGGAATCAGGACGGTAATTGTAGGGAAGCCAAATGCTGGGAAGTCATCCCTTTTAAATATATTGGTAGGAGAGGAAAGAGCAATTGTCACGGACATTGCAGGGACAACCAGGGATATTCTGGAGGAGACTATACAGATTCATGGAATCAGCCTGAATATTATTGATACAGCGGGGATACGAAGTACCGAAGATGTGGTAGAGAAGATCGGAGTGTCCAGAGCAAAAGAATATGCTAAGGATGCAGATCTGATTATATATGTGGTGGATTCCTCCACGGAACTGGATGAGAATGACAGTGAAATCATAGAGATGTTAAGAGATAAAAAAGCAATTATACTTTTAAATAAAACAGATCTTCAAATGGTCACTTCGGAAGAGATGTTAAGAGAGAGAATTGATAAACCTGTGATTCCTATTTCGGCAAAAGAAAATAAGGGGATTGATTCCCTTGAAACTATCTTAAAGGAAATGTTTTTCCATGGTGAAATTTCCTTTAATGATGAAGTTTATATTACAAATATACGGCATAAAACAGCGCTTGGTGATGCCCTTGCTGCTTTAAAACAGGTAAGGGAAAGTGTTGAAATTGGAATGCCGGAAGATTTTTATTCCATTGATTTGATGAGTGCATACGAGGAACTGGGAGGAATTATCGGGGAGTCTGTAGGAGAAGACCTGGTAAATGAAATCTTCAGTAAGTTTTGTACGGGAAAATAGAAAGGACAGAACATGAATACAATAGAAGAAAATGTGGATGTGGTCGTAGTTGGAGCCGGACATGCCGGATGTGAAGCAGCCCTGGCAAGTGCCAGACTGGGCCTTGAGACAATTGTATTTACAGTCAGTGTGGACAGCATTGCCCTGATGCCTTGTAACCCCAATATCGGAGGAAGTTCAAAGGGGCATCTGGTGCGAGAAATAGATGCCCTGGGCGGGGAAATGGGAAAGAATATAGATAAGACGTTTATACAGTCCAAGATGTTGAATAAATCTAAGGGACCGGCAGTACATTCTCTGAGAGCCCAGGCAGACAAAGCCGATTACAGCAGGGAGATGAGAAAGATCCTTGAGAATACAGATCATCTGACGATTAAACAGGCTGAAGTTACTGAAATTATTGTGGAGGATGGCAAAATCAGTGGCGTAAAAACTTTTTCAGGAGCTGTATATCGTTGTAAAGCATGTGTTTTATGTACCGGAACTTATCTGAAATCCCGATGTATATATGGAGACATCAGTAATTATACGGGGCCAAACGGGCTTCAGGCGGCTAATTATCTGACAGATTCCCTGAAGGAAAACGGAATAGAAATGTTTCGTTTTAAAACAGGAACGCCGGCCAGAATTGACAAACGGTCTGTTGATTTTAGCAAAATGGAAGAACAATTTGGGGATGAGAGAGTAGTGCCGTTTTCATTTTCTACCAACCCTGAGGATGTACAGATTGACCAGGCATCCTGCTGGCTTACTTATACAAATGAAAATACACACGAAATCATAAAAAATAATCTGGACAGATCCCCGTTATATTCTGGTATGATTGAGGGAACGGGACCCAGATACTGCCCTTCCATCGAAGATAAAGTCGTTAAATTCTCCGATAAGAACAGGCATCAGGTATTTATTGAGCCAGAAGGACTTCATACAAATGAAATGTATGTGGGCGGAATGTCAAGTTCCCTTCCTGAGGATGTTCAGACAGCAATGTACCGGACGGTTCCGGGGCTGGAAAAAGCTAAAATTGTAAGAAATGCGTATGCAATTGAATATGATTGTATTAATCCCAGACAGTTAAATGCGGCACTGGAGTTTAAAAATATTAAAGGACTTTTCAGCGGCGGACAGTTTAATGGAAGTTCAGGATATGAAGAAGCTGCAGCGCAGGGGCTGGTAGCCGGGATAAATGCCGCTTTGAAGATTCTGGGAAAAGAGCTGCTGGTGCTGGATCGTTCAGAATCATATATCGGCGTGTTAATTGATGACCTTGTAACGAAGGAAAACCATGAACCATACCGTATGATGACTTCCCGATCAGAATACCGGCTGCTGTTAAGACAGGATAATGCTGATCTTCGTCTGCGGAAAAAGGGATATGAGGCTGGGTTGATCTCAGAAGCGGAATATGAAGCGCTCTTAGAAAAAGAGAGACAAATAGTGGAAGAGACGAAAAGAGTGGAACATACAAATATAGGAGCATCTAAAGAGGTTCAAAGCTTTTTGGAAGCCCATAACAGCACCATTTTAAAGACGGGAACTACCCTGGGTGAACTGATCAGAAGACCGGAGCTGACATATGAAATGCTGGGTGAAATAGATGAAGGGCGTCCGCAGTTGTCAGAAGGAGTTCAGGAGCAGGTTAATATTAATATTAAATATGAAGGATACATTAAACGCCAGTTAAAACAGGTATCGCAGTTTAAAAAGCTGGAAAGCAGAAAGATACCGGAAAGTATTGACTATGATGATATCAGCGGGCTTCGTATAGAAGCTAAACAAAAATTAAAACTGTATATGCCAATGTCGATAGGACAAGCGTCCAGAATATCCGGTGTAACGCCTGCAGATATTTCAGTACTATTGATATATATGGAACAGTACGGAAGGAGGTCATAATGGCGGAAAAGAATAATGTTTTGATTGACGGATGTCAGGAATTGGGAATACAGCTGACGGATGAACAGATTAATCAGTTTGAGACCTATTATGAGTTATTAGTGGAATGGAATAAAGTAATGAACCTTACAGGCATTACGGAGTATGATGAGGTGATGCAGAAACACTTCGTAGACAGTTTATCTATCGTTAGGGCAGTGAATATAGGGGAATGTAAAAAAGTCCTGGATTTGGGCACAGGAGCGGGCTTTCCGGGCATCCCTATTAAGATTGTATTCCCTCATTTAGAAGTTGTGCTCCTGGATTCCTTAAATAAAAGAATTAAGTTCTTAAACGAAGTAATAGGAAAGTTAGGTTTATCGGGAATAACCGCTATTCACGGCAGAGCAGAAGATTATGCGAAACAAAAAGAATACAGGGAAATGTTTGATCTCTGTGTTTCAAGGGCAGTAGCTAATCTGTCTTCACTTTCTGAATATTGTATACCGTATACAATGTTGAAAGGAAAGTTTATTTCTTACAAATCCGGCAACATCGAAGAGGAATTAGCAAATGCAAAAAATGCAGTTTTTCTGCTGGGTGGAAAAATGCAAAAAGCAGTGAAGTTTACACTTCCGGGAAGTGATATTGAACGATCTCTTGTTGTTATTGAAAAGGTAAAAAAGACTCCGGGAAAATATCCGAGAAAAGCAGGGCTGCCGGCAAAAGAGCCAATCGTCTGAGTTTAATAGATTGTAATATAAAGAGTAAATATTGAGTAAGTGTTGGATAAGTATTGATTGATTTGATTTGTGATAATTATATTAATTAAAATTAGCTTTATCTAGGGTTATGTCGTTACATTCGCAGCCCTGCAATAAAAATATAAAATAAAAGACAATCATTCATAATTTTTATGATTGATTGTCTTTTATTTTTGTTTAAAGGAATATATGAAGTTGTTCTAGGAAAGAATCAGCAGATTCCACCTGAGGTAGTGATTTGGTATCATTTACATAAGCTGTTTCAATTGCCGGATTAATTTCCATATAAGCATTAATTATATTATTAATATCCTGACATTTATCTCCTGCAATAATAAAAATACTGTTATTAATTTCTTTAAGGGCATGTGCAATATTAACATTTAAATAAAGACCATTAAGACTGGAGAGTAAGTATTTCCCACCACTTTCTTTTAAATGAGCTGCTTCATAGTATACATCAATATATTTTCCTTTCAAACGGAAGGGGTTATAAATATACTCTTCTGTAAAGCGGTATTCTAAATTTGATTTGTTAATTATCATGTTATAAACTGTTGTTCCAATAATGGGAAGATCCATTAATAATTTTGTCACCTTAGAACGTTTTCCTGGTATGCTGTTTAATTTGGAAAGCTTTTCAGGGTTCACCATAAAGATTTTGTTAAATAATTCGGAATCATTGTGACATGCCATTACGACAAAGGAAGATGATATTCCCGTGGCAGCAACATCTGTTTTTTGTCCGATAACTTTTTTTATAAAATCAGTAACCAATTGAACATATAAAAAGTTTGTGTATGTTAAATTAGGCTTATCGGAACGTCCGCATCCTAATAAGTCAATGGCATATACAGTATGATTTTTTGATAATTTACGAACTACTTCATTCCATTCATAAGAGGATGAATAAGGAGTGAGGTCATGAATCAATAGTAAAGGGTTTCCATGACCGGTTTTGGTATAAAATATATTACCAAATCTCCACTCAAAAAAGTTCCCGGTATTTGCGTTTAACATATTCTTTATTACAGCGGCTGAGGCAATACATTTATTAATAATGTGCATCACAGCAATTGCTAAAGTGGTGAGTAGAATCGTAGTTTTTATTTTGTGTTTCATAATGCTGTAACCCCTTTCTAAACAAAAATCGTGATTTTCCAACCACGCAAACCTTATCTATATTATAATCTATATTGCATAGACTTACAATTCTTTTTTTCTGGTAATACCTTTTTAAAGCATTATATTTTAAGAAAAAAGCAATTTAAGGGAATGTGAAAAACTGCTTTCCTAATGTCGTAAATTAGTATATGATAGTATATAGAAATAAAAGTATTTATGGTTTATTAAAAAAGATGAAATTGTAAGAAGGAAAAATAATGATAAAGGAATACATAGAAGATAAGCTGAGAACTAACAGACTACAATTTGAAATTTTAGATAGAGAGTATAAGACCATTCGCAAAAGTGAGGGAGAAATCAATGAGCATATTCGAAGACTGCAGGAAGATGATGATATTGATTTTGTTATTTTCTCACCACGTAGTTTGAAATATTCTACGAAGAACAGTATAGCAGAGTATGATCGGAAGCTGCAGGATCTTATTCAAGAAAGAGAAACTGTAAAAGGAAAGATGAACCGATTGTTGGAACAAAAACTGGAGCTGGATAGAATGTTCCAGGAAGCAGAAGAAAAGCAGCTGGAAAGTAGTTATGCTGGTGAAAATTTAGGGGGTTCTAGCGATAGCAGCCGTGATGGTATAGATATTAACAGCAATGGGATTAATGAAGAGAATAGTAATGGTGAAGTCGTTGAAATTGGTGGAATTAGTAGAAATGCTGGTAATAGTACAAATGCTGTAAATAGTAGAAATGCTGGAAGTAGAACATTAACACAAAGTACGGATGGATTGACTTCTGCTAAATCAGAAAAGGCGATTGAAGAACAGAAGATAAAAAATTGGAATGAAAAAGGTACAATTAAAATAAAAACAAATGGAAATACTGGTAAATTTTTTGATGCTCTGGCTCATAAAAAGGGTGGTAGTACCAGTGCAAGAGTCGTAAGAACGGGGCTTAATCCAAATTTAAAATTAGATTATAATTCAGAGAATTCTAAAGATAGAAGAGAAATAAAAAATGTATTAGAAAAAAATAGCGGATATGAGAAAAATAACATATTAGATAATAACAATGAAATAGAGAGAAGCAATGTATTAGATAATAACAATGAAATAGAGAGAAGCAGTGTATTAGAGAAAAACAATGTATTAGATAAAAATAATGTATTAGAGAAAAATAATGTATTAGAAAGAAACAATGTATTAGATAAAAATAATATATTAGAAAGAAATAATGTATTAGATAATAGTAATTTTCTAGATAAAAACGTTGTATTAGAGAGTGACAAAGTATTAGAGATAAATAACGCATTAGGCAAAAACAAAGTAATGGATGGAAATAACGTATTAGAAAAAAACAACGTCTTAGATAAAAGTATTGTATTAGAAAAAAGCAATGTATTAGAAAGCGGCATATCAGATAATAATAATACCGTAGAAAAAAGTAATGTGATTGATTCCCCTGTAAGTTCATTTATAAATATAGTAGAAGGTAGAAGTATAGATGAGGAGGATCCAGCTAATAATATAAATATAAGAAGTAATAATGAAAGACCAGATGATAAGAGGTCTAGACCAAATTATATAAGTAATGATAATACGGGCATTAACCGTTTCATCAATATTATAGAAGGACCAGATAAAAGGACTTCAGTTCTGGATAAAGAAGAGAATGATGTAGTGAATTTTGGCAACGCTACAGATAGTTCGTTAGAAAATAAGTTTTTAAGTAATCGATCAAAAGGGCGTAAGACAGGAGATAAGGTTATAAGAAGCGATGATATGCAAAAATTATTATCTAAGATTGAACTATGCCAGAAATTACTAGTTACTAACAAAGAAGAATGTAATATAGAACTGAAAAATCTAAAATATGTATTGGAAAATTTGATGTAGAGTGGTTTTAATGTTTCACGTGAAACATTAAAATCTTAAAATTTACATAAATGATGTTTCACGTGAAACATTTTTATAGATTATCAATTCGATAAGTGCTATAATGTAAAAGTATAAATTTAGAAAGGGATAAAATATGGGAAGAACGATCGTAGTTGCTAATCAAAAGGGCGGCGTAGGAAAAACTACTACGGCCATTAATTTATCTGCTTCCCTGGCAGAGTTAGGTCAAAAAGTTTTAATCATAGATATGGATCCTCAGGGTAATGCCACCAGTGGTATTGGCGTTGAAAAAGAGGATACTGAAAATACAGTGTATGAATTATTATTAGGACAATGTACTATTGAAGAGTGTATGATAAAAAATGTATATGAAAATCTTAGTTTATTGCCTTCTAATATAAATTTGGCTGCTGCGGAAATCGAACTTATTGAGATTGATGAAAAAGAATATATATTAAAAAAAGAAGTGGCGAAGGTAAAGGATAATTTTGATTTTATTATTATTGACTGTCCCCCATCCCTTAGTATGCTTACCGTAAATTCTATGTGTGCTTCAGATACTGTTTTAGTACCGATTCAGTGTGAATACTATGCATTGGAAGGTTTGACACAGTTGATGCATACAATAAATTTAGTAAGAGATAGATTGAATCCGGATTTAGAAATGGAGGGTGTGGTTTTCACTATGTATGATGCCCGTACAAACCTTTCGTTACAAGTAGTAGAAAATGTTAAGAACAATCTAAATCAAACAATTTATAAAACGATTATTCCACGTAACATACGTCTTGCAGAAGCACCGAGTCATGGAATGCCAATTAATATTTATGATTCCAGATCAACTGGAGCTGAAAGTTATAAATTATTGGCAGAAGAAGTGATACATAGAGGAGAAGAAGAATGGTAGCAAAAAAAACTGGTTTGGGAAAAGGACTGGATTCGTTAATACCGACGCATAGTTCTTCTCCAAAAACTACGGTCAAACAAGTCAAAGAAGACAAGCAACAGATAAAGACAGTAGTTAAACAGGAAGAAATAAGAATTAAAATTACAGAAATAGAACCTAATAGAGAACAACCTCGTAAGAAATTCGACGAAGATGCACTTTTAGAACTTGCAGAGTCAATTAAACAGTTTGGTGTAATACAACCTCTGATTGTGCAAAAAAAAGGTGAGTATTATGAAATTATAGCAGGTGAGCGTCGTTGGAGAGCCGCTAAAATAGCTGGGTTAAAAGAAATTCCAGTGATTATCAAAGACTATACGAACCAGGAACGAGTAGAGATATCTTTGATCGAAAATATTCAAAGAGAAGATTTAAATCCAATAGAGGAAGCTCATGCATATAAACGTTTGTTGAATGAATTTAGTTTAAAGCAGGATGAGGTTGCGGAAAGAGTATCAAAAAGCCGTACAGCGGTAACAAATTCTATGCGTTTACTTAAATTAGACGAGCGGGTTCAACAGATGGTAATTGATGATATGATATCAACCGGACATGCAAGAGCGCTGTTATCGATAGAGGATAAGGAATTACAATATGTAATTGCAAATAGGATATTTGATGAAAAATTAAGTGTACGTGAGACGGAAAAACTGATGAAAACCATTCAGTTAGAAAAAACAGATAAGAAAAAAGAAGATAAAAATACTGTTAACAGTCTTATATATAAAGATATAGAAGAAAAAATCAAAGCAATCCTGGGTACAAAAGTTATTGTTGATCATAAAGCAAATAATAAAGGTAAGATACAAATAGAATACTACTCCAATGAAGAACTTGAACGAATCGTAGAAATGTTAGAATCAATCAGATAGGGGAGCTATTAAATGGAAAGTAAAATCATCAATGCTTTAGGAATCGATCCAGGGATTATTTTAATTCTTATGATGATTATGATAATCATCCTGTTTGTATTCCAGATAAAAAATTCATTTAAAATGGATCGTTTTATGAAAAAGTATAAAACTTTCATGAAGGGGAAAGATGGGATATCATTAGAAAAGACCATCCTCCACAATATCAATGATATTGATATGCTGATGGAATCCAGTAAAAATCATATGGAGGAAATCAGACAGATAAAAGAAATACAAAATAAGACTTTGAATAAGACCGCAATTGTAAAATACGATGCTTTTAAGGAAGTTGGAGGTAAATTAAGTTTTGCTCTGGCAATGTTAGATAAGGACAATAATGGACTTGTAATTAATGCAATTCACAGCAGAGAAGGATGCTATACCTATATCAAAGAAATTGTAAAGGGTGAATCCTATATAGTACTTGGTGAAGAAGAAAAAGAAGCACTTAGACAAGCAGTAAATGCCCATACGGAAATATAGTATTGTCATCGAAAAAGCAGTTATTATGTAAATAATCTGCTTTTTTTTGACCCTTTACGAATGATGAAAAATAGGTTATTATATAAGGTAGAAATTTAATATAGCAGAATTTTATAGTAAAATTAAGATAGAAGAGAGGACATTAGAACATGTTAGATATAAAATTTTTAAGAGAAAATCCGGAAGTTGTAAAAGAAAATATTCGAAATAAGTTCCAGGATTATAAACTTGAAAAGGTTGACGAGGTTTTAAAGTTAGATCAGGAAAACAGAGATATTAAAAAGGAAGTAGAATCTTTAAGAGCAGAACGTAATAAACTTTCCAAACAAATCGGTGGATTAATGGCTCAGGGAAAGAAAGAAGAAGCAGAAGAAACAAAAAAACAGGTTGCTGCTCAGGCTGAAAGGTTAAACGAGTTATCTGAAAAAGAAAGAAATGTAGAAGAAGATCTTAAAAAAATAATGATGATTATACCTAATATAATTGACCCCTCTGTACCTATTGGAAAAGATGACAGTGAGAATGTAGAGGTTCAGAAATATGGAGAACCTTTTGTTCCGGAGTTTGAAATTCCATACCATACGGAAATTATGGAAAAATTTGACGGAATTGACTTAGATAGTGCAAGAAAAGTTGCAGGTAATGGATTCTATTATTTAATGGGTGATATTGCAAGACTTCATTCAGCTGTTATCTCCTACGCAAGAGATTTTATGATTAACCGCGGGTTTACTTACTGTATTCCTCCTTTTATGATCCGCAGCGATGTAGTTACAGGTGTTATGAGCTTTGCGGAAATGGAAGCTATGATGTATAAAATAGAAGGTGAAGACCTTTATTTGATTGGTACAAGTGAACATTCCATGATCGGTAAGTTTATTGATACAATTATTCCGGAAGAGCAGCTGCCAAAAACTATGACAAGCTATTCTCCATGTTTCCGTAAGGAAAAGGGAGCTCATGGGATAGAAGAAAGAGGCGTTTATCGTATTCATCAGTTCGAAAAGCAGGAAATGATTGTAGTTTGTAAACCAGAAGACAGTATGGTTTGGTTTGAAAAATTGTGGCAGAATACGGTTGACTTATTCCGTTCTATGGATATACCTGTCCGTACTTTAGAATGCTGTTCCGGAGATTTGGCAGACTTGAAAGTTAAATCTATTGATGTGGAAGCTTGGTCTCCAAGACAGAAAAAGTATTTTGAAGTAGGAAGCTGCTCTAATTTAGGGGATGCACAGGCTAGAAGATTAAAAATACGTGTAAATGGGGAAAGTGGCAAGTACTTGGCGCATACACTTAATAATACAGTAGTCGCACCGCCGAGAATGCTGATTGCATTCCTTGAGAACAATTTAAATGAAGATGGAAGTATCCGAATACCGGAAGCGTTACGTCCATACATGGGTGGTATGAGTGTTATTAAATAATTTAGAACAAAAGATAAGTCAGTTTAAAGAGCATGATCACAAAATATTGTTTGTAAGGAGGTGAATGTAGTGCACAGTTATTTAAGGGCAATTGGTTTTAGCAACCTGGAGAAAAGAAAAGAAGTGGACCAGATCGTGAAAGACATCTGTGAAAATAATGAAAAAAAGCAAGTGGTAGAAGAAGATGAAGGTGCATTTATTGAGATGTCAAAAGATTTTGGCCAGGATATAGGCATTACAGTTTGCGGGGAATTGGATGAGCAGGGGTTTCATCAAGAATATTATTTTCCATATTTTAGAGGAACGGGGATTACCAGTGATGAAGATCTGGTGATTGAAAAACATGTAGGAAAAGAATCCTTTGCAGGTGTATGTGAGGATGTAAGAGTAGGAGTGTCTTTAATTTTTTATCTTCAGAATGCTGCAGATTATAAGATGCAGGCCAATTTGAATAAATTAAGCGGTCAAAATATAAGTACTACATTTTCAGGTTTATCCACAAAGGGAAAGATCTTACTTCCGATTCAGAAAAGTGAACAGCAGATTGATACCGATAAAGAGGCTACAAAAAATCGTAATCATTTAATTGCAGCAGCAAGAAATGGTGATGAAGATGCAATTGAAAGCCTGACCTTAGAAGATATAGATACTTATACAATGATATCCAGACGCATTATGCAGGAAGATGTATTTACGATTGTTGATACTTTCTTCATGCCTTATGGTATGGAATGTGATCAGTATCATATCATGGGTGAAATAAAAACCTGTAATAAGGTGAAAAATACATTAAGTCAGGAAGAAATTTATCAGATGAAAATACTGTGTAATGAAATGGTATTTGATATTTGTATAAATGAAAAAGATTTATTAGGAGTTCCAGAAGAGGGCAGAAGATTTAAAGGTGTTATCTGGCTTCAGGGACATTTAAACTTTCCGGAATAAATTTGATGTGTTTTGGAACAGCTATTGCGCAAATACTGGCAATAGCTGTTTTTTTAAGTAAATGTCCAATTTGACTTGACTTTTCTAGTTAAAAAGTGTAATATTTATAAAGTAACTTTTATCCTTATCCCTTTAGTAAAATGGATATGGCGAAACCTTTTAGGGGTATGGTTTTTAGCATTTGACCGCCTCGTGGTTGATAATTTTATAATTGCGTTTGTAACTCAGCTGGATAGAGTGCGTCCCTCCTAAGGACGAAGCCGGAGGTTCGAATCCTCTCAAGCGCGTCACGAAGAACGCCGCAAACCCGAATAACATTGGGTTTGCGGCGTATTTAAATTAAACCTTACAAATAGTACGTTTGATTAATAAAGGTACCGCTAAATGCTCATAGATTTCTGTAAACACATCCTAGTGCTCCATCCGGACAGTAACAATAGTGA
>UQCR01000060.1 GCA_900539655.1 uncultured Robinsoniella sp.
CATCGGATTGTAAGCGGGCACTGAGCTGCGAAATGCATCAGGATTTCGGAGCGAATGCCCGCGTGCCGCCAAAAAGCGCTCCGCAAAGGTTAGAAAATACCAGTTCTGCGGCAAGCTGACGGAGTCCATATCAGTTTCCCACCCCCATCTTTCCGTACACTACCAATCATATACAAAGCGTCTTACTCAACTAAACCCCAATATAATACACTTAATAGTACATTATAAACCGTTCGCTCTAGTACCACAGCAAACGGTTTTTATGTGGTCGGCAATAAAAAGAGATGAAATAGAGAAATGCTACAACAAATAAAATGCAGGAACCACGCTATAAAACCATGGCCCCCGCATATCTGAAATAATCAAATCTTATTAATCTAATTCGTCAATTCTTCTTGCCCCATAAGAATAGACTTCATTTCGAATCACAAATAGCAAAATTCCCATCACAATACAGAAGAACAGCGCAATCAATATAGAAGGAAGTCCCAGAATACTATAAAGGGCAAATGCGCCTGCCGCTATTGCGAAACCAACGATCCAAACGGCAAACAGCAGAACCGTCGCTGAAAAGTTCTGCTTCACGGCGGCCTGTTCACTTTCCCATATAAGTTTTGGGTTTGTTAGATCAGCCCACAGTGCGGCATAATTAATCATAAGCAGTGTAATCACTGTAATGACCGGGCAAAAAATAATCACCAGAAAATTTGCATTCAGGAAAACCATGCCCAGGACCGTACAGATGATGGTGTATGGCAGGGTGGTTGCCAGACAGATCAAAAATCCGTTTAAAATCTTTGCGCGAAGCTGATCCCGATATGGCATGGGAATATATTTCATAAAAATATATCCCTGTCCTTCCCTGGAAATGCAGGTGCTGGTTACCATGCAGGAACCGCCGATCAGAATCGGGAGCGCAAAAGAGAGCAACAGTAAAACGGCGGTAACGGTACTTCCTGCTGTAGCACTAATCTGGGATAAGAGTGGTGATAAATCAACTTTTGATCCGGCCAGTGAAAAAATAATAGGTATCCCTATTAACAGCGGGAAAATTAACGGTGTCATCAGGCAATTCATAAAATATACCGGTGTGCGGAACAGCAGTTTGAACTCTTTTATGGCATAGGCTTTTACAGGCCCTTTACTGCGGCTGTAGGTTTCTTTCTCTGTCTGTGACATTTTCTTGCGCTTGGAGGTCACTTCCTGCATGCCCATTACTCCGCCAAGGTAAATTCTGTCCGCAATAAATAAAAAGAGTAACAGGAATAGCGCCGCAAGTAACAGGAATAACAGCATGGATATTATTCTGGAATGAACCAGAGCATTACTTGCAAATGTCAGATTAGGAAATATAATATTCAATTTGCTGAGTAGATTTTTGTTGGCAAGTACCAGATTTGCCATTTCCGCAGCATTCGGTGTACGGTTTACCATCATACTGGCACCGCAGATAATAATGATCATCAAAAAGGAACAGACGGTGCTGATCATTTCTTTATTCTTGACGTTTTTGAAAATACGCATCATTAGAATTGCAATCAGAGATGCATAAATCAAAGGAATGACGGGAAGCACCAGTACAATGAGGACCATAAATAACCAGAACAGCACACCGCCCTGTGCTTCAATTCCATACCCCAGAAACGGGGGCAGAATAAACAGAGCTATAATTAAGTATTCATAAATAAGAACAGCTGTAAATTTTGCGCCAATTATTTCCCATGGCTTCAGTGGCAGCGGCAGCAGCGTTTCCAGGTCAGAAGACAGGAAGAACACAGACACCACATAGGGAAGCGCAAATACAAGTACGGTAAAGGAAGCCGCATAGCAAAGCAGCTGTACCGGAGTCTCGGGCATATTTAACTGTGCAAACGTATGGTAAAAAGTCCGTCCAAAAGCGAATAAAGTACCGGCAAGGGGAAGTAAACATACTACAAGTACTAATACAAGCAGCAATTGTCGATTACCTCCTGCAGACCGTTTCTTATTTTGACTTCCGCCATTTTTAGTGACAGGCGTCATTCCCAGGCCGCTTTTGATCAGGATTTTTGTAAGTATTAAAAATTTATGCATTCTTCGTAATCTCCAGGAAAATATTTTCCAGTGAATCTACGCCAGGATGGATGGTCTTTAACTGGTCAAGCGTTCCCAGGAATAACAGCTTGCCTTTGTTAATGATTGCCACCTGATCACATAGTTTTTCAGCTACTTCCAGTACATGTGTAGAAAAAAGGACCGATTTACCGGTAGATGCATGTTCCCGCATCATTTCCTTCAGGACAAAGGCGGAATTGGGATCCAATCCGGTTAAGGGTTCATCCAGAATCCAAATTGACGGATTATGGATCAGGGCACCCATTACCATGATTTTCTGCCGCATACCATGTGAATATCCCATAATACGGCTGCCCAGTGCCTCCTCCATATCAAAACGTCTGGCAAAAGTGTCTATGAGGGATGATCTCGTCTGAGATGGTACCTCGTAGATATCTGCCATAAAATTCAGATACTCAATGCCTTTAAGCCTGAGAAAATTATCAGGGGAATCAGACACGAAGCCAAACTGCTTTTTCGCTTCGGTGGGATTTTTTGAAATATCCAGCCCGTTCAGGGTGATGCTGCCCTCATCGGGTCTGGTAATACCGGTAATCATTTTTAAAGTCGTTGTTTTACCTGCGCCGTTCGGTCCGATAAATCCGGTAATTTTACCATCTTCAATGTCCCAGTTCAGGGAATCGACAGCTTTCTTCCCACTGTTACCATAAGTCTTGGAAATATTTGTAAGGCTAATCATAGCTATACCTCCTGCATGCCACAGACTTGTCTGTTTTTCTATATTTTACTCCTTTAAAGATAATTAAACAAGCCTAATTTCCAATGGAAGAAGCATACCGTTACCCTTTACAGATTACCTGCCCGGCTTTCTTCTCATGTGTGTACGTGCATATTTCATAAGCTGGACAACAGGAAGGTTGATCAGAGCCAGATCATATACTGTCAGTATCTGGGATAGTTCAAGGGGGGCAACTTTAAATACGCTGTGAAGCTCCGGTATAAAAAGTACGGCATTAATCAGGGCAACACCGATGACAAATGCAGCAATTAAATAAATATTATTAAAGAATTTTTTTGTTAAAAGCACGGGCCGTTCCGATTTGCAGTTAAATCCATGAACCAGACGGGCAAGACAGAGGGTGGCAAATGCCATTGTGCTTCCGACTCCTGCTCCGGATGCATGGTATCCAAGAACAAAGGCAATCATAGTAGTAACCCCGATGGACAGGCCTTCCACGCCAATTCCCAGCAGAAATCCCCTGGTTAAAATGGATTCATTCCGTGGACGGGGACGCTGTTTCATGACCTCTGTACTGTGGGGCTCCAGACCCAGTGCAATCGCCGGAAGGCTGTCAGTCAGAAGGTTAATGAACAGCAGATGTACAGGCGCAAAGGGAACCGGCAGGCTGCAAAGGGATGCATACAGTACAGCCAGTATGGCTCCAAAGTTGCCGGACAGCAGGAACTTGATGGAGTTCTTTATGTGGGAGTAGACATTTCTGCCGTTCTCAATAGCTTTTACGATGGTGGCAAAATTGTCATCCGTCAGAACCATAGACGCAGCGTCTTTGGCTACCTCGCTTCCGGTAATGCCCATTGCCACGCCGATATCCGCCTGCTTCAGAGCGGGAGCATCGTTGACGCCGTCTCCTGTCATGGCAACAATATGATCTTTGTTCTGCCATGCCTGCACAATGCGGATTTTATGTTCCGGAGATACCCTGGCATAAACCCTGACTTTTTCCACAAATTTTTCCAGTTCTTCGTCTGTAAGGTTCTCAATATCGGACCCCTCACATGCCTGGGACATATCCGTTAAGATGCCGATTCTCTTTGCTATGGCGGAAGCGGTAATCTTGTGGTCACCTGTAATCATAACGGGTGTGATTCCCGCTTCGATACATCGGGCAACCGCATCAGCCGATTCTTTCCGGGGCGGATCCATCATTGCGACAAGTCCAAGGAACGTAAGGTTATTTTCATCAGCCATTTTAAGCGGCTGGGGGCGGTCGGCTGTCTTATAGGCGAACGCAAGTACCCGCAGACCGTTCTGTGAGTAATATTCGTTCATCTGTTTTAGCTTTGCCGTATCCCGCACGGTAATATTGCGTATTTGTCCGTCCTTTTCTATATAGGAGAGGCGCTTTACCAGTACATCCACAGCACCTTTGGTAATCATAACCATATGGCGGTCTATCGAGTGAAGTGTGGACATCAGCTTTCGGTTGCTGTCAAAAGGAAGCTCACTGATTCTGGGGCTGCGTTTACGGACAGCGGCAGTCGGAAACGAAAAAGATTCTCCCGCATGGATGAGTGCCGTCTCCGTGGGATCACCAATTTCTTTGCCCCCCGAGCCGGATGCATCATTACACAACACACTGTAGGTCATAAGTTTACTCTGGGCGGGATTATCCAGATCCATGTCGGAGACGGGAATATCCCTTCCATTCGTATAATAATGCTCTACGGTCATTTTATTTTGTGTCAGGGTTCCTGTTTTATCGGAACATATGACAGAAACGCTGCCAAGCCCTTCCACAGCCTGCAGCTTCCTTATGATAGCATTTTCAGCGGCCATCTTCTGTGTACCGTAGGAGAGGACAATGGTAACGATAGAGCTCAGTGCTTCGGGTATGGCGGCTACTGCCAGTGCAATCGCAAATAAAAATGAATCTCCGATATCGGCTCCATGCCAGATATCCAGGCAGAAAACCAGCGTGCAGATCGCCATAATCAGAGCAGACAGCTTTTGTCCGAAATTATCCAGGTTCACCTGAAGAGGAGTCTTTTTTTCCGAAGTGGATTTTAAGAGGCTTGCAATCTTGCCCACCTGAGTATCCATTCCGATGGCGGTTACGAGAAAACTGCCTCTGCCATATGTGACAAAGCTTCCTGAGAATACCATATTCGTCTGGTCGCCGATGGCAAGGTCACCGGACAGAGGGTGATCGGTCTTTTCCACGCTGACACTCTCTCCGGTAAGGGCGCTTTCATTGATCTTCAGACTGGCATTTTCCATAATGCGCCCGTCAGCAGGGATGCTGTCTCCCGCATCTAAATAAACTAAATCACCAACGGTAACTTCTTTGGAAGGGATTTCTACAATAGCTCCGTCTCTTTTTACCTTGGCAAGGGGAGCTGACAAGGTTTTAAGGCTTGCCAGGGAATGTTCGGCCTTAATGGTCTGGGCGGTTCCCAGAATAGCATTGACCGTAATAACTACTAAAATTACTACTGTACTTTCAATATCCCCCATAACACCCGAGATTACGGCAGAGACAATCAGGATAACAACCAGGAAATCCATAAACTGTTCCAGGAAAATCTGAAGCAGATTTTTCTTTTTACCTTCGATTAAAATATTTTTGCCGTATTTTTCCTGATTTGCCTTTGCTTTGCGGGTAGTCAGAAACGGGTCAGAGCCGTTTATCTGTTGTCTGACTTCTTCTTTCGAAAGATTGTAATACGTTTGCATGAATGCGCCTCCTTAAGATAAATTCCATTGATGCGGATAACGGATATGCGAAATAACGACATATGACCCATGCCACACTTTTCCCTTTATCATTATAGATATGTAGCCTGGGGGGACAAATATGTATGGAGAATGAGAAATCCCCAAGGGAGTTTCAGGCGCCAAAACCTCTTTTGCTTGCAACCATCCCCATATACTGCTAAAATAACAGAATGTAACAAATGAATATAAGCCGCATTATGCGTGGAGGTAAAATATGATTTTTGACAGTCATGCCCATTATGACGATGAGGCATTTGATGAGGATAGGGAGAGCCTGCTTGGCAGCATGCAGGAGAATGGAATTGGTTATATTGTAAATGTAGGAGCAAGCATACGGGGAGTGGAAGAGACAGTGAAGCTCACAAAAAGCTACCCCTTTATATATGGTGCGGTGGGAATACACCCGGATGATACAGGCGATTTGAATGAGGAGAGAATGATCTGGCTGGAACAACTGTGCGGAGAAGAAAAAATCGTTGCAGTTGGAGAGATTGGTCTGGACTATTATTGGGACAAGGAGTCCAGAGAACTTCAAAAAGAATGGTTTGCCAGGCAGCTTGCACTATCAAAAAAGGCAGGCCTGCCTGTGATTATCCACAGCAGGGATGCGGCACAAGACACTATAGACATCATGAAAGCAGAACATGCAGGGAGCACAGGAGGCGTAATTCACTGCTTTTCCAATTCCAGGGAAATGGCCAGGGATTATGTCAATATGGGATATTATATCGGTATCGGGGGTGTCGTTACCTTTAAAAATGCCAGAGTAATGAAAGAGGTTGCAGAATATGTGCCTCTGGAACAGATACTGATAGAAACGGACTGCCCCTATCTGGCACCGGCTCCAAATAGGGGAAAGCGCAATTCATCCCTGTTTCTGCCTTATATAATAGAAGAGATAGCGCGCATTAAAGGCGTATCAAAAGAATTAGTGGAAGAGAAAACCTGTGAAAATGCATTGAAGATGTACCGGATCAGATGAAAAAGAGAAAAGTGTGAAGGAAAATCCCATTGACACTTTCTATTGGTGTATGCCCCGGACTCGACTGCGGCGTGCAGCAGGTTTAGGTTGAAAGAAAATTAAGATATGGAAAGGAAGCCACAGTGCTTCTTTCAACCTTGTATTGTGGCAGTATTGCAGGCCGTCCTGTAATATGCAAAAGGTATAAAAATGGATAAACTTTCAAATCCCCAGAAAACCATAGAGGTCATTCAAAAATATGAATTTGCTTTTCAGAAAAAGTTTGGACAGAACTTCTTAATAGATGGCCATGTATTGGATAAAATTATCCGTTCAGCCAATATTACAAAGGATGATTTTGTGCTGGAAATCGGACCGGGCATCGGAACGATGACCCAGTATCTGGCTGAAGCTGCAAGAGAGGTGGCGGCAGTAGAGATTGATAAGGCGCTGATTCCGATCTTAGAGGATACTTTATCTGCGTATGATAATATTACGGTAATTAATGAAGATGTCCTGAAGCTGGATATTAAGCAGCTTGTTATGGAGCGAAACGGAGGCAGGCCGGTGAAAGTAGTTGCGAATCTTCCCTACTATATCACAACGCCTATTATCATGGGGCTATTCGAAAGCCATGTGCCTATCGACAGCATTACCGTAATGGTGCAAAAAGAAGTAGCACAGAGAATGCAGTCAGGCCCGGGCAGCAAGGATTATGGAGCACTTTCACTTGCCGTTCAGTACTATGCAGAGCCGTATATTGTTGCAAATGTACCGCCCAACTGCTTTATGCCCCGGCCAAAGGTGGGAAGTGCGGTAATACGCCTGACAACGTATAAAGAACCGCCAATCGATGTTGTAGATGAGCGGCTGATGTTCCGCATCATTCGTGCATCCTTTAACCAAAGAAGAAAAACGCTGGTGAATGGGTTAAATAATTCACCGGAAATATCCATTTCCAAAGAAACTATTGCAGAGGCAATAGAGGAACTTGGAGTGTCTCCCACGATCCGCGGAGAGGCGCTTACACTGAGCGAATTCGCAAGGCTCAGTAATATTATTTCAGCTAAATTATAAACTGTGGCTGGCAGAAAGAATAAAGGGGCTGTCGGTTAATACCAATTTTTAGTCTCTGATTTTTAAGAAAGAGATAACCCTGTGGAATTCAGACTTTTTCAAAGGCTTGAACTTCTAAAGGGTTATCTCTTTTTTGGGATCTATTTATTTTAGGGGGCAATAACCCCTTATAATCCATTAAGCGCATTCCATAATCCTCCAGCTCTTCATAAAGCCACTGGACTTCCGGCTTCTTTTTTCCGCTTCCATAAACAAAATCAATCCCTTCCCCTTCCCCAATCCGAATCAGGTTTTTCTGTAGTTTTACAATTTCAAGCGGAGAACAGTTATCAATCTCTATGATTGTGTTATTTGAAAGCTTCTTATGCTTTGTCAGGTTCCCTCTGTACCGTCTAATGTGAGCGAACCACTTGCCATATCGAAGGTGGCTTCGTTCGCCATCAGCCTTTTGTCAAATGTTATTTTCATCTCGTTTCATCCGGCTATGATCTGGTATCTATTTCATCAGCAGTCCCTGTTCGTCCAGCAGGCGGCAAATTTCTTTGCCGATCAACTCCACGATTTCGTTGCCGTCAAGATTTTCTTTGTTGGCCAAACTGTACCAGCCGTCTGTAACAGAATCCTTGGCCATTGATTTAACAAATTCCCCCGCGCCGGAAAAGTTCTTAACGACACTCACCGTCTTTCCGCTGAGTGCAACCATAATCTGATATTTGCCGGTGGGGTTAAAGCGAATGGCGCGCATGATGCCGCTGCCTGTAATTTCCGGTGCGGGCAGGGGGTAGCTGCCGTCCTTGATGATAGCAAGCAGACGGTCATAGTCGAGCTTCTCCGTCACCTTAATGTTTGAATAATTAACTACCATTTTCTTAAAAGAATTAAAAAATCCCATGAATAAATCCTCCAAATATTATTTTGTGAATTTAGCATTTATTAAAATGCTAAATGGCTAGAATTCCAAACTCGCCTAAAAAGATGACGAGGATAAGAGCTGGTGTTCTTTTCATATGCCAATAGCACTCCTTCCATTTCAATTATAGTGCATTTTGATAAACCGGGCCAAAACCTTGCCGCCCATGTATGTAAGAGCGGTTTCGATGGCAAGACATTTGCGAATGATATCTCTATATTTTGTGGCATTTGCAATCTTTTTTGCCTGTACGGGTAAGTTTTTTACGCTATCTGTATTCAGCAACAAATACCTCATATTTTTGCCAATTTGGTAGCGCAACAAAACAGCATGTACGTCACATCCCGCTATGTCATCTGTCGACATATCGTCGTCGTCCGAATCGTCGTCCGGATCGTAATCGTCAAAATTATTGTTGCTATAATCCACGCCGTCGATTACACTTCCAAATTCGTTGTTGTCGAGCAGGTGGACGGCTCTCTCGCAGGGGCGGCCTAATTCGTCAGAAAAATTGGCACAATAAACATTTCGGTCATCATCCGTATAGCAGAAGGTTTCGTCCACAATGACGGGGATCGTCCACGCATTGCCCTCGGCAATACACTGAACAAACTTTTTCAGGTCGCCGTTAAACAGCCCCTTCACAACAATTTGCTCTGCCAATGATGGGGATAGGCGCTCATACTGCAAATCCTCAATTTCTACGCCAAAATATGCGGGTTTAGAGCAGTTCGGGCAGGTTTTCGCAGTCTCGTCTAACCGCGCTTTACAAAATACACATTTCATCATGAAATCCTCCTAATCTTCTTTTAATCAATCGTAATAGCTACTGATTGCGTCACCCGTCATAAATCGAAGACCCATCACCTGCAATACGTTTACCTCACTCTCTTTTTGCTTGTGAATGGTGTAGGTGAGCTTTCTGTTTAAGGCATTATAGTCCGCTGTCACGGTGTAAACCGAGTTGCCGTCCATATCACATACTGTCCATTCGTCACGGTAGCCAACCCATGCAGTCTCCACGTTGACAAAACCCACAGGCTCAACATCGGCATTGTAAAAGTAAATTATTTCCTGGGAATCCACAAGATCTGATTGTGCATAACCCAAAACGCCGCTGTCGCTGCCAGTGTACGCGTAGGCGGTAAATTTTTCTTCATCCGGCTTGTCATCGGAATAGCTCATGGCGAGGAGCGTTTCCCCTTTGTTCATAAAGAGCCAACTTGTATCGAACCAGCCTATCTGCTTTGCGGTTCCAACACGAACACCGTCAGCACTCATGTATGTAAAATTATCTGTGCTTCTAAGCCGTCCTTCCATCTCAATGGTGTTGGCACTGGATAGCGCCTGCAAAAATTCTTTTTCACTCATTGCCTGTTCTGATGATGACGGTTTTCCAATAACGCCTGCGGACTGCATAACCGCAACGAGCACGAGCAACCCGACAAGTCCAAACCAAAAAAGATTAACACCTTTTGATGCATTTAAGTTGTGCACTGTTTTGGTTTTTGCTTTGATTTCAGTCTTATTCGATACGGTTTCACTTGTTTCTTCCTTTGCCCACTCATCATACATGAAAGCAGAAAAAATCATTGCCAAGCCGATACACCACAAAAGTATCGAAAGGATTACGCTAAACTCGGAATAGTCGGTTATAATCTTTTGAAAACCAAACAGGATAAGAAGTCCGCCTGTCATCATTCGTAATATTTTCATTATTTTCATAAAATCCTATGCTCCTTCGCAACTTTAACCGCCTGCTGGCGCTTTTTCGCATCTATTTCCCCAAAGATGTTAGTGAAGTGGGATTTCACTATTTGCATCCGCAAAGTGAAACAGCGCGGGATGCTTATGGCAGGCGGCACACCATTCCCAAATCAGATTGAAATAAGCTTGCTTCTCGTTTTCAGCACAGCAAAATGCCAGTGTGTGTATCATAGGGCTACTCCTTTCTCAAAGTGGTAAAATGCTAATTCGCCTAAAAAGGCATCAAAAAAACCAGACCTCTTTTACGAAGTCTGGTTTTTTATATATTATGAATTTTTTGCAGCTCTGTCAATAGATTTTGACCGAATTACAGGTTTTCCGACCGAGTTACATATCAAAGGGCAAAATTTATGGTATAATGGTTTTGACAAAAGGAAAACTTTGTGATTTCGCTTTGAGCGGAAGGAGGATTTTTTTTATGCTTCAGATTGCCATTGTAGACGACTGCACCAGCGACCGAGCAGCGGTGCGGACATATATAGGCGAATATTTTCATCAGAACGCCGATTTCAAACAGCCAGTGCTTTCCGAATATGAAAGCGGAGAACGCTTTTTAGACGCATTTGCACCGGGGAGGTTTGACATCGTGGTGCTGGATATTTATATGGATGTCCTTACCGGCATGGAAACAGCCAAGCACATTCGGGAAAGAGATAAGTCCGTCTGCCTGATGTTTCTGACCAGCAGCGAGGAACACGTTTATGCCGGATATTCGGTGCAGGCGCTGGGGTATATTCCAAAGCCCCTCGCTGACCACGGGGAGCAGTTTGCGATAGGTCTTACCGCCTGTATGGAGCGCCTTGTTCCAGACGATGCGGTGCTAAACATTCATATCGAAAAAACGGTGGCGGCTATTCCACTGAGGGACATTCTTTTTGCTGACTGCCAGCTGCGGGATACCTGCCTGCATCTTTCTGATGGGCGCAGGCTGAATGTGAAGGAGTCCATCGGGGAGGTCAGTTCCGTGCTGCTTGCCGACAACCGTTTTTTGGAATGCCATCGAAACACGGTGGTAAACATGGCGCACGTCCGCACCATGAACCATGTGGAATTTGAACTAAAAAACGGGGCGGGCGTTCCCTTTGCCCAGCGTCGCAAGGCGGAGCTTCGTCGGCAGTACATGGACTACTTCATCGAAAACGGAGGGTGTAGACTATGATGTTTTTATTTGTGCTCTCGTTGCCTTGTGTTCTATTGGTGGGGGTGTCCATACGGCTTTGCCCCTACTGGTCTGAATTAAATCAGACTCAGAAGCGGCGGCTCTTTGGGGGCTATGTGCTGGTCTTTCTTTTGGGGATGGCGCTGGTCGCCTTTGCCGCCCCGCAAGCCGTAAGCCTGACCGCCTATAAGCTGGTGATTACCTTTGGCGCGTTGGCTACGTTTTTGGTGGACTGTCTGGTACTGCGAAGGGAATTTTACGCAAGGCTTTTTATCCTTGCCATGCAGGTTTCCATCACCTTTTTCCTACATTCTGTCCCTGCATTTTTTATCGGGCTTACCTATGGTGACCGGGTCACAATTCCACTGCTGACGGCGCAGAGCTTTCTCATGGTACTGCTTTTTCTGCTGCTTTGTTATCCGCTTTACCGCCTGTTTCAGAAGCCGGTTGCCATCTTCCGACTGCTGGCGAGTGAGGGCTACTACTGGAATGTGCTGTGGCTGGTTCCGGCCATGATATACGGCACCGTCTTTTTGCTCACGCTGAACCCCGCTTGGATTGGACTTCGGGAGCTTGCGGCGAGGTTTATGGCGGCGGCGGCCGTTTATACCATCTTTCGTTGTGTCACGCTGGACTACCGGCAGTATCAGGAACGGCAACGGGCGGAGCAGGACAACCGCTTGCTGACCGTACAGGCGCAGGCCACGGCGGATAACCTCAGCATTATGCGGGAAAACGAGGAAGTGTTGACACGGTTTCGCCACGATCTCAGACATCAGCTCCGAACACTGATGACCCTTTCGGAAAGCGGCGATATGCAGGGGCTGAGGACTGCATTGACCTCTATGGATGCTGCTTTGGAAGATATTCGCCCTGTGCGCTTTTGCGAGAACAGCATTTTGAATGCTGCCATTCTTTTTTATCAGACCGATGCGCAGAACAAGCATATTGACTGTGATATCGAGGTTGACTTTCCAGCAGCGCTGCGTGTGGAGGCCTTACAGCTTGCGGTGGTTCTGTCCAACGGCATGGAAAACGCAATCAGAGCAAGCGTGGAACAGAAGAAAAAGAAAATCATCCTGCGTTCTCGCTGTGTGGATGGAAAAATTGCACTGGACATTCGCAACCGCTTTGATGGCACGGTTTATTTTGACAGCGAGGGCGTCCCCATCGCCCAGCGGGAGCACCACGGCACAGGCACACGCTCCATCCTTGCATTTGCGGCACAGCACCACGGTATGTGCAGCTTTTCCCATGAAAAAGGATGGTTTGTGCTGCGGGTGATGGTGGAGGATGCTGAACCGCATCGGGTTTCTCACTCATCGACCAGCAATGGTTAAGAATATCCTTTCGGATATTCTTAACCGCTGGTTGGTGTCCCCCCCAAGCCCCGGCAAAAGCCGCTGGCGCTCTTGTGCGAACGTGCCTGTCGGCACGGCTTATCGCTCCCGTTGGTCGCTGTTTTTTTCACATACGCGCAAAGAGAGGACGGGGATTTCTCCCGTCCCACGTTGCCCGTTCCGGGCAAAAAAAGAACGCCCACACCGTAACCTGGCATGGGCGTTTTGCGTCGTCAGCGTTCATTATCTTTCTGTTTTTCCTGCATAGCCTGTTCTTGTTCAATCCCCAGGATTCTGTCCACGTTCTGCTTGTTGTCTGGTACTCAATTATCTTTTTCCGGGAGGTCTTAAATTCCTCATACCGCTCCTTTTTCTTGGCCAGCAGCGCGTCGTAATCGCTTCGCCCCCTTGATTTCCGCGCTTTCCTGCCGAATGGAGAGAATGTTATTTACACAGGCGTTTACCTTGCTGCCTGGGTCGTCGAAAAGCAGAGGGTTCATAATTCGTTGGTCTAAGGCCAGCTTGCGCCCGTCTGACGTGTTGGGTAGAGAGCCCACGAGGTAGCAAAAGCTCCTTTTCCGACAATCCCTTTCTTATGGTTTTAAAACCATTTTTTCTATGCCAAGGAAGTTTTTGATTACCACACAGGCACCGCCCAGCAGAATAGCCGTATCCTGCAGACCGGATGGCAGGATGGTACAATATTTATCCATGCGGTTACAGAGGGAATCCTGGATTTGTTTTGTAATATCCGGGATATACATGGTAAAGGAACTGTTGATAATAATCAGGTTCGGATTAAAGGTATTGAGGATGTTATTAATTCCGATTGCCATATATTTTACAAATTGTCCAATAACCTCCAGGGCGTCACGGTCTTCTGCCTGGTAAGCCCGGATCAGTGTGTCGATGGATACCTCTTCCATACCTTTGCGTTTTGCGTAATCCATCAGGAGTGCCCGCTCGGAAGCGTATTGTTCAAAGCACCCGTGGTTGCCGCAGGGGCAGGGGCGTCCGTCAGGAACTATAATTGTATGCCCGAATTCGCCGGCATAACCGTTATAGCCCGTATAGAGCTGGTCATCTATCAGAATCCCCATACCAATACCAGAATGCACGCTCAGGTTAATAATATTCGGATAATCAAAGTAAAAAGTGCGTTCACCCAGGACGGAAAGATTAGCTTCGTTATCCATAAAGACCGGCACACCGAAATGTTCGGATAAGGCATCCGAGAAGTGATCCTCTTTTATGGAATAGTAAGGGGTGAACATCACCCGATTGTTATGAACAACTCCGTGGATGCCGATACTGATACCAATGACACCATGAACAGCAGGAGGCAGGCCCTCTATGGTCTTTTCAATGATCGGGATCAGGACTGGAAGAATTTCCTGATCGATGCATCCTTTATTTTTATATTGTTTTACAAAGCAATGGGTTCCCTTCAGGTCAGAGGTGAGTACTGTGATGTAATCCACACTTACATCCAGTGAAATGACGTGTCCGCCTGACTGGTTAAGATCCAGAAGGATTGGCTTTCGTCCTTTGTCCGTCTTGGCACTGCCGATTTCAACAATCAGGTACTCATCAATCAGAACCTGGACAATCGCTGAAATAGTGGCTTTTGTAAGCCCCAGTGACTTAGCCAGATCCGCCCTTGATATGGGACCGTTGTTTACAATGGATTCCAGAACAAGATGGCTGTTAATATCGCGGATTAATTCCTTGCTTCCTGTTATCATATTATCCTCCGTTTTAGTTTATTGACTATATTAAGTATACCATAGAAAAGGCAAATAGGACAGTCAAAAAAATGATCTTTCGTAATTCTTAAAATTTTTTTTGTTTAATCTATGCTATAATATATTATATCATGGGCTTATTGTATGGAAATGGAAGAATGTGTTTTAGTTATAGGAAAAACTCTTTTATTGTGCTATTTTGAGTCTGAAAAGTTATAAATTGTATAATTCAAAGAGATGGGGTGGACAGAATGTCATCAAAAGAGCATTTTTATTATTTGTCGGATGATCAGGAAACTAAGATTCATGCAGTGAAATGGATACCGGATGGAGAGGTTCTTGCAGTACTTCAGATTGCACATGGAATGGTTGAGTTCATAGAAAGGTACGATGAATTCGCAGGTTATATGGCAGACAGAGGAGTTCTGGTGGTAGGAAATGATCATCTTGGGCACGGAGATTCCATTAAGTCAAAGGAATATTATGGTTATTTTGCGAAAGAGAACGGGAACCGTACACTTATCCGTGATATGCATAAACTGAGGCGTATGACGGAAAAAGAAAACACTGGAATACCCTATTTTATTCTGGGGCACAGCATGGGATCATTTTTGACCAGGCAGTATATCTGTTGTCACGGGGAGGGACTGGCAGGTACGATTATTATGGGAACCGGATATAAACCGAGATTTGCTGTAAAGGCAGGTATTGTTCTCACATCCATGATGGCTAAAAGGCATGGCTGGATGTATAGAAGCAGGCTTGTAGATGCAATGGCGTTTGGCGGGTACAACAGGAATTATAAACCTGCAAGGACGGACAGGGACTGGCTTTGCCGTGACGAAAAAGTAGTCGATGCTTATATTGCGGAAGAAAGGTGCCAGTTTTTATTTACACTGAATGCTTACCACAATCTGTTTCATGGTCTGTATAAATTAACTTTTGAGGAATATTTAGACCGCATGCCCAGGGAGATGCCTGTCCTGTTTGTATCAGGTGAGGATGATCCTGTGGGAGATCAGGGCAGGGGTGTTCAAAAAGTTGCTGAGACATTTAGACAGACAGGGATGAAGGAAGTGTCCTGCATACTTTACCCACAAGACCGTCATGAGATTTTGAATGAGCTGGACAAAATACAGGTTTACCGGGATATTTTCCAATGGATAAGCCGGCAATTTTAAAAAACTGGAGTATACGTTTTGGTGCCGGCATTTTTTGACGTTCTGGACCAGAAAGAATAGGGAGTTAGCATGTTTAATATACTTGTTTGCGATGATGATAAGGAGATCATGGATGCTGTTGAAATATATTTAAACCAGGAAGGATATGAAGTCTATAAAGCACTGGATGGGGAGTATGCCCTGCAGACTTTAAAATTGGTTGAAATTCATCTGGTTATTGCAGATATAATGATGCCAAATCTGGATGGAATCACATTAACAAAAGAAATCAGAAAGACCAGCGGGGTACCGATTATTATCCTGTCTGCAAAATCGGAAGATACGGATAAAATAATGGGGCTTAATAATGGGGCTGATGACTATCTGACTAAGCCGTTTAATCCATTAGAACTTGTGGCAAGGGTTAAGTCACAGCTCAGGCGGTACACGAAGCTGGGTAATTATGTAAAAGGGGATATTACGGTGATCTACAGGACGGGCGGCCTTGTGATAAACGATGAGGAAAAGGAAGTCACGGTAGATGGAGTCATTGTGAAGCTGACCCCCATAGAATATAATGTTCTGCTTCTGCTGGTGAAGAATAAAGGCAAGGTATTTTCCATAGACCAGATCTATGAACAGATCTGGAACGAGGCGGCGATTGGTGCCGATAATACGGTGGCAGTACATATCAGGCACATCAGAGAAAAGATTGAAATTAACCCGAAGAGCCCCCGGTATCTAAAAGTAGTTTGGGGGATTGGCTATAAAGTAGAGAGTATAGCAGATGATGAATAACGAACAGGAATTAAAATGTAAAGGGACGGAGTTTCGGGCTGCAAGAAAGATTATAACGATGACTGTGGAATATATGTCGCTGATTATTATCATCTGTTCTTTTATGATTAGTCTCAGCATGATGACTTCGTTAGAAGATTTTCAAAATGCATTTGGAAAGCCATATCCGGCTACAGCCAAATATGAGGCACAGGTAGAAGAAAAAATCGGACAGCTGCATGAATTTCTGGAGGGCAGTAATAAATTTGAGACAGACGGATTCTATGATCCGGATAGAATTGTTGATATAGAAGATTACGCCCAGCATAAAAATATCTCTGGTACAAGCAAAGGCGGTCTGACTTACCGGCTGCATGATCTGCTGCAATGGGCACAGCAGGGGCTTGAACTGAATATGGAAGAAGCATATTCCCCCATTGGCTATAAAGATATCGGTGAGTATGCAAGTAAGACAGGAAAAGACAGAGACAAGCTCTATCTCCAGCTGAAAATAGCTATAGCGGGGATCTGGGAAGATGTCTGGCATTATAATACTTTAAAAGTAGAATTTAATGGTAAAAATACCAATCTGAAATACATTGTTGAGGATAAAAATAATAAGAAGATCTGCGGGAACACCCAATTGTCGGAAGAGCAGATACTGAATCTGGGAACCTACGTAGTGTTGGATTATAAAAATCTGGAGTACGACGCCAATCTTAAATTCAAAAAAAATATATACAGTAATCTGGGCAGAGGAATCTCACCCAACTGTATTGACAGCCGTATCGTAATAGGTGTTGATACGTCATTTCCTGTTCAGGATGAATTTTATAATATGAAGGAACGATATGAGAACTGGATGCCATGGAGCCGGGCTGCTGCGGTTGTATGCGGTATTTTTATGTTCATCTGGCTTTCATCCATCGGATATTATACCTATATCTCGGGATACGATAAAGAGGAGTTCGGTATGATGAAAATAGACCGTTTTCCAATAGAGATGCTGACGCTTATAAGTGTTATGGTAATAGTTTTTGGTGTACATCTGGCTCATTTGAGCTATCAGAACCTTGGGATTTTTCCTGGAATCGCAGGAGTATTATTTTCTCTTGCAGGCTTTGCAAATGGAATGTTCGTGGTGTGGTATGGCAGTATGGTGCGCAGAGTAAAGGGAGGCGTGCTGCTGAAATACAGTTTTATCTGGAATATGTGGCAGGAGTTGTACCGGATGATATATAAGCGGAAAGTGGCAGTAAGAATTCTAGTCTGGTATATCGCATGTTTGTCTGTGATTATGCTGGGGATTATATCCATAACCGTCCTGGGTGTATGGGGGCTGCCTTTGACAATCATTGTGGCCTTGCTCATCGGACTAAATCTGGTGAAGATGACGGTACAGCAGGATGAAATCTCAACCGGGATGGAGTACATTTTAAAGGGAGATTTTGATTACAAAATAGATGCCTCTAAATTTTTGCCATCCAATAGAAGGCTGGCTGATTCCGTTAATAAAATGAGCAAGAGCCTGGAGTCTATTATAGAGGAAAACACAAAGAATGAAAGGCAAAAGACCGATTTAATAACAAATGTATCCCATGATATCAAAACCCCCCTGACATCGATTATCAATTACGTCGATCTGCTAAAAAGACTGGATCTCTCAGACCAAAAAGCAAAGGACTATTTAGAAGTGCTGGATCAGAAGTCCCAAAGGCTGAAATACCTGACGGAAGATCTGCTGGAAGCATCCAGAATAAGTTCGGGAAACATTCTTTTAGAATATATAAACATTAATTTTAAAGAACTTATCCTGCAGACAGCAGGGGAATTTTCCGACCAGTTTAAGGAAAGGGGGCTGGAACTGATCACAAGTGTTCCGGATCACCCCATTATCATTCGGGCAGATAATGCACGTATCTGGCGTGTCATAGAAAACCTCTATAATAATATAGTAAAATATGCCATGCCCGGAACCCGGGTATATGCCGCAATTCGTACTGAAAATGGAAAGATGGTGTTTTCCATTAAAAATATATCCGAGTATTTGCTTAATATGGAGGCGGAAGAACTGACAGAGCGTTTTATACAGGGGGATAAATCCAGAAGTACGGAAGGCAGCGGACTGGGTTTATCAATTGCTCGGTCCCTGACGGAAATGCAGGGCGGTGAATTCCGCATCAGTGTAGATGGGGATCTGTTTAAAGCGGTCTTAATATTTCCGATTGCTGAATCCGGGATAGACGGAAAATAAACAGCAGCCAGAATCAGCCAACAGCCAGAATCAGCCAGCCAGCAGCCGGAATCAACCAGACAGCAGCCAGACAGCAATCAGACAGCAAAAAAACAGCCAGTCCGCATAAAAAACGGACTGGCTGTTTTAATCATATAATTCATCTATTCTGATTTTTCCTTGGAAGAACCAGTTGTAGGAGATAAGTTCTTAAAAGCTGAGGGTTCCATGATTTCCGGAATCTCGGTGGAAGAACTTTCCTCATTCTCTTCATCCGGGATATAATGGTCAAAAATCTTTGCAAAAAGATAGGAATTAATAAATGCTATTAATGCAAAGCCAATCAGGATCCATACGATCAAACCATAGGCAAACACAATTGGGATCATCAGAGTAGCTCCGGCAGGAACAATGGCAACAATCAAAATTAAAAATGTATATGGAAGATGTCGGATGGACATAAACAGCGAATTCTTGAAAGTATTTTTAATAGAATTCACAAATTTGGATAAAATCGGGAATATGTAAGATAATACAAATGCATACACAACCGCAACAACCATAAGGCCATAACGCATAACAGTTGTCAGCGTTGATTTCATCTGTCCGGTAATTCTGAAATCCATCAGCAGGATAATGCCGGCTATCAGCATAATCATCCAGATAATGGTACTCTGCTTGAAGTTTTCCTTAAAAGATTTGAAGAAACTTTTAATAATATAAGATTCCTCATTACGCGCCATCTTCAGTGTGACGTAATACATAGCTGTACAGGAAGCTCCGATGGTAACAACCGGAATACAGCATATCAGAAATACAACGTTTAACATCATTAAGTCTGCTACCCTGGACATAAAAGTAAAGAACTTATTGTCCATACTAAAAAATCTACCCATTCTATAATACCTCTTTTAACGATTTATTTGTTTATAACAAATTATATAGGATTATAGGGAAAAATGCAAATAAATAAAGCATAAACTTAGAGAAAGCAGGCAGATCTTAAAAATTTATTTCTCCTTGACTTTTCATTCCGTGATACATATAATGAAAATTAACGTAGCAGTTCAGCAGCTTTGCTCACTGACAAGTTACAAATTAGCAATATATGGAAAAGACGATGACGAAGACAGTACATCTGTAATGCCGGAAAGTGTCCGGTACGAAATTTTCAGCGAGCCGGTGGTGATGGAAGACCGGTAAGAGTAGGACAGATAGAATATCACTTCAGAGTTTCAGGCTGAATAACAGTAGGTGCTGACGGTTTTCCACCGTTAACAGGAACGCGTATGTAAGTATGTAGTAACAGGTGGTTAACGAAGTGTATAGCTCTCGTCCTTTTACAGGGATGGGAGCTTTTTTGCACATATATTCGCAGCAAATTCAGGTTACATAGCTCGCTATGTACCTTTCATTTGAAACGAATCTTTCACTAAGTGTTACGTATAGCTGTCCAGAAAGCAATTTTAAAACACGCTCTGGCGTATTAAATTTAAGGAGGAATATATTCATGTACGACAAAGTTTCAACGAATCTTAATTTTGTTGACCGGGAGAAGAAGACAGAGAAGTTCTGGGAAGACAACCAAATTTTTGAAAAAAGTATTGATAACCGTGAGGGATGTGAGCCCTACACATTCTATGACGGACCGCCAACCGCAAACGGCAAGCCTCATATCGGCCATGTTTTAACCCGTGTAATCAAAGATATGATTCCAAGATACCAGACGATGAAAGGGAAGATGGTTCCCCGTAAAGCCGGTTGGGATACCCATGGCCTGCCTGTTGAGCTGGAAGTGGAAAAAATGCTGGGTCTGGACGGAAAAGAACAGATCGAAGAATATGGTCTGGAACCATTTATCAAATACTGTAAAGACAGCGTCTGGAAATACAAGGGCATGTGGGAAGACTTTTCCGCAACCGTTGGATTCTGGGCAGATATGGAACATCCCTATGTAACTTATGACAACAACTTTATTGAATCAGAATGGTGGGCATTAAAGCAGATCTGGGACAAAGAACTGTTATATAAAGGATACAAAATCGTACCTTACTGCCCAAGATGCGGAACCCCTCTGTCCAGCCATGAAGTTGCCCAGGGATATAAGGATGTAAAAGAACGTTCAGCTATTGCCAAATTTAAAGTAAAAGGCGAAGAAGCATATATTCTGGCATGGACAACTACTCCGTGGACCCTTCCATCAAATGTGGCACTTTGTGTAAATCCAAAGGAGACTTATGTCAAAGTATCCATGAAAGAAGATGGAACGGTTTATTATCTGGCACAGGCACTTTGTGATAAAGTACTGGGCGAAGACAACTACGAGGTACAGGAGACTTATGTAGGAACAGATCTGGAATATAAAGAATATGAGCCATTATTCCCATTTACCACACCGGCGAAAAAGGCTTACTTTGTAACCTGTGCTGACTATGTTACTTTAACAGATGGAACCGGAGTAGTTCATATCGCTCCTGCATTTGGTGAAGATGACTCGCAGGTAGGAAGAAGATATGATCTGCCATTCCTTCAACTGGTAGACAGCAAGGGTGAGATGACAGAAGAGACTCCATGGGCAGGCACGTTCTGCAAAAAGGCAGATCCCCTTGTATTGGAAGATTTAAAGTCCAGAGGCCTTTTATTCTCTGCACCGCAGTTTGAGCACAGCTATCCTCACTGCTGGAGATGTGACACCCCTCTGATCTATTATGCACGTGAATCCTGGTTCATCAAGATGACAGCTGTAAAAGAGGACCTGATCAGAAATAACAATACCATCAACTGGATACCGGAAAGTATCGGAAAAGGACGTTTCGGAGACTGGCTGGAAAACGTACAGGACTGGGGAATCAGCCGTAACCGTTATTGGGGAACACCGCTGAATGTCTGGGAATGTGAATGCGGACATATGCACTCTATCGGAAGCATTGCCGAATTAAAAGAAATGTCGGATAACTGTCCGGAGAATATCGAACTTCACCGCCCATTTATAGATGCAGTAACCATCAAATGTCCTCATTGTGGAAAAGAAATGCACCGTGTGCCTGAAGTAATTGACTGCTGGTTTGATTCCGGGGCAATGCCATTTGCACAGCACCATTATCCTTTTGAAAACCAGGAATTATTCAAACAGCAATTCCCGGCAAACTTTATTTCAGAAGCAGTAGACCAGACCCGTGGATGGTTTTATTCCCTCCTGGCGATTTCCACACTGATCTTTAATGAGGCGCCGTATAAGAATGTAATTGTACTGGGACATGTTCAGGATGAGAACGGACAGAAGATGAGTAAGTCAAAAGGAAATGCAGTAGACCCCTTCGATGCTCTTTCCACATACGGAGCAGATGCGATCCGCTGGTATTTCTATGTGAACAGCGCTCCCTGGCTGCCAAACCGTTTCCATGGAAAAGCAGTAACGGAAGGACAGCGTAAATTTATGGGTACTCTTTGGAATACCTATGCATTTTTCGTCCTTTATGCAAATATAGATGAATTTGACGCTACAAAATATAGTTTAGAATATGATAAGCTTCCGGTTATGGACAAATGGCTGTTGTCTAAAATGAATACTCTGGTTCAGACTGTAGATGAGAACCTTGGCAATTACAAAATCCCGGAATCAGCAAGAGCATTACAGGAATTTGTAGATGACATGAGTAACTGGTATGTCCGCAGAAGCCGTGAGCGTTTCTGGGCGAAGGGCATGGAGCAAGATAAAATCAATGCATATATGACATTGTACACGGCTCTTGTAAACGTATGCAAGGCTGCAGCACCTATGATTCCGTTTATGACAGAGGATATCTATCAGAATCTGGTATGCAATATTGACAAGACAGCACCCCAAAGTATCCATCTGTGCGACTTCCCGGCAGCAGATAAGGCACAGATCGACAAAGATCTGGAAGCAAATATGGACGAAGTCCTGAAAATTGTTGTTATGGGACGCGCATGCAGAAATACAGCGAATATCAAGAACAGACAGCCAATTGGGAATATGTTTGTAAAAGCTCCTTTTGAATTACCGGAGTTCTTTGTGGATATCATAAGAGAGGAATTAAATACCAAAAAAGTAACCTTCACAGATGATGTGAGAAACTTTACTTCCTATAGCTTTAAGCCCCAGCTTAAGACGGTGGGACCAAAATATGGTAAACTTCTGGGAGGAATCCGCCAGGCACTTCCCCAGTTAGATGGAAATGCTGCCATGGATGAATTGAACGGAAACGGTTCCATAAAGCTTGACATAAACGGAACAGAGGTTGTATTATTAGAGGAGGATCTGCTGATTGAGACAGCGCAGATGGAAGGATATGTGTCGGAACAGGATAACGAGATTACCGTTGTACTGGATACAAACCTCACACCGGAGCTGATAGAAGAAGGATTTGTCAGAGAACTGATCAGTAAGGTACAGACCATGAGAAAAGAAGCGGGCTTTGAAGTGACAGACAGAGTCGTGGTTTATGCAAAAGACAATCAGAAGATTGAAAAAATATTAGAAGAGCACAGAGAAGAGATTAAGTCAGAAGTTCTGGCTGATGATATTGTGACAGGCTCTGCAAACGGCTATGTAAAGGAATGGAACATCAACGGGGAGACAGTAACCATGGGCGTGGAGAAGGTGTAATATACCAGAAAACAGGAGGATGGTTCATGAGTAAAAAATTTGACAAGGAAGCATTTATTAATGATGTTAAGGCAAATGTAAAAACCTTATATCGTAAGACGATTGAGGAAGCGACGAAGCAGCAGGTATTTCAGGCGGTATCCTATACGATTAAAGATACAATTATTGATAACTGGCTGGCAACCCAGAAACAGTACGAAATAGATGACCCGAAGACGGTGTACTATATGTCTATGGAGTTCCTGATGGGGCGTGCCCTGGGTAATAATCTGATCAATCTTACAGAGTATAATGATGTGAAAGCAGCATTAGAGGAAATTGGATTTGATCTGAATGTAATCGAGGATGAAGAGCCGGATGCGGCGCTGGGAAATGGAGGCCTGGGACGTCTTGCAGCATGTTTCCTGGATTCACTTGCAACTCTTGGATATTCTTCCTATGGCTGCGGTATCCGTTACCGTTACGGCATGTTTAAACAGAAAATAGAAAATGGTTTTCAGATAGAAGTACCGGACAACTGGCTGAAGGACGGCAATCCTTTTGAACTGCGCCGTCCGGAATACGCCAAAGAAGTTAAATTTGGCGGATATGTACGTGTGGTATATGATGAAGCGACCAGAAGAAACCGTTTCATCCAGGAAGGCTGCCAGTCTGTGCGTGCCATTCCTTTCGATATTCCCATTGTGGGATATGACAACCGCATTGTGAATACCCTGCGTGTCTGGGATGCGGAAGCTATTAACGATTTCCAGCTGGATTCCTTTGATAAAGGAGACTATCAGAAAGCGGTAGAGCAGGAAAACCTGGCGCGGAACATTGTTGAAGTCCTTTATCCAAATGACAATCACTATGCAGGTAAAGAGCTTCGTTTAAAACAGCAGTACTTCTTTATTTCCGCCAGCGTACAGGCAGCAATTGAGAAATATAAGAAAAAACATTCCGATATGAGGAAATTCTACGAAAAAGTTACATTCCAGCTGAATGATACCCATCCTACAGTAGCAGTAGCGGAGTTGATGCGTATCCTGGTGGACGAAGAAAACTTGGAATGGGATGAAGCATGGGAAGTGACAACGAAGACCTGTGCATACACGAACCATACCATTATGGCGGAAGCTCTGGAAAAATGGCCGATTGAGCTGTTTTCCAGGCTGCTTCCCCGTATTTACCAGATCATCGAAGAAATTAACCGCAGATTCCTCATTGAGGTTGGCAGAAAATATCCGGGAGACCAGAATAAGGTCAACAAGATGGCGATCATACATGACGGACAGGTGAAGATGGCACATCTTGCTATCGTAGCAGGTTACTCTGTAAATGGTGTGGCACAGCTTCATACCGAGATCCTGAAGAAGCAGGAGTTAAGGGATTTCTATGAAATGATGCCTGAAAAATTCAACAATAAAACCAATGGTATTACCCAGAGGAGATTCCTTCTGCATGCGAATCCGCTGCTGGCTAATTGGGTAACAGCCCATATTGGTAACGAGTGGATTACAGATCTGCCTCAGATCTCAAAATTAAAGATCTATGCAGAGGACAAAAAAGCGCAGCAGGAATTCATGAATATCAAATACCAGAATAAGGTACGTCTTGCCAAATATATTTTAGAGCACAACGGCGTGGAAATTGATCCGCGTTCCATCTATGATGTACAGGTAAAGAGACTTCATGAATACAAGCGCCAGCTGATGAACATTCTGCATGTGATGTATTTATACAATACGATTAAAGATCATCCCGAAATGGATTTCTATCCGAGAACATTTATCTTTGGTGCAAAGGCAGCAGCAGGATACCGCCGTGCAAAGCTTACTATTAAGCTGATCAATGCAGTGGCTGATGTTGTCAACAACGACAGATCCATTAAAGGAAAGCTGAAAGTAGTATTTATTGAAGACTACCGTGTATCAAATGCGGAATGGATATTTGCAGCATCGGATGTATCAGAGCAGATTTCTACGGCAAGTAAAGAAGCATCCGGTACCGGTAACATGAAATTTATGTTAAACGGAGCACCGACCCTTGGTACGATGGACGGTGCAAATGTTGAGATCGTAGAAGAAGTTGGGGAAGAGAACGCATTTATCTTCGGGCTTAGCGCCGATGAAGTTATTAACTTTGAGAATAACGGCGGTTACCACCCAATGGATTACTTTAACAACGACCAGGATATCCGCCGGGTACTGATGCAGTTAATCAACGGGGAATATGCAAAGGATGATCCGGAACGTTTCCGTGAAATCTACAACTCCCTGTTAAATACCAACAGCAGTGACAGGGCAGACACCTACTTTATCCTGGCAGACTTTAAGTCCTATGCACGGGCACAGCAGAAAGTGGAAGAAGCGTACCGGGATGAAGCGCGGTGGGCTAAAATGGCAATTCTGAATGTGGCAAGCAGCGGTAAGTTCACATCAGACAGAACAATCCAGCAGTATGTGGATGAGATCTGGCATTTGGATAAAGTAGTAATTGAGTGATCGAGTAGAAAAAGCTTTTCATCAAATAGCTATATATTGATATGAAAAGCCTGGTATATTTAATTTTAATGCGGGCAATCCGGCAGATGGTCGGATTACCTGCAATAAGATAAGTATGCCGGGCTTTTTGTTTGTTCATTTTTGATAAGTTGCACAGAACATGGTTATAAGTGGAATATGGAACGAATAATGAAAATAATTCCCTGATTTATGCATAATATAGAAATCCGGTAATATACATAAGACAAGGAAGGTGCGCCATGAAGGAAAAAATAAAAAATATTCTAGCATTAATTTTACTGGTACTCTTATTGCCTTATGTTATTACGGTTCTTATGTCCGGTAAAATAAGACAAACCTATTTGGACAGAGGAGAAGACCATTCCTTTATTTCGGTAGAAGTAGACGGGAAAGTACGTGAAGTTAATTTTGAAGACTATGTAATGGGCGTTACAGCCTTGCAGATTCCATCCGCTTATCAGACAGAAGCAATTAAAGCCCAGATGGTGGTAGCCAGAACAAATTTATGTAAAATGCTGGAGGACCATCCGACGGAACTCTTGAAAGACAAGTACTTAACCGTTGATCAGATGGAGGAACTGGGTATTCGGGATAAATTCGGCAGGGCATCCAGAGAAACAAGCGGACAGGTTCTCACCTATGACGGAAGTCTGATCCTGGCATCCTATCATGCCATAAGCGCCGGAAGGACTAGAAATGGAAATGATGTTCTGGGAAGCCAGGACTATCCTTATCTGGTATCGGTACAGAGCGCTCAGGATGTAGAGGCAGAACGCTATCTCCACGCGGAAGTGTATGATCCGGATGAAATATTACGGATATGCAAAGAGCAGTATCCGGATATGAAAGCGTATTATCCGCAAGGAACTGAAGTTTCCACAGATGTTCCACCAGATCAGCCTGCAGAATCTCAGGGAAATGATAACAGCAGCAGAATAGATGAGGATAACCAGCAGGAAACAGCCTTAAATGTAAAAGCGGATGGAAGGGACAATGTCTCCACCGCCTGGTATGCAGATCAGGGCGCAGATACGTTATCCACAGACCTGTCGGGTGTGGAAACAGAAATTTTAACCGAGGCAGCAGAACCAAAATCAGCAAAAGAAACACAGGCGTCCGCTGAAACGTCACAGGCGCAGACAAAAGGTACTGCAGAAACCCAGGGACAGACAGAAGGTATATCTGAATCTCCGCCGGAGACAGAAGGTGCTGCCAAAACCCAGGTGCAGACCGAAGGTGATTCAGAGTCACAGACACAGCCGGGTGCAGCTGGTAATGAACAAACGGGAAATGAGTTAAATAAAAACAATCTCTGGGATAATATGGAGATTGAAAGCAATGACGAGGCAGGGTATATTACAAAAATCCGGATTGGTGACACCGAAATTCCCGGAGAGGAATTCCGAAAATTCCTAAATCTGAATTCCAGCTGTTTTACAATGGAGCAGGTGGATAAAGGAATACGGATCACTACAAAAGGATTGGGGCATGGTGTGGGAATGAGCCAATACGGAGCAGAAAGAATGGCTGAATCCGGTACAGCGTATGATGATATTTTGCAATATTATTTTAAAAATGTAACCATAGAAATAAATGAAAAACAAATCAGTACAGAGACAGAATCCAATGCCGTAAATTCTTAAATCGATTTTTCAAACATTGTATATTCTTTCATAAACTGGCAATGCTATTGTTGAACATAATTGATCAATAGTACGAGGTGAAGAATATGCAGAAAAAAGATGTTGTAAAGTTTTTTAAGAAAAAAGGAACCATTGTGGCATTGAGTCTGTGCCTGGTGGGAGGAGTAGCAGCAGCTTCCTATTATACAATGGAACTGTCACAAAACGCAAAAGAAGAAGAACAGAATCTGGTAGATTTAAATGAAGAACCAAAAGATCCCGAACCATCGGATCCGATTACAACAGATAAAGCAGCAGCTCAGTCAGAGGGTAACACAAAAGAAAACGGTAATAAAAATGCCACATCCGGTGATTCGAAAAATCAGACAGAATCAGATGCTTCAAAACCTACATTAGCAAATGATATGGACGTGGATCCGGCATACTTGGCAGATAACGAAGCAAAAACAAGCGCTGATGCAAATACAGCAAAAGAGTCAGAAGACAGCGTAGATGCAAATTCTACAAATATTCAGGCGAAAATAGAACCTACCGTTGATTTTGGAGATAACAGCACATTGACCTGGCCGGTAGCCGGAACAGTTTTAATCGACTACAGTATGGATTCTACCGTATACTTTAAAACCTTAAATGTATACAAATATAATCCGGCACTGATTATCGGCAGTGAAGTGAATGGACAAGTCCTTGCAGCAGCAAAGGGTATTGTAAAGTCCATTGACGTAAATGAGGAAACAGGGACAACCATTACCATGAATATCGGTAATAACTATGAATTAGTTTACGGACAGTTAAAAGAAGTTCCGGTAGCAGTAGGTGATGTAGTGGAGACAGGTTCCATCATAGGTTATGTAAGCGAACCTACTAAATATTACTGTGAAGAAGGAAGCAACCTCTTCTTTGAGATGAAAAAAGATGGTACACCGGTAGATCCTTTCCTGTATCTGGAATAAAAGGCGGTTTACAAACGAAAAACAAACAGTGGGATAATGATAGATAACAGAGGCCTTAAATTTTCAAATAAAGAAAATTTAAGGCCTTTTAAAATCCTTGCACATTTTGAGGAGAAGAGAGTATACTATATTAGTACAGCGGATAAGAACACTGCTGTACCGAATAAAGTTACACCTGCGGATACGCAATCGAATTTTTCTTACTTGGCGTTACAATTCCAAATGCAAACTGTCGTATTTGATATGGGTGAAGTACTTTTTCGTCGATTGCTTTTTATAATAAGCGCATGTATGAGGTTCTTGTATGTGCGCTTTACATAGACATAAAGGATGAAGTAAAATGAATTATACGTATATATTAAAATGCAGTGATGACACCTTCTACACCGGTTGGACAAACAATCTGGAAAAAAGGATTGATGACCATAACAGCGGGAAAGGTGCCAAGTATACGAAAGGGAGGCGGCCGGTAGTGTTAGCCTACTGTGAGACATTTGCAACGAGACAGGAAGCAATGAAAAGAGAATATGAGATAAAGAAGCTTCAGAAGAAGGACAAGCTGAAGCTTATGAATCGTTCTTATAACGGACATACACCGGAGCATGTTTAGCACATAATTAGCCCGCTGTGAGCCCTTTGTTTGTACTAAAAAAAGCTGCCCCCGGAACTCTCTGCAGTATCCGGGAACAGCCATCGCTGTACTTAATTAAATTGCCATTCCAGCCACATAGACGTACATAAGAATGAAATGGCAGATGCTTCCGCCCATAACGAATAAGTGGAATATTTCATGTGATCCGAAGTTTTTATGCCTGGAGTCAAAAATAGGAAGTTTGAGGGCGTATATGATACCACCTACGGTATAAATAATACCGCCGGCAAGCAGCCATCCAAAGCCGGCAGCCGGAAGTGCTTTGACAATCTGGGTAAATGCAAGTACGCATACCCAGCCCATTCCAATATAAATTATGGAAGAAAACCATTTTGGACAGGTGATCCAGCACATTTTAATGATAATGCCTACAATTGCGATACTCCACACGATAGTACATAACAGATTGCCTGTGGAACCGTTTAAAACGATCATGCAGATTGGAGTATAAGTACCTGCGATTAGTATAAATATCATGCAATGGTCTAATTTCCGCAGTATGCGGTTAGTACGCTCGGTCAGGTCCAGGGAATGATAAGTGGCACTGGCTGCATAAAGCATAATCATACTGATAATAAATATAGACAGGGATACGATATGTGTCCGATCGGGCTGCATCACCGCAGTCTTAATTAACAGGGGCATAGCAGCAAAAATTGCCATCACCATACCTATAAAATGTGTAATGGCGCTGCCGGGGTCTTTTAACCGGAACTTTCTCTGGGGTATAGTTGCTGTTTGATTCATAATATTACCTCCTCAAGATTATATGTTATCAATATAGTATTTGCTGGGAATGATATTTCGATATGTAGTAATGAAAACTACGTTGTGTTATGGATATATTATACCCTGGAAAAGAAAAAAGCAACCCTATTTTGGTAAATTTCTTAAAAAATTAAGGATTTTCTAATATATAGGTCAAAAATATCTGCTATGCTTCTAAAATCAAGTACTATTAAAGGAAATAGATTGTTTTTTTATGGATTATCATTTATAATTTATCTTAAGCAAATCAGGAAAAATATTGTTTTTATTGATAAGGCAGGAGGATATCATGGGTAACCAGGACTGGTCGAATCTGGGCGACCAAATAAAGAATACAGTGCAGTCTGCGATTGATTCGCAGAATTTTAGACAATTGAATGATTCAATCAGAAATTCAGTAAACAGTGCGATAGATAATGTGAATCAGAGCCTGAATCAGGCGAATCAGAGGTTCAATCGCGGCAATATGGGGAATATCGGAAATTTTGGACATCCCTATTCGGAGCCGCAGAATCCCTGGGATTCCAGGAAAAACAGGAACAGGGACAGGCAAAGAAGTAATTTCCACGATGTTCCGGCAAAAGGGGTTAAAAATGAACTGATATCCCGTAACAGCGGGATGAAAGGTGCCGGATATTCACTCACTATCGTGGGCTATATTCTGGCGGGGAGCCTTGGTCTGGCAACCTTTATTATTGCATTGGTAAGTATGATTTCCGGAGGATTAGAAGGCGGAGCTGCTATTGCAATAGGGGTGATTTTCCCCTTCTTACTAGCCAGCATTATTATGGCATGGCGTGGAAGCAAGATTCTTGGCAGGTTAAAGCGGTTTAAGCTCTATGTGCGCCAGCTTCGGGGACGGGAATACTGTTCTGTGAAAGAACTGGCAGATGCTGTAGGAAAGCCAGTTAATTACACCGTAAAAGATCTGAGGGAAATGATTCGTAAAAATATGTTCTGCCAGGGCCACATTGATGCTCAGGAGAGCTGCCTCATGATTACAGACCAGGTATATAATCAATACATGGAGGCTCAGCACCAGATGGAAATCCGCCAGCGGGAAGAGCGCAGCAGAATACAAAATGCAGAGGCAGTCAAAAAAGAACAGAAAGCCAAAATGGAAGATGGTTCAGTACCGGAAGATGTACGCAAAGTAGTCGAAGAGGGACAGAGCTATCTGGATAAAATAAAAAAGAGCAACGATGCAATCCCCGGAGTAGAGGTATCTGAGAAAATTTCCAGAATGGAAGTGATTACCACCAAAATATTTGAACGGGTGGAACAGCATCCGGAGCATATTCCGGATCTCCGCAAATTCATGGAGTATTATCTGCCCACAACCGTTAAACTGCTGGATGCATATGAAGAATTGGACAGGCAGCCGGTACAGGGTGAAAATATTCTGACATCCAAGCGGGAAATCGAGGATACACTGGATACGATTAACATGGCATTTGAGAAGCTTTTAGACGGATTCTTCCAGGATACATCCTGGGACATCTCTTCCGACATTTCTGTTCTTCAGACAATGTTTGCACAGGAAGGCCTGACAGGCCAGGATTTTAAGAAGGCAAGGGAGAACACTGCAAAAAAGCAACTGGATCCGGAAAATAATGATGAAATAAAATTAAAGTTCTAGAGCGTGTTTTAAATTGATTTCTGACAGGCTCTGATATAATTAGCGCCCATGGACACCGGCAGTATCTGATATCTCAGGGGGTTCAGGGGCTTGAGGGAATCTAAATTTTACAGAAAAGAGGATTAAGACATGAGTGACGAATTCAAAGACTTTGCATCGGCTCCGGCGCCGACCTTAACGCTGGATCCATTTCAGTCAGAAAAGAGTGACAACCAGCTTCAGGCGGCACAGACAGTAAAAGCAGTGGTGGAAGAGCCGAAGAAACAGGAATTTGATGAAAGCATGCTTTCACCAGAAGAAAGAAGTATGGTTAACAGCTTTGCAGAGCAGATTAATCTGACCGATTCTAATGCTATTTTGCAGTATGGTGCAGGAGCGCAGAAAAAGATGGCTGATTTCTCTGAGGCTGCTCTTGACAATGTCAAGACAAAAGACCTTGGTGAAGTAGGGGAGATGCTATCCGGCGTTGTAACCGAATTAAAGAGCTTCGAAGTGGAAGAACAGGAAAAAGGATTTCTTGGATTCTTCAAGAAAAGCAGCAATAAAATTACGGCAATGAAAGCTAAATATGATAAAGCAGAGGTAAATATCAACCGAATCTGCGATGCCCTGGAAAGTCATCAGGTACAGATGTTAAAAGACATAGCAGTGCTGGACAAGATGTATGGGCTTAATCAATCTTACTTTAAAGAATTATCCATGTATATTCTGGCGGGCAAGAAGAAGCTGGCTAAAATCCGTGCTGAGGAACTTCCAGCTTTAGTACAAAAGGCAAATAATTCCGGGTTGCCGGAAGATGCCCAGGCTGCCAAAGATCTGGATTCACTTTGTAACCGATTCGAAAAGAAACTTCATGATCTGGAGTTAACCAGAATGATCTCATTACAGACGGCTCCCCAGATCCGCCTTGTACAGGGGAATGATACCCTGATGGTTGAGAAAATTCAGTCCACCATCGTGAATACAATACCACTGTGGAAGAGCCAGATGGTTCTGGCTCTGGGTGTTGCCCATTCGGCAGATGCAGCAAAGGCACAGAGGGAGGTCACGGATATGACGAATGAGCTGTTGAAGAAAAATGCTCAGACGCTGAAGATGGCTACTGTAGAAACCGCAAAAGAGTCGGAACGTGGAATCGTGGATATCGAGACATTGAAGACAACAAACGAGTCTCTGATTTCTACGTTGGATGAAGTAATGCGTATCCAGACAGAAGGACATCAGAAGCGTATGGAAGCAGAGGCTGAAATGCAGAGATTAGAAGGCGAACTGAAGAGCAAACTTCTGCAGCTTCAAGGATAAATTATGGTTCCACCCTTGACAAGGGAACCGAAACTATGGTACGATAAGTTTCGTAATATCGTGTCAGTATAGCAACAATGTAAAATATTGAGGTTAAGGCCCTGTACATAAGAGTCATGTTACAGGGCTTTCTTTATGCGATTTCATGGCACGAAGCGACGTGTGGGAAGTGCAGATATAAAGGCAGCCTGAGGAAACAGGCAAATAGAAAGGAAACACTAATACATGGAAACAGTTAGATTTGATGAACTTGGTCTTAGCGACCAGATACTAAAGGCAGTAACAGAAATGGGGTTCGAAGCAGCGAGTCCGATCCAGGCAAAAGCAATTCCGGTACTGATGGCAGGAAAAGATGCAATTGGCCAGGCGCAGACAGGAACTGGTAAGACAGCGGCATTTGGAATACCACTTTTGGAGAAGATTGATCCGAAGAGTAAAAAGCTTCAGGGGATCATCTTATGTCCTACCAGAGAATTGGCAATTCAGGTGGCGGAAGAAATACGTAAATTGTCAAAATTCATGCATGGGATAAAAGTACTTCCTGTTTATGGCGGACAGGATATCGTGAAACAGATACGTTCTCTGAAAACCGGCGTACAGCTGATTATTGGAACACCAGGACGTGTAATGGACCATATGAGAAGAAAAACAATTAAATTTGATCAGGTGCATACGATTGTGCTGGATGAAGCAGATGAAATGTTAAATATGGGATTCAGGGAAGATATTGAAACCGTATTAAAAGAGATACCGGAAGAAAGACAGACCGTTCTTTTCTCTGCAACAATGCCAAAACCAATTATGGATATCACCAACCAATATCAGAAAAAAGATGCGGAACTGATAAAGGTAGTAAAAAAAGAACTTACCGTTAAAAATATAGATCAGTATTATTACGAAGTAAAACAGAAAAATAAGGAAGAAGTATTGTCCAGGCTTTTAGACATGTATAATCCAAAACGTTCCCTTGTATTCTGTAATACGAAGAGAAAAGTAGATGAGTTGACAACAGCCCTCCAGGGCAGAGGATATTTTGCTGAAGGACTTCACGGAGATCTGAAGCAGACTCAGCGTGACCGTGTCATGAACGGATTCCGTAATGGCAAAACTGAGATTCTCATCGCAACAGATGTTGCAGCCAGAGGAATCGATGTAGATGACGTAGAGGCAGTCTTCAATTATGATATTCCACAGGACGATGAATTTTATGTTCACCGTATCGGAAGAACAGGACGTGCCGGTAGAGTCGGAAAAGCTTTCTCATTTGTTGTGGGAAAAGAAGTATATAAACTGAAAGATATTCAGAGATATTGTAAAACAAAGATCTATGCGCAGCCGATTCCGTCACTGGATGACGTTACTGCAATTAAGGTAGAGAAGATTCTGGAAAATGTCAATCAGATTATCAACAATGAAGATCTGAGAGACGTAATCGATATGCTGGAAAATCACCTGAATGAAGAAGACTATACAGCTATGGACATTGCAGCTGCATTCCTGAAGCTTTCCATGGGAAATGAAGAAGCAATGGAAGAAGAAAAAGGTATGGACTTTGGTAACACAGGAGCAGAAGAAGGCATGGTTCGTCTGTTCATTAATATCGGTAAAAAGCAGGGTGTACGTCCCGGAGATATTCTGGGAGCCATTGCCGGAGAATCCGGAATGCCAGGCAAATTAGTGGGAAGTATTGATATGTATGACAAATATACTTTCGTGGAAGTTCCCACAGACCGCGCAAAAGAAGTATTGATTGCAATGGATCATGCAAAAATCAAAGGAAAAATGGTAAATGTAGAGCCTGCAAACCAGAAATAAACTGGCATGGATAAAAAATACGAAACTGGCTGTTTTAACATAACCAGTATAGTGCTATGATATTTCCAAATTCTAAAAGAGGAGAGGGAATATCATGCAGCACAAAAATCAAAACCAGACAGTAATGAAGCTTGCACAGACGGCGCTGTTAGCGGCATTGTGTTTCGTATCATTTACATTTTTTCAAATAAAAATACCTATGCCGGGAGGAGATGCCACTTCTATCCATATCGGAAATGCATTTTGTGTACTGGCCGCATTGCTTCTGGGCGGAGGATACGGCGGACTTGCAGGGGCAGTAGGTATGACGATTGCGGATTTAATGGACCCGGTTTATATAGTCGGAGCGCCCAAGACTTTCGTATTAAAATTCTGTATTGGGCTGATAACCGGTTTGGTGGCACACCATATAGGGAAAATCGGTGAAAGCAATGATAAAAGATACATTATGAAATGGAGCATCATTGCTTCCGTATGCGGCCTAGGCTTTAATGTAATATTTGATCCCCTTGTGGGCTATTTCTATAAACAGATCATACTGGGGCAGCCTCAGGAGATGGCTTCTGTTTTAGCTAAATGGAGCACAGCTACAACATTTGTAAATGCTGTTGTATCCACCTTCCTGGTAGTTATCTTATACAGTGTACTCAGACCGGCGCTGGGGAAAGCAGGATTGCTGGTGTCGGCGGCAAAGGGATAAAGGGATAAAGCTGCAAATAAAATGCAGTTAATTAAAAGAAGCAGGTGTCGGATTTCCGATACCTGCTTCTTTTAAGAGAAGGAATAATTAACCAAAATATCTTTCTAATAAACCTTTGAAAGCTTTCCCGTGGCGGGCTTCATCTTTTGCCATTTCATGTACAGTATCATGGATAGCATCCAGATCAGCGGCTTTCGCGCGTTTCGCCAAATCAAACTTGCCTGCAGTAGCCCCATTTTCTGCAGCAACTCTCATTTCCAGATTTTTCTTCGTACTGTCTGTTACAACTTCACCAAGCAGTTCTGCAAATTTTGAAGCGTGTTCAGCTTCTTCATAAGCAGCCTTTTCCCAGTATAAACCGATTTCAGGATAGCCCTCTCTGTGAGCAACTCTGGACATAGCCAGGTACATACCTACTTCAGAACATTCTCCTTCAAAGTTTGCTCTTAAGTCTGCTAAGATATCTTCAGAAACGCCTTGTGCGATGCCAACAACATGTTCAGCAGCCCAGCTCATTCCTTCTTCCTGTTTTGTGAACTTGCTTGCAGGTGCTTTACAGATTGGACATACCTCCGGTGCAGAATCTCCTTCATGAACATAACCACATACATTACATACAAATTTAGCCATTTTAAAATCTCCTTTTTATAATTTAGTTTGAAGTATTTAACTTCTAATTAATATTTAATAATAGTAATTGTTACTGATATTAATATACTACAAATATACGTATTTGTCAACAGTTTCTTGAAGATTATTAAAAAATATTTTTTTACGGTTCGGAGTATTTTGCTGAGATATACCTGAGCTTCTAATAAAAAAAGCAAGTATACCTGGTGTCAGATATACTTGCTTTAATATGAAAGGAAAGTGGTTTAATTAACCGAAATATCTTTCTAATAAACCTTTGAAGGCTTTACCATGGCGAGCTTCGTCTCTTGCCATTTCATGTACAGTATCATGGATAGCATCCAGATCAGCAGCTTTTGCACGTTTTGCAAGATCGAATTTACCTGCAGTAGCTCCATTTTCAGCAGCAACTCTCATTTCCAGGTTTTTCTTTGTGCTGTCTGTTAATACTTCTCCAAGTAACTCAGCAAATTTTGCAGCATGTTCTGCTTCTTCATGAGCAGCTTTTTCCCAGTATAATCCGATTTCTGGGTAGCCCTCTCTGTGAGCAACTCTGGACATAGCCAGGTACATACCTACTTCAGAACATTCTCCTTCAAAGTTTGCTCTTAAGTCTGCTAAGATATCTTCAGAAACGCCTTGTGCGATGCCAACAACATGTTCAGCAGCCCAGCTCATTCCTTCTTCCTGTTTTGTGAACTTGCTTGCAGGTGCTTTACAGATTGGACATACCTCCGGTGCAGAATCTCCTTCATGAACATAACCACATACATTACATACAAATTTAGCCATTTTATCAATCTCCTTTTTATTTTATGGGGTTCTTAAAACCCTTATTTAATATTAGTAATTGTTACTGATATTAATATACTCCTTATCAGGTCATTTGTCAATAGCTTTTTGGAAAAAATTTCATATTATTGTGACTATCTTACCAGAGTCTGATCACATCTGTAAATTACTCTGTTTATCGTTATTTCTTCTATTTCCTTGGAAAAGTAATTCTGCGGGATCCTGGAATCTTGCTTTGCTCCATGGAATCCAGAATCTCATCTATAAAGTATCCGTCATCCTCCTCGTCAAAATCGTCGTCATCATAATCCTCATCTTCGTCGTCATCATCATCCTCGTAAAATGAGTCAATTTCACAATAAGTATACTCCGTAACATCCGCTTTGTCATCCTTATACAGAGCAGTAATAATTTGTTCTGCTAAAGGAAGTGATACTTTAATACCAAAGTCTTCTTCTGGACCGCAGAATTGTAAAATTTCCTCATCCATAAGATATTCTGCTTTGTTCACATCCATGACACTTAATAATTGTTCCATATTTTTGTACAGTACTTTCATAGGTTGTTTTCTCCTTTAAAATAAATTAAAATTTATCGCTTACCATTATTATGCATTATTTTTCCAGGATTGTCATCTGTTATTATAAAAATTTAAGGATATTAAAGTAAATTTTACAAAACTAAAGGCGTTTCAAAAAGTGCTCTGACAGCTGTGTGTCAAAAAAGCCTGAAATATAAAAAAACTAAAATATAAAAAAAGTATGCACCCTTAGTAACAAGAATGCATACTTTTATATTTAGAGTATAGTGAAATGTTTTTGTTCTTAGCCGAAATATCTTTCTAATAAACCTTTGAAGGCTTTACCATGACGAGCTTCGTCTTTTGCCATTTCATGTACAGTATCATGAATAGCATCCAGATCAGCAGCTTTCGCACGTTTAGCGAGATCGAATTTACCTGCAGTAGCGCCGTTTTCAGCAGCAACTCTCATTTCCAGATTCTTTTTCGTGCTGTCTGTTACGACTTCACCAAGTAATTCAGCGAATTTTGCAGCATGTTCTGCTTCTTCGAAAGCAGCTTTTTCCCAGTATAAGCCGATTTCAGGATAGCCCTCTCTGTGAGCAACTCTGGACATAGCCAGATACATACCTACTTCAGAACATTCTCCTTCAAAGTTTGCTCTTAAGTCTGCTAAGATATCTTCAGAAACGCCTTGTGCGATGCCAACAACATGTTCAGCAGCCCAGCTCATTCCTTCTTCCTGTTTTGTGAACTTGCTTGCAGGTGCTTTACAGATTGGACAGACTTCCGGTGCGGAATCTCCTTCATGAACATAACCACATACATTACATACAAATTTAGCCATTTTTCAATCTCCTTTTCTTATATAAATATTTTGGTACCGATCCGGCTGTTAGAGTACCGGACCGATGAATTATAATATTGTTTTTTTAAATTTTAGAAATCAATAACGATTACTGATATTAATTTATCATAACTCTAACATGAAGTCAAGTCTTTTTTGAAAGATTATGATTTTTTAATGCAATCCGGGCAAACACCCATAAAATGCGTAATATAGCTGTCTATTTTGCCGGAAAAATTCTTTTGTGCGACATCTACAATCTCGTCAATATTGTCCATTTCTAAATCAATTACACTATGGCATTTCGTGCAGACAAAGTGATTGTGTGGGTTAGTATTAAAGTCAAAACGATCTGCGCCGTCTCCCGTTACGATTTTTGTGATTTCTCCCAGATCGGATAACAGGGCAAGGTTACGATATACCGTCCCCAGACTGATCTTTGGAAATTGCTCCCTGATGTTCATATATACAGTGTCGGCAGTGGGGTGGTCTTTTCTGGTTGCTAAGAACTCTATAATAGATTCCCGTTGTTTACTGTATTTTAGAGTAGCCATAATTCACCTCCTTATAATAATGATAACGGTTACTGATTTTATTGTATATGATTATGCAGCATTTGTCAAATGTTTTATTGATCATATTATCGCAAAATACACCGAAAATACTGTATTTTTGCTTTGTTATTAAACGCCTTAAGTGTTTTTAACGGAAAATAAGTAAAGGGTGACATAATTCATATATCTGCGGTATAATACTAATATTAAGGTGAATACTGTAAATACAAAAAAGGAGTTGGATATAATGGGAAAAAAATACGATACAATTATCATTGGCTCAGGGCCTGCAGGTTTAGCGGCGGCGATCTATGCGGAAAGAGCTAAATTAGAATGTCTGATTATTGAAAAAAATTATGTTAGCGGCGGGCAGGTAATTAATACCTACGAGGTTGATAACTATCCGGGACTGCCAGGTATTAACGGATTCGACATGGCTACAAAGTTCAGAGAACATGCAGATGCTTTAGGGGCAGAATTCGTTACTGCGGAAGTAAGTGACATTATAATAGAAGAAACAGACCGGAAAATTATTACGGATCAGGGTGAATTTGTTGGTAAAACAGTGATTTTAGCAGCCGGTGCCAGACACCGCAAACTGAATGTCCCGGGAGAAGAAGAGCTGGCAGGAATGGGGGTATCTTATTGTGCTACCTGTGACGGTGCTTTTTTTAAGAATAAAACAGTTGCCGTGGTTGGCGGTGGTGATGTAGCGGTAGAGGATGCAATCTTTCTGGCGAGAGTCTGTGAAAAGGTTTACCTGATACACAGAAGGGATGAACTGCGTGCAGCCAAAATTTTACAGGAGAAGCTGTTTCTATGTGACAATGTAGAAGTTATCTGGGATTCTGTGGTAGACCGAATTAACGGGGAAGATCATGTGGAGTCCATGTCTGTAACAAATATAAAAACAGAAAAAGAAGATAGTATTCAAGTGGACGGCGTCTTTATTGCTGTTGGTATTCTTCCTAATTCTGAGGTATTCCAGGGAGTTGTGGAAACAGATAAACATGGTTATATTGTAGCCAATGAAGATTGTGTTACAAATAAGAATGGAATTTTTGCGGCAGGAGATATTCGAACTAAAATGTTACGTCAAATTATTACAGCGGCGGCTGATGGTGCAAATGCTGTAACTTCCGTACAAAACTACCTTATATACGCATAAACAGAGCTTATGGCTTCCATTATTTCATTACAGAATTAAAAAAAATATTATCGGCATTGACAAATCATGTAATATTTGTTATGATAGCAATGTAATAATTTTAATAATTTCGTAATAAATAATAATTGAAAGATAAGATATATCGGAGGTCGAGGATAAGTAATGAAGAAAAGGATGATGAAGATTGCAGCTTGTATGATGGCGGCATCTATTACATTTGGAAGTACCGGAATATTAACAATGGCAGCTGGCGCTGATGTACCTTTAGCAGGATTACAGGCCAAGGTTGAAGAAAACAGCGGGTCAAGCCAGTCAACTGAAAACACTGCCCCGGCAGAGCCAAGCAAATATGATGGACTGGCTATTGCCCAGGTAAATGATGATGCATACGTAAATATCAGAGATGAGGCTAGTACTGATCACGGAAAAGTACTTGGTAAACTTTATAATAATTCCGCAGCTGAAATTCTTGGCCAGGAAGGTGACTGGTATTTAATTAAATCAGGTTCTGTGACAGGCTATGTAAGCAAAGAATTTTTTGCTACCGGAGCTCAGGCAGAAGAACTTGCCAAAGAAGTAGGAGAAGAGGTTGCAACTGTTAATACAACTACATTAATGGTACGCCAGGATCCAAATACCGATTCAGATATTGTTACACTCGTTGGAGATGCAGAAACACTGCAGGTAGAAGAAGACCTGGGTGACTGGGTAAAAGTTGCAGTAGATTCTGACGTGGTTGGCTACGTAGCAAAAGATTATGTAGAGTGTGATACAAAGTTCGTTGAGGCAGAATCTAAAGAAGAAGAAGAAGCGAGAAAAGCAGCAGAAGAAGCGGCTTATCTAGCAGCAGTAGAAGAAGCAAGAAAAGCTGATGAAGCAGCGGCAGCAGCAGCAGCAGCTGAACAAGCAGCTCAAGATAAAGCATGGTTAGAGTACTTAGATTCTCAGGAACAGGCAGCAGCAAATCAGGCGGCACAGGAAGCGGCAGATGCACAGTCAGCAGCAGATGCTTTAGCAGCACAGCAGGCAGCAGCTGAACAGGAAGCGGCAGATGCAGCAGCGAAAGCACAGGAAGCAGCGGATCAGGCAGCGGCAGCACAGGCAGCAGCAAATGCACAGGCACAGGCGGAAGCGGCAGCACAGGCAGCAGCAGATGCACAGGCACAGGCAGATGCTCAGGCGAAAGCAGCAGCAGACGCACAGGCAGCAGCGGATGCAGCAGCACAGGGCCGGAACAGT
>UQCR01000061.1 GCA_900539655.1 uncultured Robinsoniella sp.
TAAAAGTTATCCACATTTTTTTAGAATTATCTGATTTTGTATCCACATTTTCCACAAATTAATGTGAATATTATATTTTATTTACATTTTTCATATAGATTGACATTCTATTTTTATCTCCATAAATAAAGAAAGGCATGCCAATATATCGGCACACCATACTTATCACTATCTAATTATACAGTTACATCCTGCCAGCCAATACAACACTTGCAATGATTCCCGCCAGTGTTGCCACTAACGCTCCTGCCAGCGTATACCTGGTCTTCTTTACTTTTGCCGTCATAAAATACACCGACATGGTATAAAATATGGTCTCCGTGCAGCTCATCATAATTGAGGTAAGAATCCCCATTGCCGAATCCGGTCCATATTCCTTGAAAATATCCAGGACCAGCCCTGTCGCCGCGCTGGATGAGAACATCCTTACGATCGCCACCGGCATGAGCTGGGGAGGAAATCCTACGTTTTGCAAAAGCCCGCCAAGCACACTGGACAGCATATCCAGGAAACCGGAAGCCCGCAATATTCCAACCGCAACCATAAGCCCGATCAGCGTAGGCATGATCTGGATTACTGTGTGGAATCCATCCACTGCACCTTTTATAAATGTTTCATAAACATTCTTCTTCATTAGCAGTCCATATCCCACAATATAAAATATAACAAAGGGAATCATAAATGTAGAAAGAAAGACAAGTACCTTCATCCGTATCTCCTGCCTGTACATCTCTTACTCACAGCATATGAACGGCTTTCCTGTTTTATGTCCCGTACTATACGGTTCTACACCCTATTATTCATTCACCTTAGATATAAATCCGGCAAACAGTTCCGGTATATCATATTTATCCCGGATCAGATAACCCCTGCATCTGAGCCGGATCCATTCCCCATTCCGGTTTTTGGCACGGTATCTTACATCGTGTGTATTTACTCTTCCATCCGCAATTTCCTGATTTGCCTCCAGGAAGCATATTTTATCATCGGGATGGATAAAGCTCCCCCAGACGGCTGCTGCATTGGGGATAACCTGGCCTGGCAGTCCGAATTCCTCTACCATTGCAGGTGAATAGCGGAAGGTACCTGTTTTCATATTCCCAGCATATATGTAAGCATCTGTGCTTTTCATCAGCGCATCATACAGATGCTCTTTGTCGAAATCAAAATCCTCCACCGCCGCCTGATATTCACTCCGGCTGCTGCTCAATTTCTCTTCCGCCTTCCTGATGTGATACACCTTTTTCTGACGGTACATTTCCTCATCCGCAAGGGATATTACTTTTGAGGCTGTAAAATTGTCTCTGCCTGAGATTTCAACGATCCCAAAACAGAAAGATATCTCATAGGGAACAACCTTTTCCTTTACGATTTCCTTCAGGTCTGCCTGAATGGAACGCATCCGTCTGCCTGCCTCGTCCAGAGTGATATCCGGAAATACAATTACAAATTCATCTCCGCTGAGCCTAAACGCCATATCAGCCGGAGTTAAATTATCCAGTGCCGCCCGGGCTATGCAGGAAATACTGTTATCACCTTCAAAATGTCCGTATAGATCATTAATCTGTTTTAATCCGTTGAGGTCATACAGGCAGACGCACAGGGTTCGCTCTGTCCCCTGCAGCCTTTTCAGGTTCTCCTGCAAAAGCAGTTTTCCTGCACGTCTGTTATACATTCCGGTCAATTCATCCGTACTTGCGATTTCCGTGATACGCTTAAACTCGGTAACATCCACGGAATGCTGCAGATGCACCAGTCTGCCGTCCGCCCATCTGATCAGGCTGTCATAATTTTCGTAAATACGTCCCGTAGCCGTATTTTCCTCTTCCCAAACGCAGAAAGGCGTTTCACTTTCCTGCTCCAGCAGACGTCCGATCGGGCAAAAGGAACACCTGTGGTTCATACCCTTCTGCAAAACCTGCCAACAGATTTTTCCTTCGGGATCCTCCACGCCAAAAATCTCCTGCATGTTTTTACTCATAAATATTATCTCATCTGTTTCAATATCGCTAACATACAATACAGCATTCATATTATTCAATAAAGAGTCAAATACGAAACTCTGCATACTTAATGCTTTTCTATCATCTTTGTCCATAGAAAATCCCCTCTGTCTGTGATTACTCCGATGCGATTTATGACCACAATTCATTGTTTTTATTATAACATGGAATGATAAGTCCTACAATAATATCCGGGTAATTTTCCAGAGGGCATTTGCTAATCTCAGATACCTTTTTACTCCTTAACTGCTCCAGCAGAAACTCCTTCCAATATATATTTCTGGAAGAAAATATAGATGATAATCGTAGGTATCATAACAATGATAATACCTGCTGCCAGCCGCTGCCACGACCCCTGCTGCGCATTGGCAAAATTCATAAGGAATGTGGTAAGGGTTCTGAGTGAGTTCTTTGGCATATATAAATAGGGAATGTACATGTCATTAATAATGGTTATTGCCTTGATTATAACTACCGTTGCAGTAGCCGGTGCCAGCAGCGGGAAGATAATTCTTCCAAACAGTCCGAAGTACCCGCATCCGTCCAGTAGTGCGCTCTCATCCAGGGAAACCGATATTTTGGATATAAACTGCCGGTAAATATAAAGCTGCATCAGATCTGACGCCACATAAATGATGATTGGCGCTCCCAGGGTATTATAAGCCCCGATTCCCTGAATGATCTTAAATCTTGCAATTTCTGTTACAAAGGTAGGAATCAGCATACCAAGGAAAAAAAGTGCAAACACAACTTTTTTGAAACGGAATTCAAAACGTTCCAAAATAAAAGCAGTTACAGATCCTAACATAATATTGAAGATGATACTGATAAATGCTATTAAGAAGGTATTCTTAAATCCTACTAATAAATATTTATCGCTTAAAACCCGTTGAAAGTTTTCAAAGGTTATTTTGTCCAGTGCCGGCAGGAGAAGCGGGGAAGTCTTAATCATATCCCCCCTTGTCTTCAATGCCGCAAACAGCGTCAGGATAATGGGGAGCACTACAATAATGACCATACCGATACAGATCAGCTGTTTTGCACACTGGGTCATGATTTTTTTAGATTTGCCTGATGTCATATTATTTTCCTCCCTTTCTTCTGATTCTCAGTACTTTTTCCGGCTTTGGTTTGCCGATATGGAGCACTCTGTTTTGGACTACATAGATAATTACAATTAAAATCATAATTGCAACCGCCATAGTAGATGCCAGCCCAAAGTTATTAAAGGTAAATGCCGTCTTAATGGTATACAGTGTAAAAGTAGAAGAAGCATATCCCGGACCGCCCTGTGTCATTACAAACGGGATATCGAATACCTGTAATGCACCTCTGATATTGTCAAATAAGATAAAGTCCAGTACCAGGGATATGGACGGAACCTGGATGTAACGGAAGATCTGGAATGCATTTGCACCGTCTACATTTGCCGCCTCTACAATGTCTTTCGGCACGGACTGCAATGCGGCTATAAATAACACAATATGGTATCCACTGAATTTCCACAGTGAAACAAATGCCAGTACAAAGTTTACAATCTTCGGATCTGATAACCAGTTTTGGCTCAGCCCGCCCAGATGCAGCACTTCCAATATAGAATCAAATGCTCCGTTCACCGGTGAAAAGAAGTAAGAAAACGCATATGCGATTGCTACACCATTAATTATATATGGAAGGAACACGATTGTCTTATAAGCCTTTGCCGCCCTTAATTTCGAAGTCAGGATGACCGCAATTGCCATTTCCACAGGTATCATAAGCAGATGCACCGCAAAGTAAATACCATTGTTGCGAAGTGACAGCCACAGGTCTTTATTCTTAAACATAGATATGTAATTTTCAATTCCAATAAAATTGCTGTTTGCTGAGTAACCGTCCCAATTTGTAAAACTCATGCGAAATAAATCCACTGCGGGAAAAACCACGAATGCTATCAGTAATACTACGGGAACTAACAGGCTCAGAATGATAAACCGATTTCTTTTTTTTGTTAAACTATTCATGAAATCCCTCCATTTCTCCTCTAAAAAAGTGTTTTCACACTTTTATCTGCATAAAAAATGCTGCCCCCTTACAGACTGTTGCAACAGTTGTGCTGAGGCAGCCCATTATCTACTTATTTAATGCTTAATTTTTCTCTTGCTGCTTTCCATTTTGTATTCAGGTCATTTAATGCGGACGGAAGATCAAATCCGCTCACCAGCATTTCAGCTCCTAATTTCTTATAATCAAAGGTTGTCTCAGCTACCAGTGCTGTAAAGTCATCACCGCCGCCGTCATACATAACCAGTTCTTTATCCGGCTGTAACTCATCAGCCTGGGCAAGAATCGGATCTTTGTCCTTCTGAACGGTCTTCATGGTGTTGTCATCAGCCTGAGCTTTGATGTATTCCGGATACCATGCATCACTGAAGTAAAATTCTACGAATGCTTTTGCCAGCTCCGGATTCTTAGCATGTGTGGTAATTGACATAAAGTTGTCACCCTGTGTAATTGCTCTGAATGGGTCCTCAGCCTTATCTCTGGTTGGCAGATAGAAAGTGCCCAGCTCGTCTGTGCTGTCAGCTCCTTCAGCGATGCTGGTAAGTGCCCATCCTCCGGACGCCACCATAGCCGCCTGTTTCTGTGCAAATAATGCAGTTGCCTGGTCATTACCGATACCTACCGGATCTTTTCCAAATACGCCGGAAGTAAATAAACTGTTAATCTTTGTATATGCTTTGTAGAAATCCGTTCCTTCTGAAAATGGCTCGTCCTGGGAAGCCATTGCATTCCAGTTCTGGCCGTTTCCGCTTTCCAGTGCCGGCATAAATTCTGTAAATGGATAAGTTGGCCATTCATCCTTGCCGCCCATTGCAATTGCCATGAAGTCACCATTATCTGCCCCAAAATGATCCTGAAGTTTCTTAGACACCTCTTCCAGTTCCGACCAGGTAGTAGGAACTTCTACGCCTGCTTCTTTGAACATATCCTTCCAGTAATATACGTATTCAGCAGTCATTTTTTCAGGAAGCCCCAGCACTTTGCCATCTACTGCATAGCCTTCTGCAATATTATTATTTTTATTAGCCTCTGTATCGGAAAGGTCTACTAAATAATCTTTAAATCTGGACAGTGTAAATGTCTTATTGTACATAATATCGGGAAGCTGATTTGCTGATGCACGCATTTTCATAGCATTCCAGTATTCGGAATCATCTTTCAGCTTTTCAAATTCAATATTGGCGTCAGGATATACTTCCTGGAATCTGCCAGCCAGATCCAGATCCTCGAACAGCTGCATGGAAACATTGTCCCAGAGTGCAACTACTAAAGTTCCGCTCAGTTCTGTATTGGCAGCTGCCTTCTCTGTGTCATCTGCTGCAGCGGTATCCCCTTTTGCTTCCGTTGTGTCTGCCCCTGTGGCATCCGCTTCTGTTGCAGCTGCCTGTGTCCCTTCTGTTTTAGAAGCCTCTGTGGTATTGCTGCCTGCTGATCCGCCGCATCCTGCCAGGATGCCTGCAACCATGGATGCACAAAGCATTGCGCTGATTATTTTTTTCTTCATTATTTGTTTCCTCCCTTTCACTTTGTAAATCTATTCTATCATGTACCTTTCATCTGAACTATGCACAAAAGTTTGATTTCTTGATACATTATCAGAAATTGCTGATATTAGGATATTTCCTTCAGCAAGGAATACGCGCCTGACCAATCCGCCAAGGCGCGCCTTCCATACTACTTTACTATAACTTGGTTTACTTATTGCTTGGTTTACTTAGCCGTATACTTCAGCACGTTGGAATAACTTCCGTAGTAATTCTTTCCATTGGTCCTGATATAAGTACGTACTTTAAAACGATAAGTTTTGCCTTTTTCCAGACCTTTTACTACTGCTCCTGTCTTCGAGGCAGACGTTACTTTACGATAGCTTCCTTTACCAGTCTTCATGTAAACGTCGTATCTTGCACCGCTGACTTTTTGATAAGTAAGTTTTACGCCGCCGGAACCATGCTTCTTAATTGTGTTTAATCGGGTGGCTGCCGGTCTTGTTGCTGCAGAAGCACCTGTGGAATAAGCTCCTCTGCCACCTTTATTTACTGCCGCAACCTTCACTTTGTATTTCGTACCTGTGGTTAAACCTTTTAAAGTAATGCCTGTTTTCTTTGTGGTTACAAAGTCTTTCCACTTTTTATCAGATCTGTAAACATATACTTTATAAGATTCTGCACCCTTCACCTTATTCCAGGACAGGGTTAAGGTTGTCTTAGTGGTCTTGCTTACCTTGGTTCCGGTTACTTTTGCCGGTTTCTTCACAATACTTACTTTGATTGTACATTTTGCTGTCTTTTTACCATCTTTTGTGGTAACGGTAATTGTTGTAGTTCCGTTGCCGACTGCCGTTACTTTTCCCTTTGCATCAACGGTTGCAACTTTTTCATTCTTTGATTTCCAGGTTACAGCCTTATCGGATGCATTTTCCGGCAATACGGTGGCTTTTAATTTAACTGAGGCTCCTTTTGCCGATAAAACTGCATTTTTCTGTGCCAGTTTCACTCCGGTTACTTTCACAACCGGCTCAGGAATACGCACTGTTACTTTACAAACAGCTGTTTTTCCGCCGTCCTCCGTAGTAACGATTATCTCCGCAGTTCCATTTGCCACTGCTTTTACCAATCCGTTCCTGTCAACGGTTACCGCCTTCGTATTGGTGGATTTCCAGCTTACATTCCTGTTAGCCGCATCCACAGGAGCAACCTGTGCCCGTAACTGTGCAGTTTCTCCCGCCCTGGTAAAGTTTACGGCTGTCTTATCCAGGCTTACTCCTGTTACTTTTATTACGGGTGCCGGAATTTTGGTAAGCCCTGCTGCCGCCTTTTCTAAATCTGCATAAGCTGCATCAACCTGTTCCTGCAATGCTTCACTGTCATTTAACACTGCTTCTGCCTGATTCATGGCTTCTGCAAATGCTGTCCAGCTGTCCTGTGTGTATTTTGACTGGTCTTTTCCGGTATTTGCATCATACAGGTTTTTAAGGGCTGTTTTGTTTACTTCCGGAACCGGATCTTTTATAACCAGTCCGTCAATTGCCCGCTGTAATGCATCTTTTGCCTGATCCACCTGTTCCTGTACTGCTTCCGGATCATCCAGTACGCGTTTCGCTTCATCCATGGCATCTGCAAAGACTTTCCAGGATTCCGGCGTATACAGCTCTTCTACTCTTGTGGCATTTGCCTCATGGAGTAACCTGAGTGCTTCTTTGATATCTTCTGAGTCTGCCTCTTTTAGCTGTGACACTGCATCTCTTAAGGTCTGCAATGCCTGATTCACTTCATCCTGTGTGGCAGTTTCACTGTCAAGCACTGACTTAGCTGCTTTCATTGCCGCATCAAATACAGCAAAGCTGTCTATCGTATAATCTTCTGCTGCTTTATCTGCATTCTGGTCATAGAGTGCCTGTAATTCTGTTTTATCCACAGGATCCGGGATTTCAGCCGGAACCAGCCCTTTAATCGCAGTTTCCAGTGTTGCCTTTGCTGCATCTACTGCCGCCTGGTCTGCTGTCTCGCTGTCCAGTACCTCTTTTGCTGATTTCATAGCCGTGTCAAAAGCCTTCCAGCTTTCCGGGGTATAATCTTCCGCTTTTTTACCGGTATTGTTATCATATAGCCCCTGTAATTCTGTTTTATCCACAGGCTGTGGCTTTACTTCCTCTAATCCGCTGACTGCAGTTTCCAGCATTTCTTTGGCTGCGTCTACTGCCGCCTGGTCTGCTGTCTCACTGTCTAAGATTGCTTTTGCCTCTTTCATTGCGGTATCAAAAGCCGCCCAGCTGTCTGCCGTATAGTCTTCTGCATTTTTGCCGGTATTCTCATCATACAGGCTCTGCAAAGCTGACTTATCAACAACAGGTGCTTCTGCCTCTTTAAACGATACTGCAAGGGAATGATTACCCGTAATATCGGTAAATGTGTATCTGGAATCCGTAACTGCTGCCTCCGTACCGTCTACCAGTACTTTATCTATTACATATCCGGTATCCGGTGTGAAGAAAATAGTCTTACTGCTCAGCCCGAATACAGTCACATCACCTTCCTGGCTTGCAGAACCGTGTTCCCCTGATGTTACATCAATCTTATATTCCTCTTCCGTGGTATAATAAACTTCTTTGATTGTATAGGTCTTGCCTGTTCTTCTGGCACCAAACCCAAACCTTCCCGGGGTCTGTGCATATGCCAATGTTTTCGTTCCCAGATTAATGCCATCCACCCAAAGTGTGATGTCATAACTGACTGTTCCGTTTTTGGCAAATGTAACTTTTAGCGTATGTTCTTCATTTGCTGTAAGAGGAGTCGTCTGGTTAAAGTCTCCCCATCCCGGATTATTGCCGGACTTATCGTAGAACCATGCTGCCCTGCCCGCGGTGGCATCAACTTCATATCCGATACGGATGAATCCGCCGTCCCCTGTCTTAATATCAAACAGGCTCTGGTCACTCAATTCATCAATAGCAAACCTGGTATAGAAAGTTCCTTCTGTTATTTCCGGAGCATTTGTGTCAACCGCCATTGGGAAGTTATTGTCACTGCCCTTTTTCAGCTTGATTTTTACGCCATCTTCTTCTACAACACTGCTTTCCATCAGATTTCCTGCATAGTCTGCCGTATCGTCTACGTTGTAGTCCTGGTGGTAGGTAACCTTTTCTTCCACTTCTCCACCGCCATCACCTGTAAATTCTACATCCAGAGTATGGTCTCCCCGGATATATGCAAATGTATACCGGTTATCTTTAACCTCACCTGTGACATCCACGCCGTCAACCAGTACTTTCTTGACACTTTCCCCTTCCTCAGGAGTAAAGAACAAGGTCTTGTCCGCTTCTTCGAATACCGTCACCCCGCCGTTCTGGCTGACGCTTCCTTTTCCCGAAGCAGTGACATTAATCACATGTTTTGGTGCATTTGTAAAATAAAATTCTTTCACGCTAAAGGTTCTAGCCACATTCCTGGTTGAGAATCCTGCCCTGCCTGCTGCGCCGTCGTGATAAATATTTCCGGATTTTCCAAGAGAAACCCCGTTCACGATTGGTTCTATTGTACAGGTATTAGCTCCGGTCATCACCAGATTTACCTGTAATTCATATTCTGTATTAACGCTTAAATTAAACCCTTTAAAATATCCGTAGGTTTTCCCATCTTCCCAGAACCAGTTACTGCTTCCGTCTATTCCCACAACAATCTCATTTCCTGTTGTAAGCTTAATTACGAACCTGGTCTGGTCAGATAATTTATTTACGGAAAATCTGGTGTAATAGGTTCCTTCTTTTAGTGGTGTGGAATCCTGGTCTACCACATGGACTTTTCCGCTGCCGGACAAGCTCAGTTTCAAAGCCTGATTCTCCACTGTAGCTGTTCCGCCGGAATAGTTTGCTTCTGTGTCAATTTCATAATCTCTGTGGTAGTTGGTATACTTTGCAACCACTACGCTGTTTTTAAATACCGTTACTGCTTCTTCCAGAGCCAGATAAGCTTCTTTATAGCTGTCTGCTTCTGCAACCGGGTTATCTGCTGTCTCCTGCGCTGTCCGGATTGCCTCGTGGAATGCATCTTTTGCTTCCTTTGGATACTGCCCGCGCATATCACCTACAACAGCTTCATCATGAAGCACGGCTGCATCTGCTATAAACGCTGTTAACTGCTCCTTGCTTACCTCATCCGGAATAAAAACTTTTTTCACCGGAAGACTGGTTGCATGTCCCGCCGCATTGGTAAGGGCAATTTCTGTATAAACCGGCGTTTTTTCCTGACTTAATGCTTTAAATTCCGCCGACAAAATTTCTGCCGCTTCCATGAATCCATCTGCTTTTTTAACACTGAAGACAGATGTCACCACGGCGCTTCCCGGGTCAGTAAGGTCCGGTTCTGAAGTGGATACGTGTACCAGGGACGCTGTATTTAAATCTGTCTTAGATTTTACATACTCCGCCTTCTGGCTGTCATAGGTCATCTTAACCGTCATAGTCTTGTAACGTTTATAGATATTTTGTGCACCAATGTTCAGATTATAAGTATTTTCGGTTCCTTCTGCGTGATTTGTGGCTACCGTTACCCCGGCATTCCCGCGCACTTCTGTGCCATATATGCCAAGTTCTGTCATGGAAATTCCCCAGGAATCGTTTTTCTCTTCCCCTGTAATTCGGATATAACGTGCAACTTCGGAATCCAGCGCTGTCACATTTAATCCAGGCAATGCCGCATTTACAGATGCCGCCGTAGTGAAATCCACACCATCTTCTGATATTTCCACACGGTATTTGGTGGCATATGCACCAGGCGTCCAGTCTACTGCCACATTGTTAATCATGTAGTTCTTTCCAAGGTCAACCTGATACCACTGATCCGTATTGTCCTGTGCCGACCAGCGCGTGGACTGGTTTCCGTCAATGGCTTTATCTGCCGTATTGGAGCCTTTTTCAGAACTGGCACTCACTGTTTTTCCTACCGCCAGATTGTCTCCTTCGATTCCCGCATATGGCTCAGCCACAATGGCATTCACCATCGCCAAAGATCCATTTTTTGCTGTGAAATGAATATCTATCAGTCCGTTCTGGGATTCGGTATAGGCAGTTATATCCACAGCTTTTTCTTTACCGCCTGCCTCTTCTTTGATATTAAAGTTTTCTTTGATCGTCTTTCCGTTAACAGATACATCAAAGATATGTTCTTCGTCATTTACTTCATTAAAGTATAATTTTACCCTGTAATTACCGGGCTGGGCTTTAAATTTGTATCCAAAGTCCTCACCTGTCCTTGCAGATTTAAGAACCGTACCCATTCCTGCATCGGGATTCGGAAGCTTTGTGCCTGACACTGTCTGTGTATTTTCCCCGTAATATCCGCTGCCGCCGTCAGGGAACCGGGAATCTGCGTAGAGTCCGTCATACTCCCCGCCTCCGCAGTTCAGGCGCATATTTACATCTGACATTGCGTTTCTTTCCAGGGATATACCGTTTAAGATCGCATCGGTTAAGGTTCCGTCCCCGTTATAAGCACCCGCCAGCCGGATATCAATGATACCGTCCACCGGATATACCGAGCCTATTTCTTTGACTGCGCTGGCATCTGTGATGGTATATACCTCATAAGGTTCGCCGTTTACCAGAATATCAAAAGTTCTGTCTTTTACATTTTCTAACTCTGCAAAATTAAGTTTTACGTTGTATTCACCCTGTTTTGCATAGATTTTATAGCCAAACTCCGTTCCGGTAAGTGCGGTATTATAGACATCTTCTGCTCCTGCAACGGTGCCGCTGACCTGTTCTACATCACCATAATAACCGGACTGCCCTTTTGCTTCATCATATGCCTGATCCGGCGAAAATCCTTCGATTTCACCGCCTCCGGTATTAAAAGATGAAGAATGCTCTTCCAGTTTCAAATACCACTGCTGTGCTTTTGTATCCGCCATAGCTTCTACTGTGACTTTTCCCTCTGCCAGAGACAGGTAATGGTTTCCTGCATGAAGGCGGAACAGCCCATTGTGCAGGTCTTCTGTCTGCCATACGGTCTGGTTGGTTTCAGATAAGCCAAATGTATCGTCTGCCACCGACAGATATTGATAGCTGTTTGCCTCAGAATCCCATATACGGATCTTGACGCCATCTTTTACCCCCACAAATGTAAATCCCTGGTTATTGTTTTGCTCTTTATTCAATGCCAGTTCCGATGCACTTAACTCCAGATAAGACATCTGATCTGTATTCATTACACGGTACACTGCATTTTTCTCTATCGTGAAATCACGGCTGCTTTTCTCTGTTGATTCGTGGATACCAATGTCCGGTACCCCGTTATAAAGCGGATTTCCGTAGAAGTCCTTTGTTGCATTACGGTCAGATGTGTAATCCCACTGCCCTGCATTGGACTGTTTTGTCTGAGGCACTACATTTACATAGGTACCAGCGCCCATAGCGGCTGAGCTGTCCTGAATCTGATAAGCTTCCAGTGATGACCAGATATTATCCTTATTTCCATCCGCCCTGTCCGCTCCGCCACCCGGATTTACAAATCCCGGATCGCCATGGATTGCACCTGCAATTTCTTTATCAGAATAGGTGCCGGTTGCATTATAGACCAGGTTGCCTGCAACTCCTGCCTTAGACCAGTCCACATTTCCCCACTCACCATTACTTGTGGTACTGGTGTTGTAGAAAATATTATTGTAGAAATTCCAGTTAGATGCTACGGAATTGGGGGATCCCAAAGACCACTTCCAGTTATCTCCGTTATAATAAAATACATTGTTATAGACATAACTTGGCGTGCTGCTGCCTGCCGCAATATGCCTCCATACCATGCCGTCATTCTGGCTTAGGTTATAACGGACTACATCCGTGTCATTGCCGCCCATCAGCAGCATAAATCCCATAGGAGTATCATGGCTGTAATTATATTCAAAAATAGTTCCTGCGCTCAGGTAATCACTGTCATATGAACATCCATCCTGGTTATAAGACGGGCCCCCGTAGCTTTCATTATACCGGAACACGGTATCAAAGGCATTCCAGGACCATATACCGGCATTAGCTCCCGGGTTGGCACGCATGGTATGATTGTGGAGTAAATTATTTTCTACAATCGCTCCTTTTGTCTCGCATACCAGAATTCCGTCTCCTCCGATATCAGATACGTCATTATTCAGCACCTTATAATTTCTCTGCACCTGGTCTTTGTAACGGATATTGTTGCTGCGGGAACCGTCATTGCCTCCGTTATTATCCGCATCATTGTTTGGATCGTAATCGCCTTTATTCGGATCATTGTGCCGGAAATTATCTAAATCCGAGATACGGATTCCTTTTATTCCGGTACGGTCACATTTCTCAATCCGGTTATTTTGAATGGTTACACCGTCAAAATATGGATAAACCCCTGCTTTGGAACTGAAAATAACCTCAATTCCAATACCGCCGTCTACCTTATTTACGCCTCTGTTTTCATTTCCATCTACATCATGGACATAGCAGCCATCAATCACAACGCCTTTATAAGAACGGTCATCCAGCCCCTTATATGTATCTTCTGCACGTTCATCCACTGTTACATGGATACCGAGCCGCCTTGGAAGTTCGTCATCCTTGTTGGATGCACCGGACTGCCAGTTTACCGTAAAATCATCGTCATTGGTTACTTCAATACCGGTAACCGTGGTGTATTCCATGTTTTCAATCAAAATTGCTTCTTTATGCCCGGCATATTCGGGAGTTCCGTCATCATTCGTACCTCCGGTCTTTTTAAACCCGCCTGCGTTGATGACCGGCATATTACCTTCACCGTAACTACTGATCAGAATTGGTCTCTCCTCTGTTCCTTTTCCTTTTGGATACAGCCGCTGATTATCGAAGATACTACCTTTTTTCAGCAAAATGGAATCCCCCGGCTGCAGATTTACTGCATTTACTTTATCCAGCGTCTTAAATGCCTTAGCGGCTGACGTTCCATTGTTTTCGTCGCTTCCTGCCTCACTGTCCACATAATAGACGGTTCCGTCAGCCACAGGTGCATATTCATTTACCACTGCCTGATAGCCATGCTGTGTCTGTATGCCTGTCTCTGCTCCTACCGCAGTTTTACCCTCTGCAGCCTGTGCCATAGCAGGCAGACCGGAAACGGTCATTGTACATGCCAGAAGAACGCTCATCGCTCTGGCGCTCCATTGCTTTTTCAATTTCATTAATCTTTTCCTCCTTTTTCTCTGATATAGCCAGCCTTTATTTTTTAGCTACATCACTGCCTTGTGAACTGCTTTCTCCATCACCTCCGGCTTTTTTATTTGAATGTCTGCTTTCGCAAGCATGTCTTCCATATATTGATCAAATTTTTCCTTTAAGCCTAAGTCTTTTACACTCATCTTCACCGTTTCAAAATCTTCATATTGGAAATATTCCATGTTCTCATTGTAGATCTCCTGCATCTCTTCATCCGATAATGCAAGGGACTTGTCCTCACTTAATACCCCGATTACCTGAAGCCTTAAGTTCTGGTTCAGATAATCATAATACTGGCTCTCAGGAAAACTCGTAATCCCGTAAAACACCTCGTCTTTGCTCTTTTTCTCCTGACGCTGTGCATTCTCACTTTCCATCTGCTTCTGAATGGATGGGTAATCGATGGCTTCCATCAATCCCTTATCCAGGGCAATTTTCTGAAGAAGCTTATCTCCTGCAATTTCCCGGACAGCCCTGTCCGTCACGCAAGCTAAAGCACTTTCCCCTCCGTCATAACTTTTTTCCCAGGAAAACCCTTCCGAATCCAGGTTATATGTATTCATCCATTCATTGCGGACCGACAACCGCAGTTCGGATGCTGCAAATATGATTTCTTCTTGATAGATGGGAATGTCATTTACGACAGCCACAACTCTTCTACTTTTTCCAGGAATGCACGTAAAAAGAATACCTGCTGCAACAATTAAAATTAATGCTGCCGCCAGTACATATATTTTAAAATTAGTTTTTTTTACCAAAATATTCCTCTCCTTCCCACCTCATTGGTCTTATTTTATCATTGAACTTGATACATTTCCTTGTTCCCTGGTTATTTTTATTGATCTAAAGTCAGGTATGTTGATACAGCCCATGACATTTCCAAATCTAAAAATATTGGCATGATGCTCATTTCATACCCCCTACACATAAAAAGACATCTGTTTGAAAACATGGTTTTCAATTCAGATGTCTTAGAGATTTAGGGGTAATGCTGATACAATACTGCTTTGCATTATCTAATCAGCATCCACCCTTTTTATAATTAACCGGGCTCATCTGGCAAAGTTTTTTAAATATCCTGTTAAAATGCTCAACACTGTTATACCCTACACTCTGGCTGATCTCATAGATCTTCATATCGGTCTTTCGAATCAGCTCTTTAGCTTTTGAGATACGAAACTCCATCAGGTAACTGCTGAACGTAGTCCCTGTCTCTTTTGTAAACCGGGTGCTGAAGTATTTTTCATTTAGTCCCACAAAATCTGCCACATTTCCCAGGGACAGCTCCGGGTTGGCATAGTTATCCCAGATAAAGCGTTTTGCTTTTTGGATCACGTCATTCTGTCTTCTGTCATAGTTATGTTCCAGATAATCCATAATCCAGCGGAGGTAATTGGTCATCCAAATCTCCATTTCTTTCAAACTGGTTATCCGCTGTATTTTTTCGTAGTAATCCACTTCCTGAGGAAATACTTTCAGGATATCGTCGTTGTTTTCTCTCAGGGACATAGAAACCTGGTAGATCAGATAGATGCTCTCTATTTTTGCCTGCTCAAATCCAATCTTGTAAAAGTCCGTGAATATCCTCTGACAGCTCTGTTCAAATGCCGCATTATCCAGAGATTTCAAACTGTCCTTTAAATCCTGATAGCGGATTCCTGCCAAAACCGCTTCCTGCAGATTGATCTTTTCCTGGATATCCGTAGTAAATACATCCGTTTTTTCAAAAATACTTTGAAAGGTTAACAGAAATCCTGCTGTTTCTAAGCATTCCAGAAAGTGGGATGCACCTGACCCAATCTGGCTGATACCTGCTATTGCCGGGAGATTCATATAATTCTTCCAGTTATTTAGAATCTGCCTGCTTACTGACTGTACCCGGTTCTTCCTGTTCGCATCGGCATCCTTTGCCCGGTAATACAGGAGGTAGGACGAAGGAGATAGCGAGCAGATCGTACATTTAGAAGCTACCATAGGAATCTGATTTGCAATTTCCAGCATTGGTTTCATCAGGGTATCCTCCAGATCACTGCCAAACCGGAATACCTGTTGTTTGAAATCCAGGATTTCAAAGCGGACGACATAGTAATAGTCCTGGAAAAATGACTCCTTTAACTCCGTTCTTCCAAGTGCCATATCCTGCAGAATTTGTCCTTCCCCCACAGCCTTAACTGCGCTTCTGCCTGACGTACTGCTTCCCTTAACCTTTTTTAGCTCGCCTGTAATGCGTTCCAGATGGCTGCTCAGCATAATTTCATTAATATCTGATTTCAGCAGGTAGTCCAGTGCCCCAAGCCTGAATGCCTCCCTTACCAGCAAGAAATCATCATAACCGCTAAGCGCCAGTATGACAGGCACCTGATCCATCTGGTTTACCTGTTTGATTAATGTAATCCCATCCATAATTGGCATTTTCATGTCGGTAATTAACAGGTCTACAGGATTATCCTTTAATCTTTCCAATGCCTGCTGTCCATTTTTGGCATCCCCCGCAATTTCAAACCCAAACTTCTCCCAATCCACTATCGTATGCAGTGTTGTCCTTACAATCATATCGTCATCTACAAACATAACTCTGTACATCTTCTTCATCCTCCCTGCTTTATGAACATGTCAAAAACTCGATTCACCAAATTGAACTGAATTTCCATACACACACTATCCCATACTTTTACGTGGTATCTCTATGGTTGTTCTGGTATATTTTCCGGGTTCACTTACTATTTTCATCTCACACGACTCTCCAAAATTCAGCTTCAGCCTGCTGTATACATTGGATATTCCAATGCTGTAATTGTCCTCCTTATCTTCTTTGGGTTTTAGAATCTCATGAATCTGTTCCTCTGTCATGCCCTTTCCATTATCTTCGATGACAATGCAGAGCTTGTCTTCTTCCTGATAAGCCCGCAGCTCGATTTCCCCGATATCTTCCATTTCGCTAAATCCATGAACAATACAGTTTTCTATAATGGGCTGTAAAATCAGCCTGGGTACCAGATCTTCCATACAGCCTTCTCCTACATCCGCGGTATATTCAAACCCGTCTGAATAACGCACCTTCATTAAGAAAATATAGCTGCTGAGCACTTCCAGCTCTTCTTTTAAAGTATAAAAACTACCGTTTCTCCGAAAAGAACAGGAGAGTATGCGGATCAAAGCTTCCGCCATATTTTTGATTCCGTCAAACTTGGATACCTGCGCCATAAAACGAATGGAGCTCAAGGTATTTACGAGAAAATGCGGATTGATCTGTGACTGAAGCGCCCTGATCTCTGCTTCATGCTTCATTTGCTGCTGCTTTTCATTGTCATGGATCAATACCTTTAACCTGCGCACCATGCGGTTAAATGAATGGATCATGGTTCTGATCTCTGACTGCCCGCTGATGGGTATATGTACATCCAGACTTCCACCTTCTACCTGCTTTAACCCCTCAATCACTTCATTTACAGGATGGATAATCCGTTTCAGGAAGATGCTGGAGAAAAGATAGAACAATATAAACAGGACTACGGTAATCACAATGATAATTCCTGCAATTTTATTAAATTCCTCCAGAAGAATCTGTGAATCTACCACACTGACCAGCTTCCATCCGGTGGGGGTAATCTCTTTCATAAGATAGGTAAATGCAGTCCCTCCCGAATGCTCTCTGAATATACTCTGGTTCAGATCCAGATTCGCCGGCAGCGCAATGTCCCGATCGCTGACATTCAGCAGAACCTCTTTGTTTTCATCTACCAGATACATGCTACCCAGACTGCTCTCTTTGTTATATTCCCGCATCATATTCCCGATTTCTGACTGTATAAAGAGGGTTGCCATCTCTATCTTATTAGTTCTGTCCAGAATATTATCCGGGGACAGTCCTGCTGCAACGGTAAACTGATATTTCGTTTTCAGAGAATAGGTGACTTTAGATGAATAACTGCCTATACAGACATTATTCTTGTTCGACAGCGCCTGCTGGTACCACTTTGACTGTTTAATTTCTGCCTGTGGAATCACCAGGTCATCCTTGATATAAGTGTTGTCCCCGCTGACCATATAGAATACGGATGCCAGCATATCATCACTTGGGATCATCATATAATTAAAGGTTTCCCGCAAGATCTTCTCGAAGTTATATTTATTAAATGCATTGGTATCATCTGTCTTCGCCGCCAATGCCAGTACATCACTGTTGTTTACATTGCATAGATGGGATAGGCGCATGGAGACATTATCTATTTCCTCTTCCAGAGTTTTACCCACATTTGCCTGAACCAGTTCGATTTTTTCTGTGGCGGACCGCAGCATCATTGTCCTGACTATTGCAAATGACCCAATGATAATAAATAAAATAGGTATTACAATCAGTAATAAAAAACTTCTGTAATATGTAAATTGTAAACGGCTTTTCTTTTCAGTAAACATCCCCGATCCCCCAAATCCCTTTTGTATTTTCCGATTATAACATGAAGTTTGTGAAGATACAACCGATTGGAATCAGAGCGGCGGCAAAGGCTATGAACACAAAATGCCCGACTGAATTAAACTCAATCGGACCTGGGTATATCCATTCCGTTATATTTGGGCTGCACACCCATTTTATTTTACGATGTTTGCCAATCAATAGCAAAAGACCGCCCGAAGTCTAAAACCCGGGCGGTCCGTTATCCTATTTAATCTTTACTGTCTTAGCCTGTCCACCATTTTTAAAAGTTTTCTTATAATCAGATGCCTTTTTATTCGGCACATTAATATAAGCGTTCTTATGGATTCCGCTAAATGCTTTGCTGTAAACCTTATTAACCTTTGTTGATTTAATTACAATGCTCTTTAATACTTTGTCATTATAGAATGCTTTGCTTCCAATACTTTTCAGCCCTTTACCAATCGTAACAGACTTCAGCTTTTTGCAGCCCGCAAATGCATAGGAACCAATTTTGCTTACGTTATCTGCAATCTTCACTGTCTTCAATTTCGTATTATTTTTAAATGCATTCTTGTAAATTTCTGTAACTTTAAAGGTATAGCCATTTAATTTTACAGTCTTTGGAACACTGATAGAAGTATAAGATTTTTTCTTAGCTTTCATTACTTTTACGGTTCCGTATTTCGATGAAGATTTTGTTACTTTGTATACCAGGCTGTTAACGGTATAAACAGCGTTTTTCTTTGGTACCGCCGGTACGACCGGCTTTACCCTGAGCTGGGCTATAGCGTCACTTAAGTTCTTAACTGCGGCATTTACTGCTGCCTGGTCATTTTTATTGACTGCTTCTGCTGCTGCCAGAGCTGTTTTTACTTTAGCATAAGAATCAGCCGTATATTTTGCTGCATCCAGTTTTTTCGCTTCTGCGATCTTCTGGTTTAATGCACCCAGATCTGCCTGTTTTGTTTTCAGCTGTGCAATGGCATCGCTTAACGCTTTTGCTGCTGCATCTACTGCTGCCTGATCCTTTTTATTCACTGCCTCTGCCGCTGCCAGGGCTGTTTTTACTCTGGCATAGGAATCTGCCGTGTATTTAGCCGGGTCTAATTTCTTTGCTTCTGCAATTTTGCTGTTCAATACCGTCAGGTCAATTGGTTTTAATACCAGCTGGTTAATTGCTTCTCTCAGATCCGAAACCGCCTTGTCAATTTCATCCTGATCGTAACGGTCTGCATCCAGTGCTGCATCCAGAGCCGTCTTCATCTTGTTATAAGAATCTGACGTGTATTTCGCTGCATCCACTTTCCCGGCTTCTGCAATGATTTCATCCAGAGCTTTCGGATCTGCCGGCTTCATTAATTCTCCGTCAATAAACTGGTTATTGACTGCTGCATTATCAATGGATGTGGTGCCATTGACATTCATAATGCCAATCTGCCCTGCGGTAAATGCAGTATCCTCTGCGATAACGAGCGCTTCTCTGCTGTCATTTTTATAAGCTTTGATAACAGAACCCTGCATTTCTACCGTTAAGCGGTAGGTTTTGCCTGCCTGAAGACGCATGCCGGTTTCTGCCAGAACAGTTGTTTTGCCTTTTTCTGATTTTACAATCTGAACTTTGTCATTTTTGGCATCTGCAACCAGCTGATATCCGCTGATTCCTGTGGAACTGCTTACTGCACGCAGCAACAGGGCTGTTACAGAATCTTCCGTTCCCGGTTTCACATCTGCTGCAAACAAGGCGTCTTTTATTTTATTACTGTCGATGAGGGAGTATGCTCCCTTAGAACCTGAGGTATATGCACCGTCTACAGTCTTCCAGTTTCCATTTGCTTCCCATTCATCGCTGCCTTTTTCAAATGTGCTGCTATAACGAGGAATGCTTGCCACATGAATATTATCCAGAGTTGCTGCTACCCGGTATCCTCTGACAGCCACGCCGCCCTCCAGGTAGGTAGAATCATTAATATCTACATATGGTACTGCAGCATCATCCACATAGATTTGAATTCTGGAGCCAAATACAGCGACACGCAAGGTATGCGTACTTCCTACAATTAACTCCGGTACCGTAACTTTTGCAAGCTCTTTCCAGCCCTGGTTCATGCGTCCAAGCTGTATATAACGGTCGCCAATGCCTGCGTAATATCCATTTGCACCATCCGGACCCAAATTATAGTTGGAAGAACGGAATACAAATCCTACATTTCCGTGTGTTTCTGATGAATTAGTTACTTTTATATCCATTTCGTAGATACCGTCTGACATGGAGACATCCTTCATAATTATTTTATCTCCCTGATCAGAAGCGCTCATACTCAGTGCGCCGTTTACCACGTTTCCATTCCAGGCATTGCCCATGACTTCATAACGTTTTGTATAATCAGCATCGCTGAAATCATCCAATACTTCAACGTCTTTTACCGTGTCGTCAACTTCAGTCTTAACTGCTTCATAAGACTCTGGTGAAACCACTAGATCGGATACCGGATTTGTTCTGGATGCATTAACCGTGATTCCTCCGGTAAAGCCGCTTCTGTCATAAACATTGATAACTGCTTCCGGATTATTGTCTGCAAATACACGGATCTGCTCATCAAATAAGGTTACTTTTACGTGATGGGCGCCTGCCGCCAGTTCTGCTGCTTCTCCAATTACCTCATTTGTCTTTTTATTTGTAACGGTAATTTTGCTTCCTCCGTTTGCAAGGGCGATGATATATCCTTCCTTCTCTTCTGTTCTTACTGTCAGGTTGGAATTGCCGGATAATACGCCTTCTGCACTGTAATTACCAGAGGTTGTCTTAATATTTTTAACTGCCGTTACCTGATCTGCTTTTTCAATATCTTCCGGGTTTAAAATAATGGTTGGATTTACAGCATATCTTCCGTAAACGGAGTTGTAAATACGAAGTCCGTTCTGATTTGCTGCATCCGCTTTTACTGCATAAGTAACTTTCATTACTTTACTATCACCCATAGCAGCTTTAATTTCAGCCAGTTTTTCCTTGGATACGCTTAAGTTTACCAGATAACCAAAGTCTCCCGCACTGGTTGCACCGTTATAAGGAGCATTCAGAGAAAGGGTTCCTCTCATATCTCTTGGATTGTCCGGAAGGTAAACGGTGTCAATCTCTACGCCGTTTACAGAAACGGTCATATCAGATGCCACTGCTCTGCCTTCTGCCGTCTGGCTGAATTCGGAGCTGTAAGAAGAATGGTTTTTATCGGTTCCTATCTTTCCTTTATAGGAAGATGCCTCTGCAATAATCTTCATGCCATTTAAGGAATCCAGATTAAAGTTCTCCGGCAAGGTGTAGCTGTAATCCTGGCTGCCGGTTCCTTTTGTAGTTACCATCTTGCGGTCATTTACAGCTGCTTTCATGGTGATGGAACCTTTGCCATTATCCAGAACCATTTCTTTATTATCGCTTGATGGGTCTGCAACTACGATATTGGTAAAGTTTTTCGCAATTTTTGTTCCATCCGGTCCTTCAATCCATACGGTTAAAGTTCCTACACAAGCCTGGGCAGGTGCATGGAAGGAAAGGCTTGCTTCTGCCTTTTCATAAGGTATGATATCCATTCCCAGTGTACCGGCAAGGTCAGTGCTGATATTGTTTCCATAGATGTCTGTTCCATCGAAACGCCATTTTACCACGGTATTTTCCGGCACATCATTTGTCCAGCTCATTGCCATAATCTTTGTCTTGATCTTTGCACCCGGTTTTACATTTTTAATCGGGTTTTCTACGATTCCGATATAAGTCTCCTGAACCAGATCTTTGATTCCCATATCTCCGCCATAGGCTACTTCGTCATAGCCAAAGATTTTCATTTGTCTGTCATAAGTTAAGATACCGTTGCGTTCGTACTCTACATCAAATGGCTCCGTATACACAAAACCGCTCTGCTTTTCATATCTTCTCTGAATGTCCGTCATATACTTGAAGCAGTAAGAGATGTCGTAATCGCCGTCATATGCAGCAACACCGCCGTATTCACTGTTCAGAAGCGGATCTCCATCCTGCTTATATCCAAACTTATAGTTATTTTCTGAACCTACATATGCATTGTTTACCCTGTTTTCAACATCGCCTACTGTACCGTCATAGGACTTTGGATACATATGGTAAGTATTCAGGTCGGACGGCTGTACGTGATCACTGTTGCAGGGACTCATATCCTCAATCAGCATATTCGGGTAAGCCCCTTTTGTCTTGTTGTACAGATATTCTACCCATTCAGCCGTACTCTTTCCGTCAGATGCTTTCACATTACGGTTTTTGCCGTTGTCATTATATGCGGCATACAGTCCCCAGGTTTCGTTGAACAGCATAACGGAGACAATTGACGGATGGTTATAATTCATTTCCATTGCAGCATCAAGGCATTCTTCGTAGTATTTTCTTCCAAGCGCCTCTCCGCCTTCTTTGGACGGTACCATAGCTGTGGCATGGGGCATATCCTGCCATACCATCATACCTAATTTATCACACCAGTAGTATTGCAGCGGATCTTCGATCTTCAGATGCTTACGGATCATATTGAATCCGGCTTCTTTCATAGCCAGAATATCATATTTTAAAGCATCCTCCGATGGTGCGGTATAGATTCCCTCTTCCCAGAAGCCCTGGTCCAGAAGCCCTGACATATAGACAGGTTCATCATTGAGGTAAATATATTTTACACCCAGATCTTCATTGTAATACTTAGCCTCTACCTTACGTAGCCCAAAGTAAGTGGAAAGTTCATCCAGCACATTGCCGTCCACGTCTTTGACGGTAAGAGTACCCTGATAAAGGTTTGGATCATCATAGTTCCAGAGTTTCTGGTTTGCAATGGCAATAGGAGATAGTTCTACCGAGTTGGCGCCGGATTCCACCTGAATCTCCTGGCTTCCTTCTACTACAGAGCCGGTAGGAATATCCACATCATTATCCATGTCGTATACGGTACTTGCGAAATCATATTCCACCGTAAGTGTCTGGTCTTTGTCTGTGGTTACATCCAGGTCATAAGTTACCGTTGCATTGTCAATATCCGATACGGCTTTGGCATTGTCCAGGTAAGTTGCACTTCTGGCTTCCATACCTACTGTCTGCCAGATTCCGCTTGTATGGATATATCCGCAGGGAGCGTTTCTGCCCTGTTTTCCAATTAATGCCGGATAGCTGTCATCGCCGTAGCTTCCCTTATCCTCTACCCAAAGGGTTACTACGTTGTCTTCCCCAACGTTCATATATTCGGTGACATCCATTTCGAATGCGCTGTATCCGCCAATATGTTCACCGACTTCTTCTCCGTTTACCCAGAGTTTGCATTTCCAGTCTACTGCTCCAAATTTTAAGAAGATTTTCTTACCTTCCCAGGATTTGTCTACATTTACTGTTTTCTTATACCAAGCCTGTCCTTTATAATCCGGGTCACTAATGCCGCTTAAAGAGGATTCCCAGCAGAAAGGTACGTTAATGGATCTTGAGAATTCCTGATCCGGTTTAAACCAGCCTGCATTTTTTCCTTCTTCATCTGTGTCAAAGTCAAATTCCCAGATTCCGTTTAAGTTTACATAGGAATCTCTTTCCCAGTCTGCCCTGGGGCGTTCTGTCCTTGTACTTACTTCATCGGTTCCCGGTTTTACAATAATAAGTCCCTTTGAAATCACAGCCGTATTGCTCTGTATGATTTTCAGCTTGTATGTACCGGTTTCCATATTTGGAATTACAATTTTTGCTTCTTCATTTTTCTTTGAAGTTACATCGGCATATACCGGAGTCTTCAGGGATTCGCCGGTAGTTTTAACAATCTCAAAACGCTCCACCTGATCCAGTCCAAAGCCATTTACCGTTACATCCCCTTTAAAGTCTTCGCCTTCTTTCAGGTTCGCTTCTGAAGTGTCAATACTTCCGATATAAATTCCATTATAATTCGACGGAAGGTAAAATGCGGATGAGGGAATGGTAGCCTTGTCCTTTAGCCCTTTGTTATTGCTCCATGATAAAGTAGCATGAGCGCCCCCTTCATAATCAAAATATTCAACTTTAATGTCATAGAATTTTCCTGCTTCTAATGTTACAGCCTTACTGGTCTGTGCTACATCCCAGGAATTTCCGTCCCAGTAATTAAACAGCTGCTCTCCATTGACCCACAGTCTGATTCCATTGTCCACAAGTCCGTAGAAGGTGTAATCTGCTGTTTCCGGCACCCGGATTCTGCCGCTCCAGCGGATGCCGGCAGCATCGTCCTGACCCGTTGTAAGCATCAGCTTGGGATTTAAATCCCCATAATTAATATTGTAATCGATTCCTTTTGACTTCAGTACATCCAGCTTTACATTCTTTCCGCTTCCGGAAGTCGTATAATACTCTGCGAACAGTCCGTTTACATCCACATTATTTACTGCATTTGCATTTTTATTATCTGCCTCTTCTGTAAGTTCTGCTTCGGCTTCTTCCTTGGGCTGAGTCTTGGTTTCACCCACTGTTTCTTCTTCTGTCTCCACCGGCTGTGTTTCTGTGATTGTCTCTGTCTCCGGTACAGCCTCTGATACTGCCTCTGTCACTGCTTCTGTCACCGACTGGCTGTCCATGCCTGTGTCTGACTCTGTTTCCTCAATTGCCTTTGCCGTCCCTGGGGGCAGTGCATCACCGGGGTCTTCACTTAACTCCACAGTTTCTGCACTCCCCGGGGACACATGCTCCGGTTCCGCCGCCAATACATTCGTATATGGAGACAGATTGGATACTACCATACCGACAACCAATGCCATGCTCAATAGTTTCTTTCTTCTCTTGCCCATAATGTCCTCCTTCTTAAGGTTTGTTTTGTGTAAATCGTACAGATTATATACGAATTTTCACCTTGTCTTTGACATTATAGCATTCGCAAATGGCATTTATCGTTGCAATTTTTTGAGTATTTTTTACACATTTATGATATTCGCGTTTATTTTTATAAAATCCTCCTTATTCTAACTCAAATGCTCCCGTATAGAGCTGATAATATTTGCCCCGGTCACCAATCAGCTTCTCGTGGCTTCCCCTTTCTATAATGCGCCCCTGTTCCAGAACCATGATCACATCTGAATTCTGTACCGTAGATAATCTGTGGGCAATTACAAATACCGTTCTTCCATGCATCAGTCCGTCCATTCCCCGCTGGACAATGGATTCCGTTCTGGTATCGATAGAAGAGGTAGCCTCATCCAGGATCATAACCGGCGGATCTGCCACTGCCGCCCTGGCAATTGCAATCAGCTGGCGCTGTCCCTGGGAGAGGTTGCCGCCATTTCCGGTTATTACGGTGTCATATCCATCCGGCAGCCTTTGGATAAAGCTGTCTGCATTAGCCAGGCGTGCTGCTTCATACACCTCATTTTCTGTGGCATCCAGCTTTCCATACCGGATATTCTCCATAATGGTTCCGGTGAAAAGATTGGTATCCTGTAATACAATGCCCAGAGAACGGCGCAAGTCATCTTTTTTTATCTTATTAATATTAATATCATCATAGCGGATCTTACCGTCAGCCAGGTCATAAAATCGGTTAATCAGATTGGTAATCGTTGTTTTTCCAGCTCCTGTGGAACCTACAAACGCCACCTTTTCCCCGGGTTTTGCATAGAGGGTGATGTTATGTAATACAATCTTATCCGGATTGTATCCAAAGTCCACATCGTAGAACCTCACCTCACCTTTTAGCTCCGAATAAGTTAAGCTTCCATCCCCATGGGGGTGCTTCCACGCCCACAGCCCAGTGCGTTTTTCTGATTCTGTCAGATTCCCTTCCTGGTCATAAACTGCATTGACCAGTGTCACATATCCCTCATCCACTTCCGGTTCTTCATCCATCAGCTGAAAAATACGTTCGGCGCCAGCCAGTGCCATGACTACCATATTCAACTGGTTGGATATCTGGCTGATGGGATTTACAAAGCTTCTGCTCAACTGAAGAAATGAAGCAATGGCACCAATGCTTAATCCCGCCACTCCGGTCAGCGCCATGGTCCCGCCCAGAATAGCAATCAATACATACTGAAGGTTCCCCAGATTCCCCATTATGGGCATTAAAATATTAGCAAAAGCGTTTGCCTGGGTGGCATCGCTGCAGAGCTCCTCGTTCTTTTGGTCAAATTCCTCCTTTGCCTTTTCTTCATGGCAGAAAACTTTTATAACCTTCTGACCGTTAATCATCTCTTCTATAAATCCATTTAAGCCGCCCAGTGCCGACTGCTGGCGGATAAAAAAGTATCCGCTCTTTCCCGCGATAAACTTTGTCACAATCAGCATAATAAATACAAATACCAGTACGAATATGGTAAGCTGCCAGCTGGTAAACAGCATGGCAAAAAATACGGACACAATGGTAATCAGAGAAGAAAACATCTGAGGGATGCTCTGCGCCATCATCTGACGCAGGGTATCCGTATCATTTGTGTAATGGCTCATGATATCCCCATGTGCATGGGTATCAAAGTAGCGGATGGGTAGCGTCTGCATGTGTTCAAACATGGAATCCCGGATATCCTTAAGAATTCCCTGTGCAATTACCACCATCAGGCGGTTATAGAGCAGCGTCGCCACAACACCTGCCAGATAGATACATCCCATAAATAAAATGGATCTTAATAAGGGTGTAAATACCGGTGCCGCCTCCAGCAACAGGGGCGTAATATAGTCATCAATCAACGTTTCCAGATACAGGGAGCTTGCAACACTGGTCAGCGCACTTACCAGAATGCAGATAAGGACAAATGCAAAACGCAGTTTGTACTGCCCTATGTAGGACAAGAGACGCTTAACCACGTTTCCATTTACTTTTCCCATTGTTTTTTTCCCGGCTTTATTCTGACTGTTCTGCTTCATCTTCCCCGCCCCCTTTCATTTGTGATTCATAAACTTCCCGATAAATATGGCAACCTGCCAGCAATTCTTCATGGGTACCCACATCCTGGATATTCCCTCCGTCCATAACGATAATTTTATCTGCATCCTGTACGGATGAGATACGCTGGGCGATAATAAACTTTGTTGTATCGGGGATTTCTTCTGTGAATGCTTTTCTTATCATTGCATCTGTCCTGGTATCCACTGCACTGGTGGAATCATCCAGAATTAATATCCTGGGTTTTTTCAGAAGCGCTCTTGCAATACAAAGCCGCTGCTTCTGTCCTCCCGACACATTACTGCCCCCCTGCTCAATATAAGTATCATATTGGTTGGGAAAGCTTTGCACAAACTCATCCGCCTGGGCTAATTTACAGGCATGAACCAGTTCCTCATCCGTAGCCGACTCATTCCCCCATCTTAAATTATCCTTAATAGTCCCGGAGAACAGAACATTTTTCTGCAATACCATGGCTACCTGATCCCTCAGGGTCTCCAGATCATAACTGCGCACGTCTATTCCCCCAACCAGGAGACTGCCGCTGGTTACATCGTAAAGCCTGGGAATCAGCTGGACAAGGGTAGTCTTTGCGGCGCCTGTGCCTCCGATAATTCCCACCGTTTCTCCGGACTTAATCTCAAGATTTACATTTTTCAGGCACAATTTATTTTTATCATTCTTATAACTGAAATTAACATCCCGGAACACTACGGAACCATCCTTTACTTCCATGACCGGCTGTTCCCCATTTTTCAGGCTGCTTTCTTCCGTGAGGATTTCTACAATACGTTCGGCAGATGCTCTGGACATGGTAATCATAACAAATACCATTGACAGCATCATCAGACTCATTAATATCTGCATGGCATAAGTAATCAGGCTCATTAACTGACCGGTTGACATGCCTGCCGCCGGATTATTGCCGGAAGCTACAATTGACCTTGCTCCAAACCAGGAAACCAGCAGCATACACGCATACATACAGAGCTGCATCAGAGGCATATTAAATGCCAGCAGTTTTTCCGCCGTGGAAAAATCGGTATAAATGCTGCCGGAAATCTTTTTGAATTTCCCGTCCTCATGTTCTTCCCGAACGTAGGACTTCACTACACGTATTCCGTGAAGATTCTCCTGTACCACATTGTTTAACTTATCATAAGTAGAAAACACCCGTTCAAATATGGGATGTGCCTTTGTCATAATCACCCAAAGCCCAATTCCCAGAATAGGAATGGCACATAAGAAGATACATGCCATCCGGACATTGATACCAAACGCCATGATCATGGAAAATACCAGCATAATTGGGCTTCTTACCGCCAGTCTGATAATCATCTGATATGAATTCTGTACATTGGTTATATCTGTAGTCAGCCTCGTAACAATACTTGCCGTGGAGAACTTATCAATATTTGCAAATGAAAAATTCTGCACATTATAATACATGTCTTTTCTCAGATTCTTTGCAAATCCGGCTGAAGCACTTGCCGCAAACTTTCCGGAAAGCGCGCCGAACAACAGGGAAATCATGGAAGAAACCACCAGGAATATTCCCATTCTCCAAATGTAGCCCAGATTCTTCCCATCAATGCCATAGTCGATCAGCATTGCCATAAGCAGAGGTATAATAACCTCCATTATGACTTCCAGTGATACAAAAAACGGAGTCAGTAACGAATCCCGTTTATACTCACGGATACTTTTCATTAATAATTTTATCACTTTTTTTACCTCCTCATTATCTGTTTGTGCACAAATAATTTGTATACATACTGTTTGTAACCAAACATTATGGACAAAATATAAGAAACACGCAGATGCATGTTCCTTATAGGAATCCTTTATCCCGTTTTACCTGGGGAATCGCAGTTTCTTACGGTAATCGCACACCGGCTGTCTAAAGAGTCTCAAGGTTTACTCTTACTCTGTCCATCAGGCTTAAAAAGGTTTCTACTTCCTCTTCTGTAAATCCCTGGACAAGCATGCGCTCCGTATCTTCTATATGCTTCCTCACCGCCTGATGCATCGCTTCTCCCGTTTCCGTTAGAATCAGCTTTTTTAACCTGGCATCCTCGGGAACGCTGACCCTGTAAATAAATCCGTTCTTCTCCATCAGCTTTAGTATTCCGGTGACTGTTGAACGGGTAATCGTAAAATCACGTTCAATATCTCTCTGGAAAATATCCTGCCCCTTATGATCCTGGAGATATCCTATGATCCAGGTCTGCACAGGTGTAACGTACTGCATACCCTGCTGCTTCTTCTCCGCTTCTATCCTGCGTCCAAGCAAATTGGAAAGTGCATGAATTTCACGTCCAACATCTCTTTTTCTCATTTACGATCCCTTTCTTACAAAAGTTTAACGCTATAACTGTTTGGTTACAAACAATTATAGCGCTGAAGTTTTTTAATGTCAATCACTTTTTTGTGTTATCATAACTGTTCTTTCAATATTACAAAACAGCAGAGCAGCTATTTCTTTCATCACTCAGAATCGGCTGCCCTGCCCGTCACATATAATATTATCTTATTTCAGTTTTATTGTTTGAACCTTTGAATAATTTCCGTATACCTTAGTATCTCCAACCTTCTTGTAACCGCGCATCTTGAATTCATAAACCTTTCCTTTTTTCAATTTTGTCTTGGTAAATCCAGTACTGGATGCAGATGCGTTTTTAATTCTGGTGAATGCACCTTTTCCGGTCTTCATATAAATGGCAAATCCATCTGCCTTTGTTCCTTTTTTCCAGGAAAGCTTCACGCTTGTCCCGGAACCCGCTTTCGCAGAAAGTACCGGTTTTTTAGGTGTTGTCGCTGTTTTTAAGTATTTTGAATATTTACCAAACAGCTTTTTACTTCCGGATACCGTATAGGCCCTTACTCGGTACTTGTAATTAGTTCCATATCTTAATCCTTTAACGGTATAGCTATTCTGGCTTGTGGTCTTTACTACATACCACTTGTTTTTATCCGGGTTGTAACGGCTTAACTCGTAACCTTTCGCGCCGCTTATTTTATTCCAGGTTAACTTCATCTGGTTTGTTTTTAAATTTGAAGCCTTTAATCCGGATGCCCTTTTTGGTGCTGTAATCTTTTTAAATTTTGCAATATAAGTTACATTTTCATAAACCGCCGCCGTATACTTTGCGGATGTGGAAACTTTCTTTCCATTTAGATACCAGCCTTCAAACGTATACTTAGAGGATGGTTTTGCAGTTAAACTGACTTTGCTTCCCGCATCCACTACCTGACCGCCTGTTGCTGTACCTCCTGTCTCTGCTTTTACATTAACGGTAACTCTTTGTGGCTTAGGTGCTTCTTTCTTAACAAAATTTGCAGTATACACCGTATTCTGTAACGCATTTATTGTATATTCCGGATGTGATGAAACTTTCAAGCTTCCTATATACCAGCCTTCAAATACATATCCTTCTTGTGCAAATGCCTGAATTTTCACAGTGGTCCCATACTCTGCAGTAACACCGCCTGCTGCCGTTCCGCCTGCTTTTGCCACTACCTGGATCGTTACCATTCCTTTTGGCTTTTCTTCAAAGTATGCCGTATATACAGCATCCGCTTCTGCCTTCACTTCCAGGCTTAAATTATCCGATACTTTTTTACCTTCCAGATACCAGCCTGTGAACTGATATCCCTCATTTGGATATGCAGTTATGGTAAATAATTCACCCTTATTAACGGTTCCGCTGTCACTTACAGTTCCTCCCGGCTGTGCCTCCACGGTAATGTTCACTGTTTCCGGCTGTGGCTCTTCTTCCCTTGTGAAATGCGCAGCATAAACAGCATCCGCGCGGGCTTCCACTTCATACGCTGTCTCCCTGGATACATTGACATTATCCAGATACCAGCCCTCGAATACATAACCTTCATGGGCCGTAGCGGTAAGTGTAACCTTCGTTCCAATGTCTACGGTTGCAGTTCCTTCTGCCGTTCCGCCTTCTGTTGCTTCAGCGGTTATCGTCACCTGCTGTACCGCATTTTTGGTAAAACGGGCATTAAATACGGCATCTTCCTCTGCCTCCAGTTCATAATCCGCCTGGTCAGACACCTTTGTTTCTCCAAGATACCAGCCTTCAAATGTATAGCCTTCATTAGCTGTGGCTGTTATCGTTACTTTTTCTCCAACATTTACACTGCCGCCCCCGGATACGGTTCCTGCCGCCTCATCTTCAGACTGTACTGTAATCGTTACCTTAACAGGTGCATCTTTTATAAATCTTGCTGTATATTCCGCATCTTCTGCCGCCTCAGTTTCATAAACGGATGCATCGGATACTTTTACTCCTTCCAGATACCAGCCCTCAAAGGAATATCCCTCATGAGCAATCGCATTCAGGGTTACTTTTTCCCCTTCCTTAACTATGCCTCCGCCGGATACGGTTCCTGCTGCTTCGTCTTCCGAACGGACAGTAATCGTTATGTCTTTTGCTATCTCTTTAAATCTTGCGGTCAGCGTCTGGGTTTCCTGCACATTGGTTTCAAAACGCTGTGCATTTTTATTGCCGTCACTCCACATCACAAACTCATATCCGCTGTGTGCAACTGCGGTTACTGCAGTGGTATTTGCACCTGACTCTACTACCTGAACTGCTGTTCCATCAATAGATCCGCCTGCTTCAGCTACATAGGTTACGGTGTATTTCTCCACCTCCGGCTGAACGAGTACGAACTTGACACTGTCAAGGTTGTAATTACCCGCGTTGCTGCCTTCGGCACGGATTCTGATGGTTTGCTTGCCTGCCTTCAGAGCTACACCCTTCACCTGCGTAATACGCCAGTCGCCATTTTTATTACTGTCACCCCAGGTGTCGGTTACAGGGAATGCCAGATCTGCTATTTTTTCATTGTCCACATACAATCCGCCGGTACGCGGAGTGCTGTCATACTGTGGGCTGTTCTTTTTACCATTGTTTACATTTATTTCAAGATCATAGATACCCGGAACTTTTACATCTGCTAAAACCTGAACATATTGACCTTCGGTTTTAAAACCGGCAACATATCCCGTTCCGGTATAACCTTTCCACTCCGTGTCTGTCCGCAGAGCGGTATTGCTGTCGTTGGTAATACCTTTGCCATCTTCCAACTCGAACACATCTCCCGGATTGATTACCGTAGGTTTATCCCTGAGTTTTACTAATATGGTGGCTGGAATGGCCTGTGGTACGGTTAAGGAATAGCGACTGCCCGCTGCCACCTCCCGAAAAGGAACAACCGCTCCTGTCGCGTCAGTTACCTCAATTGATTCAATCTCCGTACTTTTGTCAATGCCGCCTACCTGGAATACTACATCCTGTCCAGGTGCGGTATAGGGTTCACTGATTTGAACAGTGGCATTTCCGCCTTCTACCCGGGCAGCAACCCCCAGCTTGTTCTTTATAAATTTAAAGGACATAAAGTCGCAGACAGAATCTTTCGTATCCACAGAGAATCTAATATATACCGTGTGAATGCCTGCTGCATCCGCACAATCTGCAGTAAAGTCCTTAAAGTTGCTCCAGCCTCCGGTGTTGGTAATCTCCACCTCTGCAATTTTGTTTTCTTCATCCATACTGTCGATATAGAACTGTGCCGTTCCTCCCGGACGTCCACTGGTCACATTCATTGCTACCGTCTGTACGCCGCCTTCGCCAAAGTTTACATCGTCAAACCGAGCCCAGTCACCCGATTCAATATTTACCAGATAGCTTCCGGAAGAATGGACATTTATACCGCTTCTTTCTGCCGCAGTAACCGCTTTAACCGTGCTAAATGCATCTGCACTTCGCATAAACCGGAACCATTCCATCTCGCAGTCCAGTGACTCATCCTGCGGTGCTTTAAACTCAAGGAAAATATTACTCTCCGGTACGTCGGTATTTTTGCCTTCTACACGGATAGTATGCCATTCTCCGTCATCAGGCAGTGCCACCGTTGCTAAAATCTTATCACCCACGCCGTTTTCATATATGATAATACTGCCGCCGGTAGTACTCTTTAACTTCAGTTCTACCCCTGCCTTATTTTCACCGGTCACCTCATCAAACTGCGCCCAGGCTCCGTCAGTCACAGCTTTGATCACGGGAACCTCTCCGCCTGTCTCCAGTGTCATGTATTCCAAATGGGCATTTTTCTCTGCCGGGATAGGCTGGAAAGCAGGAATGGAAGTATCCAGTCTGGTGAATTTCAGCGAATCCAGGTTGTAGTTGCCGGCGTTGCTTCCCTCCGCACTGATCCTGACGGTCTGCACACCGGTATTCAGCTTGATACCCTCAATCTTATACTCACGCCAGTCACCCTGTTTGGTTTTGCTGTCGCCCCAGGTAGGCGTCACTTCAAATGACAGGTCCGCCTTTTTCTCACCATTTAGATACAATCCACCGGTACGGGGAGTATTGTCATATTGCGCGCTGTTCTTTTTGCCGCAGTTCACCCTAAACGTTAAATCATAGGTACCGCCTTTTACTACGTTGGCACGGAATTCCACCGCATCTCCAACCATCTTAAATCCTTTCACAAATCCGCTTCCGGTGTAGCCTTTCCATTCTGTATCCTTAACCACTTGTCCGCCAGCTACGGGCAGGAATGTCTGATCCTCCAGCTCCACCAGGGTACCGCTTTCCACACGCTGAGGAGGCAGCCCCTGATTATCTTCGCCTTCTTCAGGCAATACAAGACCGTCCGAATCCAACACTATATTCATTGCTTTACCAGTATCCGGAACTTTCACATACAGGGTATTATCTGCATCGTTCAGCCAAAAGCCTTTTTGGGCTGCATTAAAATCCTCCAGGCTGTTCTGCTTTGGCAGATTTTCGCCGTCTAATTTTACCCCCCTCACTACCTTCAGGTGGTTAAACTTTAAGTTGTAAGACCGATCGTCTGGTTTGTACTCTTCGGGATTGTGGTCTACCCGGGCATCAATTTGGAAGGAAATATTGTTTCCCTCCTGCACGCTGGTGTAGGTGGTGGTGCTGTAAGCCTCTTTGGTTATGTATTCACGGGACAGTCCATCATCTTCATACAGCGTATAGGTGGTAGTTCCCTTTGGGTAAATATCAAGCGTCAGGGGATCCAGCGGCTTTTCATCCGCATAATCTACATCAGGACCCATTGGAACAATAGCTCCGGCTTTTACAAACACCGGGATTTCTTCCAGAGCTGCAGCAACGGTAATTGTCTTGCCATTCTCGCCGCCTTCATAACGCTCTCCTGTATAATATTCATACCAGGTTGTATTGGGAGGCAGCCAGACCTGAACCACAGTGTCCGTCTCTTCAGCAGCCGGAGCTACCAGGAACCAGTCTCCAAAGTAATATTGTTTGTTCAGATTCCAGGCATCCGGATTATATTGGCTGTCGTCTTCCAACAGCATTGCCCGCATCATTGGAACACCTTCACTATAGCCCTGCCACGCCATCGTATACAGGTAGGGGTACAGTGCATAGCGGATTTCCAGGTTCTGTTTCAGCGTATCCTGGGAAGTCTTGCTGTACAGCCAGGGCTCGCGTCCATCATGTCCATGAGCACGCATGATGCCGTTCCACGCACCAAACTCCGATACCCAGCGGGTATACAGCGTATCACTTGGCTTTTTCATAAAGCCGCCTAAATCATGAGAGGTAGACCAGTAGCCCACAAGCCCTGCGTCAATGCTGAAACCAATCTGATTAACCAGCTCACTGGAGGTATTATTAATATCTCCGGACCACGCTGTAGCAAAATGCTGGCCCGCATAGCTTCCCCTGGTTACAAACATGGGACGGGAGTCCTCGGTATACTCTTTCCATGCCTCATAAGCGCCCAGGGAAGAGAATGTAGGAGCAGTATTGCTTCCCAGTACATCAAACTCATCCGGCCAGAACCAGTCACCATAGCCGGTGGTAATCACGCTGTCCATGTAAGACTGTACCCACTCATCATCATCGATGTGCAGATTTTTTCCGCCCTTGGCCTCAGGGGTACCGGCATTGTTGTGCAGTCCCACACGAATGCCCATATCCCGTGCCTCCTGAAACATACTGTCAATATCGGGGAATTTTACGATATCGTTGCTCCACATCTGCTTTCCCCATTTTTCACCGGCACCGGTTTGATTGCCGCCGTTGTCTGCCACATCACCGCGCCATCCATAGTCGAAAACATAGCTGTCGGTGGGATATCCTTCGTCCCTCAGCCTGTGAATCCACTGGGAAAATTCCGCCTGTGTGGCATTGTCATTTCCATATTTGGAAAGCATAAACCCATGAGCCCACTTTCCGTACATCTCCATACGACCGGTGATTTCCGCATATTCGTTGAGAATCGTCTTGAAATCAGGTCCATACATAAAGAAGTAATCCAGGTAGCCTGTGGTCTGAAATCCGCTCCCCTGCTTATAAAATACCGTATCCTTCTCGATGGTGTTCAAAAATATGCCATAGCCTACGGTGCTCATAAAGAAAGGTGCTATAAGGCGTCCATGTGACATGGAAAATTCATTAAAATCAGATGCGTAGCGGTTCAGATTTGATCTGCGTCCATGATCGCCTGACCCAAACCCAAAGATTCCTCCTGCATTCTCTGTACCTTCCGTCTTTTTTACGCCTACCTTGTCTCCATCCGTATACATACCGGTTTCATCTGTGTCTTTTGACAACAGGTTCCCCTCAAGGTCATACATACCGATACGAAGAGGTGATTGATTGATCCGTACTTCCATGGCTTCCGTTTTAACAGATATCACACCGTCTTCCTGGGTAACCGACCTGTTAACTGCCGGCCATTCATTTTTCTGAACCATATAGTATTCAGCATTGGCGGGACGGTATCCATCCGCTCCGCTTTCAGACAGCTGCACCCGTACCGTACGGTCGGTGCATAACTCCACCATCACCTGGTCTTTTCCTGTGTTAAACAACAAAATATTTCCGTCTTCGGTATAGTTGTCCATGTTGCCAAGTCCAACTGTTGCCGCCTGTACCTCTACAGGTGCAAAATTGCCCAGCAGCGAAGCTATCATTACAATAGACAACACTACTGCTACCAGCCTGTTTCCTAAATGCTTTAAACGGTTTGTTTTACTCATGTTTCCTCCTTCTTTTTCATAAAAACCCTCAACGTGTTCCTGCATTGCCTCGTTTGGTACAAGTAATATTTGTTAAAATATACCATGTGTTGTGTATAATATTAGCAATATATATACCATTTTCACAATGGAATCTTTTGCCCTCAAACAGCAAGATTTTGCGTTCCGGATTTTAACCTATCTTCCTTTTGCCCTTGTTCTGACATCAAACGCTACAGCAGTAATGAAAATAATCCCTTTTACTACATACTGATAAGAAATATCAACCCCCATCAGGTTCATGCCATTGGTCAGGGACATGATTACCAATGCTCCAATCATGGTATTCGTCACCCTGCCGACACCGCCGCTGACTGCCACGCCTCCAATGTAAGACGATGCAATTGCATCCATTTCAAATCCCAGTCCAGCCGTTGGTGTTGCCGACTGTAATCTCGAAGTATAGAGTACTCCTGCCAGGGCCGCTAATACGGACATAGAGCAAAAAGCAAACAAAGTCACTCTTTTTACATTTATTCCGGAGAGTTCCGCTGCCTGCTCATTTCCTCCGATTCCATAAATATACCGTCCAAGCCTGGTTTTCGTTAATACATAATTATATCCAAGCAACACCACTCCTACGATTACAGCAGTCCAGGGAAGTCCGCTATACTTTGCCAGCACATAGATAATGAGCATAATAATAACGGAAAGAAAGATGAGTTTAAATACAAAAATAGGTGTTGAAATAACCGGAAAGTTATACTGCTGTTTGTTTTTTCTGCTCTTTAGCTGGGAGAAAATCATGATGATCACGGCTACTACCCCTATCAGCAGGGTCAGCAGATGAATTTCGGTACCAAAAGGCAGATCGGGAATAAAACCATTTGATAAGGCATTAAAGCCTGCATTTGGTACAATGATAGTTCCCGATTCCTGTAAGAACAGATTAAGTAGTCCACGGAAGATAAACATTCCCGCCAATGTGGTAACAAATGCCGGAACCCCCACTTTTGTTACCAGAATGCCCTGATATAATCCAATTGCCAGTCCCAGTATCAGCACCAGAAGGATTGCAGCCCATTCATTTATCAGATATCTGGTCATTAAAATTGCTGCTGCCGCTCCGCAGAATCCTGCTACATAGCCCACCGACAAATCAATGTGCTTTAATATCAAAATAATCGTCATTCCGATTGCCAATACAGCCACATATCCTGCCTGATTGATGAGATTGGTTAAGTTCCTGGCTGTGATAAATCCACCGTTCGTTTTAAATGTAAAAAACCCCATAATTAAAATTAATGCAATATACATCATATAATCACGGATATTTGCTTTTAACAGGGAAACAATTTCTTTCCCCAACCCTTGCTTTTCTTTCTTTTCCTTCATTCCTTCAACCTCCTATGATCTAATTGCCATCTCCATAACCTTTTCTTCGTCTGCATCTTCCGCAATAAGCTCCCCGGTAATCCTGCCTTCCGACATTACATAAAGCCGGTCACTCATTCCCAGTACCTCCGGCAGTTCAGACGATATCATAATAATGCTCATTCCCTGTTCTACCAGCTTATTCATTAATGAGTAAATCTCAAATTTCGCTCCCACATCAATTCCCCTTGTAGGTTCGTCCAGAATCAAAACATTGGGATTTACAAAAATCCATTTTGCAAGCTGTACCTTCTGCTGGTTTCCACCGCTTAACTTTCCGGTCTTCTGTTCTATGGAAGGTGCTTTGATATTAATGGACTCCCGGAATGAATTAGCCATTTGGATTTCTTTATTTTCATTAATCGCCAGTCCCTCTGTCAATTCCTTTAAATTGGCTATGGAAATATTGAACTTAATATCCTGTATTAGAATCAGACCATTTCCTTTACGGTCCTCTGAAACGTAGGCAAGCCCTTCCTGAATCGCTTCTCTTGGATTCTTAAATCTACACTGTTTGCCATTTATGTAAAGTTCGCCCTTTGTCACCTTATATCCCGAGGGGTTGCCAAATATGCTCATAGCCAGTTCTGTTCTTCCCGCCCCCATCAGACCCTGAAGCCCTACTATTTCACCTTTACGGACATTCAGGCTGATATCATGTAAGATCTCTTTTCCTTTCGACGGATCATCCACGGTCCAGTTCTTAAGTTCTAAGGAAATTTCACCAATTTCATGCTTTTCCCTGGCAGGGTAGATATGTTCGATTTCCCTGCCTACCATATGTTTTATAATTTCCGCTTCTGAAATCTGCTGATCTGCCACATCCATGGAACAGATCGTTGCCCCATCTCTTAAAACGGTGATTGTATCTGCAATAGCTGTAATTTCCCTCAGTTTGTGGGAGATCATAATACAGGTAACACCCTGGCTTTTTAATTCCTTGATCAGTGCAAGGAGATTCTGACTGTCATCTTCGTTCAAAGCCGCTGTTGGCTCATCCAGAATCAATAATTTAACATTTTTGCTGAGTGCTTTAGCTATTTCCACCAGCTGCTGGTTCCCGACACTTAATTCTTTGACTTTCATAGAAGGGTCTGCGTTAAGCTTTACTTTCTTCAGCATTTCATCTGCTTTTACGATCGTTTCATTCCAGTCAATCCGTTTTCCTTTCATGAGTTCATGACCAAAATAAATATTCTCATAGATACTTAATTCTGGTATCAGCGCCAACTCCTGATAAATAATCGCTATTTCTTTTTCCTCGCTGTCAGCAATAGATTTAAACTTTTGGACTTCTCCGTTAAAAATGATATCTCCTGAATAAGTACCATATTCATATTGCAAAACACCGGATAAAACTTTCATCAAGGTGGACTTTCCGGCACCATTTTCTCCCACAAGACAGTGAATTTCCCCTCGCTTTACTTTGAAATTCACATCATTTAATGCCTTCACACCCGGGAACTCTTTTGTGATATGTTTCATTTCCAATATATATTCGTTCACGCTCTTCCTCCTTTCTAAGTGCCTGTAATCAGGCCGGCGAAAAGGGGCGCTGATCAAAATCACAACCGCCCCTTTCGTCCTTTAAAAGCTAATAGTTCTATAATCCTGTAAATTCTGCTTCTGAGTAGTATCCGGAATCAATCAATACTTCTTTCACATTTTCCTTTGTTACCACTACGATTGGCGTTTCTTTCGCCGGGACTTCCTTTACCTCATTATTATAATTAACATCTGTTACAGGTGTCTCTCCCTTTAAGATTGCAACTGCCATCTCAACGGAATCTGCTGCCAGTGTTCTGGTATCTTTGAATACCGTCATAGACTGTTTTCCATCAATAATGTACTGAATGGACGCCTGCTCTGAATCCTGTCCGGTAATTACATAATTGGTCACTTCTTTGTCTGTTGCAAATACATCTGCAATGGAGCGGGAGGTTCCATCATTTGGTGCAAGAACCAATACATCACCTTTTACATCTGCTGAAGCGCTGGTAAGGTTTGCCTCTGCTTTTGATTTTGCTACATTGAAGTCCCAATCAGTAGTAACCTGGCCGATAATCTTGCCCAGCTCATCTCTGGTCAGTTCTGCTTTATCCTTTAATCCTTCTGCTTCCTGGGAATTAGCAATCTTGAATGTACCATCGGCGATTTTCGGCTGCAGCACACTCCATGCACCTTCAAAGAAAATGAAAGCATTGTTGTCTGTTGCTGCTCCTGCGTATAAATAAAGGGGAATATCCTTTCCTTCCGGCGCATTGTCAATTAAGTACTGTCCCTGAGCTTCTCCAACTGCAAAGCTGTTAAAAGTAACATAGTAATCCACTGCATCTGTTCCGGTAATCAATCGGTCATAAGCAATTACGGTTACGCCTGCTGCTTTTGCTTCTTCAACACTTGCCGCTGCTGCCGATGCATCCTGTGCACATATGATAAGTACTTCTATTCCCTGGGAAATTAAAGTCTCAACATTTGTTTTCTCTGTTGCCGAAGATCCCTGGCTGAATAATACCTGATTGCTGAATCCTGCATCTCCCAGAATCGTTTCAAACTGCTTCTGATCCTGAAGCCATCTTGGTTCATCTTTAGTTGGTAAAACAATTCCCACCTGTACATTTCCATCTGATTTCTGATCATCTGCTGCTGTAGTGTTTTCCTCTGCCGCCTGAGTTTCTGCAGCCGTTTTTTCAGAATCAGCCTTAGCCTGAGTTTCCGTAGCCGCAGCCGTATCATTTGCCTTTTCAGTCTTTCCTCCTGCACCACATCCGGTGAGTAATCCCAGTGCCAATACTGCCGACATAACAAAACTTAATACTTTGCTTTTCATATTTTTATCCTCCATATGATTTTTAATTATTTAAGGCTGTTAGCCTCTTTTGATAGTTAATCAGTTTCTTTTTAATAAAAATTACCACATATTATGAAAAAATGCTCTGATAAAACCGCCTTTCTTTCAGGCGGAACATATTGCTTATATTTTTTTCTTTTTTAAAGTAATTTTTATAAACTTTATACAAATACCCTCCTTTTAAAATTTTGATGCTAAACAAACAGCACTGTGAATGTTTACCTTTTTTCATTATTATATTAGCAAATGAAGGGCACATTTAACAATAGAATCTTTTGCTTGTACAGAGTAAAACCTTGCTCTTTTATTCGGGTAAAAAGCGGCACAAAAACCAATGCATCCCCATTCCAGACTCAATTGTTTCGGTATGCCCTTTCAGCCGCCCTATTTCCCGAAGGTTTACGCCTCAATTGTAGATATCCTCTTCTAAATGAAATCCATCCGCAATAACCGTATCCTTTATTGTTTCCTGTGTGACCGGATATACTTCAATAGCAATATAGGGAATTTCCGTCTGTCCGTCAAAGAGGGTACTCTTTGTATCCAGGGGCTGTCCCAGTGCAAGCCTTTCACAGGCAGCCAGTGTCTCGCTGACCAGATCCCCGGTCTGGATCGAGG
>UQCR01000062.1 GCA_900539655.1 uncultured Robinsoniella sp.
TAGTGTACGAAAAGATGGGGGTGGGAAACTGATATGGACTCCGTCAGCTTGCCGCCAAAAAGGGCTTCGGGAAGGTTAGAAAATGCCAGTTCTGCGGCAAGCCTTCCAAACCAATGTCCTGGTCCGCCCCCTTCTCTTTCCGTACACTACCTCCATCTACAAAGCGTCCTTACTCAACTAAACCCAAATATAATTCATTTAATAGAACCCTATAAAACATTCGCTGTAGTACCAGTATCCTGACACTCTAATGTCCCATCATTTTAAAGGAGGAATCAACCATAAAAATTTCAAAAATTGATATTCTGGAAACAGATATTCCGCTTGTTAAGCCCTTTAGGACTGCTCTGCGCACCGTTAACTCCGTTAATGACATTATCATTGCCATCCATACGGATACCGGAGAAACCGGTTTTGGAGAGGCACCTCCTACTGCCGTGATAACCGGAGATACCAAAGGCTCTATCCGTTGTGCTATCCGGGATTTTATAGCCCCCGCCATCACTAACATGGATATAGACAATATTGAGGAAATCATGCATGTACTCCATTCCTGCATCCTGAATAATTCATCCGCTAAAGCAGCTGTGGATATGGCAGTATACGATCTTTATTCCAGAAGCCTCCACAGCCCACTCTATCAGATACTCGGGGGTGCAGGAAAGGAAGTTGAAACAGACATTACCATCAGCATAAACCCCATAGAAGTTATGGTACAGGACAGCCTTAAAGCCATTAACCGCGGGTATCATATCCTGAAAGTAAAGGTTGGAAAAGACGGCATGAAAGACGTTGAACGTATTAGCAGAATCCGTTTGGCGGCAGGTCCGGAGATTGCCATACGGGTGGATGCCAACCAGGGCTGGACTCCCAAAGAAGCGGTCCGCATTATAACCCGGATGGAAGATCTGGGCCTGGATATCGAGCTGATTGAACAGCCGGTTGCTGCCCATGATCTATACGGCATGCAGTATGTCACAGCCCATTCTACCACACCAATTCTGGCGGATGAAAGCGTATTTACTCCCGGTGATGCCATTCGGCTTCTTGAAATGCACGGAGCTGATATGCTCAATATTAAGCTAATGAAAACGGCTGGAATCCATCAGGCCTTGAAAATATGCAGCATTGCTGAAATCTATGGTGTCCAGTGTATGATGGGCTGCATGCTGGAAAGTAAGCTTGCCGTCAGTGCAGCTGCACATCTAGCCGCCGGAAAAAAGGTAATTACTAAGGTGGATCTGGATGGTCCTGCGCTCTGCAGAACTGCCCCCTTTGTGGGCGGACCGGAGTATGACGGAGCACATATCAGGATGAATGAGACATATGGAATCGGTATAACATACAGCCCGGATTCTTAAAAGGGTTGTCATAAATATTTCATTCATGCGTAGTATTATGTGAAGAACAATTCCCAGAAAGGGTATGCCATGCAGACATTGGTCCACTACATATCTGTCCTGAATGATACAATTAACCGTTTCGTCTGGGGAGTTCCCATGCTGGTATTTTTTCTGGCTGTGGGAGTTCTCTATACCGTGGGAACCAGATGTTTTCAATTCCGTCATTTTAAGCTCTGGTTTTCTGAGACGATCCTAACCTGTTTTAAAAAATCACCTCCGCCCAAAACACCTGAACCGGGATTGCAGTCCGGCAAAAAGAAACACACAATTTCTCCCTGGCAGGCGATGGCTACCGCACTTGCATCCACCGGCGGCGTAGGTAATATAGCCGGAGTTGCCACAGCCATTACTGCCGGCGGACCCGGTGCACTTTTTTGGATGTGGGTTTCCGCCATCCTGGGCATGATGACCCATTATGGTGAAACCGTACTTGGCATCTGCTTTCGGAATAAAGATAAAGACGGACACTACAGCGGAGGCCCTATGATCTATATGGAAAAAGGCCTTCACTGCAAATGGCTCGCCTGCTTTTTTTCCCTTTTCTGCATAGGCGCCGCTCTGGGTATGGGCAATATGTCCCAGTCCAACTCCATGGCTGATGCCCTGAACCATTCCTGGGGTACGCCCAAGCTGATCATTGGGATTGCCGCCGCTCTGGTTACGGGACTTGTCATTACCGGTGGCATCGGACGCATCACCATCGTAAGTGAAAAGCTGGTTCCGATTATGTCCATCCTGTATATTATCGGTGCACTGCTTGTGGTACTGACCCATATCGGAAATGTTCCTGCTGCTTTTCGTTCTATCTTCCACGAAGCATTTAACTTTCGTGCCGCAGGAGGCGGAATTCTCGGATATGGGATTGCTGCCGCCATGCGTACCGGAATTTCCCGTGGGGTATTTTCCAACGAGGCCGGTCTTGGAAGTTCCGTAATGGTACACGCTGCCGCAGATGTGGATCATCCTGCTATCCAGGGAATGTGGGGAATCTTTGAGGTATTTGCAGACACTATGGTGGTATGTACCATTACCGGTCTGGCAATTCTCTGCTCTAATGTCTATGATCAGACCGCTTACTTAAATGCTATGCAGATGGATCAGATGTATCAGACTACCCGCTATATGGATGCACTTCCAAACGGTGTCCCTCTGGCGTCCGCTGCCTTTGCATCCACCTTTGGCTCCCTGGGAGATATCTTTGTCTCCTTTTCCATCCTGCTCTTTGGGCTGGCTACTTTGCTCAGCTGGTCTTATTTTGGAGAACAGGCAGTCATCTACCTGTTTGGACATAAAATTGTACCGGCATATAAATTTATTTATATATTCTTTATCGTAATCGGCGCTGTGGCTAGGCTGGACTTCGTCTGGAGCGTCTCGGATACGCTAAACGGACTTATGGCAATACCCAACCTGATAGCCATTACGGTTCTGTCGCCCACAGTATTCCGGGTAACAAAGGACTACTTTGCCAAATACAGGGGCAAAAGCGGCTAACAAAAGGTATCATTACATGAAATCACCTTTCGTCCCGTGATTATGAAAGCGCTGCTATATTCTTATCCGGAAGTAAAACTCCAGGAAGATAGCAGCGCTTATTTATTACCGGCGGGTGGTTGAAATTGTATCTGACAGCTCCATGAACTATCAGAATCTCAAACAATAATATCCGCAAACTCAGCATTTACCAGATTCTTCAGGGATAAGGGCGACAGTCTGATTGTCGTTCCAAGCCTTCCGCCGCTGATATAGATTTCACTGTAATTCTGTGCACTGCTGTGTATGATTGTTTTATACTGCTTTTTCATGCCCACAGGACTGCATCCGCCACGGATATATCCTGTTATTTTGTTGATGTCTTTAACATGAATCATTTCTACTGATTTCTCTCCCACTGCCTTAGCCGCAGTCTTTAACTGTACTTCTTCCGCAATGGGAATCACAAATACATAATAGTCCTTGCTCTTTCCCTGGGCAACCAGTGTCTTAAAGGACTGCTCTACAGGCGCGCCCGTTTTCTCTGCCGTATGCAGACCGTCTATAAACTCATCACATTCATAAGTAATAAGTTCATATGGAATCTTGTTTTTTTCTAAAATCCGCATTGCATTGGTTTTCTGTTCTTTTGCCATTTCGTATATGCCTCCCGTTTCCGTCTTTCTTTCCTAAAATTATTTCTCTTTTACATATTTTCTACATATTTTTATTATATCTGCTGATATAGAATACATTAGCAAAAACAACGACCAAATATGCCCCCACAAGTGCAAGCGTCACCCAAAGTTCTACCTGCATCAGCGCATAGACCAGCATGAGTATGCCAAATACATAGATCATGATATCGTAAGCTTTCCCTTTTGCCTGGTTCCTGATGGATACATTGCGTTCGTCATTGACATCAATCATATTCTGCTTTGCAGCTTCCGGATTTTTCTGATAAGTGAGGTTGGTAACTACGGTGCCGATATTCTGTCCAAATATACCTGCGCCGATACCGATCATAAGAAACGGCAGCCCAGCCATAATTCCCCGGGCATCCATCCAGACTCTCGCCAAAACGGCACCGGTTGCACATAAAACGAATCCAGCCACTGAAAAAAACACATATTTTCCGATTTTATACTTCATGGTCTACTCCTCCTCATAAATAAAAATATCTTCAATCATCATTTCAAAGTACCTTGCAATTTTAAATGCCAGTAATATAGAGGGATTATATCTTCCGTTTTCCAGTGATCCGATTGTCTGCCTGGAAACTTCAAGATCCTGAGCCAGCTGTTCCTGGCGGATTCCCCTTTCCTTTCTTATTTCTTCTAACCGGTTTTTCACCCCACCGCCCCTTTCTCATATGGAAAGTTTCCTTTACATTTTCATCATATACCTATTTTTCAAAAATGTCAAGCTTACTTTCCATTTGTTATTTTTATATAACATGCTGTAGTATTGATGTTGTATTGATGTGGTCACAATCTTATACTTACTCAGTTAGATTATAATGAAATCATAGTTAAATACCCGCTTTTTACAGAGGAGGCCCTAACTTTGAAACGACATTTACCCTTGCCGATTTCTGTTCTTTTATGTACCATATCTTTTCTTTCTGTGCTGCTGTTGGCTTTCTCCATACAGGAAGAGAATATTTATAAAAAACCCGAAAATCTTACATTAATGCAGTTTGTCGGAAATTACCAGACATCGGCTGCAGATACGCCAAAGGTACTAACTACCGATACCAGTATCAATGCTGCAGAAGTAGAGTTCCTTATTCTGACCGGTCATTTCGATCAGGAAATATTGGAAAATGAACACCTGCTCTTCCGCCTGAATAACCTACGCTTAAAGATTTATATAAATGATACAGAGTACTACTCTTATGGAGAAAAAGGTACTTATCCCGCTTTTGCAAAATCTCCCGGAAATATATGGATCTCTGTTAAATTTCCTCACATTACGCAACAGGATGAAATAAAGATTGAGTTAAGCAGTATTTACAAGAATAATTTTTCCATATCCTATCATAATTTTTTCGGGCAAATTTACAAGGGCGATTCGGGTTCTTTATTCAAATTTCTCCTAAAGAGAGGATTTGGCAAGATTTTCCTGGGGTTTTTTGTGGTTCTCTTTGGTATGATGCTTCTAGGAGTACTGCTGCTGTTTAAAATTTTGAGAACAGCCATTTCCCCTGCACCTTTTTATCTTGCATTTTTTATTATCATAAGCGGAATATGGATTCTCCTTGATTTTAATCTGATATCACTGATTATTCCTTATGGATTGTTCACCAATATTTTAGATATTATCTGTCTTTCACTTGCCCCTGCTCTGCTTGTGATTTACCTGTTGCATTTTGTAGACGGAAAAGCCAGATATCCGCTGATTGGCATTGCATGTTCCCTGCTAGGTTTCCTTTTGTTCTTTATCCTGGCACAGGGAATCGGATTTTTAGATGGTTATGAACTATTAACACCGCTGTGCATTTTACTGGGAATTTGTGCCTTTATCGCCTTTTTCTGTTTACTGCATGAGTTCAGGCACACAACGAATAAAACCACGAAATTTATACTGCGTTCGGGGTTCTTCTGTTTTTTAGGAGCCGGCGACGTACTGAATTATTTTCTTCAGATATTATCCTTTAATATTTGGTTTACCACAGGATTTTTAATTTTTTTGATCACACAGTTTATATTTATTGTACAATACCTTAATAAAAGCATTAATAATACATATCTGACTAGGCAATTGGAAAGTGAACTGGCCCAGAGCCGTATATCCATAGCCTTGAGCCAGATACAACCTCATTTTCTGTACAATTCGCTGACTGCCATCAAGCAGCTTTGTGCCATTGACCCTATCCGGGCTGAAAAAGCAGTCGGTGACTTTGCCAGCTTTCTAAGGGGCAATCTGGATTCTCTGTCAAGCAGTGCTCCCATTCCTTTTGAAAAGGAACTGCACCATACGAAGAATTATTTGTCCCTGGAGCAGCTGCGGTTCGGGCGCAGGCTTAAGATTGTTTATGATATAAAAGCAAACGGATTTTTGCTTCCGTCCCTGACTGTCCAGCCCCTGGTAGAAAACTCTGTCCGTTACGGTGTTACCAAAAAAACTAATGGCGGTACCGTAACCATAGCAACCAGAGAAACTGATAATGCCTTTGTGGTTACAATCACTGATGACGGAGTTGGATTTGACCCTTACGAAAAACAGGAGGACGGGCGAACTCATATCGGCATTGAAAATGTAAGAAAACGTTTATATTCACAAGGCGGCAGTCATCTGTCCATTACAAGCATTCCCAAGGAGGGAACTACAGCTGTCATTACTATTTACAAAGGAGCGACCGAACATGAATATTATAGCCGTAGATGATGAAGAACTGGCACTTGCATACTTAATCCGAATTCTGGGCGAAGCAGAACCGGAATGTGAGATACAGCCTTTCCTGGATCCATTTGATGCTCTGCAATATGTGAAATCCCACCCTGTGGATCTCGCTTTTCTTGACGTGGAAATGTATGGCCTGAACGGAATTGATCTCGCAAAACGATTTAAAGATACTCAGCCTGACATTAATATCATTTTCGTCACCGGATTTCCCGATTATGCAGTGGATGCATTTTCCCTTCATGCCAGCGGGTACCTGTTAAAACCGGTTTCCGTAGAAAGTATTCATTCGGAAATCGCTTATCTTCGCAATCCCATTGTCAAGAAAACGACTAAGGTAATACGTGTTCAGACTTTTGGAAGCTTTGAGGTCTTCAGCGGAAATATTCCTTTAGAATTTTCAAGGATTAAATCCAAAGAACTGTTTGCTTATCTGATTGACCGAAAGGGCGCGGGATCGACTACCGCTGAGCTTAGTGCCGTATTATGGGAGGACCGGGAGTACAGCATTTCACTTCAGAAGCAGTTTCAGACAATTGTCAGCGACATGATGAAAACACTCAAGAGTGCCGGTGCCGAAGATGTGGTAATAAAAAAACGTAACTTTATTTCGGTTGATACTTCCAAAATAGATTGTGACTATTATAATTTTTTAAATGGAGATATCCGGGCCATCAACAGCTATGCCGGAGAGTATATGTCCAACTACAGCTGGGCTGAATTTACCACAGGATTTTTATACCGGCAGATTCACGAATAAATATATACCATGAAATGCAGACTGCATTTTAAATAGAAAGCTGGGATTGACTATGAAAAAGAGTATCCTTTTACGCACAAATATGATTATCTGCATAATTATCATCCTGGGATTTACGATTACTTCTATTATCAGTTACCGATCGAATATAGGTATCTTTCAGAAAGACATTGAAAATGTCTCCGCTCTGGCTTCAGACGGCATCTACCATAAAATAGATTCCATCTTCGCAAAGCCCGTAAATGTTTCTCTGACTATGGCAAATGACAGCCTGCTGGTAGATTTTCTTTCGAAAGAGAAAAAACATATGGATGAGGATTCTTACATACAACAGCTTCGGGAATACCTGAACTCCTACAGAGAAAAATATTCCTATGACTCTGTATTTCTGGTTTCAGCCAGTACAAACCGTTATTATCATTTTAACGGCATAGACAGATTGATTACTCCGGATAATGCGGAAAATACATGGTACTTTGATTTTCTGGAACGGGAAAACGAATATTCGCTCAACGTGGATAACGATGAAGCAGCCGATAACATTATCACAATCTTTGTGAACTGCAAAATCCTGGCAAAGGACAAAAGTACCATGGGCGTGGTAGGTGTTGGCGTAAAAGTTGATCATCTGCAGGAATTGCTCAAAGAGTATGATGAGCAGTACGGCGTCACAGCCAGGTTGATCGATCAGAATGGCATTATACAGGTCTCTTCCTCAGAAACCGGTTATGAAAATGTGTCCATTTTTGAAAACTCCTCTTTTGCAGAATACAAAGATGCCATACTGCAGAATAAAACAGGAAAAGAAACCTTTTGGAACAGCCAGGAGCAGTCCCAAAACGGTTATTACGTTACCCAGTACATTCCTAATTTAAAATGGCACCTGGTAGTGGCAAAAGATTCTACCGCCATGAACCGGCAGCTCCATTTACAGCTAGGCAGAAATATTGCAATTATTATATTTATTATCACCTGTGTACTGCTTACCATTACTAAGGTTATCCGAAAGTATAATAAGCAGATCTTAAAGCTTTCCGTTGACGCTGAACTGGAATACCACAAACTGCTTCACGAAGCAACAGAAGGGTTATATGAGAGCATTTTTGAACTGGATATCACACATAACTGTGCCTGTGGTGAAGGTACCAAACAATATTTTGAAAGCCTTGGCATAAAAAGGGATTTACCCTATGACCAGGCGCTTGAGATCATTGCACGAAAACAGGTCAAAGGCGATTATATTCAGGGTTATCTGGATACATTTGCTCCCCAGCACGTCTTGGAAGTATATAAGAGCGGGATTAATACTCTGACATATGATTTTTTATTTTTAGAGTCACCGGGCGATTACCGCTGGATGCGCATTAATGCCAGAATTTTTTACTGGGCATCCAACCAGTCCATACGTATGATTACATACCGCCAGAATATAGATGCGGAGAAAAAGCGGGAAATTATGCTGCTGGAAAAATCACAGATGGATTCCCTCACCGGTTTGTACAACAAAAGAACTACCGAGGATATGATATCCGCTATTCTCTGCAAAGATGCCTCAAACAAACTGCGCCATGCATTTATCGTATTTGATATTGATAATTTCAAATATATTAATGATACCTTTGGCCATACCTTTGGTGACTCTGTTATTATAGAGTTTGCAGAGGAACTCCGTTCTCAATTCCGGGACAGTGATATTGTAGGACGAATCGGAGGAGATGAATTTGCAGCCTTCATGAGAGATTTCCATGATATAGATTCTGTCATTAATAAACTTGACCGGTTCTGCTCCAAACTGAGCAGGAAGGATTTCGGTAAAACAAATTCCTACTATATCTCTACCAGTATCGGAGTTTCCCTGTTCCCCGACCACGGTAACTCCTACCGGGAATTATATGAAAAAGCGGATCAGGCATTGTATTATACCAAAGGCCACGGGAAAGGCTCTTACTGCATTTTCAGTAAAAATATAGAAGGTGATTCCATATTTCACGTAAACCAGCAGGATATGCTTGCATTAATCAGCACATCCATAGACGGAATCTCTAAAATAGCATGGGTAGACGGGAAATTTAAAATGCTGTACTTTAATCAGAAAAGGACCGAACTTACAGGAAACAGCGCAAAGACCTTTTCCGATCCGGATTATGATGTATTATCCCAGATACATCCGGATGATCTACCGGGTACTTTAGACATCTACTATAAATCCCTGCCGGAACGGGTTCCCTTCACCTTATCCTACCGGCTGCGCCATTCGGATGGGCACTATATTCCGGTAAAAGCCAATGGCCTCTTTGTGGATGAGGTGTATAAAGAAAAATACCCTGTGTTTTATGTGATTTATACAGATATGTCATCTGTTTTGGAACTTGAAAAAAGAACTGCAAAATAACTGATAAAAATCCATAAAAAGTCTATGCATATTTCAAAAGACGCCTTATAATTAAATTAATACTTTTGAAGGAGGTATACATATGACAAAAGTAACTATTAATCCAGGTGTCTGCGGGCTGATCACCAGTATCGAAGCTTCTTCTGAGGATCAGATGGAGGTTACTGTAAAAGTTGATTCGGGGTGCGCCAGCATCCAGAAAATGTTTGATGACCTGGGCGAAACCTTTGACGCTTATGAGGTCTGTCTTGGTAAACCGGGAACAGGAGCCTTATATGAATATGCTTCGGAACATCTGCCAGGCCATGCATCCTGCCCCGCTATCGCAGGGATGATCAAGTGCATGGAAGTAGAGTGCAAGCTTGCACTCCCGAAAGAGGCATGGATACGGTTTGAATAATCAGCAGTTCCAGGTTACAGACTGTATACACATAATAATCATCAAAAAGCTGCCGGCATCTGCCAGCAGCTTTTTCTGAAGAGATTCATACTATGGAATATGGAATCCTGGATACATATCAGAAAGCAGTATTTCCTTTGGGTTATACTTGTTCAGGTGAGTGTGAATTCCTGGAAGCCATCAGTCTGCGGCTTACAAATGGTCCTACCTCTTGTACCAGTTCCATACATTCATTGTCATGAATGATCATTTCAATGTTCTTTGCCGAGCTAAGCGCCAGTGTTCCCACCAGCGATTTTGCATCGACGATATGGTGCCCATAGCGAAGGTCTACATCTACATCATATTTGCTGACAATATTTACGAACTGGACAGCGTCATCCGGGGTCTGGAATGTAATCGGTATTTTGATCATGGATTTATACTCCTTTCATGAGATGTTTCATTAATTGGAGTATATCCAGTTTCTGGCATTCTAACGGTTAATATCTTATTATGGTGAAATTATTTTTTAACCAGGAATATTTATAACTTCTGTCTGATAAGCTTTCAGTCTGCAGGAGATTTCTTTTCCTTTCACCGTTACTTCTGTTTCCTGTACCTTATCCGTATTATTAATTACTACAAGTGCATGTCCCTCAGGAAAGTAAGCGCATTCTATATTCACATTGGAGGTGACTAAATCCTGCTTTGTTTTTTCACCTGCCCCAAACAAAATAAGGTTCTGCAGCATTCTGGTATTAGCCAAACCAATCCGGTAAGATGACAGATAGATTCCGCAGCCCCTGCCAAATGAATGAACCGTCAAGAGCGGCTGCCCTTCTTTTTCTAACAATACCCTTGCTGTTCCGTCTGTGAGATACAGTCCTTCTCCCTCTTTTATTGCGGCTCCTTCGGGAATTAGTCCCGGAATTTCCTCTGGTGTATAAGACCATTTACCATGACACACCCTTGCACCGGTATCCTTATCTACGCCCAGTACGTGGGCCATCCGGAAGTAAGTATCGTATCCGTCTGCTGCGGAAGGCTCATTCACTCCAATAAAGGCACCTCCTCCATAGACCCACTTCGTCAGTCTTTCTACAATCTCATCGTCTTTCCATACATCTCCGCCGCTCCATGCCGTTTTTGCAGCACCAGCATTGATTAAAACATCAATCTGATCCAGTACACCTTTTTTGATGTCTTCAAAATTGATAAAGCTGACCTCAAAAGGCAAGCCCGAAAGACTTTCATTGATATGGATTAAGTCATGCATATAAGTCTCATGGAAATGCCCTGACAAAGTCCAGGAACGAAGGCTTCCCCAGTAATGCAGAACAGCAACTCTGGGCTTAAAGTTTCTGGGTGCTCCGGTTTTATGTAATTCCCGAATCTTGCGAAAATCCTCTGCCAGTTCCTCTATATAGGACACAAACTCCGGTTTGCGCTCAACCAGATGCAGGTAACCGCCCAGCCCGATACGGTCAACCGGCTGTCGTAAAACTGCCCTCCTCACATCCTTCCAGTATCTCTGCGCCTCCGCCCTGGGATCACCGTCCGCCAGAAAAGAAGGCGAACCATCTACACCTGTTGGGAAGAGATAAGGATGAAGCCTAAGTTCATGGGTCTTAACCCTGACTCCGCTGCAGAGCCTGGATTCAAATCCACTGAAAACCGCTTTGATGATACCGTCAAATCCAAACTTTTCAAAATTTTTTCCATAAGGTTCATTTCCAACCCAGCTGTCATCGTAAAACACATAGGCTTCCTTCCCATAGTCATGTACGATTTTCACCAGCTTCTTCCCGAACTGAATTACAAAATTATTGATAAACTCCATCCAGTCGGCTTTCTTTTTGTTACCGGGCATATGGGTAACATGGAATTTACCCTGATTTACAAAGTCCTCAGCAGTCATAGCATAACCGTATTTTTTCGCAAACTCATCTAATGCAAGGGGACTCACGGTAAAGTCATAGGATGCCCAGTCCGTAAATAAATGCCTGTTTCTCTCGCTGCTTCCCCACATCCACGCAAAGTTATAGAACATGGAGGTAAAACGCACTACTGTCGTGTCGGGGTGCGTCTCACACCATTCTTTTATCCACCCCAGCATGTATTCCTGTGTCTCCGGATATCTGGGATCGATCTGCATCAGATGCTCCTTATCCCATCCATTTGTAGTATGGTTATACATGGAAATCTCTTCCCATATACGATATGCCAGAAAGCTCACGGTATATCTGTGCCAGGCGGTAACACCGATTACCTCCACCGTTTTTTCATCCCTGTTATAATTCCACTTTTCCCGGGGTACCTCTGCGTTGTTGGTACGGTCATATACCTGCCAGTATTTCATGGCATCTTCTCTGTCATTCACCTGAAACTGCCCTTCAAAAAAGTCTTCCATCAGCCGGAAGGAAACCGTTTCCTCCACAGCCACCTTCGGCTGTGTAACCAGAAATGTCTGCTGCAGTTTGTCCATATTCTCTTTCGCCCAGTCATTGTGGTCACGGATAATGCAGATAGTAGAATAAATGCCGTATCCGGCATCCAGAATCTCTCTGGAGAGTTCTGTACCGTCACTGTCGCGGATGACATCTGCCCCCCACTGCTTTGCCAGCTTCAAGGTAAGTTCCTCATAACCGGCTTCACCGGGCAGGGTAAAGCCGCCCTTTGTGCTTCCAATTTCTGTATTCATAAAATCCTCCTGTTAAATTACTAAACATTATTATTTTCATCTAATTTTAAAAATGGAATATTCAAAACCACTTCCGTACCCTTGCCCGGTGTACTAAAAATTTCCATTCCGTAATTTTTTATGCCCGGTGTCTTATCATATTCCTCTGTTTGAATGCTGCCGGCCTGTTTCCCATAGATATGCTCTATCCGGCTTTTCACATTTCCCACTCCAATGGTACGCATCTGACCCTGAATGGAATCCTCCTGGTTCAAAATGCTGTTTACCACCTCCTGGGTCATGCCAAGGCCATTATCACGAATCGTAATTTCTATATCATCGTGACTTCCTTTGATCCGGTGGATTTTAATTTCTAAAATTCCTTTTTCGGTTTTTCCAGCCAGTCCATGAAAGATCGCATTTTCCACAATAGGCTGGATCAATACATTGGGAACCGCTGCCTCATATACACTTTCATCCACATTGTAAATGACATCAAACCGATTGGGATACCGGTAGGACTGGAGCATCAGATAATTTTTTATATTTTTAAGCTCCTGTTCCATACTGATAAAGATACTGTCTTTCTGTACCCGCAGCGTATCCTGAAGCAGTGATATAAAAGCATTGGAAAACTTTACAATCTCTTTGTTCCCCTCTATCTGCGCCATGTAAACAATGGAATTCAGCGTATTATAGATGAAATGGGGATTGATTTGCAGCATAAGCCGGTTTATTTCCATTTCCTTCGTGGTTTTCTCATATTGAATGCTTTCTTCCATTCTTCTCTTAATATCTGCAACCATGGTATTAAAGGCTTCCCCCAATACCATTAATTCATCATTGGTTCGTATATCCACTGCAATTTCTAAATCTCCCTTTCCAACCTGCACAGCCGCCGTATGAAGCTCTCCCAGCGGTTTGGTAATATTCCGGATACAAAAGTATAAAACTACGGCCAGGATACTGATTGCCCCTATGAATATTGCAGCAAAGAACAGTTTAATATATTTCAGCTGTGTTAGAAGCAGATTATTCGATACCTCTGACACCATAATCCAGCCATCTTCCAGACCGCGGTTGATCAATACGGTATTCTTATTATCCAGATGGACCTGTCCGCCGGTCTGCTGCTTTATTTCAGCAAAAGACAGGCTGATCGTACCGTTGTTTAATATGGCATCTCCCTCACGGTTATACAGAGCATATCCGCTTAAGAGTCCGGTATCCAGATTTGCATATTTTTCCAGTTCCGGTACGCCTGCATGCAGAATAATATCCCCCAGGATTTCCTTGCCATTGCGGATATCTTTAAAGCTCATAATATAACTGACCACTTCTTTTTTTTGAGTTCCCTGTTCCAGCGTATAAATGTGTGGAGCAGAAAATCCTTTGTATATCCCTGCATCTTTAAACTTTGTATACCAGATTTCTTCCTCCGGATTAAAATTGCCCTCCGTCTGGTTACTGGAATAGGATTCCAATTCAGGGGATACAAGCGTTACTCCATAAATGTAGGGAAACTGATTGATATAGGTACGCAATGTCTGCTTTACACTGCGCTCTGTGATCAGGCTTTCCAGTACATCTTCACTGCGTTCTTCCCGCAGCAGATTCTGAACCTGTTTATCGATTACGATTTGTTTTGCAATATTAATTACATTATTTTGGATATATTGAAGCTGCCTTGCCGTCTGTGCCAGTTTTTGGTCTTCGCCCATTACCGTATGGCTTTCCAGAATACGGTAAAAGTACTGGGATGCTCCAAAACCGCTAATTAAAAATGCCGCAATTACGGGAATAAAAACCATCAGCATTATTTTTGTACGGATCGTCCTTTTCATGATTCTGCCTCCCGTTTTCTACAGCGATTTCAGAAATTCGCTGGGGGTAACTCCCTCTATCTTTTTAAATACATAACTAAAATACTGGCTGGATGTAAATCCAACCTTTTCATAGATCTCGGATATTTTATACTCCCCGCTCTTCATCATTTTTTTCGCACGGCGGATGCGGTAATTTGTGAGATAATCCACTACTGTGATATTCAGTTCATTTTTAAAGCATTTCCTTAGATGCCCCTCTGAAATATTAGCTGCATTAGCAATATCCTGAACAGAGATGTTCTTCTCAAAATTTTTATGGATAAATTCCAGACACAGACCGATCATTCTGGAATACTGTTCTTCTTTAAATGAATCCAGTCCCTGGTATATCTCATGCAGTCCGGCATAAAACCACGACTCCACCTCCCTGACGTCTGCAAATACATGGCTCTCCCAGATAATTCCGGCCTCTACCTTTTTCCGGTCGGCATAACGCTTCAGGATTCCACGTATCTCCCGCAACATTCTGATATATTCCGTTTTAGAATACACCTTTTTATATTTTTCCAGCATCTGCTGTAAGGTAAACTCCGATGCATTTTTATCTTCTTCATCCAGGGTATACATCAGCTGAAGCATCAGCCCATCATAGTCAGGTTCCGCTATACGGCGATTTTCCAGCTCCTCCTGCCAGAAAACCCTCCCTCCTCCATAGAAAAAAGTATAATCTGACAACTCATCCAGACATTTATACAAATCCGGCAGTTCCAGAAATTTTTTTGCGGCTTTAGATGCTATACAGCTGACGGGGACTCCTTTTTGAACCATTGTGCCGCAAATCTTTTCCCCAGCCTGCATTAACAGCGCTTTACTGTCTCCGACATTTACGTCAATAAAAATAATGGCGCACCATCTGCCATCCCCCATAGCAGCCGCACTTCTACAGGTAATGCCCTCAGGATAAGAAAGCCTTTCCAGCAGCTCTCCATCGAATACGGAACACATTTTGTTTTCACCATCCAGGCTTAGCTGCCGGTCCTCACAGACATAGATCAGGCTATACCGCTGCATGGGATGATTGCGGTAAATAATATCTTCTTTTTCCACTGCCTGGCTGGTCAGGAATTTTCTTAAATTATGTTCCGCATACATATGCGCTTTATGGCGTTCTTCCCTGAGGCTGCCCATAATCTTTTCAATTTCATCCCTCAGAGATTCTACTGTCAGTTCATTCTTTAGCATGTAAGAAACAACACCCATTTCCATGCCCTTTTTCACATAATCAAAATCCCGATAAGAAGTGAGCAGGACAATTTTCATTGTTTTGTCTTCCTTCAGCAGTTTCTCAGCCAGGGAAAGCCCGTTCATCACAGGCATACTGATATCTACAAATACAATATCCGGCCTCAGACTGCAGATCTCAGGATAAGCCGCAGCGCCCTGCAGCGCTTCTCCCACAATTTCAATATCACCGGATATCTCCCCGATCAGGGATTTAAAATAAGCGATTGCCATCATTTCATCATCTACAATATAGATCCTAGACTTTTCGTTCATAAACCTACCTCCAAGAATTAAACGAATATGCCTGTATTCTCCATAAGCATTTTCGGCATGCTTAAGCCCACACACGATATCAGAAAGCACCTTTTCGCCTTTATCTGGTGATTATTATACCATGTACACATACCTCGTGAAAGACCTGGCTAAGCTTGGACGCGCTCACCCTTTCACTGCTCCCGCCGTCAGACCATTGATAAAGTTCTTGGATCCTAATATGAACATCAACAAAAGAGGAATGGTAGCAAAGACCAGCCCCGATAACTGGGCGCCATAGTCTGTCCGGTAAGCATTAGCAAGCCCTTTTATAAAGATGGGAATCGTATTGAGGCTTTCTTTGTTTACAAATACCAGAGGAACCAAATAATTATTCCAGGACCAAAGGAAAATCAGCAGGCACAGGGTAAGGATGCCCGGTTTGATACAGGGCAATACCATTTTGAAGAAAATGCTCATTTCACCGGCGCCGTCAATGCGGGCACTTTCCACGATTTCCACCGGAAGAGAACCGCCGATAAACTGTATCATCCAGAATGCCCCAAACCCATTGGCACACCATAGAAGAATCATAGGCCACAGGCTGCCTGTCAAATGAAATGTACGCATTTCAATCATGTAACCGATAATTCCAATCTGAGTGGGTGCCATCATAGTAAGCATAATAAAGTTAGTAAGGGCTTTCTTAAACCGGAATTTATAAACTGTCATTGCATATCCTACCATGGCGCTTACTAGAACGCAGATAAACATAGATAAGAACGATACTAATAAACTGTTTATGTAGGTCTGTACAAAATTGGATTGAAATACCGTCTTAATATTCTCTGAAAAATAGCCGGACGGTAAAAACGGAAGCCCTTTGAATATTTCCTCCGTTTTATAAGTGGACATAGTTACCATCAGATAAAATGGAACCAGCGAAATAAAGGAAATGATACCTAAAATAATATAAGATGATATCTTTGCTGTTCTTTTCATATCAGTTTTCCTCCTTTCGGTTCATAAACCGCATTCCAATCAGGGATGCTGCAACGATAATAATAAATAACGTACTGGAAACAGCCGAACCATATCCAAGCCTTGCAGTTGAGCCAAATGCCACATCGTAGAAATTCCATACCATAGTCAGGCAGGAACGGTCAGGTCCGCCGATTATGCTGGTAGTAGACACATTAAACATCAGATTCGGCTCATCAAATAACTGCAGTGCATAAATCAGGCTTGTTATTGTAATAAAAATAGTAATAGGCTTCAACAATGGCATGGTTATCTTAAAAAATGTCTTCACTGTCCCCGCTCCGTCTACTTTTGCAGCCTCATAGATATCCGTAGATATGGAGGTAATCCCTGCCAGGTAAAGCGCCATATAATAGCCGGTGCATTTCCAGATAATCATAATTCCGATTACAACCGGTGCAAACTTTGCATTTCCCAGCCAGTTGATTCCTTCCCCGCCAAAAAATTCAATAATGCGGTTGATAATTCCGGTATTCCAGTCAAACAAAAAAGTAAAAATCAGCCCGATTGCAACCGGAGTCGTAATATACGGTAAAAAATTAATCGTCTGGAACAGATTTCTGAATTTCTTTAAATTACTTAAAAATGCGGCTATCAACAGTCCCAGAAATACTGAGATGGGAAAACCCAGAACCATAATATATAAGGTATTCCAAAGAGACTTTAAAAAGGTTGCATCTTTGGTAAATATCCGGATGTAGTTGTCAAGCCCCACAAAGACCTTCTCCCCAATTCCGTTCCAGTCGGTAAAACTCAGGAAAAAGGAATAAATAATGGGAAATAAATTAAAGGTAAAAAAGAATATAATAAATGGCGCAATAAAAACTACAGGCCAGAATACACTGTATTTTTTATTTCCTTTACTGTTCATCGTTAAGATCCTCCTTATAACATCTGTTTTTGAGCATAAAAAACGGAGCAGTGTCTTTTTACACCGGTAAAAGCCCCACTCCTCCGCTCTGTCTTACATTATTTGATTTCTATGCCGCTGTCGGTAATCCTGTTCGTACATTCTTCCAGACCTTTTTGAATCGCCTGGTCTGCTGTCATGCCGGAATCGGACATCACCGCTGCAGCCAGCAGATCACGGATATCAATTACGGTCTGATCATAGATGGAAGACTTAGGCAATTGAATGCTTTGTGCAATCTCACCGTATAAGAAACCGCCCACATCCTGTCCTCCGAAGAAATCGTCTTTTCCGGAAGCATAAGAAGCATCTTCATAAAATTCTTTTGTCGGAACATAATACTCTACTTCTTTTTTGGCTGTATCTACACCTTCCTTGGTGAAGAATGCCCAGTTTAAAAATTCCCATGCAGCTTCTTTCTGTGCATCTGTGCTTGTATTTGTAATACCAACCGAACATCCTCCATGGCTGTAGCCACCGGTTGCAGGCATCATTAAGCCCCAGTTTCCGGATCCGTCCGGATCGTTGGCTTTGATGTAATAAGTAATTGCCCAGTTAGGACATGGATAGAAGAGATGATTCTCATCTGAGTAAGTAGCATTTGCCTGAGGCGTTCCATTTTCAAAGGTATCAACCACTTTGTTATCTCTCATGTCACATAAAAGCTTCATAACAGGTGACATCTTCTCTGTAAAGTTTACCGTATTTCCATTCTGTAAATCTGTGGTATCCGCAAAATAAAGCCACTCTGCCACTGCACCGCCGGAATGGAAGAGATAGTCCTTTCCACCTGACTTTTCCTGTACTTCTTTGCCATACTTAATATAATCATCCGTTGTCTTAAATATTTCTGCCAATTCAGCAGGATCATCTGTTCCAAAATATTTTTTCGCTAAATCTCTCTTATAAGCAATTGCAGATGGAGATACTGACTGTTCTATTCCGATCACCGCACCGTCATCTGTCATGGCACGTCCTTTAATAAAATCAAAGAATTTATCCGGGTCAACATTGTAAGGATCTTTTGTAAGATCTTCAAAAATCCCCAGTTCTTTATAATTTTCTATCAAGGTACAGCTCTGCTGAACCATAGTTGGCAATTCGGAGCCTGATGCTATCGCCTGCTGTATTTTCGTAAAATAGTCGCTGAACGCTACCGTTGTAGCTTCTATCTTTATATTTGGATGTGTTTTCTCAAACTCTGCAAACATTGGTTCATACCAGTTAGTATCCCAACCCCAATAGGTGAGCGTGGTTACTTCCCCAGTTTCCTCTGATACCGCCTGTGAACTGTCCTCTTTGTTGTCCTGCGCCGCTGACTCCTTTGTTTCGGCTGCATTTGAACCGTTACCTGTGTCTGCCGTGCCGCCGGACCCTCCGCAGCCAGCCAGTGTTCCCGCCAGCATTGCTGCTGCCAATACAAGACTTAATACTTTCCTTCTCTTCATAATACCCTTCCTTTCGTCCTCCTGTTTCAGAACCTTCGTTTTCTTGATGAATTTATGATATCACAAAGATTTCCGGATATTGATTTCAAGATTCACTCATTTTGTTCGAAATCCGAGCATTCACGACTGCTTTTAATCTACGAATAAGTTCCCAGCCGGAATAGGCACTGATCTGGGTCATATACAACACCGCCAGCTGACTGTACGGATCAATGGAACAGTAAGGACCGCTCCAGCCGTCCCAGCCAAATTCACCTGCCGATGAATGCATACCCGATATTTCTGGCTCCATATGGATGCGCATGAGGTTTCCGTATCCAAATCCTTTTAAATGGACAAACGCCTTACAAAGATCCTGCCTCTGGCGTTCTCCCAGCTGATTCACCCCAAGCATCTCCACGGTCTTTTCAGACAGAATCCGCTGCTTTTTGTAAACACCTTTTGCCGCAAGCATATTGGCAAAATGGGCATAGTCTTCCAATGTAGAGTAAAGTCCCGCTCCTGCTGATTCAAATGCCGGAGGTACAAGCCCATATCCCAATCCCAGATGGCGCTTACGATCCGGCAATAGAGTGGTTCCTTCCGGAGTCTCCTTTTTGCAATAGAGTTCTGCAAGGCGTTTTTGCTTTTCCCCCGGCACATAAAATCCCGTATCTGCCATATCCAGCCTGTCAAAAATGTTTTGCTTATAAAATGTACTTAACTTCTGACCTGTAATGACTTCCATCACACCGCCAAGGATATCTGCACTAAGCCCATAGCGGAAATTCTCCCCGGGCTGAAATGCAAGGGGCTGTCTGGCGATGATGCCCATGACTTCTCTTGTGGAATAAGCTTCCTTTGTATCTGTTTTCCTCTGAATGTCATCAAAGGCAGCTTGCATGAGCCTTCCCGGTTCATCCTCATCGGGATACACAATTCCCGCCGTCATATTCAACAGATCCAAAATCCTGACCGGCCTTTTGGATTTTACAAGCCCTTCCGGTGTCCATACCTGCATTTCCTGGAATTCCGGCAGAAATTCGCTGACAGGACTTAGCAGGTCCAGCCTCCCCTGCTCAAACAGCATCATTGCAGCTGCTGCCGCTACAGGCTTACTCAGGGAATACAACCGGTAAATAGTCCCCTTCTTATATCCGTAAGCCCTCTCATATACCGGCATGCCGTTTTGATAGACCCCCAGCTGTGCTCCCTTGATTTGGTTTCTTTTTATCTGCTCCCATATTAACTCATCTAAACGTTCCATTTTTCTCCCTCCCAGGATTTTAGTCCCCACGGCGCAGTTTCTATTCTCTGCTGCCTGAGGCGTAACATGTCATTTTCAATTATCATATCACAGATGGGATTTCCCGGTATTTACAAAATACGCTCAATCTGTATAAAATTGGGATCATCCAGGACAAAAAAGACCTCCGCATATGCTGTTATTATGCCAGCATATACGAAGGCCCATCCGAAAAATATAAATTCTTTTATCTGCCATTCCTGGTTACCAGTTCCTCCAGCGCTCTTGCTTCCGCTTCAGAAGAAGCATTTACTTTCAATAAAACTCCTTCCGGCTTCACATGCTCCAGCATGAATTCCAGTTCCCCGGGAAGCACTTCTATATGTACTAATTTCCCTGCATCCTGAATCTTGTTGATGGTCTCGATCCAATGGGATGCTGTGGGTGCTCCTGCTCCATATACCCACTGGATTCCGTCCAGTTCCTTTATCTGCAGCAGACGGTCCAGATGCTTCAGCGCTCCACAACCGTCAAGATGGAATATGGACTGATCTAAAAACTGAAGTTCCTTCATAAGCTCCGGAATGATCAGCTCTTCAAACATTTCCGGTGATATCATACAGCAGAAATCACAGCTGGTTACATACCACCGCTTAGGATGCCAGATTCCCATCCAGTTGCTGCTGCCTGTCTGATATTTTGTGGTGATCTGATACATTTCATCGTAAATGCTGCAAAATCCGTGATACAATTCCATGATCTTACTTGTTATAAAATCCGGGTCTTCCAGGGTATCAATACAGAGCTGCTGCGGTCCCCTCATGGACACCAGCGCGTCTGCCCCCGGATGGAGATCCGGTATTCCTACAAAATACCGCCCCCTGGCATCCTCTGTCATTGCCTCGGTCATTTCCCTCAGTTTCCTATAATAGAAATTTTCCCTGTCTATTTTTAATTTCCCAATTTCCGCCGTGTCGGCTTCTTCCAGGAAATGGGCTGCCCAGCTTGTAGTTTCTCCAAAAGTAAGGGGCGTTCCGTAGAAAGCTGCAAACTGGTCCGGTCCCAGATCCGGAAATGCCATGGGATAAGCCTCTGCGCCGTAATAGGTATTCCCGATATCATGGTTCGTCCTGGCAAGCATAAAGTCGATGTCGCACCAGCGCTCCATCAATGTCCGCTCCTTCTTATCTTTATACACACTCTTAGGATTTTTCGGACCGGTTATGCACACAAGCGGCCTGTCATGATTTTCTCTGCTCCAAAATTGTTCATATCTTTTCTGAATTTTTTCCCAATCCTGCATTTCTTTTCCCCCTGTCAGTAGATATCTGCAGTAAGTTCCTTTACGATTCCCACTGCTTCTTTGATTTTGGTTATATTTCCATGGAGCCTGTAAATATCCCGGAATATAAATTCTATTTTACATCCTCTGGCTGTTTCCAGGGTGTGTTTGATATATTTTCGAAAAGCATCTTTATCAAATTCCCGTTCCACGGCTAAATAATTCGGTGAAGGCTTTCTGGAATAAATAATCGAAGAATGTGCCAGCCGCTCACTCATGACTGCCTCATTGCACCAGGGAGATATGGATACCTTTCTAAGGTTTGGAATTCTGCTGATGCCATCATCCCAAAACACTTCCACCGGCTCACAGCAGCCATAATAAATCAGACCGAATTCCTTTGCCATTCTGCAGTAATATGGAAGTATAAACTCCCGGAACATCTCAGGAGAAAGGCCTACGCTTTCCTGACTGTTTAAATGTCCCCAGATATCCGTACTGATGACCTGCCTGTTGTTACCGGTCAGTTCCTGATTAAAGCAATAACTTCCGCTTCCCATATAATCGTTTCCGTTATTTAAGAACAGCAGCCCATTCTTTTCCTGCCATCTTAAAAAACGAATCAGATCCTGCAGAACAAAATCCATTAGCTTATGAAATTCCTCCGGTTCCGACAACATAGAACAAAACATATTTTCCATTCCCATGAGGTTTACGACCTTTTGAGTCAATCCAAATTCCCAGAAATTAATGTTATTTTTGATTCTCACCGGGAGAATCCCATCCAGGACTTCCCGGGCAGCATCTGCCTTATCCTTTGTTGAATCCCCATGAAAAGTAAAGACAGATTCCTCCAGCATCAAGAGCCCATCCTCTACATTTTCAAATGCCGGTTCAATATGATAACCAATGCCGTCACTTGCATATCTTCTTTTCAGATCCAGATTATAAGGGCGGACTTCTATTTCTTCATACACCGTGAAATAATCAGGCACAACCTTATCATCCCCGGTCACTTCATAGGCAGCTATGGTCTGAAGTAATTTCCCCTCCATCCATTTCCCCATTTCACTGGAGCATTTTAATGGAGGTATAATCTCCCCCAAGAAGGTTTCTTCTTCCATAACAACCATTGGGCGTTTCCCCTGAAGGACATTGTGGGCATACCACAATTCTTCCTTTTCTTTCATCTCAGGCAAAGATGCATATTCCAGCTGCTTTTTTGCCAGTTCTCTTAAATAAGCTTTTTCCCTTTCCGTTATGAACTCTTTCATCTTCCCTCTCCCTAACCCTTTATTGCTCCCGCCGTCAGTCCGCTTGTCATATAGCGCTTAAATACAATGCCTACCAGCAGCGTCGGGAACATTAATACTACTCCGGAAGCCAGGATTGCTCCCCAGTCAAAATTCCGGTATCCCATAAATTCCATAATTGCCATGGGTGCAATCTTCGTCCTTGATCCGCATAATACCAGTGCAAAAAACAACTCGTTCCAGGAAAAGAAAAACGTCATAATGGCAGTGGCAGCCAGCCCCGGTGCGGCTGAAGGAACCACAATCTGTAAAAATGTCTGAAAATAATTGCAACCGTCTATCCGCGCCGCCTCATCCAGGGACTTGGGAATCTGGGCAAAAAAACCAATCAGCATCCATATCTGAAATGGAAGGGCAAAGGTGGTAATCGCCAGAATAATCATGGTATAACTGTCCGTCATCTGAAGTTTCTGGCTGACAATATAAAGGGGAATTGCCAATACGACCGATGGTATCATACGGGCAATTAAAATAGAGTTGGACAACTGCTTGCTTCCGAATACATGAAAGCGTGTAAAACTGTAAGAAGCTGTAGCACCACATATTACTGTAAGGGCTGTGACACAGGACGCGATGAATAAACTGTTTAAAATAGCTTTTCCAAATCCGGCCTTCTGAAATACGGACAGATAATTGTTAACGGTCAGCTGTGCATCCAGATTAATATTCGGTGTCAGCAGATCTCCGGTCATTTTAAAGGAATCAAAGATCATAACAAACAACGGAATAAGAATAAATGACAGAATAACTACCAGATATATCATTCCGGCTATTTTAAATGGATTTTTTTTCGCTCTTTTCATCTGATCTCCCTCCTATATTTCTTCATTAATCTTATTCATGGAATGGATCAGGCTCACTCCGGTAATTAGAATAATTGCCACAATCATAATTGCAAGCGCCGAACCTTTTCCCACTGCAAAGCCCTGGAATGACAGCTCATAGCAGATATACTGAAGCGTTTTCGTAGTATTAGCCGGGCCTCCTTTTGTCAGTACATATATAATATCAAAGGTTCTGATGGCATCCATAAGGCGGATTATTAACAATACCAGCAGAGATGGCTTTAATGTGGGAATGGTCAGATACCAGAAGATCTGCCACGAATTCCCGCCGTCCACTCTGGCTGCTTCAAATGGTTCAACCGGCAGTGTCTTTAAATTGGCATACATCATTATATATACGAAGGGAACTGCTTTCCAGACTTCCACGATAATTACAGAAAGCATAGCCGTTGACGTACTGGCAAACCATCCGGGACCCTGTATTCCCACCAGTGCCAGCACCTTATTCACAATTCCGAATGTGGGTTCAAACATAAACTTAAATGCAAGGCAGATAGAAACCGGTGCTACCATCATAGGCAGAAGCAATACCGTTTCCACTGCTTTTTTTCCATGTGACATATTTTCAACCACCAGTGCCAGTGCCAGTCCCATCGCCATGCTTATGGGCACCGATACAACGGTAAAAATGAAGGTAATATATAACGCATTCCATATATTTCCGTCCTGAAACAGGGTGATATAATTGTTAAATCCATTAAATTTTATACCTGCCGCCGGATTCAGCAGGTTCCAGTTTGTGAAACTGCTTCCTACCACAAATACAATAGGAACAATAAAAATCGTTAAAAACAATAATATGGTAGGTCCTAAAAACAGATATGGAACATACCGGTGTGACCGGGTGACTCCTGTGTTGTGTCTTCTTTTACCAGCCATTGTGCTACCTCCTTATAAGCCAAACTAAAAGGGCCATTGCACCCGTACCTCCCTGAAGCAGTTGAGTACTTCAGTCCAGTTGCAACGACCCTTAAAACTTACGATCTGCAAGCCCTGCCACGCAGTATCCTCATGCAGGCTTAATAATAGCCTCCATCTTCCATGATCTTGCGTACCTCATCATTCAGGGCATCTAACGTTTCCTGTGCCGGATTACCTGCCACAATACTGTTAATTGCAGCTCCAACAGCCGGAACATAGAGGTTTAACTCAGGTATCGGTGGTCTCTCATCTGCAGTATCCAGATGTGCAATGGAAGCCGGAACCGTGGGATTAATCTTTGCAGATCCCTCTTCTTCATTTAATGAACGAAGGGCGGATGAAGTATATTGCAGACAATCCCGCAGGGTGTCTTTCTTCGTAAATTCTTCAACCACGACCTTTGCAGCATCTACATTTTTACAATTAGCCGTAACTCCCACACCCCAGGTTCCAAACCTTGGGCAATCCGTAACAGGGCCTGCCGGTACAGGAGCAACTCCAATATTTCCTGCAACCTTGCTCTGGGATTCATCGTTGATCTGGTTCCAGTATCCGGGCCAGTTAATCATGGCTGCCAGCTGTCCGCTCTGGAAAGCCGCAACTGTTTCTTCATTCTGCCAGGTTGTGATTCCCGGAGGGGAACAGTCTTTGCAAATTTTTGCAAACATTTCTGCTGCACTTACCGCCTCTTTGGTATTCAGCATTGGATTCCAATTTTCATCAAAATACGTGCCTCCGTAAGACCAAAGGAAGTAACTCCAGAAGGAACATGCTGCCTCACCGGGACCTGCCGGGATAGCCAGTCCATACATATCATCTTTCGTCATAGACTTTCCAAGCTCATACATTTCATCTATTGTCTTTGGCAGTTGGTCCTCAGTCATCAGATCTGTGCGGTAGTAATATACCATTCCTTCTGCAGAATAGGGAACCACATACCAGTTATCGTCAACCTTGGAGAACCTTTTTACAGAATCATAGTAATCGTCTTCATTATCAGCCACCTTGCTTACCACGTCATTAAGTTCCACCAGCGCCCCGGCCTTGGCAAATATATTCACGGCATTTCCAGGTAAGAAGATCAGATCATATTCGCCGCCCTTAGAGGTTCCCGCAAGCCTTTGTTTGCCTTCATAGGTATTCCAGTCATATGCTTCCACCTCTAAAGAGATTCCGCTTTCATTCAGAACCGGCTCGATGGACTTCATCGCATCTTCCGTCCAGCCTGATGACATCAGGACACGAAGCGTAACCGGATCACCGGTATATTCCGTTTTAGCTGCCGCTTTTGTCCCACTCTCTGTCTCCTTTGTGGCATCTTGTGTTTCCTCCACTGCACCTTCGGTTTCTTTCGCAGTTGTCTGCGCCGGGGTACTCTGTTCCGTTGTTTGTGCAGCCTTTGTTTCCCCGCCATTCGTCTGTGCACCTTTTGTTTCCTGTCCGCTTCCTCCGCATCCGCTCATGACCGACATCACCATAGCTGCTGACAACAGAACACTAATCAGTTTCTTCTTCATCCTTTTTCCTCCTTCTTTGTGGTGCTGTTTCATTTCTTTTTGCTGATGTGATCATTATAGACCGTTGTCCCTTTTTTCGAAACGCAGGATTATTTGAAATTATTCTAATATTATACGATGATAAAACCGGAGTTCCAAAATAATACGATATGTAAGAAATCTTACGATACAAGCCGGAATACTCCAGAGCCTGTTTTAAATTAGCTTTCTGACAGCAGTGCGGCACACTTAGTGAGAAACTAGTTTTCAGGAACGCTCCAGATTCCGGTAATCACTGGGGGATATTCCCATTACACTTTTAAATGTCTGGCTGAAATATCTTTCAGATGCAAACCCCGTCAGTTCTGCCACATCCTGAATCTGGTAATCTGTCACGCACAGTATTTCAGCCGCCTTTTGAATGCGGTAATTCGTCAGATAGTCCACAAATGTCATTCCGGCTGATTCCGAGAACAGGGAACTGAAATAATTTTTGCTTAAATGCACATAGTCTGATACATCGGACAGTGAAATTGGCGATGCATAGTTTACTTTAATATAATACAGTGCCTCATCAATCACGGAGTTTCCCGTTCTCTGGTCTTCCTGCTTCAATTGCGCTATTTTTTCAATATACTTCGAGACATAGCAGGATAATTCCGATAAGTCAAATGCATTTAGTAATAATTGGGAGTCCAGATATTCTCTGATATGCAGTTTTTCATTTAAATGCATCATCCCTGTCATTCGGTTATACCAGGATGCAAATTCATTGCAGAACATCCATTTAAGCCCGATATTCCGTTCCCTTTCAATGTCATCCAGTATCATCCTGCATATGTTTTTTACATCTTCCAGGCAGTTCAGCTCGCTCATATATATTTTCTTTAACATTCCAATGTGCCTTTTACGCAGGGTCTGGTTTAGCTCTAACTCATCCATATCCGCAAAGAATACTACCTTCTTATCACTGAAAAAGGACGCCGCCATTACCGCTCTATCAGCCTGAAACTTAAGGTCTTTCAGATCCTTTGGCTGATCAATCAGTTTGCTGACACCAATATGGATTTCCTCGGCAGTATAAAGTGTCAAAGCATTTTTAACCGAACGGATCAATTCCCGGAATCGGGCATCCTGCATATAATTTCCCTCGTCAAAGAAAAATACCGTCAGTGACACCCCTTTATTTTCGGATATAATACTATGAGGATAGGCTGCCACCACACCGGATACAATTTGTGAAAATTTCCCCATCTGCAGTGTCGTATGCTTTCTTTTCCCATCCTTTTCATACCGCTTACAAGTAATATGGAAAACACCGGCACGAAAGGCATGTCCCCTATTCTTTAAGAAAATCCTGGAGAACTCATTTTCTATATAAGACTCTTCCGTAATCATGCCCAGCAGTTCTTTTACAAACTGACGCATTTTCAGGATTTCTTCATCCTGTCCGGTACCGCTTCTGTCCTGAAATACTTTTTTCAGCTCCTCCTGCTCCCGCTCCAGGATTTTTTCAAAATTTTCTTCGTCTATTTCATTTTTCGTAATGAAGTCATTGGCACCAAGCCTCACCGCCTCTTTGATATATTCTTTGTCATCATAATTGGTAAGCATTAAGACCCTTGCCCTGGTGTCTGTCTGCCGTATGCCTTTCAGCAGTTCCATGCCGTCCACATCGGGCATACGGATATCTGTTATGACCAGCTGGGGGCGGTATTGTTTAAATAGTTCCAGTGCCTGTTTACCGTCAGATGCTTCCCCCACGATTTCCATCTCATATTTCTCCCATTTGCCAATCATTTTAATACCGACTCTTCCGATCATATCATCATCTGCAATTAGTACTTTAAACATGCTGATTATTCCCCCTTCTCCGCCACCCTGTATGGCATCTTAATAATTGCACGGGTATACTTTCCAATCTCACTTACAAAATCCAGGCCGTAATCCTCACCATAATACAGCTTTATTCTCTCATCCACATTATGGACGCCGATACCGGAAAAGGATTCATCCTTTGGCTTTCGATATGCATTTTTAACAGTCTCCTTATCCATTCCTCTTCCGTTATCCCATACTTCAGCAAAGACTATGCCGCCTTCCCGTGATACACTTACCCGCACAAGCCCTCTTCTTCCGCAATTATATATACCGTGGAACAATGCATTTTCCACAAGAGGCTGGAGCAGAAGCTTGGGAATACATACATCCGCCAGCTCTTTCGGCAGATCCACCTCGTAATCAAATGTGTTATAGTAACGCAGCTTTTGTATTTCCACATAATGGGATACTACCATTAATTCGGCTCCCAAGGTCACAAACTCTTCTTTATTGGAAATTGTTTTCCGCAGTAAGAAAATCAATGATTTGGACATCTTCTCAATGGTATGGTTTCCCTGGGTCATGGCAATCCACTTAATGGAATCCAGCGTATTGTATAAAAAATGAGGGTTGATCTGCGCCTGCAGCGCCATGATTTCATACTCCCTCTTCTTCTTCTCCCCATCGATGATCTGCTTATTCTGTTTTGCGATACTCTGAACCATATGATTGAAATTTCCCGCCAGCCGTTCTACCTCGTTGTCCCCTTTAACCCTGGCCCAGACATTTAATTCCCCGTTTTCGACCTGAACCATCTTTTTCTGAAGTTCTTTTATGGGAATTAAAATCTTTTTGAAAATTATAAAGATTACTAGCAGTGAAAATAAAAAGCAAAGGAAACAGATGCCTATATTAATATTTTTGATACGGTATATATTCTGGAATATCAGCTCTCCCGGTATCGCATACTGGATTGAGAACCTGGATACCTCCGACTGTCCTCCCACAATCAGATAGTTCCTGCCATCTATCTCAACGGATTTTGATGCCAGGCTCGTGGTACTGAGTCCCTGTTCAATCACACTTCTGCGCTTCAGATACTCTTTTACCTGAGAATCAAATGAATTATCCACAATAATATTTCCGTCCTGATCGGAGACAATTTGGGAATACTGCATAGATTTATCAAAGGAGGATACAATTTTTTTAATCTGGGTATGGGAAACGGTAATGCATACTGTTCCAAGCTTTTTATTGGTGCTTAAATTTTTAAAAGCATATACCATAACCGCATCGGGATTTTTATCCGCAGTCCTGCTGCCATCCTGATTGAGCTGATCCTGCTGAATAAATGCAGGCACATCAAACGTATAGGATGCCTTGCGAAACCAGTTTGTCTGGGACACCAGCCCCGGATTTCCCGCATAGCGGACCGAGATCAGCGGCTGTTTATCCTTTTCTTTAAAATTTTTTGCTTTAGAAGGAATAATCGTGATATTGGAATATTCCGATCTCTGGATCATTATTTTATTAAGCTCATTATTAATATAGTTGTACCGGCTGACCCCCTCCTTATCCATGGTTCCGTCAAAGTCGGACAATCTGGATTTTATCTCCGGATTCAGCATCAGCTGCACGGCAATTTCATTTGTTCTGGTAAATAAATTATCCAGTGCATCCAGTTGCTTTTTAATAACCTCCGTTGTATTTACCGTCAACAGTTCTTCCATTTCTTTTGTTACAATACGCGTATTGATAATTCCAAATACGACTACCGGTATCAGAACCAGCACCAGGTAGATAAGCGCTATTTTTACCTGGAGATTACGGCTGAATAAACTATGTAACCTTTTCAAATACCTCATATGTCCTTCCCCCAAAGTACAAATTTGTGTTTTTTATTATGATACAATATTTATTATCATCATATAATATCTGTCATTAGAATACAATATATTTAATTTTCAGCAGATTGCACAAAATTATGACGAACCATCAAGCAGGCTTTCCGTTAGCAATATAAATGCCAGGATAACAGGAATGCTGTAAAAGTGCCGCACTATATGGATCAAAAAAACTACCCTGTTTAACTAAACAGGATAGTCTTTGTGTGTCCCACAGGACAAATATTATAATTAAAACAGGCACATTTATCGGCGCTGCCAATGATTCGCTATCTCCTGGCGGATAATCTCTACATACCTTCTTGCCTTCTTTTCATCGTGATTTATAGTATATACGTCCCTCTGGGTTATCTCCATTTCGCATCCTCTGGCAGCCAGAAGGCTCTTTTTAATATGCTGACGGAATGCTTCTTCATCCAGATTCGCACCCACTCCCAGGAAATTCGGGCTTGGTTTACGGTGGAAGATAATATTGCTTCCCCGCAGGCGTTCTCCCATAAACTCTTCATTACACCATGGAGAAATAGATACCTTGCGCAGGTTCTTCAGTTTACTGATACAGTTATCCCAGATGGGATCTACCGGCTCGCAGCAGCCATAAGAAAGCATTCCATACTGCTGTGATATTTTCTGATAGCAGGGGAAAATGAACTCTTCATACATTTCCGGTGAAATCCCTACCGTTTCCTGGGAATCCATGAATCCCCATACATCCCTTGTCGTAAACGGACGCTTTGCGAATTCCTCTGTACCCGGCAGCTCTTTTGTAAAGCTAAAGCTTCCCTGTCCAACCCCTTCAAATCCTGTTGTCGGCAGAATTACTTTCTTTTCCTCCAGAAAACGAAAATAAGAAATAGTATCATCTGCAATCCGATTCATCATTTCTTTAAACAGCTCCGGATAATCGTACATATTAAACATCATATTTTCCATACTCATAAAATGAACCAGCATCTGGGTTGGTACACTGTATAAGCAGTCCATTTTCATTTTTACCGGGAGAATATCACCAATGGCATCCTCTACCGCCTTTTGTTTCTTTTCTGAATTCTCCAGATCCACACCAAACCTGGAAGGCTTTAGTTTTTCATAATCATCTTCCAGGTCTTCCACTGCAGATACAAAGTGATGCCCCAGGCTTTCCTGCCCGTCTTCTGCCTGGGTATGGTCAACCTGAACATTAATGCCGAACAGCTCAAAATAGGTATCGTAATTCATTCCGAAATAATCCGGTGTCACTCTGTCATCATCAAACAGCTCCTGATTCAAAAAATTGCAGTAGATTCCGGTCTCAATCTCTCTGGCAAATGCCCCTTCGCATTTCAGCCTCTTTGGAAGAATTTCCTGGGCAAATGTCCACATTTCCAAATGAATCATAGGACAGTCTCCCTGAAGTGCATTATGTTTGTACCACTTTTCTATCCGCTGTAAATTCCTTTCCTGATTGGCATATTCCCGCTGTATTTTCGCCAGTTCCCTTAAAATCAACCTGTCCTTATCGGATATTCTATAATCCATATGTATAACCCCCTGTGATTTTCTAATTGTTTTATCTGCATTCATCATATCTTAATTATCACATTTTAGCATTATATGGAATTGCCCTTTTATATAAAAAAATTGCGGTGAAAATGAAACTGTATTTGACTTTATCAAGGGTGTCTTTTATACTGGTACCAAAGCGTCCCCTATCAACAAAACCCACTCACGGAGGATTCCTATGACAACCATTTCAACCGGTGTGCTTCCGGCATCACAGATCTATTTTCATACCCCATCGTCCACTGCTGCAAATGGGTTCTTATATCCATTATGTATCGGACATTTCTACTGTGACCATACCTATCAGATCCGTAGAAACAGTTTCGACAGTTTCCTCGCTATCCTGGTGATACGGGGCAGCGGCTATGTGGAAATCGATGGTGAGACCCATGTTATGAATGCCGGAGAACTGACTATGCTTGACTGTTATAAGCCCCATGCATATGGTGCCCAAAATTCCTGGGAGTTTTACTGGATTCATTTTGACGGAATAACAGCACGGCACTATTTTAATCTGATACAAAATAAGTATCCCCATATTTTCCGGCTTTCCCAGGAAGTATTTTCTGAAACTCTGTTACCTGTTAATGCTATCTTACAAAGCTTTTCCTGTGAGGTTGCCTGTAAAGAAATCCAGATGTCCAAATATATTACAGATATGCTGACCTCCATACTCATCTCTGAAGAAGCAACGACGACAGTTCACCGCCCTGCATCGGGCATATCTCCGGTGGAACTGGCTACCGCATATATCCGGCAGCACTATCAGGAAGCAATCTCCGTAGACGAACTCGCCGGAAAGGTTTCCTTAAGCCCCTACTATTTTATCCGGGAATTCAAAAAAGAAACCGGGCTGACTCCCCATAGCTACTTAACAGCAATGAGAATCAACTCGGCTAAATTTTATCTGCGCACCACTGGAAAGTCCATTAAAGAAATCGGTTTCGCCTGTGGATTCCAAAGTGAGAACAGTTTCTGTATTACATTTAAAAAACAGGAAGGCATGACGCCCACACAGTTTCGGGATGGGGAATTATAACTTTTCAAGATTATACGCCCTTCCCTTTTCCATAACAACGGTGCGGCAGCCGCTGTCCTTCAACCCATTCACATACTTCATGGGATCTTCCGTATTTTCAGCGAACATGCCATAATGATTTGGCACCCCTGTTTCAGCCTGTACCCGCTTTGTCAGCGTAACGGCTTCCTCCACAGACATGTTGCCCAGCTTTCCATTGATACATACAAAGATAACATCTGCTTTAATGAGCTCCTCTTTATCATAGTAATATCCGACTTCCGGCGTCAATAGGCTGTCACCGGTAAAGTAATAATCACGCCCGTGATAATGAAGCACATATCCCTGGCTATCCGGCGTATGCTCTGCAAACACTGCTTCCAGATCAAAAACACCATATTCAAAATGTTCCCCCCGGTTAATGCAGTGAATGTTTTTTTCGGGAACACCACACTCTTTTAAAATTTCATAACCGCTACGTGGTCCGGCAAAAACTGTTGAACCCTTTTCCATCGCCTTAACCAAATCAGAATCCAGATGGTCAATATGGTCATGTGTATACAATAACACATCTGCTTTTACATCCCTGCCGGCAGCCGGTGCCGGAACCAGCCTTTTTAATCCTTCCTGCTTTTCTACCAGATCAGAAAAATATGGATCAATTAAAATTGTACAATTCCCCTCTTTTAATTCATATCCTGCCTGTCCCAACCATTTTATCTGCATTTACGACTCCTCCATTTTGTCTTTTACCATCATTTGCAGTACAAATATTCATTTCTTTTCCAACATAATATCATACATGTTATATTTTGCGAATACTTTGTTGAATTGTTTAAAAAATCTTAATAAGTTAAATGCAAAGGCTGCTTGAAATCACTTTCCATTTTATATATAATAGATATAAATTGTTTTTCATAATAGGAAGGATTTATATGATAGAATTAAAAAAATATCTGGACTTTCCATTGAAAAAGTCCTATGAGGAACCGATTGAAAAGCGCCTGTTACAAAATATTAAAAGGTCACATATCGCCTTCCAGGGCCTGATCATCGCTTTTCAGATCATTATGATGCTCTCTATCTCCCTTCGTCCGGGAGGGCCTTTTTATAAGCCCAGGAGAACAGCTTACTTCAGCATGTATGTTATCCTGGCATTGATTACCTTAATAGTAATGCTTATAAATATTAATCTCGTGAAAAAGCAATCTCCCAACCATCGTTTTTATTTTCGCATAAATTACTTTTATATGGGATTTCTCTGTCTTTGGAGTACAGCCGTCACATTAAATGACCAGCTTGGTGGAAATGGACTTACCGTCTTTACCTATGTCATGCTCACGGTAGCCGTACTTACTCTTACCAAACCCTGGCATAATATCCTGATTATGGGAGGAAACTTTCTTCTGCTAAATTACCTGCTTCCTTATTTTCCGGATCCCCATGGTGCTGACCAGACCTTTAATAATCTGATGAACAGTTTGTTTACCACTGTATTGGCGATATCCATCTCAACTATTTTCTATCGGAATCGGGTCAGGAAGGAATACGACCAGATCATTATAAACGAGCAATATAATCAGATCAACGATATTAATGCCCAGCTTCACCAGGAAGTTCTGACAGACAAACTTACGGGATTATATAACCGGCGTTACCTGGAAGACACTGTAAAAAATATCTTCCGTAATAATCAGGAAGCTCACCATTGTGCCGCCTGTATGATGATTGATATTGATTTCTTCAAACAGTATAATGATACATACGGCCACCAGGCAGGAGACAACTGTCTTGCAGCTATCTCCCAGCTGTTTGCCAGGAATATACAGGATGAAGATGCCTGTCTGATTCGATACGGCGGAGAAGAATTCCTGATCTTTCTCTTTGGTGATTCTTCCCGGGATGCAAACGTAAAAGCGGAAGTTATCCGAAGTGCCGCAGAGCAGGGTATGTATCATACTCCTTTGGTTCCAAAAAGGCCTATAACAATTAGTATCGGGCTTTATCAGGAAATACCGATGAAGGAGACCGATATGGAACGTTTTATTTTCCGTGCTGACCAGGCACTTTACGAGGCAAAGAAACATGGCCGTAATTGCGTTTTTGAATATCAGCAGCCACCGATGCCTTAACTGTAAGAAACCGGTCAGGTACAGCGGTTTCTTAATAAAGTTAGTATTTTCTGCTTCTTAAATATTCTTTCGCCATACTCTGATCATACCATTTCTCCTCCGTGATGATCCGCAGGGGCAATTCCTTACCTGCTACAAGATCCTGGATCGCTTTCATAAGCTGCGGTCCAAGGAGCGGATTACATTCCACTGCACAATTTAATTTACCGTCTATCATCGCCTCAAAGGCCTCCCTGGTTCCATCTACCGATACAATTTTTACATCTACACCAGGCGCAATCCCGTTTTTCTCAAGCTCTTCGATAGCTCCAATCGCCATATCATCGTTCTGGGCATAAATGATATCAATATCCCATTCATGGGATGCCAGATAATTTTTAATAATATCTCTTCCACCTTCGATGGTAAAATCACCATATTCAGAATACACTATTTTATATTTTCCATTTTCTTTCAGAATCTCTTCAAACCCCTGCTTTCGTTCCTCCGTTGGTGAGGCTCCTTCATTCCCCTGCAGTTCCATAATCTTCATGCAATCCTTAACAGCCGGTACATTATCCCGTATCCAGCGCATTGCCCTTCTACCCTCCTCCAGAAAATCAGAGCCTATATACGTCATAACCCAGTCATCATTTTGAACTGCTATTTTTCGGTCAGATGCTAATACCGGAATACCCGCAGCCTTTGTTTCCTTCAGAATCTCATCCCAGCCGCTGTCAACTACAGGTGATACCACAATCACATCCACATTCATTTTTATAAATTTCCTTATGGCATCAATCTGCATTTGCTGGGATTGATCCGCATCTTCAAAGATCAGATTCATTCCGAAGTCTTTTGCCGCTTCTTTTATGGATTCTGTATTTGCCTTCCGCCATGCGCTCTCCATTCCAACCTGGGCATATCCTACATCAATAATTTTATCAGGCTTTTTATAAGTTTCGTTCAGCCCGGCTATATAGGACTCTACATTATCTTTTGTAACCACATGGCTTCTTAAAATCACCTGTTTGGGAACCCCGCTTACCTGTTTTAATATATCAAGGGCATATTGAATGGCTTCTTTTCCTCCGGTGGGACAGGTGATAGTTTCTTCAATTTTCCCCTGTGTGATCAGATCGATCCCTTCATTTTCTCCCAGGAATCCATCAATACCTACGATCTTTGCATCTGCTCCTATTTTATCCATTGCCAGATACGCACCTAACGCCATATAATCGTTATGGGCAAATATTACATCATAATCTTTCAGGTGCTCACCCATGGCAAGCATCGTATCTTCCGCATCGTCCTTGGATCCGGATTCTATCCTGCAGACACTTTTTTCGATTTTCGGATATTTGGATATAATGGAATCAAATCCCTTACTTCTGTTCTGGCTTGGCAGAGAATCCTCACTTTGGCAGATTTCCAGAACTTTACCCTCTTCATCTTCCAACAGCCTCAGAACGCCTTCCCCTGCCCTTCTGCCAATCTGCTCATTATCCGGTCCGATAAACAGTGAATAATCAAATCCTTCTACCCCTCTGTCCATTACAATAACAGGGATTTCCTTATGGTACACTCCTCTGATAATGGAGGTCATAATTTCCGTATCACAGGGAGAAATGATCAGAAGGTCAATCCCAAAATCTATAAGCTTTTCCACATCCTTTACCTGCTTGGTAACATCCGATGTGGCATCTGTCATAATTAACCGGATATTCTTATGTTTTTTGGCCTCTTCTTCAATTTCACTGGTCAGCGCAAGTCTCCAGGACTCACGCATATTAGCCTGGGAAACGCCGATTACATATTCTATTTCCCGGTATTTACCGCTGTCCATACCCTGATTGTAAAAATGCAGCCCCAGGAACATAACAAGGAGCAGCCCACAGATTGATGCAGATGCTATTATCCTACTTTTCATCCCTGTTTCCTCCCTCCGGCAGATCTATACTCTGTGGTATCAGAATGGTTACTTTTGATCCTGTCCCCAATTCACTGGTTACCCTGACACAGAATTTATCCCCGTATCGGATCCGTAACCGCTCTTTGATATAGAACAGGCCAAAGCTTTGGTTTTCTTCCAGCTGGGAATGTTCATTTAATAATGCATTGATCTGCTCCGCTTTTTCCTGGGTCATTCCTGCACCATCATCTTCTACTGTAAATTCCATCCAGCTCTCCGCAACACTTTCACATCGTATAATCAGATGGCCTTCTCCGCGCTTGGTTTTTATACCATGGTAAATGGCATTTTCCACCAGGGGCTGCAGCATCAGCTTTGGAACCACACACTGATTCAGGGTGTCATCTACCATAAGCTCATAGTTCAGCTTCGGTCCATACCTGATTTTCTGTATATACAGGTAATTGGAAACGTACTTAATCTCCTGTTCGACTTTAATGTAGTCCCTGCCTTTGCTCAGTCCAATACGGAACATATTGGTAAGGGCGTCTACCAGCCTGACAATATCATCTGCCTGATATTCTCTCGCCATCCAGCTGATGGTATCCAGCGTATTATAGAGAAAATGAGGCTTAATCTGCTCCTGGAGCACTTTCAGTTCCGCCATTCTCTTATTTTTCTGCTCCAAATAGACCATATCCACCAGGCTTTCGATCTGGACAAGCATATGGTTAAACCCATATCCCAGTTCACTTACCTCATCTTTGTAATTCCCGTCGAACCGGACCGCCAGATTACCCGACGCCGCTTCCTGCATCAGCAGCTTTAATTCTACAATGGGATTTGTTATGGTCTGGGATATTTTCAAAGAAATAACCAGCACAAAAATAAGGGTCATTGCCAGCCCTCCGCTTAAAATGTAGAACATGGCATTGGTACTTCCCATAATTTCATCCAGGGAAAATACGCCTACGATTTTCCAGCCTGTATATTCGGATTCTTCATACCGTATCTGGTAATTCTCTCCGTTGATCCTTGCGTCCACCGGCACCTGCTCCGGCGTCAGCCACCCAGGATCGATACGGTATGTCACTTTATTGGGGAGGGTATAAACCATGCGGTCATCCTTGTCCAGTACAAATACAAACCCATTATCGCCAATGGTTACATTTTGTATGGACTGGGAAATAATATCGTGCTTGATATCCAGAAGCAGCACACCCATAATCTCACCCGTATTTGCATTTTTAATAGCCTTTGCGATGGAAAATACGTCATCAATGCTATAGCTCTTATCGGTTGCAATGTTTCTGCCGGCAATATTACTGATGATCTGCATCTCATCGGGGTTTGCAGCTGCCTGCCGGTACCAGTCCTCGTTTTTAAACGAGTCCCTGGAGATGCGCATCATACCAGTATTCGTACATAAATCATTTTCTGTGGCGACAAATATTCCAGCTATTTCTTTATTGGAGAATGCCAGATCATCTAAAGTATTTTCCAAATTCAGCTTTTCCTGTTTCCAAAAAACATTATCTTCCGTCTTCATAGAACCGTAATCGGTATTTTCCATTCTGCAGATAATAAAATTTGCTATTTTGTCTATGCTGTTTACATACACATCGATAGATGTCTTAACCTGGCTCATCATCTGATCCGCATGCTGGGAGACACTTTTTTTTGCCTGCCCTGTAAATACACTGATCACAATCATTCCGAACACGCAAAAAGGGATCAGCGAAGCAACAATATAAGACCAGACCATTTTACTACGTATCGTAATATTCATGAATTTGTTCTTAAGCTTGTTCATTCCGCTCACCCCTCTTTGTCAGTTCCTGTCCCTATATTATAGCTTTGACCGGGTTATTTCGCAATCGGATTCTTCTATAAATCCTTATTTCCCTTTTAGTTTTTCAGCACGTATGGATATGATTCTCTGGATAACAATAAATACACATAACAGCGCTGCAATTGTTACTTTTGTCCACCATGTATTCAAATTCTCATAAGTTACAATCGTCTGTATAATTCCCTGAATTAAAACGCCTATGGTGGTACCGATTACCGTGCCGACACCTCCTGTAAGAAGCGTACCTCCAATTACGGCTGAGGATATGGCATCCAGTTCCAGCCCCAGGTTCTGAAGCGAATAGCCTGCTAATGTATAGAAGCTGAAAACTACACCTGCAAGTGCTGCGCAGAAGCTGCTGATTGCATAAACTGCTATTTTTGTTCTTGCTACCGGAAGTCCCATCAGGATCGCTGACTGTTCATTACCTCCTAAAGCATAAATGCTTCTGCCGAACTTTGTAAATTTTAATATGTAGTAAGCTACTAAAATTACTACCAGGGCAATAAATACATAAGAATATATCTTCCCTTTCCCAATTACCAATTTGCTCAGCGCCACTTTTTTGTAAAAATCATTGGAGATGGAGATGGATTTGGTGCTGATTACTGCACAAAGCCCTCTCATTAAAAACTGTCCGGCAAGTGTTACTATAAATGGTTGTAATTTAAAGAAATGAATAATGTATCCCATTCCAAATCCCAACAGTGCGCCGATAAAAAGTACCAGCGGAATAACCACAAATGCCGGAATGCCTTTCTCAAGTAAAAATGCAGAAAACACACAGGTAAATGCTATTGTGGAAGCGATGGAAATATCAATACCGCCTGTAAGCAAAACAAAGGTAATACCTATGGAAGCAATAATCAGGTAAGCATTGTCATTAAATAAGTTCAAAAATGTTGATAAGGATAAAAAACGGTCGTACGAAACAGCCCCGAATGTAAATAGTGCAATAAACAACACAAATGTGATTACCAGCGAAACGTTATTAATTTTTATTCCCTTTTTTGCCTTCTCTCTCATGCCTGCTTCGCCACCTTTCTCTTAGAGAACTTTCTTGTAAATGTCTCTTTAAATTCTTTTGACTGTGAAAGACAGATGATTACAACTAAGATCGCTTTTACTACCTGTGTTATTTCCGGTGCAATCCCCATTGCGTAAACAGTCGTTGTAATACTTTGAATAATCAGGGCTCCGGCGATACTTGCCGGGATGGAGAAACGTCCTCCGCTTAAGGATGTGCCTCCTATGGCAACTGCAAGAATTGCATCCATTTCAATCATAAGTCCTGCATTGTTACAGTCAGCACCTTTGATACTGGCACTTTCGATCAGACCTGCAAGTGCTGCAAAAATACCACAGCAGGTATAAACAACCAGTTTAATTGCATCTACATTAATTCCGGCGAATTTACTGGATACGGAATTACATCCGGTAGATTCCAGAAATAGTCCAAACGCTGTTTTCTTAGTAAAAAGCAGTACAATGATTAATAAAATCGCCACCAGGTATACCGTGAACGGAATTCCTAATATATATCCGCCGTTAATAAAGTAATATGCATCTGAGCTTACCGTTACAATTCTACCGTCTGTTACCAGCTGTGCGATACCACGCCCTGCAACCATAAGTATCATAGTTGCTACAATAGGCTGAATCTGAATCTTTGCAACCAGGAATCCATTCCAGAGTCCGCATAACAGACCTGCTAAAAGTGCCAGTATAATGGCGATTGCCACATTTCCGCCAACTCCCGGAAGAATGTTGCCGCTTACGATACTGCAAGCTATTGCACCACTTATAGCCATGACCGAACCAACCGAGATATCGGTTCCTCCGGTAGCCA
>UQCR01000063.1 GCA_900539655.1 uncultured Robinsoniella sp.
AATTTATAAGCCTATGAGGGGAACTCTTAGATTTTAACAGATGCTTTCGGGCATCTATTTTTTGTTGTAGAAATTTCCACTGATTTCTTAATTTCTATCTATTGCAGAAAATCCATAAAATATATAAGCTATATAGGAATTACGTATGTTACATTAATATAACACAAGCATATGTTAAAAAAGAAAGGACAGTGGATATGAATAACAGATTATATTTCAAAAATGACGGGACTTTTAAGGTAATGCAGTTTACGGATATCCATTACACCAATGATGATGCCGACGATGCCAGAACGACGGAAATGATGGGCAGGCTGATTGCCATGGAACGCCCGGACTTATTAATAACCACCGGAGATACGGTTTACGGAGAACAAAATCTTAAGTATCTTCCCAAGGCATTGGCGCCCTTTATCCAGTCGGGGATACCATGGACTTTTGTATTTGGAAATCACGATGTGGAATTTAACAGCAGTCACGGGGAACTGTTTGAAGAAGTGAGAAAACTTCCTGGCTGTCTGGCATATGATGGGGGAAGTATGATTGAAGGAACCGGGAATCATATGATTGAGGTCTGCAGCAAAGGAGACAGGCTGCGCTGGCTGGTTTGCGGTCTGGATTCCGGAGATTATAATCCAATGCCCCAGGTAGGGGATTATGCTTATCTGGGGAAAAAACAGATAAGCTGGTACCAGGAAATGATGAAGGAATATGAGAGAAAGAATCCCGGCGAAGCATTTTCTGCGCTCACGTTTTTGCACATGGCGCTTCCCGAGTATCATGAATTATGGGACATGGAAGTATGCTATGGTGAGAAAAATGAGGGCATCGGATGTCCGCGGATCAATTCGGGATTTTTTACGGCAATGCTGGAGGAAGGGCATACCAGGGGACTGTTCGCGGGACATGACCATGCCAACGACTTCTGGGGAAAAATGTATGGCATCGTTCTGGGCTATGGAAGGGCAAGCGGATTCGGAGGCTATGGGAAAGAAGGCCTGCAAAGAGGGGCAAGAATCTTCATTCTCCGGGAAGATAATCTGGCTGAGTTTGAAACCTACGTATGTCAGGAAGATGGAAGCGTGATAAAAAACCCGCCTCAGCACAAACCGGAGAGGGTGAGGGATGAAGGATGATAAAGCTGGCTGCATTTAATATCCGATGCGATTATAATCAGGATGGGATAAATTGTTTTTCCCGCAGAAAGCCAATGATATTAAAGAAAATAAATCAGGAACAGCCCCATGTGATCTGTTTTCAGGAGGTATTGCCTCATGTGGCAGTCTGGATGAAGGAAAATCTGACAGATTATTATATCATAGGATGCGGGCGAAGCAGCACCTTAGAAGATGAACAGACCTCCATCGCGTATAGGAAAGGGAAGTATAATCTGATCTCTATGGAGACCTTCTGGCTTTCTGAGACGCCGTCACAGCCCGGTAGCCGGTATCCGGAGCAGAGTATATGCCCCCGGGCATGTACGGAAGCAGTGCTTCAGAACCTGCAGACACGGGAACTGTTTAGGATTATAAATGTTCATCTGGATCATGAAGGAACCATGGCACGAATACTGGGATTGCGTCAGATCTTCCAAAAGATCAGGGAAGAAAAAGGATTTCGTGATATACCGGTTATTCTGGCAGGGGATTTTAACGCTTTACCGGATTCCAGGGAGATGCAGACCATAAAAGAATATCCGGGATTCCGGGATATGGCGGAACTGGCAGGGGGGACCTTCCATGATTTTGGAAAGCTCTCGGAACCGGAAAAAATTGACTATATTTTTGCAGGAGATAAGCTTTGCAGCTGTGGGATTGAAAAATGGACGGACTGCCATGACGGAGTTTATCTGTCGGATCATTATCCACTGTGTGTAGAAATGTACACTAAATAAAAATGTTTTGTCCATTGTGGAAAATACAGGAAATTATTTATAATTAGCCCATCAAATAAAAGGAGGAGGAACAAATGCAAACTGCTGCTGTAAGAAAGCCTGGCAGACATAAGACGATCAAGGCGCCACTGAGAAAGCGTCTGCTGAAATACTGGCCCCTGTATCTGATGCTGCTGCCATGTATTATATACTACATATTGATCTGTTACGTTCCAATGGCAGGAAGTGTTCTGGCTTTCAAAGATTATTCATTCCGAAAGGGGATTTGGGGAAGCCCCTGGGTAGGGTTCCGTTACTTTGAATCCTTTTTCAAGAGTTATGACTGTTTCAGGCTGATCCGCAATACTTTAAGTGTTGGCGCGATTAAATGCATCCTGGAGTTCCCGTTTGCAATCATTCTTGCACTTCTGCTCAATGAAATCCGCAATCTAAGATTTAAAAAGGTTACCCAGACCATCACCTACCTGCCCCATTTCTTATCATCGGTCATTATCGTGACCATGCTGCAGAGAATACTGGCACCTAATACAGGAATATTAAATCAGATTATCACACAGATGGGCGGAGATGGAAGTACCTTTTTCCTGATGGAGGCAAAGTATTTCTTCAAGATCTTATTTTCCATGGATTTGTGGAGAAACATTGGATGGGACTCCATCATTTATCTGGCGGCAATCAGCAGTGTGGATTTAGCGTTATATGAGGCGGCAGAGATGGATGGCTGTTCAAAGCTTAAGAAAATGTGGCATATAACGCTTCCCAGTATCAGGGGAACCATCGGATTACTGTTTATTATGGGAATCGGGGGACTTCTTTCCTCAGGATTTGAACAAATTTATCTGTTAAGGACACCGGGGAATATGGCGCTGGCAGATACGCTGGATACCTATGTAGTACGTGTGGGATTACAGGGAGGACAGTTTGGATATGCCACGGCTATTGGTCTGATACAGGGTATTGTGGGACTGGTTATGGTCATTATCTGCAACAGGATCTGTAAAAAGACTACAGAAGTAGGACTGTGGTAAAGAGATTGTTTCACAGAAATATATGACGGGAATATGACAGAGATGAGATATATTAGCGTGATATAAATGAGATATGAATGGGATATGACAGAGATGAGATATATAAGAGTGATATGAATGGGATATGAAATAGAAAATTTCAGAAGGAGGATTTGTTGATATGAAAAGGAGACTGGCAACAAAAATACTGGCGGTAATAACGGCAGGCACCCTGGCGGCAGGACTTTTGGCTGGCTGTTCGAAAGAAACTGGAAATAGTGGGGATGCCAAAACATCGGATGTCAAAACGGAAGCCGACGCTGACAGGCCGGATACCTGGATTGCAGACCGGACAATTAATGTCCAGGTATATGTGGATGACATCGGCTATACCTTGCCCGAAGATATTAACAGCACACCGGTTATGCAGGAGCTTACCAAAAGGACCGGTATTAAATTAAATATACAGTATACGCCCGGCGACAGCGATGCAAAAGTTCTGGCGTCCCAGCTTGCGGCAGGAACCATCCCGGATGTGATTGTCACTTATTTAAACGATTCTACGAGACCGGAATTTCCATTATTGCTAAAAGCAGCTAAAGAGGGCATGTTTGCGGATGTATCCGAATACATGAAAAACTCTAAGGTGTATTCTAAATATTATGAAGACGGTTATCTTCCACATGATTCCCAAAAAAATATTGTGTTCCGTGATGATTTTAATGGCGCCGTGTATTTAATGCACCTTGGGATTGATGAAATAGACCGTTCCCTGGAGTATATTCCGGAAAATGAATATCTGGGAGGACCTTATATCCAGAAAAAAATTGCAGATGAATTGAAAATTGATCCAAGGGAAATCCGTACCCCGGAACAGTTTTATGACTTGTTAGTTAAAATCAAACAAGGTGGCTTCAAGGATGACAACGGCAATGATGTATGGCCTCTCGGACCCAAATTCTGGGGCGGTTCGGTAGATGCATTAAAATTTGATATTGCAGGTCTGGACTGGGGCGTAAGCGATGGCTATAACATTGATGAAAATGGAAATGTCATGCACGAAGCAGAAACAGACCATGTATATGATAAGATTAATTATGTCAGAAAATTATTAAATGAAGGGCTGATGAACCCGGAATTCTTCACCATGGACAGTACCCGTGCGGAAGAAGTTTCCAAGACACATAACTCCGCAATTATCGGGGATGTTCATAATTATCAGGAAATTATCTATGGGTCAGATGACTGGATCCCCCTTGGACCGTTAAACGATATTCAGGGAGACAATAAAAAAGTAACTCATGGAAAAACAGCAAACGGTGCGTGGGCGATATCTGCAGATGCCGAAAATCCGGAAGAGATCTTTAAGTTCTTTGACTACCTGTCTACAAAAGAAGGAACACTCCTTTGCCAGTACGGTGTGGAAGGCGTTTCCTACAACATGGTTGACGGCAAGCCTAAGCTGACAGATGAAGTTGCACAGAAGTTAAATGAAGGAGATACGGACTGGCTGGTAAATCAGGTGGGAGCCGGAATGGGCGGAAGCGGACTGGAATTTTTTGATTTTGTAATAACCAATTTAAATCCACTTGACAATTTCGGTGAGAGCCGGCCCGGAGCATCATCCAGTACGACCTTTGAGCGTTCCGTTGAAGTGGCTAAAGAATATCCCAGAGAGAAGAAACTCATCGAAGGACTTGATGCAACGGCATATCTGTCGGCAGAAGGGATGGAAGATGTAAAAGCCCAGATGGACCTGTTGAATTATAAAGAGGTGCTAACTCAGGCATTCTTTGCAAAGGATGATGCAGAAGTCAAATCTATCGTTGAATCCTTCCGGGCACAGTTAAAGTCGGCAGGAAATGACAAGTTTAAGGATTATCTGAAAAAAATGTATGAGGAAGATAAGACCGCAATCAATTTTTATAGCTAAATTAAGAAGCATTAGAGCGTGTTTGCGGTAAAGATAACAATTAAAACACGCTTTAGAAAGGAATCCCATGGGCAGAGAAAATAAACAAACTATAAGGGTGGCAAAGAAAATCAAGAAAAATCCAATGGACCGGTTGATACAGGTGATTATTTATCTGATCATTATCAGCATCTGCCTGTTAATCGTGCTTCCTTGCCTGAACGTAGTGGCGTTGTCATTGAATGACGGAACCGATGCGGCCAAAGGCGGAGTATATTTCTGGCCCAGATTATTTACCCTGGACAATTACAAAGAAGTATTTGCAGACGGAAGTATCATGAAAGCATATGTAATTACCATTGCAAGAACGTTTATCGGCACAGCAGCCAGCCTGGCGGTTACTTCCCTGGCAGCCTTTTCCCTCAGGGAAAAGATGCTGCCGGGAAATAAGGTTATCACTATGCTGATTACATTTACCATGCTCTTTGGCGGAGGTATGATCCCCACGTATATCCAATACAATAACCTTCATTTGCTGGATTCCTTTTGGGTATATGTGGTACCCGGGCTGGTGAGTGTTACCTATCTGTTAATGATGCGTACATTTTTTGAATCCATACCGGAGAGCCTGGAGGAGTCGGCTAAACTGGACGGATGCGGATTTTTCGGTATTTATGGAAGAATTATGCTTCCCTTAAGTAAACCCGTAATTGCCGTAGTTGGGTTATACACAGCAGTAAACCACTGGAATGACTGGTTTGCAGGTGCATTCTATATGAAGTCCAGTGCTATGTGGCCGGTACAGACCGTATTGCAGCAGATGCTGGCAAGAGCGATGGCGGCACAGAAGGAAATCACATCCGTATCCCAGGCGCTGGCACAAAATGCCAACACCGTCACATCGGATTCCCTGAAAATGGCTGCGGTAGTGGTAACTACCCTGCCGATCCTGTGTATCTATCCATTTGCACAGAAATATTTCGCAAAAGGTGCCATGATCGGCGCAGTCAAGGGATAGGGCAGCCATTTCAGATAGTTCATAACGTTTGCCATGTTTCTTGAGCACAGGAAAAATGGCATCTGCGAAAGGAAAATGAAAATGAAGTTTTTTATTAAACCCGAAATAGAATCACTGGAAGCAGAAGACCGGCTGATTCTATTGGGAAAATACGGGGAGGAGCAAAATCTCCCCTTTATATGCAGCAGTATAGAAAAAAGGCAGATTAGCAGATGGGATATTCAGGAACAGGGAGAATATCCTTTTTGCGATTTACAGAAACAGTGCCGCTGGCTGGGGAAACATGCTGCAGGCAGCATTTATTTCTACCTGGACGGACTGTGTAAAGACAAAGAAAATGCAGAAAAACTGATATCCATAATGGTGAAGGCGATTGTAAAAGGTGGATATTCTTTTGCAAAAGAAGGATTAAAAAAGATTGAAAATAATAGTATATTTATAAACAGGGAATTATTCTCAAGCTATCCTGGCAGCCAATATACATTTATAACAAAATTTGATCTGAGGGAAATACTGAAGGAAGCTGAAATGAATGCCAGGTGCATAGGACATGCCAGAAGCCTTGGGAACCTTCCCGGTAATTATTTCGGAATCCGGGAGATGGAATCTTATGTGAGGGAACTGGCGGATTATTATCAGGTAACAGCAGAGGTATATGATGACAGGGCATTAAGAAAAATGGGATGCCAGGGAATTCTGTCAGTGAATCAGGGCAGCAGCAAGGGCGCAAGGCTTTTGGTCCTTCATTACAACGGAAATGAGTCAGGAGGCATTACCGCACTGGTGGGAAAAGCAGTGATGTTTGACAGCGGCGGCTATCATTTAAAATCCATGAAGGATATGGAGGGGATGCAGTATGATATGTGCGGCGGTGCCAATATATTATCGGCATTTGAAATCGCAGTGCAAAGAAAAAGCAGGCAGAGGATTTGTGTAATTATACCCTGCGTGGAAAATGTAATCAGCCCGGATGCCTGTAAAATGGGAGATGTAATTAAAACCATGTCGGGAAAAACGGTAGAGATCTATAATACAGATGCGGAAGGACGTCTGATACTTTGCGATGCGTTAACTTATGCCGCAAAGATAGGTGCAGATCATATCATTGATCTGGCGACGTTAACGTATTCCTGCCAGAATGCCCTTGGAAGTGAGATAGCAGGGATTTTTTCTAACAGTGATGAATTTTGTGGGGAATTTAGCAAGGTGGCAAAAAACTGCGGTGAAAAACTCTGGAGGCTGCCTCTAGACAGGTGCTTTCATGAGAGGATCAAAGAATCTCTGACAGCGGATTATATTAATTATGCACCCCATACAGGCGGAGGTGCCAGCATAGCGGCGTCTTTTCTGGAAGAATTTATAGAAGAAGGAATCCGATGGATTCATCTGGATGTGGTAGGGCCCGCTGTGAATAAGCAGGAAACAGATGATTTGTGTAAAGGTGCCACCGGTGTTTTTGCAGATACCATTGCTGCCCTGCTGAAAGGAAAAGGAGAGAAAGATGACGGATTATTACTTTGATACATACATAAAAAAAGAGGTCCTGGAAAATTATCTGTCCAGGGCAGTGACAGCTGCGGGATTATTGGATAGCAGCACTCTGGACGATGATTTAAGAGCCATCCGGGATCTGGGAGTGAAATTCCTGGGAAGAGCCTCGGGGGTATGGTATATGTCCATGGACGAAGAAGAACATTTTGAAAAAAGCAGGGAACTTGCAAAAAAAGTACATGAAATTGATGAAGATATCATTCTGCAATCCTGCATATTTGAGATTATTGTTGAAAAAATCAATGAGATACCAATCCCGGCATATGTATTTGAAGCATTTGGTGAAAAGCCGGAAGTAAGAAATTTCTGTCTGGAAAAGGCTTTATTTCCACAGAAGCCTCCGGGTTTTATACATACAAGCCATGAAAAAGAAAAAAATGGAGGGATTCCCGATCTGAACCGCCTGGAGGCCAGAATGTGGTTCTATTACAGAGCTACCCGCTATATTGACTGCGGTTATGAGGCACTTCACATGGGTCAGGTTCACCTCTATACAGCCAATGACAGGGGATTTGGGAAAACAGAAGAACTGTTTACGCTGATCCGGGAATATGGGAAAAAACATGCACGCAGGCGCAAAGTGCTATTGGATGCCCATACCCACGGTATCAATATCCGGGGAAGACTGCTGTTTGACTATCATGCCATGCCATTTACGGGGGTTCCGCTTATAGAGCATGTGGGACATAAACAGGTGCTGGTAAGGGAAGGGTTCAGCGAAGGAGGAAGTAATCCAAATGGATGGAGTGCCCAGGCAATGCCCTATCTGATGGAGTATGACAACTGGGGAGGAAAAGTAGTAGAGCGATTTGATGCGTATACCAGAGAAGAGCTGGCGAAGAAAGACTGGTGGGGGTATGATCAGATTGGATGGTTTGCCAACCAGGATGAGGAGGCCAGGAACCATTTTCTGGAGTATACTTATTATTGGACAGAAACCCAGAATCCCAATGCCTATTTTGAAGTTCCCTTTCGGAGAATGCTCAGTGACGCAGCCATCCTTAAGGAGCGGGAAGACGGAACAAAAGGCATACAGGAGTTTTACCAGATCAATGACAAAAGTAAAGGCTGCCCCATGGGATTCTCCCAGGAAGGGACCCTTCGCAGGCTTTGGAGTATGAATCATATCCTGCGTGAAAAGGCGGCCAATCCGGAGAATCTGACAGATTATGGCGCCAGGGATATCTATGACGAAGAAACAGGCGTAAAACTCCCGGAAAAAGTGGTGGTATACGGAAGCTTTCAGCCATTGGTGGGGGCGGTAAAAAATGATTCCAACAGCGAAGTGACACGCATGTATTATCTGGGTGGCGGCACGTATGGGCTCACCGCAGTGATTCCTTATGCAGGAACCTATGACTATGCCGTGTCCACTTACGGAACGCTGTCTGCAACATACTGTTATGACTGCTTTCCCAGAAGCGGTTCTTCCAATAAGGCAATTCTGGTAACGGACAGGGATAATACCGTTGTGCGGTTCACATACCGGTTTTCGGACCATAAGGTATGTGCGGAAACCATTGAAACCAGTTATATTCCGTGAAAGGACAGAAAAATGATTGCATATAAATTTAAAATAATAAGTTCTCTGACCAAAGTCTTTCCTGGGGCAGAACCGGAAGACGATTTAAAGGGAATAAAGTTATCTTGTTTTTTGGGGGAAACCATTTCCCTGCAATGTGCATACCGGGCAAAGTCTCTGTATACCGGGTATGGGCGGTTAGAGGTCAAGGGAAGTTTAAGAAATGCGGTGCGGATACGGGAAGTAAAACTTATGCCCTCACTCTTGCCCTGCAACGGAGAATGTGATGAGCATTATCTCTCTAAAGCGCCGGGACTTTATCCGGATTTATTAAGGGATATCTCCTTTGAGAAGATTCCGTTTTATCCAGGTCAATGGCAGGCTTTGTGGATTGATCTGGAAGCAGAAGCGGGGATGGAAGGGAGCCAGGATCTTACATTGCAATTTTACGATGAAGGAAATCTGCTGGCAGGTGAGGTCCGTACGGAGATTGGCATTTATCCCATACATCTGAAACCCCAGACCTGTTTTCATACGGAATGGTTTCACTGCGACTGTCTGGCTGATTATTATCAGGCAGAACCCTGGTCGGACCGGCACTGGGAGATCATGAGAAATTTCATTGCTTTGTATGTAAAACGCGGCATGAATATGATTTTAACACCTGCATTTACACCGCCTCTTGATACCGCAGAAGGCGGAGAACGCACTACGGTACAGCTGGTGGATGTGAAGGTTGAGGGAAGGAATTACAGATTTTCATTTGAAAAGCTGTATACCTTTTTTGGGATGTGCATGCAATGCGGTGTGAAATACTTTGAGATCGCCCATCTGTTTACCCAATGGGGAGCGAAAAGTGCACCAAAAGTGATGGCAGAAAAGAATGGGGAACTGGTGCGGATATTTGGCTGGGAGACCGACAGCCAGGGCTTAGAATATCAGGAGTTTTTGGGACAATTTCTGGACGCCCTGGTGGTGCAGCTGGATGAATGGAATTTAAGAGGAAGGGTATTTTTCCATTTATCAGATGAGCCGGAGGAAAGAGATCTGGAGCGGTATAGGAAAGCCAGAGAGTCCATAGCATCCCATTTAAATGGATACCCCATTATGGATGCAGTGTCCAGATATGCTTTTTATGAGAGCAAAGTTGTGGATAAGCCAGTGCCTGCAGTTGACCATCTGGAACCTTTTCTTGTGCATCAGGTACCGGGGCTTTGGACCTACTATTGCGGTGCCCAGGGAAAAGATGTTACAAACCGCTTTTTTGCCATGCCATCCGGCAGAACCAGAATTCTGGGGTTACAGATGTATCAGTACCGTCTGGAAGGATTTTTGCATTGGGGATTTAATTTTTATAATTCCCAGTATTCTCTTTCTCATATCAACCCCTATCAGGTTACGGATGCAGGGGCAGCATTTCCATCCGGCGATGCTTTCCTGGTATATCCGGGAGAAGACGGCTGTCCGGAAGAATCCATCCGCCTTATGGTATTATCCCAGGCTATGCAGGATATCCGGGCGTTCAATATGCTGGAAGAACTGACATCCAGAGAATATGTAATGGATTTGATCACGGGGATCGCAGAAGAACCCATAACCATGGTTTCTTATCCGTACAGCAGTCAGTTTTTTGAGAAACTCAGGGAAATTGTAAACAAGGAGATTGCTGACAGGAAAAATTCTAACGGGAACGACTGAATGATGTAAGCAATAAGGTACCAAAAGGACGGACAGATGAAAAGTAAAAAAATATTTAGTTACTCCATATTTAAACAGCTGGTTTCCTTTACCATTGTAATTAGCGTAGTGCCTATCATCCTGATCAGCGGTTTTTTGTTTCAGAAAATAGAACGGCTGATTGTAGGAGATTTGGTTAATTCCCATGAACAGATTACAGCACAGTACATGAAAAATATTGAAGAAAAAATGCTGCAATATCAGAACAGCCTGGAGTTCATCGCTAATAACACCATTATACTGGACACACTCACGAATTCTTCCGGGAATAGCAGCCCCTATATGAAGGGGAGGGATATCAGCACAGAGGTTACAAAGTCTCTGCTGCTGGATCGGCCCAGTGAGATAAGGAACTGTATGATTTATTCCAAAATTGCTGAGAATCCTGTGTATGGCAGCAGAGCTACTATGATAGAAGAAGCAAAGAAGGAGACCTGGTACCGCAATAAAAAAGCACTGAATGAAGGCTGGTTTACTTATATTTCCGCAGGAAAAGGCCAGACTATTTTGTCCATTCTGCGTGAGATAGAAAAAATTGACCTGCTCAATTATACGAAAAAAGATATTGGAATTGTAAAACTCGACATTTTTATGGAACGCCTTTTCTCTCCGGGGAAGAGTTGGGAAAATGAAAAAAATAATTTTGATGTGATTGTCTATGACTCAGATGGGAATGGCCTCTACGATTCTGACCCGGATAAAGGGGAAGTTCTCACGGAGTTTTTAAAGCGCCAGGCAGATGGAGAAGATTACCATAACGGTAAAATCCATACCATATCTGACTATGTAGCAGCCAGCGCTTCCCTAGAAGAGTATGGGATGAATATTCTGTTCTTGTTTGCGAACAGCGAACTCATGGAGAAAAAAGGAGAGATACAGCTTCTGGTAATCCCCCTGCTGCTGCTGGTTATCCTGGCAATATTGTTTTTCTCTTATTTGTTTACCTACCGTTTTTCAGCCCGGGTTGGTGCGCTGGTACAAAAAATCAAGGTTGCGGAAACCGGAGACCTTACGATTACAAAGCCCATTGCCGGAAACGATGAAATTACCTATCTGGACAGGCAATTCAGCCATATGCTGAAAAAACTGGATAAACTGATCCGCAAAAACTATATTCAGCAGCTGGAAAATAAAGAAACGCAGCTGCGGAATCTGCAGCTGCAGATCAATCCTCATTTTCTGTACAATACACTGGAAACCATCAGCTCAATTGCAGCAGTGAACCAGGCTTTCGTGGTCTGTGACATGTGCGAGAAATTAGGGGAAATCTTCCGCTACAGCCTGGGGAAAAATTATGGAGAGTTTGTAACAATTTCCCAGGAGCTGCACCATACACAGAATTATATATTTATTCAGAAAATCCGTTATAACGAGCGGTTTGAAGTTTTTTATAATGTAGAGGCGGATGTGGACCGCTACATGATTTTGAGGTTTATCCTGCAGCCAATTGTAGAAAATGCCATTGTACACGGATTGGGAAATCTGACATCAAGAGGAACGCTGGAGATCTCCATACGCAGGGAAAAGAATGCATTGCTGATCGTCATTGAAGATGACGGAGTAGGGATGGATGAAGAGCGTGTACGGGATTTAAATGCCTTTATTAATGAGCCAAAAGAGGTACAGGACAATAAAAAAAGCATAGGAATCCGAAATGTAAATCAGAGGATACAATTATCGTGTGGAACGGAATATGGGATCTCCATTGAAAGCATCCCATATCAGGGAAGCCGGTTTTATATACGGCTGCCATTAATACAAAGGGGAGGAGATATGTAATGAAATACCGACTGTTAATAATTGATGACGAAGAACTAATTAGAAAAGGTTTTCTAGCCAGATTAAAATATTTGAAATTTGAATTTAAGGAAATTCTGGAAGCTTCCTCCGGGAAGGAGGCTCTGTCACTGCTGCAGGAAAAAAGTGTGGATATCGTAGTGACGGATATTCATATGCCGGATATGGACGGGCTGTCATTCATAGCGGAAGCAAAGCCGCTGTACCCTAACATGAAGTATATTATCCTAAGCGGTTACGCTGAGTTTGCCTATGCGGAACAGGCAATATCCCTGGGGGCAAAAGCCTATCTTCTAAAGCCCCTGTCCAATGAAGAGCTAAAAAAAGTAATGGAAAAAACCATTCATTCACTGGAAGAAGATGAGATGATCCGTAATACCATATCCAGTGAGACCAGGCTGCTGAAAGAAAAAGAGCAGTATACCCTGGAAAAGGGCATTAATGCACTGGTCAGCAAGCAGGTGATGGAAACAGAGGAGAAAGGATTTCTTTACGAATTGCTAAGCAGCGACCACCCCCGTTTTTTCAGCCCGGGATGCATCCATTTCCTGGGTGTTATAAATATTGACGGAAGAAGCTATTCCGGCAGTAAATTTGGCCATGAAGATATTGACTTAATCCGTTTCTCTATCAAAAATGTGTTCTTGGAAATTGTCTCCTCCTGTGATAAAGTAATGGTTGATAACCTGTCAAATTATAACCAGCTGTTTGCGGTGTTTTCCCTGGAAAGGGAGAAGCTTTTGCGTAATGAAATCGAGCAGATTTTTTTAAAACTGCAAAATATTTTTGAGAAAAAGATGGATATTTTCCTGACATTTGGGCTTAGCAGGGGGACGCTGCATTTGTCGGCAGCCAGTAAAAATGAAGCGATGGAGGCATTAAAACAAAGGCTGGTTTATGGAACCTCCAACATTTATTTTTATGAAGATTCCGGAATATTTCAGGCTGAGCAATTTCCAACAGCGGCATTGAATATGCTGTATCATTACATCGAGCGGCACGATATAGGCAACATCCAGACCCTCATTCACGAAATATTTTCAGAAGAAAAACTCATCAAATATAATGTGACTTACATCCGTGTTATGTGGGTACGCATCTTAAATATGGTACTGCGGAACTTTAATTCAAAAGGAATCCATAACCCTAAAAGTATGGAAAAGCTGCTTTCCAGTTTCAGTATCCTTGATGAGCTGCACGATGTGGAGGAAATGGAAGGATATTTAATCGATGTGGTTATGGACTGTATGCAGAGCGAAGGCGCCGTAGACACCAATGCCAGGAATAAAATCATGCTGGCACTTCAGTACATACAGGAAAATTATAATGAAAATATCGCCATAAATGAACTGGCGGAACGCTACGGCATGAGTCCTAACTATTTTTCTTCCGTATTCAAAAAAGAGCTGAAGCAGTCAACCGTAAATTACATCACCGAATTCAGAATCAAAAAAGCCAGAGAGTTTCTGGTAGAAACAGATAAAAGCGTTGTAGAAATCGCTAAGAAAGTGGGGTATGAAGACAGCCAGTATTTTTTTCGGGTGTTTAAAAAGTCCACCGGGCTGACACCTCTGCAATACCGGCAGCAAAACAGGTAGAATATAAAGTATCAGGGAGGAATTACATTGCACAAGTATAAGAAAATAACAGATGTACGGATGACAACTTTGTTGTTTGTACTATGCTGGATTGCCTATTTTACATCTTATCTGGGCAGGCTGAACTATTCATCAGCCATGACCGTCATGATCAGAGAAACCGTACTTTCAAAATCCCAGGCAGGATTTATCAGTATGGCTTACTTTTTCGCCTATGGAATCGGGCAGCTTCTGAATGGATTCCTGGGAGACAAAGTAAATCCCAGAAAAATGATATTTTTGGGGCTTTCAATATCGGGAGGCGCCAACCTCATTATGGGATGTTTTACAGATTTTGGAGTTATGGCGGCAGTCTGGTGCATAAACGGCTATGCCCAGGCAATGATATGGCCTCCGATTATCCGCATATTTGCAGAAATGTTAGAAGAAAAAACAAAACTGCGTTTCTGTATCAATATTATATCTACCCAGGCGCTGGGAACGCTGGCATCCTATCTGTTATCGGCAGCCGTCATTTACCTGAATGGCTGGAATGGGGTATTTTTTGCGGCAGCGGTACTTCTTATAACAGTGGCATTTTTGTGGGATATTAAATTTAGAAAAATAGAGAAGTTTTCAATGGAGTTTGGACAGGCTTACGAGTCGGAAGATAAGATAAAGCCCCAAAGCAGGGCGGATAGCAAAACACAGGTTACGTTTCTTCAGATTTTAACAGGAAGCGGAATCCTCATCGTTCTGATTCCCGTAATTGTACATGGGGTTTTAAAAGACGGTGTAACCTCCTGGGTTCCAACCTATATCAGCGAAACCTTTCTGACGTCTCCGTCACTTTCCATTCTGGTGACAACTGTTCTGCCCGTAATTAACCTGTCCGGTGCCTATGCTGCGCAGTTTTTGTACCGGAAATGGAAAAAGCAGGAAACGAAAACAGCGGCATGCTTTTTTTTGGCGGCGACGGTGTCGCTTTTGTGCCTGTGGCTGCTTGGGAACAGTTCGTTGATACTCACTGTAATTTTGTTATCTGTTATCACAGCATCCATGATGGCAGTTAACACTGTATTTGTAAACCTTCTTCCATTGAGATTTGAAAAAGCAGGAAGAGTTTCAACGGTTTCCGGATTTTTAAATTCCATGGCATATCTGGGCTGTGCCATATCCACATTTACGATTGGCGTACTGGTACAGCACACTGGCTGGAATAATACAATCCTAAGCTGGCTGGGCATTACGTTTTTGGCGCTTATCATGTGCCTTTTGTTTCGAAATAAAAAAATTGACGGTAATTAGCAGAGAAAAGGAACATGCAGTTTAAGAGCATGTTCCTTTTCTGGTGAAAATTATTTTGTTATAACAGTACCTGTTTTGCCAAGATAAGCGTCACAGGCATGTTCCATATTTGTGATAATTGCTTTGCGGTCGTTACCGGAAGCAACAAAATCTACGGAAGCTCTGATTTTAGGAAGCATGGCGGTTTCACCAAATTCCTTATGGGCGATGTGTTCCTGTGCTTCTTCACTGGTAATCCGGTGGAGTTCTCTGGGTGTTTCGGATTTATAATCAATGCAGACATATTCTTCGTTGGTTAAAATAATCAAAGCATCAGCATCAATCAGTTCGGCTAATTTTCCGGCTGCATAATCTTTTTCAATAATTGCGCTGGCGCCTTTCAGTTCGCTGCCCTGTTCCAGCACCGGAATACCGCCGCCGCCGCAGGCAATAACAATCTGTCCTGCGTTTACAAGAGCTTTAATTGCATCGATTTCAATAATATCCTTAGGCCTTGGAGCCGCTACAATTCTGCGGAATCCCCTGCCCGGTTCCTCCACTACATAGTTGCCCTTCTTTTCCTCTTCTTCCGCCTCCTCAGCAGTCATATAGCGTCCGATTACTTTGACAGGATTATAAAATGCATCATCATACGGATCTACCAGAACCTGGGTGAGAATCGTACTTACCGTTTTAAAGATACCACGTTTAATTAACTCTGCACGAATGGCATTCTGCAAATCATATCCGATATAGCCCTGGCTCATGGCAGAACAAACTGACATGGGAGCCTGCGTATAATCTTCGTGAACCTTTCCAAATTCATTCATGGCAGTGTGGATCATCCCTACCTGCGGAGCATTACTATGTGAAATAACCAGCTGACATCCTTCTTCTACTAAATCAGCGAGAATCTTCGCAGAATTCTTCACGGCAATTTTTTGTTCCGGAAACGTAGTACCAAGAGCTTTATGGCCAAGTGCAATTACAACTTTTTTCTTCATATTCGGTTACCTCTTTCGATCTGTATTCTTTGTTTTACTGCATAAACTTATCTTCTATTATATAGTTAGGGGAGGGAAAAAGCAATATTTTTCGGGGCAAATCTCCTGTGAAGTGGGAGGGACAGCTGTCAGAAAGCAATTTTTAAACATGCTCTATATTACAAAAAGTTGGAATAATATAAAATTATCAGATAATTAATACAAAAACAAACAGTAAAAAATAAATAGAAAAAAATATAAAAAAGAGGTTGACAAATCAGAATACGGGAGATATAATAAAGACAACAAAAAGATAAAACATCAATTAAAACTTAATTAACTAAGGAGGAGAGTCCCATGGGAACTTAATCTTAAACATTTAATTTACAAAAGTGAAACAGATGGAAAAGTAGATGTTGATAAGCAAATGTAGAAACAAAAGCGAAAGCAAGCAGTATACAAATGTGGTAAACCAAATACAAAGTACAGAAGAAGAACAGTTGTAAATTTGAATGATAGAATCTAAGAAAGAGAGGTACGGACCACCAAAATATTAAGCGCAGTTACTTTTGTAAAACACAGAAGTAACCAAGAACGGATGACATTGTAAGCAATGTAAATAAAGTTTTAAGAGCTCAAGAAACAAGTGATTAAGATGTAAAAAGTGTTAGTCATGCAACAAGTCGATTGGAAATGTCAACTTTCCAAATCAAAAGTTTAAAGTTAAACGTTTTGAACAGAAGAAGTTTAAAAGAAGTTATTTAAGTAAAAAGAATTAAAAGGTATTAAGCAACAAACGGTTTGAGTGAGCAGTTTTAAGCAATTGTAGTTGAAGTAAAGTAATTAAACAAATCATTTAAGCAATTGGAGTTTTTAGGAAGTAATTTATAATTTTTGATCAGGGTGTAAATGACCAGAGGTTTTAGATGAAGAGTTAAAACCCAATCCTTAAAAACGAAGGTTTAAAAAGTATTTTAACAGAGTGTTTTGAAATGAAATATTAGAACCAGTAGTAGTTTAAGAATTTTATGAAAACTTAGAAAGCGAGGAATTTAAACAACAGAAGGTTTAAGACAGGATGATTTTAAACACAAGAAGTTTAAAATGTAAGAGTTTTAAACGGAGAAGTAAGGTAGAGTCAAAACCTTAGAAATTGTAATTGAGAAAAGTCGACGAATAAGATTACAAAGATGAAAAAAGAGGTAAAAGAATGATTGAAGTTCATTAGGAACGAGTATCAACAAGGTGATGTATAGTTGATGCTCGTTCCTTTTTTGCGTTCTAAATATGAGTTTTATGAATATAAGTCAATACAGGATTTCCCTGGTGAAGCCGGGGAGGGAGTGTATACAGCTGTAAGGAGTCCGTCATCTTACGGCTTTTTTTGTGTCCGGATTATAAAAAAATTTTCCCAAAGGTATATTTCATGTACAACCTCATATATTGGTTAAAAGGGGTGAGGCCATGAAAGGAAATGATGATTTCGTCCGGATTTTCGCAACAGGAATCCGGGAAATTTTACAGAAGATGGATGTAGACTTTGAGAAACTCCAGGAGATCAGGCTGAGAGTTGATAAGCCGCTGTTGATTACCTGCGCCGGCAGAGAGTATTTTGTTTCCGGTAAAGGACGGCTAAGTACAAGGGAAGCAGATGGCTACATGGTTCAGAAAAAAGAACTTCTTGAGACGATGGAATATATTGCAAATTATTCTCTGTATGCTTTTGAAGACGAATTGAAGCAGGGATTTATTACCATACAGGGCGGACATCGGGTTGGTATAGCAGGAAAAATTATTATGGATGGTGAAAGGATTAAAAGTGTGAAGTATATATCTTTTATAAATGTCCGTTTATCACATCAGATAAAGGGGTGCGCAACAGATGTGCTGCCTTATGTAATACAGGGAGATGAAATCTGCCATACGCTGATTATTTCTCCGCCGAGATGCGGAAAGACCACGTTGCTAAGGGATATGATCCGGCAGCTCTCCAATGGAACCTCTTATTTTCAGGGGAGTACGATTGGAGTGGTGGATGAGCGCTCGGAGATTGGGGGGGCTTACCTTGGGGTGCCGCAAAATGATCTGGGTATTCGAACGGATGTGCTGGATTGCTGCCCGAAAGCGGAGGGGATGATGATGCTGGTGCGTTCTATGTCACCCAGAATTATTGCAGTAGATGAAATTGGGGACTACGAAGATATCCATGCCATTGAATCGGTAATACACTGCGGCTGTAAGCTGCTGGCTACAGTCCATGGGAGTTCTATTGAAGATGTAAAAAGAAAACCATTACTTCAAAAACTGGTTCTAGAACGGGTATTTGAAAGATATATTATTCTACACAACTACAAACAGATAGGCAAGGTAAAAGAGATATTTGATGAACGTGGGACAAGGCTGTATGACAAGGAGGTGTTCTCATGCTGAAGATGCTGGGAATAGGCATGATCATTGCAACATCCTCGGCGATTGGCTTTTCCATGAGCAAAAACCTGGAGAAGAGGGTAGTGCAGCTAACAGAGTTAAAACGTATGTTTGTAATGCTGCAGGGTGAGATTAAATATGGGAAAACACCGCTGGCGGAAGGGTTTCGCAAAGTTGGACAACGGTCTGGACCGCTCTTTGAGGAGTTTTTGCAATATTTATCCGAGGAGATGGAGAAGCGGGATGGAAGAAGCCTTTCCAAAATTTTTGAAGAGGGGGTGGATTTAAAGCTGGAGCACTGCTATCTGGCAAAAGAGGATATAGAACAACTAAAAACAGTGGGAAGCCATCTGGGCTATCTGGATATTGATATGCAGCTTAGAAACATTGACTTGTATCTGGAACAGTTAAATGAAAATTGTATACAAGCCAGGCAGAATTACCAGAATAAATCAAGGGTTTATCATTGCCTTGGCGTGATGGGAGGGCTGTTTCTGGCAATCATCTTAATCTGACAGGCGTCCCGGAAACGATGTATCAGCAGATGACGGGAATGATTTTTTAAACCCGCTCGAAGGTGAGGGGAAGAAGATGAGTGTAAATTTAATATTTAAAATTGCGGCGGTTGGAATTCTGGTCTCGGTTCTGAGTCAGGTACTAAAGCATAGTGGAAGGGAAGAACACGCATTTTTGACTAGTCTTGCCGGACTGGTGCTGGTGCTTTTCTGGATACTGCCTTATATAAATCAATTATTTGAAACAATTAAGAGTCTGTTTGCGCTTTAAGGGGGTGCATCGGTAATGGATATGATGAAAATAGGAATTCTCGGTATAGCCGGAATTCTGACAGCTCTGTTTATCAAAGATGTAAAGCCCCAGTTTGCCGTATTTATCAGTATGGCAACATGCATATTAATATTTTTCTATGCAATAGAAAAATTAACCTTTTTGACCCAGACCCTGGAGACGCTAAAGAACTATATTGCATTGAAAGATTCTTACCTGAGTATCTTATTGAAAATAATAGGGATAACCTATATTGCTGATTTTTCTTCTAATGTCTGCAAAGATGCCGGATATTCGGCAATTGCCGGACAGATCGAAATATTTGGTAAAATCTCTATTTTTGTAGTAAGTGCTCCGGTGTTAATGGCGCTTTTAGACACGATCCATGATTTCATGAGTTAGAGCATGGTTGAAGATTCATTTCTGCCAGAAATAAATTTTCAACCATGCTCTGGAAGGAGGATTATGAGGTTGATGAAAAAATTCTGGTTTGTCCTGACCTTAGTCGGCCTCCTCATCCTTGGGACATCCATGGTGGTACAAGCAGAAGCAAAAGAGGATGAATTGCAGGAATCCTATCTGGACGAGCTGGATTTAAATGAAATCGAATCTACACTGGATAATATTCTGGGAGACACAAAATTTGATTTTAAGGATGCGCTGGGCAAGCTGATTAAAGGGGATATGCCTATGACGCCTTCCAGTATCCTGCAAATAGTAAAAGATGCATTTTTTGCAGAGTTAAATCAGTATAAGTCCACAATGATGCATATTATTATGATTGTGATTGCTGCGGCTATTTTTACGAACTTTACCGGGGTGTTTGAAAAAAGCCAGATAGCGGATATTAGTTTTTATATGATGTACCTGCTGCTGTTTACGGTTTTAATCAAAGCATTTTGGGATATGAGCCAATTGACAATGGATACACTGGGACAGGTTCTGAATTTTATGAAGGTACTGCTTCCGGCATATTTTGTAGCAGCCACTTTTGCGGCTGGATCCATTACTGCGGCAGGATTTTATGAACTGACGCTGATTCTGATTACCGTAATTCAATGGGTTTTAAAATATCTGCTGCTGCCAGGGGTGAATCTGTATGTACTGTTCCTTTTGCTAAACCATCTGGCAAAGGAAGAGTATTTGTCTAAAATGGCTGAGCTGTTAAATTTAATGATTTCCTGGGTGCTGAAAACCCTTCTGGGAGCAGTAATTGGGATACAGACCGTGCAGTGCCTGATCATGCCGGCAGTGGATTCACTTAAAAATACACTTTTGCATAAAACATCCGGTGCGATACCGGTCATTGGAAATGTATTCAATGCAGTTTCTGAAGTGGTGGTAGGTTCAGCAGTGCTGGTAAAGAATGCGGTAGGCGTTGCGGGACTGATTGCGGTGCTTATTATCTGCCTGATGCCATTAGTGAAGCTGGTGATCGGCACCTTTATGTACAAACTGTTAAGCGCCGTGATACAGCCTATTTCGGACAAGCGGATGATTGACTGTATTGCAAGCATTGGGGACGGCGCAGCTCTTTTGGTACGTATTCTCTTTACGGCAGGTGCTTTATTCTTAATTACACTGGCGATGGTAACGGCATCCATACGGGGATTGTAGCGTTTGTAAGGAGGTGATGGTATGTCCGGGATCTATACCTGGGTTCGTAATATTGCATGTTATCTCTGTGTCTTTAACGTGATTCTTCATATTGTACCCAATGAAGGCTTTAAGCGGTATGTGCGGTTTATTGGCGGAATCCTGCTGGTGATACTGGTTATGGCGCCGCTTGCTAATCTTACGAATTTGTCGGAATCATTTGACCAGGCGCTGCGTATCGAGGGACTTAAGGAAGAACTGGACAATGTAAAGACAGCCAGGGAGGGCCTGGATGGATTAAAGTCAGATAAGATAGAGCAGGCTTTTTCAGATGAAATAACAAGGCAGATCGAACAGATCGTAATCCAGCATGACTATTATCCGGTTTCTACCACAATGGATTATCAAAAGGACGGAGAAAGTATCGTTGGCATAAACTCAGCTGAGCTTGTAATCTCTAAAAAGAAAACAAAAATTGATATTCACGTGGGACAGGCAGCAAAAGGGGATGGAAAGGAGAATGAAGCTGTGAAAAGTATAAAAAAAGAGATTGAGGAAGTATATCAGATACCGGTTGGACATATAAATATTGATGTACGGGAGTAGTTCACATGGGAAAAGGATTAGGGCCGATTATTGAAAAATTAAAACATATGAATAAAGACCATCTTCTGATTGCCCTGCTGGCGGGGGTGCTGCTTCTGGTTATTGCAATTCCCACACAGGATAAAAATAGTACGCCGTCCGTTCCGACTACTGAAAATACGTCAGGACTTACAAATACCACAAAAAAAGATGAACTGGATGTTCTGCAAGGGCGGCTTGTACAGACACTGAGCAAGGTGGAAGGGGTGGGTAAAGTAGAGGTAATGCTCACACAGAAGTCTTCGAAAGAGAAAATTGTGGAAAAGGACTCGCCGGTAACTGATAAGAATACGGAAGAGAAGGACAGTGAAGGAGGAATCCGTTCCACCAGGGAAAATGTAACGGGGGAAGAAACTGTATATGAGAAAGACGAAAATGGAAACCAGGTTCCGTATGTGGTAAAAGAATTGGAACCGGAAATTGCGGGAGTACTGATCGTGGCAGAGGGCGGAGGTGATCCGGTGACAGTTAATAATATTACTGAGGCAGTTATGTCATTATTTGATATCGACGCGCATAAAATCAAAGTAATGAAGATGAATTAAGGAGGGGGAAAGTGTGAAACATATCTTTAAGAAGAATCAAATTATTATTACGGCACTTGCAGTCATGATTGCAGTTGCAGGGTACTTAAACTACTCGGGAAATAAGCTTGGCAAGGATGCCACACAATCTGCACTTGATAAAAATGGGGTAGTAAGCCAGAAAGAAACGGAAAGTGAGATGAAAAATGAGAGTGCATTAGTGGACATTCCAAGCCTGGATCAGGATTTGGAGGATGTATCAAGTGACAGTGCATCTGCAGACATTACATCAGGAACAGAAAGCGCTTCCGCAGATATTTCTACGGATGGAACGGCTTTGGCAGATACATCTGATTCCAATACTGCTTCTGCTGATCTCTCATCACAGGACACAGCATCGGCAGACACGGCTTCATCAGATGCCAGCATTGAGACAGCAGAAGGTGAAATCAGTGATACACCAGGAGAAGCTGTTCTGACGAGTTCTGCTACCAGTTCCGGATTTGCAGCAGAGGCCAAACTGTCCAGAGAACAGGTTCGTGCTAAGAATAAAGAAACGCTTCTTGGCGTTATCAACAATGAAAGCATCAGCCAGGACCAGAAACAAAATGCAATCGATGATATGACCGCTATGACAGATATTACAGAGCGTGAAGCAGCAGCGGAACTCATGCTGGAAGCAAAAGGATTTAAGAATTCTGTTGTCAGCATTACAGACGACAAAGCAGATGTTGTAATCGGTATGGCGGAAATCTCTGATTCCCAGAGAGCCCAGATCGAGGATATTGTAAAACGTAAAACCAACATCGCCGGAGAAAATATTGTAATAACACCTATGACTCAGAGTGAATAGAGTTATTTCAAGGGAAGTCAGACTGAAAAAAGTCTGTCTTCCCTGATTGACAGTTGACGAGAACCTTGTTAAAATAGCTAGAGCGTGTTGTAAAACACGCTTAAGAGCTGACTAAAACTGCCCTGGATTGGAAAGTACATCCGGATAAGCGCAACTTTCAGACACAAACAGTGAAAATAGATATATATGGAGGAATTACCGTGGGTAATAATATAACAAATGAAATAAAGAAAAGAAGAACCTTTGCCATCATTTCGCATCCGGATGCTGGTAAGACTACATTGACGGAAAAGTTTCTGCTTTATGGAGGAGCTATTAATTTAGCCGGATCCGTAAAAGGAAAAGCCACTTCCAGACATGCGGTGTCAGACTGGATGGAAATAGAAAAGGAAAGAGGTATCTCGGTAACTTCCTCTGTATTACAGTTTAATTACGATGGATTCTGCATTAATATCCTGGATACGCCGGGACATCAGGATTTCTCGGAAGATACCTACCGTACACTGATGGCAGCAGATTCCGCAGTTATGGTAATCGATGCTTCCAAAGGTGTGGAGGCACAGACCAGAAAGCTCTTTAAGGTATGCGTGATGCGCCATATTCCCATATTTACATTTATCAACAAGATGGACAGGGATGCAAACGATACATTTGAATTATTGGATGATATTGAAAAGGAACTGGGAATTGCAACCTGCCCTGTAAACTGGCCTATCGGTTCCGGTAAAAACTTCAAGGGTGTCTATGAGCGTACAAGCCATAAAGTAACCACGTTTGCCGATACGGAAAAGGGAACAAAAGAAGGAGAAACCAGGGAATACGATCTGGATGATCCACAGCTGGAAGCCTTTATCGGAACGGAAAATAAAGAACAGCTTCTGGAAGAAGTAGAATTATTGGATGGGGCAAGCGCTGAATTTGATCAGGAACTGGTAAGCAAGGGAGAATTGTCTCCTGTATTTTTTGGATCTGCATTAACAAATTTCGGAGTTGAGATTTTCTTGAAACATTTTTTGAAAATGACCAGTTCTCCCCTTCCAAGAATTGCGGATATCGGAGAAGTGAATCCCATGTCAGAAGATTTCTCGGCATTTGTGTTTAAAATACAGGCAAACATGAATAAGGCACATCGGGACAGAATAGCATTTATGCGTATTTGCTCCGGTAAATTTGATGCGGGTATGGAAGTTTATCATGTACAGGGGGAGAAAAAGCTTCGTCTTTCCCAGCCACAGCAGATGATGGCGCAGGAACGCCACATCGTAGACGAGGCCTATGCAGGAGATATAATCGGTGTATTTGATCCGGGTATTTTTTCAATTGGAGATACGATCTGTATGCCGGGCGGAAAATTTGCATATGAGGGTATCCCAACCTTTGCGCCGGAGCATTTTGCCCGGGTACGCCAGGTGGACACTATGAAGAGAAAGCAGTTTGTTAAGGGGATTAATCAGATTGCACAAGAAGGTGCAATTCAGATCTTTCAGGAATTTAACACCGGTATGGAAGAAATCATTGTGGGTGTAGTAGGTGTCCTGCAGTTTGAAGTGTTGAAATACCGTTTGGAAAATGAATATAATGTGGAAATCCGTATGGAAACTCTGCCATACGAGCATATCCGCTGGATCGAGAATAAAGAATATGATATGTCGAAGCTGATTGGAACTTCTGATATGAAGAAGATCAAGGATCTAAAAGGAAACCCATTGCTTATCTGGGTAAATTCCTGGAGTATCCGCATGACTCAAGAGAGAAACGAAGGGCTTGTACTTTCAGAATTCGGAAGATCCTAATCAAAAAGACTTGCTATCTAAGAAAAGAAGTAGTATAATATTTTCTTCGGAAAGGGCCGTAAATTACGGTCCTTTTTTGCGTTTTTTTAAGTGGAATTGAAATAAAAGTGTCGGAGGTGGGAACCACTATTCCCTGCAGATGATTCTGGCGAGGGAGAAGCAGTTTTTAGGTGGCATATCGGATCCATCAGGCGGTTAAAAGTGGGGGCGATGATAAAATCAGCATTGTGGAAGCAGTGGAGAAATATGAATTGACGAAGAGAGAAAAAACTATTTTGTCGCTGCTTTTAGAGGGTATGGATAATACAGAAATCAGCAGTCAGCTGGTAATCAGTGTAAATACATTGAAAAAGCATATTCTTAATATTTACAGGAAATTAGGCATTAATAATCGGGTTCAGCTGTTTAAAATGATACGGGAACAGGTTTAGACGACTGCTTTTGTATCAAAAACGGGATGGATGGGGAAAAGGTTCTTTCCTATATAAAGGGGAATGCCTGCCCCCATCCTTCCCGGATTCAGATTGTTGCCAAATGTCTTATCAGGATTCCTGTGTCTGCTTTTCTTCCATTACGTGGGTGTCAAATGCACTCCAGGAATCTCCCTGGGGAACTGTTGAAAACCATCCGCCGCAATATGGGCACTGGGCAGTACCGTCCTGGGGATTTTCCGTAATATCATAATTATTGCCTTCCTGGGCAACATGGCGTCCATAAGGGCTTGTACCGCTTTCGTCCTGAATAGTGGAGAACCATTCGCCGCAATACTGGCACTGGGCATCTGCATCAGTGGGGATCGTTACGGAAGATTCCGTGGTAGTCGTTGAACTTGTCTGGGACTGAGTTTCGGTAGTTGCTTCCTGGGTTACGGCTTCTGTTGTCTGAGGCGTTGTCTCAGGAGTAGTCTGGGGTGTGGCTGCCGGTTCCGTTTCCGGAGCAGTAGTTTCACCTTTTAAAATAGGGGTGCTTTTTTTGTTTTTGGATGTATCACTGTTTTTCTGTGTCTCTTTTGCAGTTGTCTTTTTTGTGGTTTCTGTTTTTGCAGTTGTTTTTTCAGTATCTCCGGATGAATCTCTCTGGCATGCGGTTATGCCAAGAGATAAACAAGCCAATATTAAAATTAATAGTGCTTTTTTCTTCATGATTAGTACCTCCTCATATATGTATGGTTATATTTTAGGCGAAAAGGAGAAAATAGGCAAGTAGAACTGCAAAATATTTTCATTTGCAAAAATCAGAAAATTTGGTATAATAAACATAGTGTAATAGAACAACGTGAGTAGGAGGTTGTTATTATGAGTAAAGAAGATAATCAATACGGTTATAATATACCAACAGATGAGAGTTTCGGACAGGTTCAGATTGCTGATGAAGTGGTAGCAATTATAGCAGGACTGGCGGCCACAGAAGTAGAGGGTGTAGCCAGTATGGAAGGAAATATTACCAAAGAGCTGGTAGGAAAGCTCGGAATGAAAAATTTATCAAAGGGTGTAAAGGTTGCGGTGCTGGATGGCATTGTAAATGTGGATATGACTTTGAATCTGGATTATGGTTACAGTATTGTGAAGACCAGTAAGAAAGTTCAGGAAAAAGTAAAAGCATCCATAGAAAATATGACAGGACTAACCGTGGCAGATGTAAATGTCAGAATTGCCGGCGTGACTATGGAAAAACGCAAATAATCAGTGGGATGTCTGAGAACGGACATCCCTTTTTTGCATGAATAGAAAATTTGTGGTAAGATACGAGAAAAAGGAAGACCCGGAGGAAAAATAATGGGCAGAAGAGAATTACGAGAACACATATTTAAGTTACTGTTTTTTACTGAGTTTCATGATGCAGAGGAAATGGGGCAGCAGCTTTCCATGTACTTTGAGGATCTGGGTGATGTAGAAGAGAAGAATCAGGAGTATATTGAAGGTAAGTATCAAATGATCCTGGAAAAAGAAACTGAAATTGATGCAGACATCGATCAGATTGCGGAAGGCTGGAAAACCGCCCGTATGGGTAAAGTGGATCTGACCATACTGCGTCTTGCGGTGTATGAAATGAAATTTGATGAAGAAATTCCGGTTGGAGTTGCAATTAATGAAGCAGTTGAACTTGCAAAGAAATTTGGCGGAGACGATTCACCTGCATTTGTTAACGGAATTTTGGCTAAACTAGCTATATAAGGTTAGAGCGTGTTTGAATAGTATAGGAGATAAAATGCGAAATGTTTATTCCGTAGGCCAGGTAAATGCGTATATTAAAAATATGTTTACGCAGGATTTTATGCTGGCACGTATCTATGTAAAAGGAGAGGTCTCCAACTGCAAATACCATACATCCGGGCACATTTATTTTTCTTTGAAAGATGAAACGGGCACTATGGCCTGTGTGATGTTTGCAGGCTCAAGAAAAGGCCTGGCGTTTCCAATGAAAGACGGACAGCGTGTAATCGCAATGGGAAGCGTCAGTGTATATGAACGGGATGGGAGGTATCAGCTCTATGCCAGAGAAATTATTCTGGATGGGGCGGGACTTCTTTATGAAAAGTATGAGGCATTAAAAAAAGAACTGGAAGAAATGGGCATGTTTGCGTCGGAATACAAGCAGGAAATTCCGGGATTTGCAGGAAAGATCGGTATTGTAACGGCTCCGACCGGTGCGGCTATCCGTGATATTATGAATATCTCTTACCGCAGAAACCCATATATCCAGTTGATTTTATATCCGGCGCTGGTCCAGGGCGAGGGTGCGGCTGACAGCATTGTAAGAGGCATTCGTACATTGGACAGTTTCGGTGTGGATACGATCATTGTCGGCAGAGGCGGCGGATCCATTGAGGATTTGTGGGCATTTAACGAAGAAAAGGTTGCCCGTGCAATTTTTGAATGCCGCACGCCTGTAATATCGGCTGTGGGACATGAGACTGACGTAACCATAGCAGATTATGTGGCGGATCTTCGGGCGCCCACGCCTTCGGCGGCGGCGGAGCTGGCGGTGGCGGATATTTACGCCGTGAAAGAGCAGATACTTCAGTATAAGAGAAGACTTGCAGGAAGAATGCAGGAATCCCTGGTGAGAAATCAGGAGAAGCTTACAAAGTATCAGCTGAAGCTGAATTATCTGAGTCCCAGGAACCAGATTCAGGAAAAGCGCCGCGCATTGATGGAAAAAGAAGAAAAACTGAAGCGCCTGATGGAAAACCAGGTACAGGAAAAGCGCCAGTTTTTAATAGATAAAGAAGATAAAATACAAAATCTGATGAATGACCGCCTTTTGGAGAAGAAGCATCAGTTTCGAATATATATAGAAAAAATGAAAGGCCTGTCTCCTCTTGAGAAACTAAATCAGGGGTATGCTTATGCAGCAGATGAAAAAGGATCTACCCTGAGCAGCATCTCACAGATTGAACCGGGAGAAAGGCTTAAGATATATGTAACTGACGGACGGATAGAAGCAGAGGTGAAACAAAAAGAGCCTCTGGACTATCAATAACAATCAGGAGTTTGATTTATGGATAAAAAAGAAGAAAAGGACCTGACGCTGGAAGAATCTTTTGCACAGCTGGATAAAATGATAGAAGCGCTTGAAAGCAGGGATATTTCACTGGAAGATTCTTTTAAGACATATCAGTCAGGAATGGAACTTTTAAAGAGCTGTAATGAAAAAATTGACACAGTGGAAAAGAAAATGCAAGTGATTAATGAGAATGGTGAGCTGAATGAATTTTAATGAAGAGATGAAAGAGCAGATCGCTCAGGTCAAGAACGTAATCAAGCAGTATCTTCCCCAGGAAGAAGGGTTTCAGAAGACACTGCTGGAGGCTATGAATTACAGTATGCTGGCGGGAGGGAAGAGGCTGCGCCCGCTGCTCATGATGGAGTCCTACCGGTTATTCGGGGGGACAGGCAAAATAGTGGAGCCTTTTATGGCGGCAATGGAGATGATCCATACCCATTCCCTGATCCACGATGATCTTCCGGCGATGGATAATGACGAGTACCGAAGAGGAAGAAAAACTACCCATGTGGTATATGGTGAAGCTATGGGTATTCTGGCTGGAGACGGCCTTTTAAATTATGCATATGAGACAGCATCAAAAGCATTTGATATGGAACCCGGCAATGTGCGCATTGGACAGGCATTTCGGGTATTAACAGCGAAAACCGGTATAAACGGTATGATCGGCGGGCAGTCTGTAGATGTGGAAGCATCGGGCAAACCCTTAGAGCGGGAACGCCTGGATTTCATATACCGTTTGAAAACCAGTGCCCTGATTGAAGGATCTATGATGGTGGGAGCAATCCTGGCAGGAGCCGGCAGGGAAGAAGTGAATTTGATGGAAGCTATTGCAGCAGATGTAGGACTGGCTTTCCAGATTCAGGATGATATACTGGACGTTACAAGCACTACAAAAGCGCTTGGAAAGCCGGTTAAAAGTGATGAAAAGAATCATAAGACCACATATGTAACCCTGCGGGGACTGAAAGAAGCGAAACAAGACGTAGCACAGATCTCAAACCGTGCAATACGTATCCTGGATTCTCTTCCCCAGAAAAATGAATTTCTGCGCAGTCTGATTCTGCAGCTGGTGAATAGAGAGAATTAGAAGGTGAACCAATGGTTTTAGATAAGATTCAAAAGGAAAATGATATTAAAGAATTAGACAGGGAAGAACTGGTACTGCTGGCAGATGAGATACGGGAATTTCTGATTCATAAAATCAGTGTCTCCGGGGGGCATCTTGCCTCAAATCTGGGAGTGGTTGAGTTAACCATGGCAATGCATCTGACATTTAATTTACCGGAAGATAAAATGATCTGGGATGTGGGACATCAGTCTTATACCCATAAACTGCTTACCGGGAGAAAGAATGGTTTTGACCAGCTGCGTAAATATGGAGGCATGAGTGGTTTTCCTAAGCGCAAAGAGAGTCTGTGTGATGCATTTGATACCGGACACAGTTCCACTTCCATTTCAGCAGGCCTTGGATATGCCCAGGCAAGGGATATTAAAGGAGAAAAGCACTATGTGATCTCTGTTATTGGAGACGGCGCACTCACAGGGGGAATGGCATATGAAGCCCTGAATAATGCTTCCCAGATTAAAACTAATTTTATAATTGTACTCAATGATAATAATATGTCCATTTCGGAAAATGTGGGCGGTATGTCTTCTTATCTGGGAAATCTGAGGACGGCGGATGCCTATACCGAACTGAAATCAGGCGTTACCAATACGCTTTCGAAAATTCCCGTATACGGTGACCGCATAGTAAAACGTATCCGTAAGACAAAAAGCGGAATTAAGCAGCTGTTCATACCGGGAATGCTCTTTGAAGAGATGGGAATCACTTATCTGGGACCTATTGACGGTCATAATATGGAACAGGTATGTAAAACTTTCCGGGAAGCTAAGAAGGTAAATGGTGCTGTTTTGGTACATGTCTGCACCAAAAAGGGGAAAGGTTATGAACCTGCAGAGCGCCATCCAGCCAGATTCCATGGAGCTGAACCTTTCGAAATTGAGACAGGAATACCCAAATCAAAAAGAATTAAATCTAATTATACGGATATATTTTCTACGGTTATGCGTAAACTGGGAGACAGAGAGCCTGATGTTGTGGCAGTGACTGCTGCGATGCCGGACGGTACCGGTCTGAAGCGGTTCCGTAACATGTTTCCGGAGCGGTTCTTTGATGTGGGGATTGCAGAAGAGCATGCGGTTACTTTTGCGGCTGGGCTTGCAGCAGCAGGACTTAAGCCAGTTGTTGCCGTATATTCTTCTTTCCTGCAACGAGCATATGACCAGGTACTTCATGATGTATGCATTCAGAACCTGCACGTTATTTTTGCAATAGACCGGGCTGGTCTGGTGGGAAGTGACGGAGAAACCCATCAGGGGATTTTCGATCTTTCCTATTTGTGCAGCATCCCCAACATGTGTATCATGGCGCCTAAAAATAAATGGGAGCTGTCCGATATGATGAAATTTGCAGTGGCTTATCATGGACCAATTGCCCTTCGTTATCCCAGAGGAGAAGCCTACGACGGATTGAGGGAATTTAGAGAGCCTATGAAATATGGTAAAAGTGAAGTCATTTATGACGAAAGTGAAATTGCATTGGTGGCAGTTGGCAGTATGGTTAAGACAGCCAGAGAAGTCCGCTCCCGTCTTCGGGATACGGGATACAGCTGTACCCTTGTGAATGCCAGATTTGTGAAACCCTGCGACAGCGAACTTTTATTGGAACTGCAGAAGGAACACCGCCTGGTGGTAACCCTGGAGGAAAATGTAAAGAGCGGGGGATTCGGGGAAGCCGTACTGGATTACTTTAACCAGATCGGAAGCCGTGTGAAAGTCCTGAATATTACTTTGCCGGATGATTATGTAGAGCATGGCAATGTAGAAGTATTAAAACAGGAAGTAGGGATTGATGCGGATTCTGTGGAGAAAAAAATTCTGGCTGCTTATATCGGATTATGATCAGGCAGACAGTTAGGAGATACCATGAAAGAACGTTTAGATATATTATTAGTGCAGCGGCAGCTGGCAGCCTCCAGAGAGAAGGCCAAGGCAATCATTATGTCCGGAAATGTCTATGTAAACGGACAGAAAGAGGATAAAGCCGGTTCCACTTTTGATGAGAAATCAGATATAGAAGTAAGAGGAAATACTTTGAAATACGTCAGCCGCGGAGGGCTGAAACTGGAAAAAGCAATGAGTCATTTCGATATAACCCTGGAAGGAAAAGTCTGCATGGATGTAGGCTCTTCTACCGGCGGTTTCACGGACTGCATGCTGCAAAACGGGGCAGTGAAAGTATATGCGGTAGACGTGGGACACGGGCAGCTGGACTGGAAGCTTCGGCAGGACGAGCGGGTAATCTGTATGGAAAAGACAAATATCCGCTATGTGGAGCCTGAAAATATTGAAGAATTAGTGGAGTTTTCATCCATTGATGTTTCTTTTATTTCTTTAACAAAAGTGCTGCTTCCGGTGCGGAATCTGCTGACAGAGAACGGACAGATTGCCTGCCTGATAAAACCCCAGTTTGAAGCAGGAAGGGAAAAGGTTGGCAAAAAAGGAGTAGTACGTGACAGCAAGGTTCACGAAGAGGTTATAAATAAAGTGATCGCCTATGCGGTGAGTATTTCATTTGAAGTACTGGGACTGGAATTTTCCCCGATAAAAGGACCGGAAGGCAATATAGAATATCTTCTTTATCTGCAGAAACAGCCGGAGGGCACACCGTGCAGCCAGATTCCCTTCTCGGTGGAAGATATTGTTAAGGAAGCACATATAACGTTTAAGCAACCAAAGAGCTGTCTGGAATGAGGTAGTTTTACAGGGACATGCTCAGAAGAATTCGAGGTATGGCAGTATGGAAAAATTTTACGTAATAACGAATTGCCTGAAGGATCCGGATATGGAGACTACAAAATCCATCCGGGATTATCTGGAAAGCCAGGGGAAGGTCTGCATGATACAGCAGCGTCCGGGCAAAAATAAATTACATAATTACAAGTACACCAATGCAGCGCTTATCCCTCCGGATGTGGACTGTGTATTGGTGCTGGGCGGCGATGGAACGCTTTTGCAGGCATCACGTGATCTGGTTGAGCGCAATATTCCTCTTCTCGGAATTAATCTGGGAACCCTGGGATATCTGGCGGAGATCGACCGGTCCAATATTAAGCCGGCACTGGATAAGCTGCTTCTGGATGAATATGAGATTCATGAGCGGATGATGTTAAGCGGAACGGCTTATCATCAGAATAAAAAGCTCATGCGTGACATTGCCTTAAATGATATTGTAATCGGACGCAATGGCAGGCTTCGCATTATTGACTTAAATATTTATGTCAATGATGAATTCTTAAATTCATATAGTGCTGACGGTATTATTATATCTACTCCAACCGGATCCACCGGCTACAGTCTATCTGCAGGAGGGCCGATCGTATCCCCGGAGGCGGAGATCATTATGATAACGCCGATTGCACCCCATACGCTGAATACCCGAAGCATTGTTCTGCCCCACGATGCGAAAATAACGGTGGAAATCGGAGAAGGGCACAGTACCAGAGAGGGTGCCGAAGCTACCTTTGACGGAGATACTTCCGTGAATTTGAATTGTAACGACCAGATTGTCATCACAAAGGCTGACCGGTGTGCGAGGCTTGTTAAAATAAATAATATCAGTTTTTTAGAAATATTACGAAAGAAAATGTACCAAACATAGGAGGAGTGGCATGAAAATAGGCAGACAAGCCAAAATAGTAGATATCATTAACCGCTATGAGATTGAAACCCAGGAGGAACTGGCGGAGCGGTTAAACCAGGAAGGTTTCCGTGTAACACAGGCTACCGTATCCAGAGATATCCGTGAATTGAAATTAACGAAAATTGCCATCAACGGCGGGCGGCAGAAATATGCGGTCATGCAGGCAAACGGCAATGGAATGAATGAAAAGTATTTGAGGGTCTTAAAGGATGGGTACGCATCCATGGACATGGCGCAGAATATCCTGGTGGTGAAAACGGTTTCCGGGATGGCGATGGCAGTAGCAGCAGCTTTGGATGCCATGCACTGGCCGGAAATTGCCGGATGCATTGCCGGAGATGATACCATTATGTGTGCGATCCGCAGCGTGGATGATACACTGCTTGTTATGGATAAAATCCGCAAAATAGTAGGAACAGAGCACAAATAGGTCTTTTGTCGGGAGAGGTAGAAGGATAAGCTTATGTTACTAAATCTACATGTAAAAAATATGGCGTTAATACAGGAACTGGAGGTAGACTTCAGAAAAGGTCTGAATATACTCACAGGTGAGACGGGAGCTGGTAAATCAATTATTATCGGCTCTGTTAACGTTGCATTAGGACTGAAAAGTTTTAAGGAATTTGCCAGAGAGGATGCAGATTACGCTTTAGCCGAACTGGTGTTTTCTGTGGAAAAGGAAAACCAGAAAAAGCAGATTCTGGATATGGAGATACCGATTGAGGATGACCAGGTGATCATTTCCAGAAAGCTGATGAACGGAAGAAGCATCACAAAGGTAAACGGAGAAACGGTTCCGGTTTCGGTTGTGAAGGAACTGGCGGAGATCCTGATAGACATTCATGGACAGCATGAACACCAGTCACTGCTCAACAAAAAAAATCATTTACAGATATTGGATGAATTTGCGAAAGAAGAGCTGGCAAAATATAAAGATAAAGGAACAGCTCTTTTCAAAAAATATACAAAAATCAGGCATCAGTTGTCGGAAACCAGAATGGATGAGGCACAAAAAGCCAAAGAAATGGATTTTCTGCAGTTTGAAGTGGATGAAATCCAGGAGGCGAAACTAAAAGTTGGAGAGGACGAAGAACTGGAGTTACAGTTTAAGAAACTTTCCAATGGAAAAAAGATTATTGAGTACATTACTGAAATCCATGACCTGTGCGGAAACGACAGTATGTCCGGAGCTGCTGAAAACCTTGGCAGATCCTTAAGAAATCTCTCAGTGGTGGCAGAATACGATAAGGAGCTTTTGGGCCTGTATAATCAGCTTGCAGACGTGGAAAGCCTGCTTTCGGATTTTAACCGTGAACTCAGCGCCTATATGGGGGGCATATCATTCGACGGAGAAGATTTTGCCAAGATCGAAGACAGGCTGGATTTTATTAATCATTTAAAATCAAAATGCGGCAACAGTATAGAAGAAATTCTGGCATATCAGGCTGAAAAGGAAAAGAGATTGTCAGAACTTCAGGATTATGATGCCTATATGGGACGTTTAAACGGGGAATTTGAGGCTTGTAAGGCGGAACTGGATAAAAACGCCGCTAAGATGTCTGCAATCCGTAAATCCTATGGAAAAAGGCTTGCTAAGACTATCCGGGACGCATTGGTGGACCTGAATTTCTTAGAAGTACAATTTGAAATTGCCGTTGAACAAACGGGACAGGCGGATGCAAATGGATATGACGAAGTCTGCTTTATGATCTCTACAAACCCCGGAGAAAATGTAAAGCCTCTTGGCAGCGTGGCTTCGGGTGGGGAACTCTCCAGGATTATGCTGGCAATAAAAACAGTTCTGGCAGATAAAGATGCTACTGATACTCTTATTTTTGATGAAATTGATGTAGGAATCAGCGGCAGGACTGCGCAGAAAGTTTCGGAAAAGCTGGCAGTAATTGCCAGAAACCACCAGGTGATCTGTATTACCCATCTGGCTCAGATTGCATCCATGTCAGACAGCCATTATGTCATTGAGAAAAAAATTGTAAAAAATAGTACGGTTACATCCATAAGGGAATTGACTGAAACTGAGAGTATACATGAGATTGCCCGGATTCTGGGCGGTGCAAAAATTACAGATACCGTTATGAAAAGTGCTAAGGAAATGAAAGAATTGGCAGTATGTACAAAAAAATACTAGAGTGAATCAGCTACGATACTCACATACTAAAAAAGGATATACCCAGTGTATATTCTTTTTATTTTTGCAAACTTTGATTAGATCAGTGTGAAAGAGATAATACTTTCACACTAAGTGTGAAAAAGATAACCTTTCACATTACCGATTTGGGAATAGCATAGATTTGTGCTAATCATGGGGTCAATCATAAAAATGCAGAATATGAACTATGAAAGGATGTGAGCATGTGGCAAAGAATAGAAAGCGTTGCAGGAAGATCATAATTTCAGTTTTAGCATTTGTTCTTCTTGTCAGCCTGACAGGGGCATTTTTAATAGACCGCAGCATACCGGATCGCTTACAGGTGGTATCGGGAGACAGGAAATCTCAAATTTTAAAGTACCCGTTTGATACATTTATTGAGGAAAACGTGGCGAAGGCTGCCAGCCAGAACGGTTCCAATATTCCTCAGGATAATCTGAATATGAGTGCTGAGGAACCATATACCATAGAATGTAAATTGTTTGGTGTAATTCCGGTAAAGAACATCCAGGTTGATGTGGTAGAGCGAAGTAAGGTCATACCTTGCGGAAGTCCTGTTGGAATTTATATGAAAACAAGAGGTATTCTTGTTGTGGGAACCGGAGCAGTAAACGGAATGGACGGAGTGGATTATGAACCTGCAGCATCGGTTGTCCAGTCAGGAGATTACATCCTGGGAGTAAATGGAAATCCTATATCAGATAAAAAAGAATTGATCTCACGGATTAATGAATCAGGCGGTTCGGATATTACGCTGGAGGTTCAGAGAAAGGGAGAGGTCACAGACCTTAAAGTTACTCCAGTCATGACCGGATCTTCAGAATATAAAACAGGGATATGGGTCAGGGATGATACCCAGGGGATCGGTACTTTGACCTATGTGGATGAAAATGGTAATTATGGTGCACTGGGACACGGAATCAGTGATGTGGATACCAGCACTCTGTTATCGCTTCAGGAAGGCAAATTATATCCTTCTGACATTATCTCTGTTGTAAAAGGTGAAAAAGGCGTTCCTGGTGAACTGGCGGGTGTCATACGCTACGACGAAAATGAAGTAATGGGCAGTATAACGGCAAATACAGAGGCGGGAATATTTGGAAAAGTGACAGATTCTTTTAAATCCCAGCTGAAAGGGACACCAATTGAGGTAGGCCTTAAGCAGGAGATCGAAACCGGACCGGCAACAATCCTCTGTACAGTGGATGGAACGGTTAAAGAATACGACATAGAAATCGAAAAAGTTTTGTTGAATAGCAGCGATGTAAATAAAAGCATGGTGATTAAAGTGACAGATGAGGAATTACTGCAGAAAACAGGCGGAATTGTGCAGGGAATGAGCGGAAGCCCCATCATACAAAACGGCAAATTAATCGGTGCAGTGACCCATGTTTTCATCCAGGATTCGACAAGCGGATTCGGTATTTTTGCGGAAAACATGATTTTTGTCGATTCTTGATGACAAGTTTTTCTTGATAATAGGTTCAAATGTTATATAATACAATTAGTTTTTGTTCGTGACAATTTATGGTATGGGCAAACATTAAATTTAGCGTACAATGACAAAAAAGTAAAATTGGAGGAGAGATTTGTGGAAAAATTAAATATAGCGATCGCTGACGATAATGAAAGAGTCGTCCAGTTACTGGATAATATTGTTGGCAGCGATGACGAACTTAACGTTGTGGGGAAGGCGGCGAACGGTGAAGAGCTTGTAGACATTATTAAACAAAAAGAACCGGATGTGGTACTATTAGATATTATTATGCCGAAGGTTGACGGACTTACCGTCATGGACCGGATCAATAAAGATAAGACAGTGAAGAAACATCCGGCATTTATTGTCATTACGGCAATCGGACAGGAAAAGATTACAGAAGATGCATTTGAACTTGGGGCGGATTATTATATTTTAAAACCATTCGACAACGATATGGTAATCAACAGAATTAAGCACGTAAGAAGAAACAGGGAAAGAAACTTTGCCGAAGTACGTAAAGTGAATGCGTACGAAAGCAAGAATGAATATATGGAACGCAATCTGGAAACGGATGTAACAAATATCATTCATGAAATTGGCGTTCCGGCACACATTAAAGGATACCAGTATTTGCGTGATTCTATCATTATGTCGGTTAATGATATGGAAATGCTTAACTCCATTACTAAAATTTTATATCCAACAATAGCGAAAAAACACCAAACGACACCGAGCCGTGTGGAAAGAGCAATACGTCATGCGATTGAAGTAGCCTGGAGCCGTGGGAAAATGGACACAATCGACGAACTTTTTGGCTATACGGTGAGCAATGGTAAGGGTAAACCAACGAACTCTGAGTTTATTGCCCTGATTGCGGATAAGATCAGATTGGAATATAAAAACAGATAATGCTTTCCATAACGCCTAAAATGAGGTATAATGTATGATTATAAGACAAATCTACATTAGGGAGGGTATGGTATGAAGAAAGTATTATTTGTCGCATCAGAGTGTGTCCCTTTTATTAAAACGGGAGGTCTTGCGGACGTAGTAGGATCACTTCCGAAATGTTTTAACAAAGAAGAATTTGATGTACGTGTAATTTTGCCCAAATATATGTGCATGAAAGAAGAGTACAAGAGCCAGATGAATTATGTGAGTCATTTCTATATGGATTTGGCATGGCGCTCTCAATATGTGGGAATACTGGAAATGAAATATGAGGGAATTCAGTTTTATTTTATTGATAATGAATATTACCTGTCAGGACCAAAGCCCTATGGGAATATTTATGAGGATATTGAGAAGTTTGCATTTTTTTCCAAGGCTGCGCTGTCAGCGTTGCCGGTAATTGGATTCAGGCCTGATATTGTACACTGCCACGACTGGCAGACCGGATTAATACCGGTATATCTGAAGGATCGGTTCCATGAGGGAGAATTCTTCAGCAGCATGAAATCCATTATGACCATACATAATCTGAAATTCCAGGGAGTCTGGGATATGAAGACTGTAAAAGATATGACAGGACTGCCTGCATATTATTTTGCACCGGACAAATTAGAAGCGTTCGGGGATGCAAATTATTTAAAAGGCGGCATTGTATATGCCGATGCAGTAACAACAGTCAGCGATACTTATGCGGAAGAAATTAAAACACCATTTTACGGCGAGCACTTAGATGGCCTTATGAGAGCCAGAGCTAACTGCTTGTCAGGGATTGTCAACGGAATTGACTACGATGAATATAATCCGGAGACAGACCAGTATATAGTTAAGAATTATAATGCGAAAAATTTCCGAAAAGAAAAGATTAAGAATAAACGCGCTCTGCAGCAGGAATTAGGCTTGGAACAAAATGATAAGAAGTTCTTGATAGGTGTTGTATCCAGGCTGACAGATCAAAAAGGGTTTGATTTGATCGCCTATATAATGGATGAAATGTGCCAGCAGCAGGATTGGCAGTTCGTTATATTGGGAACTGGTGAAGAGAAATATGAGAATATGTTCCGGCATTTCGCATGGAAATATCAGGGAAAGGTAGCGGCTTGTATATATTATTCCGAAGCGATGTCCCACAAGATTTATGCTTCCAGTGATGCATTCCTGATGCCGTCTTTATTCGAACCATGCGGACTCAGCCAGTTAATGAGCCTTCGTTACGGTACCGTGCCGATTGTAAGGGAAACAGGAGGTTTAAAAGATACCGTTTGGCCATATAATGAATATGAAAGTACAGGAACCGGATTCAGCTTTGCAAATTATAATGCCCATGAAATGTTCAATACGATTAAATACGCATATTACGTTTTTAACGAGAAAAAACGTGAATGGAATAAATTAATCGACAGAGGCATGGCTGCAGATTTCTCTTGGGATACATCTGCCCAGAAATATGCAGAGCTTTATAACCGCTTATAAGAATAGTTTTCCTCCTTTTTAGACATACTAGTAAGGTAAAATAGATATGTCAAAAAGGAGGAATTTTTTATGGCAGAAATATCAGAATTAGATTTACAGAACCTTCGTCATCTCATCGGTGGCTGTGCAACTACTCACTGTAAAATGACTGCATATGCATCTCAGGCTCAAGACCCAAGTGTAAAACAGTTTTTCCAGAAGTCAGCCCAGTCTGCAATGGAAACTAAGCAGCAGTTAATGGGATTCTTACAGTAACCAACAGGAGGAAAAAAACATGGATGAAAAAACAATGGTATCTGACACGCTTGTAGGTATTAACGGTGAATTAACACGTTATGCTGAAATGATTACCCAGTCTGAAAATCCACAGCTGAAACAGACTTTAAAACAAATCCGTAATCAGTGTGAAATGTCTCAGGAAGAAATTTATCAGATCGCACGGGCAAAAGCTTATTATGTGCCTGCAGCAAAAGCAACAGCAGAAGAAATCTCTCATGTACGTTCTGTTCTGACTCAGGGTTAATTTTTGAGTCTGCGGCAGAATAATGCCGAATAGAATAATCAGAACCCGGATTAGCGGCTGTGGATAGCAGCCCTGTCCGGGTTTTTTGTTTGAGGGAACTTATTTTCACTTAGATATCTGTTACTGTTACTTACGTTAAAAGATTTAAAAGTATTAGTACTACAGGGAACGTTTTGTAATGTTCTATTAAATGAATTATATTTGGGTTTAGCTGAGGAAGGACGCTTTGTGGATGAATGTAGTGTACGGAAAGATGGGGGTGGGAAACTGATATGGACTCCGTCAGCTTGCCGCAGAACTGGTATTTTCTAACCTTTCCGAAGCGCTTTTTGGCGGCACGCGGGCATTCACCGAGAAATCCTGATGCATTTCTCGGTTCAGTGCCCGCTTAGTATCCG
>UQCR01000064.1 GCA_900539655.1 uncultured Robinsoniella sp.
ATGACAGGAGCCAGATTACGGAATAGAGGGCTCCCGAAGGTTCCCCCAGCCAGTCAACACCTGTTGCACCAAAAAGCCCGATGATTTTATTAAATAATCCCTTGGAGTAATTCATAAAGGTAGAAAAGGTTATACCAACTACAATTGCACTTACCAGGTTTGGAAAAAATACGATGGAACGAATCATATTTTTTGTCCGAATAGCACTGGTTAGAAATATGGCAATAAAAAATGACAGTACAGTCTTTAAAGCGGAGGTCAGAACAGCATAGACCAGAGTGTTTCTGATACTGATGTTCAGCGATCTCTCTGAAAAGAACATCTTATAGTTGTCCAGACCCACGAAAGTAGCTCCGTTAAAGTCCCAAACCGTCAGACTGAAATAAAATCCCATGATCAGCGGAACGATAAAAAAGATTAGGAAAATCACCATCGCAGGCGCAAAGAACCAATTTGAATATGTTTTCTTTTTACTCATACTTTTTCCCATTTCGTATTGCAGGCGTGTCTGCAATACAGCCACAATAAAACAGGTTGAAAGAATAACAACGTGGCTTCCTTTCTTTATCCTCATTTTCTTTCAACTTTTCCCTGTCCGAGTATCCAGTACAGCCAAAACTGTATCGCTGATCTGATTTTCAGACAGCACAGGGTAAAAAAATGAGGGGCTGCCTGAATGAGACAGCCACCTCGTTATCTACCATTTAGTTCCACATTCCAAGCTGCATAGCTGCCTTTTTGCAGTCTTCATCATAAGCTTCTGCCGCTTCTTTGGCATTAGTCTGACCGCTTCCGATTTCACTGCAGATCTGCGGACAGTTCGCACCTTTGATTGGTGTCAGGTATTCCAGTGCCGGAGCCGTATTACCTTCTGTGTAGTATGCCTGTACCTCTTTAATAATGTCCAGAGAGTCTCCCTTTGGCTGATATCCGGTGTGGAATCCGCCTGCTGGTGAATAGAAGGAAGTCAGAGTATCCATTCCCTCATCGGATGCATACCATTCCAGAAATGCCTGGATTGCTTCTACGTTTTCACTGTTTTTACTGCCATAGATACCGTTGGACGGCCAGATAGTAAGACCTGTCTGCTCCTCTGTATCTCCTGGAAGTGCGAAGAATCCCAGTTTATTGATATCATCCCCGTAAGTCTCACTCCAGGTCGGAATCTGGTTAGAGAAGTTAATTAAATGTCCCACTTCGTTGGTGAAGATTCTTTCCGCTATTTCCTCTATGGTTACAGAAGCACAGTCCTCATTAAAGTACGGTACCAATGATTCATATCTTTCCCAGGTTCGAAGTCCTGCCTTGGAATCTGCAAATTTAACATTTCCAGCAGTAAATTCTTTTGCAAAATCCGGTTCATCATGCATGATCTGGAAATTATCAGCCAGGAATGGAAGCTGTGCATAAACGACATCTTTCAGAGCTGTTCCGATTCCGGTAACCCCGGCATCCTTTAATACCTTCAGATTTGACTGGAACTCATCCCAGGTCTTGGGAACTTCCAGGTTGTGTTCTTTATAAAGTTCTTTGTTGTAATAGACTCCGGCACCCATACTGTCACACTGTGGGATACCGTATAATACATCATTTACGCTTGCCGCCTGGGTAAATGCATCATCAAAGGTCTTTGCCATATCTGTGTTGGTAAGATCTATAAAATACTCAGAAGGATTCAATGAGGAAAGGAGGCTTCCTGTATTATAGATCAGCAGATCCGGGCAGTCGCCTGTTGCAAGCCTTGTCTTCACCACATTATCTTCTTCACAGGGTTCAATGTCGATTGTAAATCCAAATTTTTCTTCGGCAACCGCACATGCCTGGTCCAAAATACCTTTTGGGGTGGCAGATGAACGATTCAGAAGAGTTAACGTCACTCCTTCAAACTGTTTGCCACCTGATTCTGACTTGCCTTCTTCCTGTGATGTCTCCGCTTTGCTGTCATCCTTTGCTGCTTCGCTGCCCGCTGCAGTCGTCTGTTGTTCATCCGCTTTGCTGTCACTTTTTGAATTACCGCACCCTGCAAAGCTTACGCATACCATTGCAGATGCCAATAAAAATGCTATTAATTTCTTCTGTTTCATATTTGTTTCCTCCCTTTTTTTGATAATTCAATCCTATCATAAATCGTCTGCCATTGAACATGGACATTATACTAAAGAGCATAGATAAAAATTTATTTTTTCATGTAATAAACTTTTTATCCATGGTTTTTATCATAATGTCCATGGGATATTTCAAACAGGTTATGGGGAACAAAAAAAGTTTGCTGCATGAAAATGCGCAAACTTTTTAAAATTTTTTTGGATAAACACCTTGTCTACTTTAAATTTTCCCCTCCCAATTAAACTCTTCTTCGTCTATCGGAAGCCTCTTTTCCACTGGCAATATCTCCGGAAATGCTGCATGTGGCTCTGTCTGATACCAATATGCCGTCGTTGCCCAGTCATCGCTTCTGTGATTGTCGTGTCCATGTTCGATAGTGACTTTGATAGACTTCTCAAACATGATTGGATCCTGAATATGATAACGGTAATAGGAAATTTTCCCTTTCCAATTGTCTTCTCCACCCAGTATTAATCCATGATAGGGTGCACTGTACTCCTGCTGGGGACACCATGCCATATTAACATAGTCCTCTGTTCCGGTTCCGTGAAGCCTCGGAGGCCACGGCTCTCCATCGATAAAGATCATATCATCCCCTTCGCCCGGCCAGTCCCAGAGTCCGTTGGCATTTAAATTATGTATGTTAATGTTACAGCCTACATAATGGCCCCTGCCTTCTGCTTCAAATAAGACGTAATTATCTTCTCCTGTTAAATTCGCTCCTTCAAAGCACCAGTCTCTGTGCGTTTCAAAGTTTTCTTCTGTCACACCCTTCGTTGGAAATTCACGGTTCCAAAGTGCATGGAAACGAAGCATCTCTTCCGGTAATGCCTCATACTCTTCATAGTCAATATAAAAGTATAAGATTAAAGTGGTATCACAGTCATTTACCACAGTAAGATGGGCACGTTCGGAATAAGGCATGGGAAACCAGCAGTTAAATGCACGTCCATCTTCCGGGCTCATCTGCAAGGGAGCACTTACAAAATTCTTGCACATAGCATGCCCCATCCCAAAGAAATCCCCGATTGGAGCCTGTACGCTAGGTTCTTCTTCATTGTCCCAGTAGAATTTTAACACCGCTTTTCTCAGATTCTGCTTTTCCTGGATAAATCCGTCGTTTGCCAGGGTAAACCAAATGTGGTTAATGCATCCTGCTCCTTTGATGTCGCAGATCGTATAAGTATCACCCGGCTGAACGTAGACACGGTCATCGTTACCGCCTTTTTTATCATAACTGGATGCCCTTTTACGTTTGCTGTCCCTCTTAATCGCTATCGTATTTAATGAGGATGGAATATTTGAATAGTTCATATTTTCACCTTATACTGCAGACCGGCTGCAATACCGCCCTTGTCCGGGAATTCAGATCCGTGGGCGCTCCTTTCATTTTATTTTATATTTTGCATCTGTATCTATATATTTATCTGTACTATGCCATTTCTGTTTACGGCTGTTTTATCCCTTAATGCCTGCCGTTTTTATGCCATCTGTAATGTACCTTTGGAATACGAAGAACAATATGATGATGGGTAGTGCCGCAATGCAGGAAGCCGCCATAACGAGATTCCATTCTACGGACTGAGATGTTTTAAAATTGGCTATGGCTATCTGTACCAGCCACAGAGATCTGTCCTGTGCGATGATTAATGGCCAGAGGTAGTTGTTCCAGTTTGCCAGGAAGAATGATATAGCCAGGGTTACTGCTATGGGCTTTGACAGGGGCAGAACCACCCGCCAGAAGACTCCAAAGCAGGATGCCCCATCAATTTTTGCAGCCTCTTCCAGCTCCTTTGGAATTCCCAGAAAGAACTGGCGGAACAGGAAGATTCCATAGGCATTTGGTATCATGGGAATAATGACACCCCACAGATTATTAATCAGATGCATTTTCTGCACAATGATAAACAACGGGATCATAATGACCGAAAATGGAATCATTAATGTGCTGAGAATCCAGGTAAAAATTACATTCTTTCCCAAAAAATTCAGCCTTGCCAGTGCATATGCTGACATTGCATGGAATATAAGGGCTACAACTGTTACAATTGTTGCTACAAAAAAGGAATTATAAATATATCCTCCAAAGCTCTCCTCCTGAAATACAGTCCTGTAATTATCGAATGATAATGTTGACAGATCCGGCAGGATATCCATATTGAAAATATCCCCTAACGGTTTAAAGGAACTGATAACCAGAAAATATATTGGAAATACAATGATAATCGCTATGATGGCAGCTATCACTATTAGAATAATCTGCTGCCTGGTCTTTTTTTTCATGATAATCTCCCATCCGCCTGCCTGTGCACGCTTTAAACTTAGTCTTCCCCGCCCTTTAATATCTTCATTTGAAGTAACGTAAATACCATAATAACCAGGAATAAAACAAATGCCAACGCTGAGGAATAGCCCATCTGGTTTGTTTCAAATGCCTGACGGTATGTATATAAAACCGATGTGGTGGTAGCATTTGCAGGTCCTCCTGCGGTCATAACTTTGATCTGGTCAAATGCCTGAAAGGATGCTATTGCGCACATTACCACTACGAATACGGTAGTATCCTTCAGCAATGGAAGCGTTATGGTAAAAAATTTGCGGATACTGCTGGCACCATCGATATCTGCCGCCTCATAATATTCTGCCGGTATATCTTTCATGGCGGATAAAAATAGTATGGCATTATAACCCAACACCAGCCAAACACCGACTACCACTACAGATGGGAGTGCCTGCGTAGTGGATGCCAGAAACTTTTGGTTTTCTCCTCCGCAGAATTTGATAATCTGATTTAAAAATCCCTTCATAGGATCATACATAAAGGACCACATCAGACCGGCAATAACCGTTGAAATTGCATAGGGAACAAAGAATGCTGTTCTGAAAAAAGACTGTACCCTTTTATTCAGGCTGTTTAACAGGCTTGCAACCAACAGGCTTAAGCAAAAGACAGCGGGAACATACATGAGTGTATATTTAACGGTTACCCACAAGCTTTTTAGAAACAAGTCATCACTCAGCAGCTTTTTATAATTTTTCAGTCCTGCAAAGGTCATTGCAGACAATCCTGTCCAGTCGTGCAGGCTGATATAAAAAGCATACAGGATCGGAATAAAAACAAAGACTAAAAGCCCCAGAACATCCGGCAGAAGCATCGCATATGCCGTTAATGCTTCTCCTTTATTAATTTTACGTTTTTTCATGCCACCCCTCTTTTCTGTTTTGCTGATACAGAGCCGGTACTTCATCCCACCAGTAACCATAGGTATCTCCAGAACCTGTTTACTCCAATTATTAAGTGAATCACATAGTCACTCTGTATCAGCTAATTTTATTCCGCTATTTCCAAATTACAATTCTCCATCATACCCGGCAAGGAATTCATTAATTTTATCCTCTGCCTTGATTACTTCCTCTGTAATATCCGTGCTGGTATCGAAATATGCAGCTTGAAGCAGATCCTGTAATATGGTTGATATTTCAGCAGGAAGTCTTTTTTCTGCCTTTTCCGTTCCAAAGATCTCATTGGTAAATACAGAGCGCAATCCTTTCTGGTAAATATCACTGTTGTTTTCCACAACTGACTTTCTTGGTGAATAAGCAAATTTTACTTCTGTACACCACTCTTCTGCATGGGATGCATCATCCGCAAATAACCATGTGGCGAATTTGGCAGCTTCTTCCGGATATTTTGAGTTGGCATTTGCACATACTTTCCAGCCTCCAGCTACCGTAGCTGCATGTCCGCCTTCCGGAACGGGCAGCGGAACCAGTCCAACATTGTCTATAAAATCCGGATACTCCTGCTCCAGCTTCGTAATTGCCCAGGAGCCATTAATCTGCATTGCTGTCTCTTGGTCTGCCAGGATACCAATCTCGGTATTATTCCGGCTTGGCTTCAGATTTGCAGAGCCCTCCTCCAGCATCTTACGCTTCAGCTCTAAGTTCTCAATCACACCCGGCTGATTCAGTTTGGCTGCTGTCTTCTCTTCATTAAATACGTCATTATCGGTCTGCCACAGGAATGGATACCATTCAAATAACTGATGGGTTCCTTTTACCGTTTCAAAGGTAAGGCCCGATCTGGTATCTGTGGTCAATGCTTTTGCCGCATCATACATATCATTCCAGGTCTTTGGCGCTTCCATATTCACTTCTTCCAGAGCCTGCTTGTTATAATACAACCCCAAAAATTCCATTTCAAAGGGAATTGCCAGAATATCTTCACCTATCTTTACCCCGTCCAGGGAGGATTCTGAAAAGTCTGATAACACATCCGGTTCTATATAATCATTCAGCGGTGCCAGAATATCGGAATTTGCATATTTCAGAAATAATCCGGGCGCTACCAGGAATACATCCGGTCCGGTACCGGAGGCAAATGCGGTAGCCATTTTTGTTCCGTTATAATCTTCCCACGGGATCTGTTCCATCTTAACATGAACATCAGGATTTTCTTCATTGTACAAATCTACGTATTTCTTAAAGAAATCATATTCAGCGTTCTCCTGGAACATCCAGAATGTAATTTCTTTTGCATCTGCTGATTTGGAATCCTCCTCAGCTTCTGTCGTTTTTGACTGCGTATCCCCTGTCTCTTTCCCTGTCTCTTTTCCCATTCCTTTTCCACATCCGGACAGCAACGATGCTGCCATTGTCAAGGCCAATACACTACATAAAATTCTGCTTCTCTTCTTCATAAAAATCCTCCTAATCTCGGCATCCTGCAATGACTGGCGACGTCTTTCCAGTTTCCTGCTTCTCTTTACATTTGTATTATAGCTTTTCTAAATTTTAATTACCATTTTAAATATTTTTCATTCAGTTTGTTTTTTTCATATTTATCTGTTATTACATAAAAACAAACAAAAATGTGGCTGCAAAAAACGTTATGCTTTCTGCAACCACAATTAAAATCGTCTCTACATCCTATAAATACTGCCGGTATTCTGCCGGCGTCACGCCAATCTGCTTTTTAAACAGCGTTGTAAAATATTGTGAATTCGTATATCCCACCTGTTCCGCTATGCGGTAAATCTTATCATTGGTGCTCACCAGAAGCTCCTTGGCCCTTTCCATACGGCGATACGTTATATAATCAATAAAGTTCATACCCGCCTCGGTCTTAAAATAATTGCTCAGATATCCAACCGAAAGATTCGCATACTCAGCTACTTCCTGCAAAGATATATCCCTCGTATAGTTTTCATCTACGTACTTCATAATATTGTTCATCCGGTATGATTTTGTTTTATACTCATGAATCTGCCGGATTCCCGCAGATATTTCTGTAATATTACTGCTTAATAATTCTTCCAGCTCAGAAAATGTTTTCATCTCCTCTATGTTGGATATGAATGACAGGATATTCTTACTGTAACCTGAATCGATGCCATATGATTCACATAATCTCTCTAAATTGGTTCCCAGGAACATCATATGGTTTTTAAGCCGCAGAATACTGCAGTTACTCTCTTTATATACTTCCATTAATGCCTTAATATGCGTGCAAAGCCCCTCATCATTCAGGCTTTTCATGGCATTTATCATTCTTTCCATTATCTCTTTTGGAAACTTAATCTCCTGGTCCATCCGGTCTTTGTCATAGACAAATATTGTCTGAAACCGTTCATAGATACAGTTCTTTAATGCAATCAGTGCCTGCATATACTGTTCTTTCAGTAACAGGTAGTCATTTGTTTCCCCGCTGACCCCGGTCAGCACTTTACAGTTGTAGTTGTTCAGAAGCGCCTCCGCTTTCCCTGCAAATTCTTCCCCATCCCATTTTCTGTTCCAGATCAGAACAGACTGCCTGTCGAAGCAATTATAAATCTTAAGATCAGAGTATAACTCCTGCTTCAGCAAACGCTTCATTCCTCCGGCTGACTTCAGGGCAGCGGCATTGATATACTGCGTCTCAATAATCATAACCCTGTACCGTTCTTCTTTTCCGATAAACCCCAAAACTTTTAAATAATGCTGTTCTTCCTCCCTGGCACTTGCTTTCAGCAGATTAAAGAAATGATTATCTTCGGCACTTTCCTCATTTTCTTTGCGCTTCTCTGTTCTCTTTTTTGCAATCGCATCCAATACCTGATAGAATTCTTCTTCCTCCACAGGCTTCAGTAAAAAATCATAGACCTGATACTGCAGCGCCTTCTTAGCATATTCGAAATCCCCATAACCGCTTAATATGACAAATTCCAGATTCTGATAACGGTGTTTCAGATAATTGATCAATTCCAGACCGTCCATATGGGGCATCTTAATATCGGTGACTACAACATCCGGCACTTCCCTTGTGAAAAATTCGATGGCCTCTGCTGCCGATTCACAGCAGCCCGCCAGTTCATATTTATCCTCGTACTCCTCTATCAGACTGGAGATTCCTCTCCTTACTCTTGGTTCATCATCAACAACCAGTATTTTTAACATTGCTGTTCCCCCTTTATGATAAATCTTTCGTAGTAGAATGACTTTTATGTTTGCTTTCCGGCATCTGTCAGAAAGTAGTTTTCATTCGCACACCGGGCGGAAAATGAATGATAATCTCGGTACCTTCTCCCGGTGTACTCTCAATTACTAAACCATATTTTTCTCCATACAGCAGCTTCAGTCTTTGATTGATATTGCTAAGTCCTATTCTGTCGCTATCCTGAGATAAGACGTAAAAAATTCTTTCCCTGGTCATTCCTTCTCCGTTATCAATAATGCGAAGCACTGCATCTTCTCCTTCTTTTTTTCCGGCAATCCGAATATGGCCGCCTTTCATCTCCCGGGAAAACCCATGAGTCAGGCAATTTTCCACCAGGGGCTGTAACAGCATTTTAAAAGTCTTATATTCCAGAATGTCGTCATCGATCTGAAATTCAGAAGTAAATGCCTTTTCATAGCGTTCTTCATAGATATTCAGATAATTTTTAATGCAGTTTATTTCCTCTTGAAGCGTTACAATATCCTCTTTTTTACTGATCGAATATCGTAAAATCCTGGAAAGGGAAGTAATCATTTTACTGATATCCTTCGCCTTTAAATCCTTAGCCATCCAATTGATGGTGTCCAGCGTATTGTACATAAAATGGGGGTTTATCTGGGCATTCAGCGCCTGGATATGATATTCCTTTTCTTTTTTATTAGCCTCATTATTTTTATCGATCAGGTTTAAGATACGGCTGTTCATATCGTTAAAGCTCCGATACAGGCTCCCCACCTCATCCTTCTGGTCAATATACAGTTTATTCTTCATGAAATCCGGATCAGGCGTATTCATAACGACCACCATTTTCTGGATAGGTTTGATAATGTACACCTGGATTGCCACTGCTCCAAAGACACAGAACAGCAACACCAGCAGAATCTGTGCCGTCACAACAGAGACAACCCATTCCCTTGTCCTTAGCACCTCATCTTTCTTAACCATGGAAATATAATTCCAGTCATTATAGCCGGATGCCTGTTTTACAACTATGTAGTGATCATCCCTGTAATTTTGTTCCGTATAGCTTTCATCTGACTTCAGGATATCAGACAGCGTGGTTTGATCCAGGGATTCCGCCAAAGACATGTCATTGCTCCAGATGATATTCCCCGTATTATCTGCAATCAGCAATGTTGATTTATCCTTCACTTCCAGTTTTTCAAACAAGTCATCAAACAAATCAATGTTGATATTCAGTATAAATTCTCCCCGTTCTGCCCAGTTATGGCTGATATCTTTCACCAGCATCGCACAGGATATGTAACTCATTTCCTCCTTATTGCTTCCCTTGGGCTTCACATGAAACGTAGATATCCAGCCAAGCCTCCCGTCAAGTTCCCCGATTTTCTCTTTCCACTCCGGGTGGGATTTGTAAATATCCAGATAGGAAGCGCCGGAATAGCTATCCTGATAATAGGTCTCCCCGTTTGCCGCAAAAAAGTAAGCTCCATCAATATGGTCTGCACTCTTAATCAGATTGCGTAAAAATTCCGTGACCTCTACATAGTCAATTGGGATCTTCTGAGCCTTATTCAAATTCTTTAAGATATCTTCGTCATTGTAAATCGTTCCTATAATTCTCTCGTATTCCTTAAGCTGGATTTCGGCAGCCTTTGACACCACCGACAACTGATTATACTGGCTTTCATACTCTTTTTGCAGCCAGCTGCTGGTAATCATATTGTACAGCCAGAAACTGATGCAGCAAAAAGGCAGTATGATAAATACGAGTAGAATGAGAAAAAACTTTTTCTTGATAGACAGATCATTGAATTTCAACTGCATGCCCCCCTGATGGATTTTTTGGTGAATTTGATTTTATTATAAACGTTCGGTGGGGTTTGTACAACTCTAACTGGTGGGAAGAAATTACCTAAAATGCATAAAAGGATTGGGACTGTTTTAACGATCTGTAATGTTTCTGATCAGTTTCACAGCGCCAATCCTTATGTTGGAAATAAGCATAAAAGTCAAATTATATTTATTAACATTACGATAAACGGACTCTATCTAAATGTACTTACATGGGATAAATTATCTGTATTTATAATCTCTCCCACGGCGCCGATAACACCACTTCTGCTCCCTGCTCCATATTACTAATCTGCAAATCTGCGCTTTCTCCATAACAGAGCATCAGCCTTAGATAGGTGTTAACAATACCCATGCCGCCTATTTCCAATTCTAATGAATCCTTTTCTACAAAAATTTTGTTCCGAACAAGACTCATCTGGCTCCTGATTTCTGTTAAAACACTTTCGTCAAATCCCGCACCACTGTCCTTTACGGTAATTACCCATTCATTTTCTTTTAGAATGCCATAAATAGATACATTCATTGTTCTTGTCGTATTTCTATAGCCATGGTTTAAAGCATTTTCTACCAGCGGCTGAAGGATCATTTTGGGCATTTCCATTTTCAGCATTTCTTCATCTACCTTAACAATGCATTTCAGTCTGTCCTCAAATCTTTTTTCCATTAACATTAAATAATTATTTGTGTAATCAATTTCATCACTTAATGCAACTGTCTTTTGCGCAGTAGATGTGGAGTATCGAAGAAGGCTTGCAATTGCTTCACAAATTTCTCCTATCTCGTAATTTTCCTGTTCCATTCCTTTATTAGAGATCATATTAAGTACATTAAATAAAAAATGTGGATTAATCTGCGCCTGAAGCATATCCAGGTTTGCCTGCAGCACAAGAGAATGATTTTGTATCTCACGTTCAATAGAATCGTTCAGCCTGGTTCTTAAATCCTGAAAAGACTGATTCAGCGCCTCAATCTCATCCCCTTTATTTTTTAATACTATCTGTTCAGGCAGATTGCGAATCTCTATAGCCTCCATACACTGCTGCAATTCCCGTATAGGCCTGGTCAGATATTTCGAAAATACACTCATACCTATGAAGGCAATAAAAGCACTGATCAGTCCGATAGCAATGACAATCCTTCGCATATCGTATACCGGACCCATTAATTTACTATAATCCTGTACCAATAAAATTGTAACATTCCAATCGGCAATGATTTTTTTTCCAAATATCTCTTTATTGTTTAAATGAGGATTTTTATAATCCGACACCTGATCACTTTCCCTTTTAGCAACCTCCTGATAATAATCCAGCAGTTTTTTATCTCCTACATTTTTTTGATATAATACCTGATCTTCATTTAAAACTACAATACGATAGTCCTCCTGCTGAGGCAAAATAAATATATTTTCAAACTCCTCGTTCTTTACCTGTACTTCGATATATCCCATATCAATATTGTGGCCTCTTAGGACTCTTGCCAATCCAAAGACTTTTTGGTGTGAATTTTCCCAGGGATCATCATACGGCGAGATCAAAATACTTTTCCCCTGGGCCCTTTGTGCCCGCTCCTTCCAGGGCAGCTGATTTACAATGCTCTTACTATTTTGTGGTTTTACATAATTATTATTATTACTGGTAAAAAAGTCACCTATTTTATTGAATACATTTACCCCATAAAAATTTTGAGACAGGGAATCCCTGTGTATAATCTGATTAATATTAACCCGGGCTTTATTTATATCATAGGCATCTTCTATCGTATCTGGTTTAATATAGGTTATGGTGGCCATTTCCTCCATAAACTCCCTGCTCGCAATAAAATCCCATGAAATAAATTCCATGGGTTTTAACAATTGACTCAGTTGATTCGCCAGTTTATCTGTCATGACCTTCAAATTTTCTTTACTGTTTTTTTCCAGTGTCTCTGAACTGTAATAATAGAAAAGAACACTGATTGCCATGATTAATACAATGGTAACGATTGAGAATGCTGCAAAAATTTTGTTACGAAAGCTCATATTATTTCCCCTCTTGACTTTAACTAGCCCTTAACAGCTCCAGACGTCATTCCTCCAATTATCTTATTATTAAATATAAGAAATAAAATCAGCGGCGGTATTGTAATTAAAACAACATCTGCAAAAACTAAATTCCAGGAACTTGCATACTGCCCCATAAAATTATAAATAGATGTCTGCACTGTGACATTTTTAGCACCGGGAAAAAAGTATAAAGGATTTACAAAATCATTAAAGATATTAACGGATACCAGAATAATAACGGTGGATGTTACCGGTTTCAATAGAGGAAAGATAATATTTACAAAAAACCTCATTCGACCGCATCCGTCCATTAGTGCCGCTTCATCCAATTCCTTTGGAATAGTGGCTATGTAACCTTTATATACCATTATGGAAAATGGTGTAAACAATGCCACCTCTACTAATATAATACCAATCAGTGTTTTAAACAAACCAAGTCCGCTGAGAACCCATATGGTAGGGACAATAGCCGGAGGCATCATAAGTCCCAGCATAAATAGCAGATTAATGATTGTTACCGGTTTGCCCTTACGCCTCTGCAGTACAAAAGCAGCCATAGAACATACAATTATCATAATTGTCAGAGAGAAAAAAGTAATCAGCGCACTATTGTAAAATCCCCGTATAATCATCCCATGCTTTGTCTGCAGTACCGTTAGATAATTTTCAACGATATGTAATGTCTGAGGAATGCTCATGTTCATTTCTCCTGCTTCCATCTTATCCTTAAAGGATGTAAGCAGTACAAAGAGAAATGGAATTCCAAAAATGGCAAGGGATAACAGTACTGCCATGACTTCTATTAATACCCTTCGGATCCGTTTCATTATAGTTCCACCTCCTTTTTAGTCAGGCTTATATATAACGGAACAATTACTATTGAAATTAACAGGAAAAGGATGACATTACCCGCAGTGGATATACCATAAAATCCTGCGGAATACTGTTTGTAAATGATAGATGCCAGCTGATCACTGGCAAACCCGGGTCCCCCCTTTGTCATCGCCCAGACCAGTTCAAAACTTTTCAGCCCTCCAATTAAAGATAACAGAATTACGGTATTTCTGGAAGAACAGGACAGGGGAACCGTAATGTTCCAGAACTTATCCCATCCATTTCCGCCATCTGCCATAAGCGCTTCATTGTATTCCTGAGGAATTGCCATAATTCCCGATATATAGATTACAGTCGCCACGCCAACACCTTTCCAGACATCCACAAAAGCTACGGATAAAAGTGCCAGGCCTGGATTTCCCAGCCAGTCCACAGACGGAAGATGCAGAAAATTTAAAGCCTGATTAATGAGCCCCCGTGTAGGATGCATTAAACTTAAAAACGTAATTCCCACTGCCAGCCCACTGATAAGATTTGGAAAATACACAATCGTTCGCACGAAATTCTTGGTCTTTAACCTGGAGCATAAAAAATTAGCCAGCAAGAGTCCCAGAACAACCTTTGATCCTGATGTTACAAAAGCATAAATAAAAGTGTTCTTAAACCCAATTGATAAAGACGGCTCCATTAAAAATGTTTTAAAGTTCTCAAACCCTATAAACTGCCACTCTGTCAATGTCCACCTGGTGAAACAGAAAAAAAAGGAAGACAGCATTGGTATCAGAAAGATGATTACAAAAATAATCCCAGCCGGTGCCAAAAATAAGTAAGAGTAAAATTTTTTATTCATCATAACCTCCATCATCATTTATAAAAGCAGATCTGCAAGACATCTGCAGACCTGCTTAAATAATTTTTACCAGCCTTCAAGTCCTAATTGTTTTGCCTGTTTGATTACGTCCTGATCATACGTTTCTGCACATTTCTTTGCATCTGTCATATTGCTCGCACACTCTACACATATCTGAGGCAGATTTGGGCCTTTAACAGGTGATTCAAATTCAAGTGCAGAAGCTATTTTCCCGGATTCAAAATAAGGAAGCAGATCTTTGACTGCGGGATAAACGTCATCCGGCAATTCCACACCTTTTACTACATAAGGCCCTAATGGTTTTTCTGCCTTGGCAAATATTTCTACTCCTTCTTTTGATACAAAAAATTCAATCCATTTTTTAGCCGCTTCCAGATTTTCCGCATTTTTGTTAATATAGTAAGCATTTGGCTGCCATACAGTGAGACCATTTGGTTCAGCTGCATCACCGGGCTGCGCAAACATACCAATATCATTTATCTGATCCGGATAAGAGGCTGCGATAGAAGCCAGCGCTCCAGACAGCATAGGGAACATGACGCCACTTCCTTCTGCCAGCATTTTATAAGCATCTTCCGGCGTTGCTGCCAGGAAGTCTTCATTGAAATATCCCCTTTCTCCAATCTCATATAGTTTTTCAAAACCTCTCAGCGCAATAGGAGTATCTGCAAAATTTGCTTTATTGGCAGAATACTCCGCTGCAAAGTCTGGCATTTGCGCCTGAACATTATAAAAGTCAGAGAGCAGAATCAGCTGTGCCCAGCCAGGACTTGCATATGCTCCTATTACAGGGGTCTTGCCTGCTTCTTTAATCTTTTCGCAGTTTGCCAATAACTCATCCCAGGTTTTTGGCACTGTCAATCCCAGTTCTTCATAAACTTTTTTATTATACATCCATGCTCCGGCTTGTGTGGAGTTTGCCGGTACACCATAGATCTTACCATCTACTGTCACAGTCTTTAGATAACTTTCATCGATGTTGCTGATATAGGATTCATTTGTAAGATCCAGAAAGTTTTTAGCAGGATCCATCGTGGTCAATAAGGAACCGGAATTAAAAAAAGTGATGTCTGACATATCTCCTGTGGCAAATCTGGTCTGCCTTATATTTTGTCCCTCTGTTCCACTTGGTATGTCCTCCACTTCAGTCACAATGTTATACTTTTCTTCAATAGCTGCAATGACTGCATTTAACCCCTCGTGAGGAGTCTCACGATCCATCAGTAAAGTAACCGTCTGCTGTTCCATACTATCCTCATCTTTTGACCCCTGCGTGTCTGCCTGCTCAGATGATTCTACAGCTGATGTACCGGCATCCGCACCTTTCGCTGCATTTGTTTCTCCGCCAGCACCACCGCTGCACCCCGCAAGCGACATCATAAGCATCGCTGTACTTACCATTAATGCTAACCCTTTACATCTCTTCTTCATTATCTTTTTCCTCCTAACTATTCTTTATGAATGTATACTAGCATAGCTGCAAAATCAATTGCATAGACAAACTCACACAGCAAACTGGATTTTTCAGCACTCATCTAAAATACCAATGGCAATTGATACTGAATGTCTCTTTCTTCCATCCCTTCAGGTAAGTTTACTTTTTCTAACCTCACCTGATAAGGCGTTTTATTATCAATATCGATATATAGAGATTTCCCCTCACATTTCATTGCAACCTGTAATATTCCACCGGCTACCTGCATGGAGTATTCCTGTTCCCTGAGTATGGTAAAATCCGGGCACAAATAAACAACCTTTTCGCCACAATCGATTTTAACACCTGCCAGATAACGATAGAAAAGGGTCATAGGACCTCCGCTCCATGCATGGTTTCTGGTACCCAGAATAGCAAAATCTTCCCATAAAGTCGCATTTTCATTTCGGATTAGTGGCATATATCTGTTCATGATTCTCCTAAATGCACTCCTGGTGTATCCCATCCTAAAAAGCGCTTCACTGACATATACCTCCATATACGGAGTGCAATTATAAGTTGTGATCAGAATTTTCTTAATATCCTCATAGTGCTCCTGCTTAGCCAATCCGCTCAATACTGCCAGTGCATTTGCTCTTTCATCTACAATATCCCCCGCCCCGTAATAATTACCTTTCCAAAAATGCGCTTCAAACTTCTGTTCAATAGAATCCATTCGACTTGTAAGAAAATCATGGTACTCTATCCTTGACAGGCATTCCCCTGCGCGTTTTGCAAAGGAAAGCGCCATATAATACCATGTGTTTTCCAGCACAATCTTGTCCTGATTATATAAATGGTCAAACCAATACCAATCACCAGGTCTGCTCTTAACGAGCCCTTCTTCATTCATTTCCCACAATCTGAGGTATCGAACCATAGGTTCAAAAGCCATTTCCAGAATCTCTTTATCGCCGGTAAACTCATAATAGACGGATATCATTCCTAATTCACTGATTGCATTCAAACTTTGTGAAGGGAGCTCGCTAAAATGGATCCCCGGTACATTACCGACCAGAAAATCCCCTTTTCTTAATGATATAAAGTTATGTATTGCCTTCTTCAGCAGCAAAACCGCATTCTGATCCAATGTATAGAAGATCTGAGGTGCCTGAACTGAGACATCCCCAATCCATTGTCCCCGCTCACGGTCAGGACAGTCCATAAAATTATCCCTCATACAAAATTTTAATGTTCTGGCACATTTTTTCATCAGGATATTGACTTCCTCATTATCGGTGTGCATTACTTTCATAAATTTTGTATCATACTCACAGATGCGGTATCCAAGCCTTATCACAGAAACACTATCCGGAATATAAAAATGGAGTTCCTCACAAGCCATATAATCATAATTCAAATATTGGTTATACCCTTTTTTACATATGTATTCCGTCCTGTGTCCCGCATATTGATTCATCTCATCTCCGGGCCCTCCATTTATTGTATAACGGTCATTTCTGATCTCTATCGTTTCATTTCCTTTTGCTTCCACTTCCATATATCCCATGACATGAAGAGCTGTAGGAAGTTTTACTACATATTTACCTTCCGACTTCGTATATTCTCCGGAAATGACAGGTGAAAAAGAAAACAGGGGAACCGGGCGCTCATAAAGCCTGCCAAAATCTTCCCCGCAATATTCCACAGAACCTTTAAGCAAATCATCATTTATTTGAAAGTTTGCGTTATAGCCAATATTGAATCCTCCATATAAATAAGACGGTTCCGGTTTGGCTGTCTCAAAGTAACACGGATGGCGCATACACCTTGTTGTTGAGTCACTGTACAGATCCAGTTCTTTGCAGGCGAATATCACCCCTGCAGATTTAAGCGGTACATTATTTCTACCTCCGTTACCATAATGCCATACAAGAATTTCCATAACATTCTGCCCGGCTTTAACATAATCCGAAATGACAACTCTGTCCATATATCCAGTGTTTTCACCATAGGCGTCCCGGAACAGGCCTCCATCCAGTACACATAAGTTCTGATTTATATATAAGAAATATCTGGTATCCGCAGATATACATAAATCATAATTACCTTCTTTTTCTACCTGAAAAGTCTTTTTAAAATATACCCAGTCATTATCGGTTTGATTATCCTCTTCCCAAATCCACTTTGCACCTGTTAACATCTCTTTTATCCTCCCCAACCAATTTTATTATTTTTTCTGAAAGTCAGATGGAATTTCCCCTGTAATATTTTTAAACACACGGCTAAAGTAAGCTGCATCTTCATAGCCAACCATTTTTGCTATTTCCCATAGGCGTAAATGGGGCTGTGCACGCATAACTTCCTTTGCCTTTTCTATTTTCATCTTCATAAAATATTCTTTAAAAGAAGTTTTCTTATAGGTTCGAAACAACCTGCTAAAATATGTCTGTGAAATTCCAAAGTAATCACAAACCATCTCCATGCTCAAAACTTCGTTTATATGATTATGCATATAGTCTTCTATGGAATCCAGGAAGATCTCTTTACCCGTTTTATCAGTTTCCGGCTTCCCCTGGGAAATACTTCTTTGAAGAATGAACCAGAAGCCTTCCATTAATTCTCCCATATTATTGGCATAACAAACTGCCTCTTCCAGCAGCATACTGTCTTCCAGCGTGTCTGTATGGATATACTTGGATGCAAAATAGAGAATTGTCCTCAGGCTTTTCTCAACATGAATAAGCGGGCATTCATTTCTTTCCCACTCACTAAACAGCTTAATTATTACTTTTTTCAGCTCCTCAATCTTATACTCCTTAATATAATGAGTCACCTGATCAATAACCGCATCTGTGAGGGCTGCTGTAAAATCTTCCTGAGGCTTTAAACTACTGATCTCAACAAGTACTGTCTTAGATACTATAATTCTGGAATTAATTTCTTTTATCAGTCTATGGACCGTATCCGCAAAGTCCTGAATCAAGATCTTTTTCGCTGAGTAAACAGCTGTATAATATTCTCCCTTGCACCAGGCCTGGGTAAATTCTTTCATTTTTGTTACGTTATCTCTGTCTGTAATCAATATAACCTCGGATTCATCTCTGCATGCCAATACCCAATAATGTCCTCCCGTATCCATATCTAAATTTATTTCCATTTCATTTATCTGCATGCCATACCGAAACGGAATACCCTTTCTGCGAATCACCCCTATATAATACCTGTCATTATTCAAATATCTGTTTATATCCAAAACAGCATAGTCATTTTTTACTATTAAATTTCGAAAACATTCGTACTGTTTCTTTAAATACTTTTCATTTAAAGTATCTCTTAGTTTGCTCATTAGGGTATTTATCTTGTTCAAACTGATTGGTTTTAATAAATACTCCATAACACCATAGCGAATTGCACTCTGCGCAAACTGAAAATCCTGATATCCGCTGATAATTACGAGTTCAATATCCAAATTGCGCACCCTGACCTGACGCAAAAGTTCAATACCATCCATAACAGGCATTCGAATATCTGAAAATACCATGTCAGGTGACTTTTCTTCAATTAGCGCCAGTGCTTCTTCACCGGACCGCGCCTCTCCCACCACCTGCATATCCGGATAATGACGATCAATCATATTTTTCAAAGTGCGAAGTGCTAACGGTTCATCTTCTGCAATAATTATTTTATACATACAAGCCTCTCTTCACTTTTTCTTCTCTATCATATCAGCTTGTGCCTGTAAATTATATGGATAAACTAACACACAATACTGTAATTTTCTGCACATCATTTATTGTATTTCAATGGCATTCTATAATCCAATGGTTATTTTATCCATATTTATCTCTTTACAACACAAAATCAGCCGGCAATAAGTATCTCCTAATGCCGGCTGCCCTCATCTTCTATTTTCTTCATTTACACTTCCAATTTATGATCCGGTACTCTGCCCTCAAAGATATCAATCAGTGCCCGTGCTGTCACCACGGAAGTCTCCTCACAGTTCTCATAGGTTTCTGCTGACGTATGGGGTGTTGCTATGTACTGCGGGAAGGAAAAAAGCGGATTTTCAGGATCTGCCGGTTCCTGTTCAAATACATCGGTCCCCATCCCGGCAACTTTTCCTGACCTCAATGCCTCCTCCAGTACTGCCTCATCTACTAGACTTCCTCTTGCCGTATTTACCAGCAGTACTCCGTCTTTCATTTTAGAAATAGATGTTTCGTTGATTATATGGTTGGTTTCTTTATTTGCAGGCAGATGCAGGGAAATAATATCACTATATTTCAGCACTTCATCCATGCCTGTTAATTCCACACCGTATTCTTTTGCCTGTCTGTAATCCGGGAACTTATCACAGGCAATAAGCCTGGGTCCAAATCCCTGCAGCCTCTTCGCCACATTTTTGGCGATTGCTCCAAATCCAAGGAGTCCAACCGTGCAATTTCGCAGCTCATGAGACATGATCCTTTCCCACTTTCCCTCTCTGATGCTGTTATTCAGGAGGGGAATCTGCCTGGTCAGGCATAACATCAGGCTCACCGCCTGTTCTGCTACTGCGGAGGCATTTACTCCGGGACAATTTGTAACAACAATCCCAAAGTCTTTAGCGCCTTTTAGATCTATATTGTCCACACCAGCTCCAAACCTTGCAATTCCTTTTAAGTTTGGTGACAGCTGATATAATTTTTCATTCCAGATTTCTACGCCTGCGATTACACCGTCTACATCACCAGCCAGTTCTTTTAATTCCTCAAACTGCAAAGGCCTTTGGTATGTATTCTCAATAATTTCACATCCGTAATCCCGCAGTAATTTTTTCCCCGGAGCACAGTACCTGGAATAATTTGTGGCAGTTACCAGTACCTTTTTCATTGTCTACGCCTTTCCCAGAACATGTCTGCTTTCTTCTTGTCAGCTGTGATTCCATGATGCATCCTCAAACCATTTTGTGAAATGATCCAGCTGTTCCACTTCCTTTCTCCCTGTATCATCCAGAAGATCCGGGCTTTTTGTTCTCGTTTGCAGGGAGTTAAAATTCCCTATCTCCATCTGAAAATATTTTGCATTGACCGGATAAGACTTGCATTCAATAAAAGATGCAACCGTGAGAAAATCATTAAATAGCCTTGCCGTCTCAGGCTGTTCACGGAAATGCCCTGTAAGCCAGGTGTAAATTTCCGGATGAAAGTTAGCCATTACTCCGCTGTACCCGCTTGCCCCCAGTTCCAGAGATTCCAACAGCGTTGCGGAGTTGGCATTAAACAGCTTTAGTTCTGTTCCCTGGATGACCTTTAACTTTTCCCTTATATTTTCCATGTCACAACTGGTATCTTTTAAGAAGTAGAAACGTCCGGTGTCTGCACACCACTTTAACATTTCCGGGGATAAGATGCGTTTATAGGGATATGGGCATTCATAAAATCCAAGAGGTATGTCTCTTTGCAGCCGCTCCAGCAGATACTTCAGATTTTGAAGCCAGATATCATCGCTTTGTGTTTCCTCTGCCAACCGGTTTGTTAATAAAATTACTGCGTCCACACCTGTATCTGCAATAGCATTTAATTCCTCTGCCTGTTCATCCAGGGAGTCGGAGATATGTCCGGAGGCTATTACCGCTGCTCTTTTGCCTGCCTTACCAGCCACAAATTCAGCAATGGATACCCGCTCCTCCCGGGATAAATAGAACATCTCACTGGACTGGCATACCGCGAACAGCCCTGCTGCCCCGGCATCTATATACCAGTCCACCAGTTTTCCCAATGCTTCGTAATCAACCTGATTGTCTTCTGTAAATGGCGTAAGCATTACCGGATATACGCCATCCTTAAATTTCTTCTTCATCAATCTTCTCCTTTTTTGCAATCCAATACTTCGGGGTGGTTAAAATCCCCATTTCCTTTAGCTGATATTCATAACTCCATTTATTCCCTGCAGTCCTCCAAAGATTCGGTCCATACCATTCTTCCTGGGCATCAGCGTTATGGACTGCTCCAAATGCATTGATACGATTTCCATACAGCCGAATGGTCAGGCTGTGCCAGCCCTCCTCCACCTCTCCCAGATCCAGGATATATGGAGCCAGCGCTATGATTCCGCTCTTCTTTTTATCCAGCTCAGCCGTAATAAGTGCACCACGGTAATGGGATGTCTCCAGGAAGAGTCTGCCCGCCTTACAATACACAGGTACCTCATACTCCATATTCCCTGCATAAAACGGAAACCCCTGATTAACAAAACTGCCATAGCAGATTCTCTCCGGTATTTTTATCAGCTTCTTATTCCTGCCTGACACCTGTACTCCGAAGTTACCAAGCAAATAGCACCATTCCACGTTTGTCTTCGCCTGAAACGGAATATGCAGCACCAACCGGTTTTCCCCTTTTTTAATCCGCCCTAATCTTCTCTTTCGGATACATTCGTCTACATACCAGCCGGAATCCACATTATTTATACGTTCACCATTCCACTCCATCTCCACATCTTCCGGATGTTCCATGGCAAGTTCAGCCGATTCCACTTCTGTTTCAGAATGAATGGTAAATCCCAGCTTTAAAGTATGTCCCGACTTCTCTTCCCCTTTCTGCGTCCAGGGCTGAGCCAGGGCTTCCATGCGAAGCGGTAAGCCCAGCTTTTTCCGGAAAAGATTATCAATACGCAGGATTTCTTCTTCCTGCATAAATTCCCCATTATCAAACGCATATTCCGCCATATCCAGCAGGCATACATTCGGCTCTGTCAACCGATAGGATTGTGGCTGTGGCAGATATTTTTTTTCTACAGAATCTGTCATTCGCAAATGTCCCTCTATATCCGGGGTCAAACCCGCTTCCATATCTGGCTGTTTTTCTTTTTTCAACTCCAGCAGCAGGCTGTCATGCTGTGATCCGTAATAGATTATTTTCGTTTTCTGCCCCTCATATTCGGCATGAATATCCCGTGTCTCACCATTTAAGGTATCATATACCACGGGGCTATAGATTCCCTCCACCCATATTTCCCACTTTTCCATATGGGTAATATGTTCATTTCGGGGCTTGTTTACATGGCAGACAAACAGCCATTTCCGTCCGGTTTCTTCTCTTAACTGATAGAACATATTCGCAGCACGTATTCCGGTTTCCACGTGCTCCATACGGGTGGGGTCTTTCCCTTGTGTATTTTCCACGCAGATATCAACATCCCTCCAGGGCTTTAATGCCTCTAACAGCTGGGCAGATGAAAACTGGATTTTTTCACTTTGCTGTGCGAGCCGGACTACCGCATCACTTTCCACAGCATCTACATACCGGGGAATATTCCCCATGAATATGACTTTTCCACCTTGGGCGGTAAATTTATCTAACTTATCCACAGTTGTGGAGCGCAGTGTGCAGCATCCGGGTATAATTACCACTTCGTAATTCATCTCTCCCATGCAAAACTTTGGTGCTGATTTCTCATGCAGGCTTTCGGAGGAATGAAAGGAATCTGAAGACTCATTTAAAAGCGCTTCTGATATAAAATCAAAATCCAGCAGCCCATAAAGCATCCAGTCGATTACTTTGGAAAAATTATATTCTAATTCCTGCCGTATGGAGGCAGTCTGCTTTTGATTGCCCCAGTACATCCAGTAGGACTCCACAGGATGTATCACGCCGATGCGCACTACCGGTACACCTCTTGTCAGAACCGTTGCAAGCCTTGCAAAATGGTTTTCGATATAGGAATACTCCTGATACCATGGAGACTGGTATCCTATGCTGGCGGGATAATCCCGTTTTCCCTCACCTTCCATGGATACCCAGGTCAGATGAGGCACCCGGACCGTTACGCCAAGCGCTGCCTGCCAGTCTCCCGCCAGCTTGTGGCTGCGGAAATCAAAATCCCACCCGGTCACACCGTAGATTTCACTCATTACCCCTTCCCGTCCATACTGGTGTGCCACGCTCTGTGCCTGCTTCGCTGTGGAAAGCTCCCGCCTGTCACACAGCATATCAATTCCCGGAAGCCCGAATTCTTTCATTGGGCGCATCACTTCCCCGGCAGCCATCGTCTGAGAATGAAGTGTCCATTCGTTCATCATATGCCCGGTCAAAGCAATTCCATGCTCGCGGCACCATGCACCGACATGATCTCCAAACGCTTCGGAGAACCGCTGGCACACATGCAAATGGTATAGATACCTTATCCTGGATACCTTTCCCTCTCCTGTTTCCCAGATCAGTTCCGGCAGATGATCCAGAATGGACATGCCAAAGTTTCTGTAAAAAGTATCCTCGAAATCATCAGTAAATGGCAGGATGACCGGCCTATATGTAAAGGGTGTATCCAGTACTTCCTTGTGGCTGGTCTGTGGTTCATCAGTAAAAATAGCGGGAATACACCCTCCAAAATCCTGCCCCAGCTCCCGGTAATAGGCCTCATGCGTCAATTCTATAAAGCGGTTAATTGCGTCTTTATCCAGCGAATTTACATATGCCTGATTGTTAAACCAAGGTGTATCACCTGATATTTCCAGACTTGCTGTCCATATATTTACTCTTTTCTGCCCAGTGGTACCGCCTTCCTGAAGCTGCTGTGCTTCCACATCAGGGCATGATGCTTCCAGTAAAGGAAGTTCTTCTTCAGGCAGCTGCAACCTTCTTACTCTTTTTAAATAACCGTTTTTATCCAGTTCAATCTCATATCTGGCAAGTATTGTCCGGTGATTACTCCGAACTGCTTTTGCTGCAGACATAGGCGTCTCATCCGTTAGATTCCACCAGTTCTCAGGCTGGAATACCAGAAATCTGGAACGGTATTCCTCCTGGCAGGTGACCATTCCCCCTGCACTGCCGGATGGCCAGCGGTCTTCATCATAGAGCCAGCACAGCAGCCCCTGCTTTTTCGCCTCATCTTTGCAGGCTTTTACATCTTCCAGAAATTCGCTGCCCATATACTGGGTATCCAGCCCTGCACGGCAGTGAATATGGAACCCTCCCATTCCCATTTCTTTAAAATAAGAAATCTGTTTCAATAACTGTTCCCTCTTAAGCCTGCAGTTCCACGCCCAGAACGGTGCTCCACGGTATTCACTTCCGGGATCTTTAAACTGTTCGCGGCTTAGGGGCTTTGTTTTTAATTTATAAAGCATTCTTTTTCTTCTCCTTTACCCGATATTCTAAAGGGGTTAAACCTGTTAACTTTTTGAAGACTTTAAAAAAATATTTCGGATTCGAATAGCCGATTTCATCTGAAATCCTATCCGCACTTAAATCCGTTTCCTGTAACAACTGCTTTGCCTTTTGAAGCCTGATCTCACCCAGATATTCATTAAAGCTCTTATCCAGCTTCTCCTTTAACAGGCTGCTGCAATACGCAGGTGTAACATAAAACTCAGAAGAAATCATCTGAAGGGTCAGTTTGCGGTGATAATTTTTTTGGATATACGCCTCAATGGAATGAAATAGCTGGTTCTGATCAGGGCTTTTCATCTGAATAGAATTAATCATCAGTGCAATATAACCTGATATTTCGTTTTTCATCTTCTCTACACCATCACAGTAAAGATAGCGTTTATAAAAAACACTCATAATATCATCTGTATCCACGCCCACAAATGCGGCATACTGGTTAACCATTGAAACAATGCCCTCACATGCGTTTCCAATAGCCCTCAGGGAATGCTTTTTCATATCCATATGTTCAAAATATTCTTCCATAACCTCTCTTGCCTGTTCCTGATGGTACTTAATCTTCAAAAATACATCTTTTATATACTCCTGGGTATATATTTCATTTCGCTCTTCTTCATTTTCATAAATCAGCCTTTTCTGATCCTCCAGCCTGATATTGCAGACCAGCTTTTCATTTCTCACATAGCTTTTATGAAGCTCTTCAAAACCCTTTCTGCCAGTCCCGATACAGATAAAAATCTTACCCTCTGCCTCTTTCATGATGTGGCCCGCTATATGACCCGCCTTTACCTCCATTTTGGCAACCAGTTTTTCATCACGGCAGTTTAACAGCAAAAATCCGTTGCTGCTTCCGAATCCATTTAACAGAAATTCATGCCGAATATCGCTTAAATAGGTGCGGCAGATCTGTTCCGTATATTCAGTGATCTTCCTGTCCTTTGTGTAGACAGACATTAACAGATAATAATGATCCAGCCCCCATCCCTTTTGGCGGAGCTCTTCTTCCAGCGCCTCATTCCATGGCTCCAGAATGGCACTGAGCAAGATATCCTGTATTTTACGCTGATCCAGAGACTTGGCTTTTTCCTGCAAAATGAAAAAATTCTTCTGCCTTTCTATCTGGTCGATTGCCTTTTTTAACTGCCTTTCGATTTCCTCTGAGGAAAAAGGCTTGAGAACGTATCCAATCACTCTTTTTTCAATTGCTTTATTCATATAATCAAAAGCTTTATAACCGCTGATCACAATAATAGGTTTATCTGGGTATTCCTCACTGATACGTTCCAGGAATTCTACCCCATCCATTTTTTTCATTTTCATATCGGTTATGATAATATCCGGATTAGTTTCCCCTGTGAGCCTCAGTCCCTCTACCCCATTCGCCGCTTCTCCCACACAAAGAGCTTTTAATGATGTTATTTCTTCTATCTTACTGATTAATCCTTTCCGGATTAAAACTTCATCATCCACAATAATATAACGGTATTCCATTACTGATTCACCTCTTCTTCAGAGCCAGAACGTGTTTTATAATTACTTTCCGGCAAGTGTGTTTGAAATGGCAGGCAGACCTTTACTTCCACACCGCTTCCCGCCATATTATCGATCTCCAGTCCATACTCTCCCCCATATAACAGTTGTATCCTTTTATAAATATTGGAAAGACCGATACTGGCATATCTCGCATCCTCATCCAGTTTTTCCGGATGGTAGATTCTCCTTCGGACCTCTCTTAACGTTTCTTCCTCCATCCCTATCCCATTATCCTGCACGGTAATGATTATCTTCCCATCCTGGTGACAGGCCCGGACTACTATAATCCACGGCGGCTCCTCACCGGCAAGGCCATGCTCAATTGCATTTTCAATTACCGGCTGCAGCATAAATTTAAGTACCTGGCTTTCCAGTATCTCCTCCTTACTTTCAACTTTTAGCAGAATCGGACTACCGAAGCGGATCTCCTGAATATTCAGATATTCCCGGATATGTGCTATTTCCGTAGCCAATGTCTCTTCATCTGTTTCATATTCAATACTGTAACGCAGCATATCTCCCAGGGATTTTGACATTACAGCAATCTGATTGTTCTTTTCAATCTTTGCCAGGCAGTTGATATTCTCCAAAGTGTTAAAGATGAAATGGGCATTGATCTGGGACATCAGATTCCGCAGCCTGGATTTCAGGAATTTAATCTCAGCCACATAGGTATCTTCAATCAGGCAGTTGATTTTCTTAATCATCTTATCAAAGTGCCGGTACAGGGCGCCAATCTCATCCTTTCTTTCCTGGTAATTGTGATGAAAGGTAAAGTCTGTAATGGGTGTCTCGTTCATGCTCCTGGATAGTTCCACCAGAGGCCTTATGAACATCCGCTCCAGAAAATACCCCAGAATCACAACAAACAGAATAATAACCATGATTAAAAGTATCAGATATTTCATATTCTGGACATAGAGCTGCTTTTGGCTGTCAAAAGATACTTCTGATACGATTTTCCAGTCATTGATATCAAGGGTGCCATAGATATAAGCGTCATTTGTATCCTTACGGAACACAATACCTTTCTTATTCTGGGTTATCTGGCGGATCTCTTCCGCTGTTAAATCATTGCCACTTTTATCACTGTTATCACTGTCATCCAAAAGCTCCCCCGCTGCCTTTGGGATCTTTGACTCCTGAAGCTTTCGCGGGATAGCCCCGGGAGAGCGCCTGTCCGCCTCGCTTGCGGGAATAATTTCCCCCTCCCTGTCCATCAGGAAGCTTTCTCCCCATGGAAGCGTACTTTCACCTAACGCATCAAACATCTGATCCGTACAGACCACTGCCAGCACACCGGTGTGTTTTCCTTTTACATCGGTAAACCGCCTTGCCAGAAGAATGGACTGGTTCTTGCTGTTCCTGCCCTGATAAGTTTCAATAATCTGAAACTCTCTGCTATCCAGCAGGCTTTTGTACCAGGATGCATTTTGATAATCCTCCTCCAGATAAAACTCTTTATTTTTTACAAATGAATACGTATAACCGCTCTCCGTAAACAGGTAAACCCCGCTGGCATAAGTATTATTCCCAATAAGGTTGCTGCTCACGTACTCAAACTTCCGATAATTCGTAAGCCGCTCCATAGGCGTCGGCTCTTTACCCGCGCCTTCCTGTTCGCAGATGGACAGCATACAGCTGTCGTTATCATACTGGCTGAAGATCAGTGACGTCATAAGATCATTCAGATTTACAAAAGTACTGTTAATACTCGTTACCATTTTTTGTACTTCACTGTCACTGGCTGCTGAAATCTGGCTGTTGTAATACTCCATATTATTTTTCAGTATCACCCCGAACAATAGTAAAATGGGTAAAATTGATATTCCAAGAAGACATAATAAAAATTTAAAACGAATACTTTTTAACATTTTCATCAAACCACCTCCAGCAATATTTTACCCAATTTACACCTAAAACACAATTCAGCCTTTCACAGCTCCTACGGTCAGTCCGCTTACAAAATACCTCTGCAGGAACATATAAATAATTAAAATGGGAATTGCACTTAGAAAACAGGCAGCAAACAGCATATTCCACTGGGTGGCATTTTCCATATCACCAATAAAATTCAGCATGGTCAAAGGCAGCGTTTTTTTCTCCGGCGCCGATAAAAATAACATGCCAAAGAAAAAATCGTTCCAGATGGGCACTCCCTGGGTAATTACAATGGAAGTAAGAGCAGGCTTTGTGAGGGGTGCTACAATCCTGAGGAAGGTATACACCGTTCCGGCACCGTCTATTCTCGCCGCTTCCTCAAGTACTCCCGGAACACCTGATTTAATAAAATTCGTATATAAAAAAATGGAAAACGGAAGTGCTGATGTTACATACAGCGCAATGGGTGCCGCTATGGTATTCCCCATATGCAGTGCATTTACAATACGGTACATGGGAATGATGGACATCTGCGCAGATACGATCATACCTGCCAGGAAAAAGATCTGGAAGAAACCTCCCAGTACCCCTTCTAACCTTGCTATGGCATAACCAGCCATTGCACAGAAAACCACCAGAATAAGTACGCTGATCCCAGTTACCATTACACTGTTGCCAAGTGCCCGGAAATAATTCATCTTCCCAAAGGCTGCCCCATAGCTTTGAAGGCTTATGCCATGGAATAAATTCAGATAAGACGTACTGTCTTTTACTTCCCGGAGGGAGCCTGATAAAGCGATAATCAGAGGCGATAAAAATATTACGAAAAAGACCGTAATTCCAAGGGTCCATAAGATTTCACTTCTGGTGTTCTTTTTCATTATGCTTCCAGCTCCTTTCGTTTCATAATCCGAAGAACGATTACGGATATAATCAGAATAAATACAAATGCCACGGCAGCCAGTGCCTCCGCTTTACCAAACTGGCTTTCTACAAATGCCATTTTGTAAATGGAGTACATCAATGTACTGGAAGAATTCCCCGGTCCGCCTCCGGTAAGGGCAAATACATAATCAAATGATTTAAAGCCGCCAATCAGCCCCAGCATGACATTAATTGTAATTGTATTGGACAGCATGGGGATTTTCACAAAGCGGATCGCCTGCCAGCCCGTACATCCATCTATTTTTGCCGATTCAATGACTTCTTCTGAAATATTCTGTAAGCCTGCCAGATATATAATCGTCATTGTACCGGAAGTTTTCCAGGTTTCTACAAAGGCTGACGCCAACAGGGAAGTTTCTTTCTGTCCCAGCAGATTCGGGACAACAGAAAGCCCAAGTTTATGAAATACCTCTGAGATCATTCCATAATAGGGAGCATAGACATAGCTCCATAAAAATGCTACCACAATTGTACTAAACAACGCCGGCAGATAAAATACGGTTCTAAAGAACCCTTTTGCCTTTAACTTCTTATTCAGAATCAGTGCCAGTGTTAGTGCCTGGATATTTCCATATGTAACAACAAATACGGCATATATTACTGTATTTTTCATAGAATTGAACATTGTCCCGTCTTTTAACAGGTACTTAAAGTTATTCAGCCCTATAAACTTATAATCACCCATCCCGCTCCAGTTTGTGACGCCGTAGAAAAAGGACATCAATACGGGAAGTATCCAGAATGTGACATACATCAGCAATGCCGGAACGATAAACAATAATAATACGTTTCTCTTTTTTTTATCAAACATACCCCTCTCCTCTCCAGAGTGTTGTGCAATGCTGTAGTTTTCCTCAAGTTATAAAGTGGGCATTTACAAAATGTAATCCTCTTTGTAAATGCCCTGGCTTATGTTTTAAATGGACTTAATTCCCACTCAGTTCATCAAACTTGTCCTGCATCGCCTGGCAGACATCCTCTGCCGTTGCATTCCCCGCAATGACTTCCTGGAATTTTGTGCACATCATATCGCTGACTCCTTCAGGCCATGCATTATTCAGGTTATAGATACTTGGGTCCTCTTTATATTTCTCCAGGTACTCTTTCACCAGAGGCCTGGAATCCTCAATTCCCTCATAGCAGGAAATATCAGAACTGGTTTCTACCCATTTTTCAAACAACGGGGTTCCTTCTGTAAACCAATATTCCAGAACCTTGTCGATTGCCTCCTGATTTGCCGAATTCGCGCTGGCAAATACACCATTGGACGGAGTCAGGTTATATACAAATTCTTTTCCTTCGTCATTGGACGGAATACAGAACATTCCTTTTTCAAATTCTACCGCACCGTTTTTATTCAGCGCATCATATCCGAAGCTTCCGTCAAATATCATAGCTGCCCTGCCGTCTAAGAATGCCTGGCGGCTTTGTTCCTGGGACAGCCCCAGGGAATTTTCAATGATATATCCTTTGTCATATAAGGTCTTATATTTGTCTATTGTATTTACCCAGCAGTCGTCTGTAAATTTTGTTTCACCGGTGAATAACTGGCTGTCAAAGTCCATATTATCCCCATAGATCTGTGATGCGCCGATCTGGTATACGCCAAATTGTACAACGAAGGACTGCTTATCTCCCATGGTGATTGGCGTATAGCCTGCCGCCTTTAGTTTTTCACAGCACTCCAGGAACTGATCCCAGTTTTCCGGCATCTGGACAATCCCTGCCTTATCAAAAGCCTCTTTGTTATACCATGTGGTTAAGAAGCTGGAGCCCAGCGGTATCCCATAATTTTTATCATCAAATACATAGGAATCTGCAATTTCCTTTTTAAACTTGCCCAGTTGTGAAAACCCGGACAGATCCTTAACATAGCCTGCATCCACCAGATCCTTCGCTTGTAGCCCTGCCCACCAGGTAAAGATATCCGGTCCCTGTCCGCTGGCAAATTTCAAGCGCACCGTCTGCTTATACTGGTCTGTGGGAAGCTGTTCTACTTCTACATTAATATTCGGATATTTCTCCTTTATCAGTTCCGGCAGCCAGTCCAGGTAAAAGTCCTTATTATCTGTAGTCGGTCTGGTTGTCACCATAAGGGACAGGGTGACTGGATCTCCCTCTTCCACCGTCTCCCCGGTTTCCCCGGAACTTTTTTCAGTTTCATTACTCTTTGCTGTTTCTGTTTTTTCTTCACTCACCGTCTCCTCACTCTTTGCCCCAGTCCCGGCTTCCGTTGATTTTGTACCTTCGGAGTTACTGCCGCCACATGCTGTCATTGATAAAACCATTGCCGCTGCCATTAACATACTTACTAACTTTTTCTTCATGTAAACCCTCCTGATTATTGAATTCATAAATGAATCAAATTCATTGATTAATCGAAATCATAAATTTATCGATTCCTTAAATTCGTTGATTTCTTAAATTCATTGATTTCTTAAATTTGTTGATTTCTTAAATAGATTATTTCCTAAACCTTACTCCGGAGCCCTGCAGGTCTCTTTTTATGACCAAATCATACCATGCATCAGAGTAACTTTTCCATATCAGTTATAGTAACTTTTTAACGCAAATTTAATGCCATTGACCCCTTGTAAAAAATAGTCAATGACATATAATTAAGATTAACCAGTCCGGTCAATCCCGCCTGGTCAACCGGATATCAGCGGTAAACAAATGAAGTAGCTGCCGCGCTGCCAGAAAAAACTATGGCTGGTTCCCGGCAGAACGCTAAGGAGGGCTTATATGAATGAAATGTTTTTCCGGCTGCCGGAAGAAAAACAGCAGCGAATTATCAATGCCGGATTTGCTGTCTTTTCCACCCACGAATACAAACGGGCCTCTACCGATGAAATTGCAAGAAGAGCCGGTATTTCAAAAGGCCTTCTGTTCCATTATTTTCACAATAAGAAGAGTTTTTATCTCTATCTGCTGGAATATTGCGTTACTCTTGTAAAAAACTACATTATGGATTTACATTTTGAAGACATCACTGACTTTTTTGAATTGCTTTTGTATATAGCTGAGAAAAAGGCAATGATTCTGGCGAAGACACCTTATATTATGGCATTTTTTATCAAATGCTATTATTCCCAGAATGAAACTGCATCGGAAGATGTACAGAACAGAATGCAGTCTCAGATTGATTCTTCTTTTGAAAAGTATTTAAAGAATATTGATCTGGGTAAGTTTAAAGAAGAGATTGACCCAAGAGAGATCTACCATATGTTGATCTGGATGACGGAAGGATATATGTATGAAAAAGAAAGGGTCCAGGAGACTGTGCAGATTCCGGAGCTAATGAGGCACTATACCATATGGTCCGATTTATTAAAAAAGGTATCCTATAAGGAGGAGTTCTTATGAAGAACATTATTGAAATCAATAAGCTGACAAAAACTTATGGCAAACAACGGGGTATCGAAGATATTACCCTATCCATTCAGGAAGGCGAGATTTTCGGGTTTATCGGACCAAACGGTGCCGGGAAATCCACTACAATCCGATGCCTGCTCTCACTGATTTATCCCACCAGCGGCTCAGCATCTATCTTTGGATCAGACTGCATTAAAAATGCCAGTGAAATTGCTAAAGAAGTAGGATACCTTCCCAGTGAAGTGTTTTATTATGACAATATGAAAGTAAAAGACCTGCTTCATTACTCTGCTTCCTTTTATAAAAAAGACTGCAGGGAGAAGATACGCAAACTCTGTGATGTACTGGAGCTGGATACCGGGCGTAAGATTGAGGACCTGTCCTTTGGTAACCGTAAGAAGGTTGGTATTGTACAGGGATTGTTACATAGCCCCAAGCTAATTATTCTGGATGAACCCACCAGCGGGCTGGACCCGTTGATGCAGAAGAAGTTCTTTGATCTGATTCTGGAAGAGAACCGGGGCGGTGCCACTGTTTTCTTTTCCTCCCATATACTCTCTGAAGTACAGAAAATGTGCCATCGTGTGGGATTTATAAAAGATGGGAAACTGATTAAACTGGATACCATGGCATCGTTAAAGGAAGATAGTTATAAAAAAGTAGAGCTGGAATCCAGAGAACCGTTAAACCCGGATATATTCCAGATCAAGGGTTTATCTAATCTGAAAATAGATAAATCACATGCCTCTTTTATCTATCGCGGTAATGTAAACCGGATGACGCACCTGCTAAACGATCTCTCCCTCCAGGACCTGAGCGTACAGGAACCGGATCTGGAAGAAATCTTTATGCATTACTATAATTAAGGAGGTCGATCCTATGAATATATTTATTCAGGAATTTAAGTGGAATCTAAAGCCTGCACTGATCTGGGCACTGTGTCTGAGCCTTGCCAGCATATTTTTCATCTGCCTGTATCCATCCTTTTCCGGGGATATGGATGCCGTTAACAAGCTGATGGAACAATATCCCCCTGAAGTATTAAAGGCTCTCGGACTGGGACCTGACGGTCTGGGAAGTTTCCAGGGATTCTACAGCTTTGTACTGGTGTATGTGATCCTCTGCGCTTCCATTCAGGGGTTGGTAAGCGGAATTCAGGTTATCGGCAAAGAAAGTGCACGGAAAACCTGTGATTTTTTATTTACCAAACCAATGAGCCGCCTTCAGATACTGGCCAATAAATATCTGGCTGTGGTACTCTGCATGATCATATCAGGAGCTGTCTACTTTGGAGTAAGTTTCATTTTTGCAAACCGTTACGGAGGAGATTATAATCATAAAGTTTTCTATCTGCTCTCTTCCGCCGTCATACTGACCGGATTATTATTCACCGCGCTGGGCTTCTGCATCGGCTGCTTTCTAAAAAAAGCAAAAGCTCCTGTCTTCGTGGGAATCGGAGTCGGTGCACTTTGCTTCGGATTGCAGATGCTGGCAAATATGTTTGATGAAAGAGCACTGGATTTTATCTCTCCTATGAGCTACATAAATCCATCTTACATGACATTAAACCAGAAGTATGATTATCCTTTGCTGATCTGTCTCGCCGTGGCAGTCATATTATTTACACTGCTCGGCTTCTGGCGGTACCAGACTAAGGACATACACAGTGCTTAACGCGTGTTTCCAGTATTGGGCCACGCCGGAGCGCGTTTTAAAACGCACTCTCATTAAAACACGCTCTAGGAAGGAGACAACACTATGAATTTATTTATTCGTGAATGCAAATCAAATATAAAGGCTTTTTCCTTCTGGTGCATCGGAATTATTTTTCTGATCCTGGCAAGCGCCGGAAAGACCACTTCTATGGTAGGGCACAATGATGCAGGCGTTACCGAACTTCTGGCTCAGCTCCCCAAAAGCGTTCAGACGGTTTTCGGGGTAGGCGTGGTAGACTATTCCACCGCTATTGGGGTTTTCGCTGTGGTATTAACCTATATTGCTCTGATTGCCGCTTTCCACGCAGCTTCTCTTGGCGTCTCCGTCTTCGGAAAAGAAGAACGGGATAAGACCTTTGAATTTCTGTATGTCAAAGGCCGTACCAGAAATGCAATTCTTTTGGAGAAGGTGATCAGCGGAATCTGCCAGCTGTTCTTGTTGAATGCAATTTCGTTTCTTGTAACTGTTACCAGTGTAAAGGTCATATTTGATGATAATATCATTTCAGATTTTCTGCCCATGATGACCGGTTTATTCTTTATACAGCTTGTTTTCTTCGGACTAGGACTGCTGATGTCCTTGCTTTGCAGCCGCATGAAGACCGCAGGGAATATTACCATGGGCATCGTACTGGTTACCTTTTTAATGTCCTTTGCCTCAGATTTCAGTGAAAATATAGAATGGATGGGTTATCTGACTCCATTTAAATATTTTGACGGAAAGGAAGTACTGACACAGGGGCTCTCCTGGGTATATGTGCTTGTCTGTACCGCAGTGGCACTCCTGTGCATCGCAGCTTCCTTTGTTCTTCATGGGAGGCGGGACCTGCACTGCTGATTCAAAGGATTTGTAAAAACGGCTGACATAACTGATAATGTTAGAACAATTGGTTTCTCATATAAGAAATAGCTGCCAGTCGGCAGCTATTTTATAATTCCACACGCCCTTCCAGCGCTCTTAATAAAGTCACCTCATCGATGTATTCCAGATCTCCGCCCACCGGCACGCCACTGGCAATTCTGCTGACTTTAACTCCGGTAGGTTTGATCAGCTTGCTGATGTACATTGCCGTTGTCTCACCTTCCAGACTGGAATTTGTCGCAATTATTACTTCTTTTATATCCTGCTGCAGCCTCTGCATTAGTTCCTTTAGTTTAATATCATTAGGCCCTATCCCCAGCATAGGTGATATTGCACCGTGAAGAACGTGATAGACTCCTTCGAATTTACCGGTTTTCTCATATGCCGCCAGATCCCTGGTATTCTCCACTACCATAATCGTGTACTGGTCTCTTTTGGGATTTCTGCAGATTGGACAGAGTTCACTGTCTGTGAGGGTATAGCACTGTTTGCAGTAACGCACATTTTCTTTTGCCTCAATAATGGCATCGGAAAGACGCTTCACCTCGTCAAGAGGTCTGTTAATAATATGAAAAGCCAAGCGCTGGGCCGATTTGGCCCCCACACCCGGCAGCTTAGACAATTCCTCAATTAATTTACTGATCTGACTGCTGTAATAATCCATTAGAACGGAAATCCTCCACCCATTCCACCGAGACCGCCTGTCAGTTTCGCCATTGCAGCACCTGCCTCTTCTTCCATCTTACGAAGAGCTTCATTGGTAGCTGCCATAATCAGGTCTTCTAACATTTCAATGTCATCCGGATCAACGACTTCTTCTTTTAAGGAAACCTTAGTAACTTCTTTTTTACCGGAAACAGTTACTTCAACAGCACCGCCCCCTGCACTTGCCGTATATTCTTTTTCTTCCAATGCTTTCTGGTTTTCTTCCATCTGTTTCTGCATTTTCTGAGCCTGTTTCATCAGATTATTCATGTTGCCGGGCATTCCGCCTCCCGGAAATCCTCCACGTTTTGCCATTTTAATAAATCCTCCTATTTCTTATCAGTCTTCAATTACTACATCTGTGTGTATAAATTCCTTGATTGCATCATCAACGCTGATGCTTACAATGTTGCCTTTATTCAGATGACTGTCTGCTTCCAGCATCATCTTCACTTCTACTTTTTTTCCAATCTTACCGGCTATAATCCGCTCCAGCTCTTCTTTGCGTTCCTCGCTTGCCGCATAACGTTCACCCTGAAAATCCTTAAAGCATACGAACAGCCTGTCGTCTTCCCCCTGGGCATTATATTTAGGCTCAGCCATGGATAAGACAATTTTAAAACGTCCCTCAGTCTCGGCAACGATGCTATTCCAGATCTTCTTTACTTCCTGGAGATCCTGGGGTGCTGCTTTTTCAAGCTTCCTGCCTTGTGCCTGCATCCGGGCGTTCATATTCTGACCTGCATTTGATGCCATACCGTTCTGAACCGTTGCTGCTGCCGGCGTCTCTGCGTCACCGGCACTGTAAGCACCGCCTGGAGCAATCGCAGCCCCATTTGAACCGGGTACAGGCTGAACCTGCTGTACGGCTATTCCGCTTTCCAGTTTCTTTTCCAGAAGGCGTATCCGTTCAACCAGTGAAATTTCATCATTTTCCATCTCCGGCTTGCAAAGCTTAATCAAAGCGATCTCCAATAATATTCTCTTGGATGACGCATACTTGATCTGATTGGACAATTCAGAAAATATACGGATGAAGCGCATAAGGGTATCTTCCCGTACCATCCCCGCCTCTTCCTGAAGCTTCTTCATATTTTCTGTAGATACATCCAGAACATCTTCCATATTATCAGAAGTTTTCAGAAGAAGCAAGTTTCTCATATACCAGGTGAAGTCTACCACGAACTGTGTCAGCTCTCTTCCCTGCATAACCAGCTGTTCAAGCTTCGCCATAGCCCCCGCCACATCGTGGCTAAGCACCATACGCAGAAGGTCACTGAATACATCGGTATCCACCGCCCCAAGTACCTCCAGTACATTGTCGTAGGTCAGTTTTTGCCCCAGATAAAAGGCAATACACTGATCTAAAAGGCTGAGGGCATCACGCATGGAACCGTCTGCCTTTTTTGCAATGTAATTCGCTGCCTTTGGCTCTACCTCCACCTGTTCTTCTTCCATTAATTTATTCAAATGGGAGCTGATTGTGGTCAGGGCAATTCTCTTAAAATCATACCTCTGGCATCTGGACAGAATCGTAATCGGTATCTTATGCGCCTCTGTAGTCGCCAGGATGAAGATTACATAAGAAGGCGGCTCCTCCAGTGTCTTCAGAAGCGCATTAAACGCACCTATAGACAGCATATGAACCTCATCGATAATGTATACCTTGAACCTCCCCTCTGTAGGGGAGTAAGCTACTTCATCACGAATCTCACGAATATTGTCCACGCCGTTATTCGAAGCCGCATCGATTTCGATCACATTCATGGAACTGCCTGAAGAAATAGCCTTACAGGTGTCACATTCGTTACAGGGATTGCCATCTATTGGATGCTCACAATTTACCGCCTTTGCCAGAATCTTGGCAATGGTAGTCTTACCTGTTCCCCGGGTTCCGCAGAACAGGTAGGCATGTCCGATTCTATCTGCCATAATCTGGTTTTTCAGCGTTGTCACTATATGGTCCTGGCCTTTTACATCCGCAAAAGTATCCGGACGGAATTTACGGTATAAAGCAGTATAACTCATGCTTTACTCTCCAATCTATTAATCTCCGAAACTAATTCCGATCAGTTTTGCCTCCTTGATCAGCTGGTCATCCGGCGAAACCATTTTCAACTTACCTGCCACATCTTCTAACGGAATCCTCTTTGCTTTGCCATTTACGATTCCAACCATGTAGCCGTATTCTTTATCCAGAATACACTGTGCTGCTTCTGCTCCCAGTCTCGTTGACAGAACCCTGTCATACGGGCATGGGCTTCCGCCTCTCTGTGTATGTCCCGGAACTGTGATCCGAATCTCCATGCCTGTTTCGGCCTGAATCTTCTCTGCAATTTCATAGGAAACTGATGGATGCCTCTTGTTCTTTAACTTTTCTTTCAATTCTTTCTTGGACAGTTTTGCATCTTCTTTGGAAATTGCACCTTCTGCCACTGCCAGAATGGTAAATCCTTTTCCATCTCTGGAACGTTTATCAATGGCTTCAATCACCTTCTTGATATCATATGGTATCTCGGGCAGTAAAATAATATCCGCTCCGCCTGCAATACCCGCATGCAGAGTCAGCCATCCAACCTTATGCCCCATTACCTCTACGATAAAGACACGGTTGTGTGATGCCGCCGTAGTATGAATGCAGTCAATAGCATCCGTCGCAATATTTGTAGCACTTTGGAAGCCAAAGGTCATGTCTGTTCCCCAGATATCATTGTCGATGGTCTTTGGCAGATGTATGATATTCAAACCTTCTTCCCGAAGAAGATTTGCTGTCTTTTGTGTACCATTTCCTCCCAGAATCACCAGGCAGTCCAGACGAAGTTTATAGTAGGTCTGTTTCATTGCCTCTACCTTGTCCAGTCCATTTTCATCCGGAACGCGCATAAGCTTGAATGGCTGTCTGGATGTTCCTAAAATTGTCCCGCCTTTCGTCAGAATTCCGGAAAAATCCTTGCTGGTCAGCATTCTGTAGTCCCCATAAATAAGCCCTTTATATCCATTTGCGAACCCGTATACTTCCAGTTCGTCCGCATTGGTGCTCAGCCCCTTTACGACACCGCGCATTGTTGCATTTAAAGCCTGACAGTCGCCACCGCTTGTTAACATTCCAATTCTAATCATATGACACTACACCTTTCCTGTTATAATCAAAGTGATTCCAACCACTTTGTTCCTTATATTTCTCTTCAAACAGGCAGATAAACACGCCTCTTTGTTCATTATATATTATTTTTACTTTTATCACAATAACTTGAATAAAGTTTTTGCATTTTTCAAAAAATGTGATATACTATACAGGTGCATGGAGACGTATCGAAGTGGCCATAACGAGCTTGACTCGAAATCAAGTTGTCGGGCAACCGGCACGTGGGTTCGAATCCCACCGTCTCCGCTATTTTCAATGCCCCATCTACAGTCTTCCTTAGTAGGTGTGGATAAATATTCTGTTCTATACCATTCACATTACTTATTCTTTGTAAATTCTTATATGATGCATTTGTAACATCTTTCATTCTACAACTTGAATAACATAGTTACTTCTTATTATACCACCCACACTCTTATTATAATTTTAGAAATTGATTTAACTTTTAAATTCGACAATAATATATTTAACCGGGCAGCCGGTAGGGCGTTATACCATCCATTCTGAGTATTGTAAGAAATGGGGTGGTGCCGATGTACGTTACATACAGTGATTTATTCACCTTCGTAATCATGCTTACATCTGTTATAACCTTAGTTGTAACTATCAAAAATAAGCATAAAAAATAACGCCCCCACTCTGGTAAAGTTAAGCGTTATTTTTTGAAATCTTACCAGATTGGATAGGTATCAGCTATCCTCCGGCTGTCTTGTTAAGTGTATTATAAGCAATGTTTAAATCTTTGTCAAATAAAAACTTTAGAGACGCGGTGTAAATTTATTGTAGGATTGTAAAGGGTAGAGTCACCCTGATTTGTGTTAAG
>UQCR01000065.1 GCA_900539655.1 uncultured Robinsoniella sp.
CTATCATCCACAAAGCGTCATTACTCAGCTAAACCCAAATATAAGTCATTTAATTGAACCCAATAAAACGTTCGCTGTAGTACTAATGCTTATAATTCTATTTCTTCAACACTGCTAATATTTATAATTCGATTTTTCAGTCAAATTTAATCCCTGTTATCATCAATCATGTATAAGAGCGCATTACAGATACAAGCAGCAATATTACTCCCGCCTTTTCTTCCCCGGGCAACAATAAAAGGAATGTCCGTATCCATAATTAATTCTTTAGATTGCACTACATTTACAAAACCAACCGGAACACCGATGATTAATTCTGGATCTAACTTTTTCTCCTGTATCAGCTCATAAATTCTTACCAATGCCGTAGGTGCATTTCCAATGGCAAATATAAGTTTTTTCCCCATTGCAGCAGCTTTATCCATACTGGCGGTAGCTCTGGTGCTTCCATTTTCCCTGGCTGTCTGCGCCACGTCTTCATCTGCCATAAAGCAAAATACCTCACCGCCGTACTTTGCCAGAGCCTTTTTATTAATTCCGGCTTTTGCCATCTGAGTATCGGTTACGATACAGGCTCCTTCTTTTATTGCACTGATTGCCTTTGCCACTGCCTCTTCTGAAAAGCACAGATTATCGGCATAATCAAAATCTGCACTAGTGTGGATACAGCGTTTGATGATCAGCTCCTGATCTTTAGGAAGCACTCTTTCTCCCAGCTCTTCCGTAATGATCTCAAAGCTTCTTTTTTCTATATCTCTGGGTTTTACATTTTCTAATTCTACTTTCATGATGTCCTCCCATTTCGCTTTCCGGCGTTTTCCAAACATGCTCTGACACGAATGCTCAAACGCTCTGTTAAATGCCCTCTTCCATAATCCGGTATATTTCCTTCATATCAAAATGCTTTCTTAGTTCTGATGCCAAAATATCATACTGTGTTTCTTTAAATGCCTGAAAATCTACGCTGGTAATCTCTGTTGCATCAATCCCTTTCATTCTGCCCAGAGACATGATCACTTCCTTTGCAACCTCTTCCTTATCAAAGACACCGTGCACATAGGTTCCATATACATGATCTTTGTATGCTCCGTCCGGTTTTTCTTTGGAATGTGTTACCCCATCTGATATGTTTGTTAAAGGTACACAGCCTTCTTTTAATGAACTGCTTCCCATATGAATCTCATAACCTTCCAGCTTTACACCGGACAGGCTGTGAAGCGCCCCATCAATCACACCAAAAGTTCCGGATACCCGGGTTCTTGTCTTTTCTTTTTCAAATATCGTATCCATGGGCAATAGGCCCATTCCTTTAATCTCTCCGCCAGCTTCCACTCCACCCGGATCAGACAGTGTCTCACCCAGCATCTGATAGCCGCCGCAGACTCCAAATATAATCTTTCCTGATGCTGCCTGCTTCAGCACCGCTGCCTCCAGACCATTCTGGCGCATCCACAGCAGATCTTCCATGGTATTTTTGGTGCCTGGAAGGATAACCATATCCGGATTCTTAAGCTCGGAAACGGAATGTACATAGCGCAGGGATATACCTTCCATACTTTCAAATGGATTAAAATCAGTAAAATTAGAGATTCTCGGCAGACGGATGACTGCAATATCGATCAGGCCCACCTCCTGATTTCCAGAGAACCGCTCGGTCAGGCTGTCTTCATCTTCTACCTCAATCTGAAGATACGGAGCTACTCCCACTACAGGAATGCCTGCTCTCTCTTCCAGCATTACCACCCCGGGTTCCAGTATGGTCTTGTCTCCCCGGAACTTGTTAATGATCAGGCCCTTAATCATTGCCTTCTCATCTTCTTCCAACAACATGACCGTACCAATCAGCTGTGCAAAAACACCGCCTCTGTCAATATCACCCACCAGGAGAACCGGTGCTTTTGCCATTTTCGCCATACCCATATTCACAATATCTTCCTGCTTTAAGTTTATCTCCGCGGGACTTCCGGCACCTTCGATTACGATGATATCATAATCTTCTTCCAGCTTGTGATATGCACGCAGCACATCAGGCACAAGGTTCTTTTTGTACGCAAAATATTCCCTTGCGCTCATATTCCCAACCACTTCCCCGTTCACGATCACTTGTGAACCAATGTCATTGGTCGGCTTTAATAGAATAGGGTTCATATAAACCGAAGGCTTGATGCCGGCTGCTTCCGCCTGCATGACCTGTGCACGCCCCATTTCAAGCCCTTCCTCCGTAATATATGAATTCAAAGCCATATTCTGAGATTTGAAAGGTGCTACTTTGTAACCATCCTGCTTAAAAATCCTGCAAAGCCCCGCCGCTAACAGACTCTTGCCTGCATTAGACATGGTCCCTTGCACCATAATCGCTTTTGCCATATTTTCCTCCTATGTTGTTCCAAAGATGATATGCTGCGACATTTTCGGCAGCTTTCTTAAGGTCTGTTTGTAAACGAATGCCTTATTAAGTATACAGCGTATTATTCTTATCTGACTCTTCTGTCCGGCTGCCCTGCCCATTTATAATTTCCTGCATGATTTCGATTAATGCTTCATTTTCCTCATGCGTTCTAACAGCAATGCGGTAATAACCATCTTTCAGACCATAATAATTACTGCAGTCCCGAATCAGAATCCCCTGCTTTTTACACTCCTGTGCCAAATTCTCCGGTCCGAAGAAGAACAGAAAATTAGCTTTTGAATCATAAACCCGAAATCCCAGTTCCTTCATTTTTGTGGATAAATACTGCCGTTCTTCCCGAATCAGTGCCTTGCTGTTTTCTACAAATCCAACCTCACGCAGCGCTGCTGTTCCCGCCATCTGTGCCGGTATGGATACGTTCCAGGGCTGTACCGTATCTGCCATCTTTTCCAATAGTTTCCCATTACTGCAAAATCCATAGCCCAGACGCAGTCCCGCCATGGCATAGAGTTTTGTAAATGCCTTTAAGATAAATAGATGATCATTAGAAGCGATTTCCTTCTTCATAGTATAAATCGAATCCTCATCTAAAAAATCATTAAAACATTCGTCTACTACCATCCAGACATTTAATGACCTGCATTTATCCAGGATTTTATCCAGAAACTCCTTAGGGCTGACCAATCCTGTGGGATTGTTTGGAACACATAAGAATAACAAATCCAAATCCGGTGTAATAGCTTCCAGGTAATCCTCCTGCAGTTCAAATCCCTGCTCTTCTTTCAGAAGATAATACACTATCTCACAGCCGTTTATCCGCAGTGCCTGTTCGTACTCTGCAAATCCCGGCGCTGCCAGTAATGCTTTTTTCGGTTTGATTGCCGCCGCCAGGGAAAAAATCAACTCTGCGGCACCATTTCCACAGATGATATGCTCCTTTTCTATCCCTTCCTTAAAAGCCAATGACTCACGCAGCTTCCTACAGTGGATATCCGGATAATTTGCAGAATTTAAAATCCCTTCATATGCTGCCTGAACAACTGCCTTGGGCATCCCCAGTGGGTTAATATTCGCTGAATAATCCATTTTCACTTCCTGAGAATAGATGTCGCCTCCATGTTTATGTTTCTCTATACCCATTTCCGAGGAATAGTTGTCTACGTCCTGCTTGTGTTTCTCGATACCCATTTCCGAGGAATAGGTGTCTACGTCCTGTTTGTGTTTCTCAATACCCATTTCCGAGGAATAGGTGTCTACGTCCTGTTTATGTTTCTCGATACACATTTCCTTATCCTCATGGGAGCCTGTATACGCTCCACTCTTCCTGATTCTTTATTTATCTGATTTATAAAAGACAGATAAGTCCCCATACCGCAAGCTTTATCCCGGCAAAAACAAACAGAGATAATATGGCAGTTGCGTAGAGCAGCACGTTTGCACGTTTAATATCTTCCACTTCCACTGCACGGATGGGATCTCCTATCGTTGGCTTTTTATACAGTTTTCCAAAGTAACAGGCATCACCTGCCAGCTGTATCTGCAGCGCTCCTGCCATGACCGCCTCTGTCTGTGCAGAATTGGGGCTCGCATGATTATAACGGTCTCTTTTGTAGATGCGGTATGCATCTTTCATGGAAAGGCCGGCAAAAAAGGATGCTCCGATCATCAGATACGCTGAAATTCTTGCCGGGATATAATTTACCACATCATCCAGCTTTGCTGCAAATCTGCCAAAGTAAAGATATTTATCATTTTTATACCCGACCATGGAATCCATCGTATTAATTGCTTTATAAAAATATCCAAATACGGCACCGCCGATTGCCATAAAAAGCATAGGTGCGATAATTCCATCGGATGTATTCTCTGCCACGGTTTCTACTGCTGCCTTTGTTACACCGGTTTCATCCAGGCTCTTGGTGTCTCTGCCCACTATCATGGAAACTGCATACCGGCTTCCTTCCAGATCATGCTCCTTTAGCTTGTCATACACTTTCATACTTTCCGTCTTCAGTGATTTCGTAGCCAATAGCTGGTAACACATGATAGTCTGTAAAACAAAAGCCAATCTGCTGTTTAACAGACCCGCCAAATATAAGATGAGCCAGGGCACCGCTGTCGTGATACCGGCAACGATCGCAACCAGTACAACACCTGCTGCAAGCTCTCCTTTTTCCGACCTTGGAAAAACACGTCGAAGTCCTTTTTCCGTTACGGAAATCAGATTCCCCACCAGACGGATGGGATGATAGATAAAATGCGGATCTCCAATGATCAAGTCCAGCAGAAAACCTAATATTAATGCTAATATGGATGATAACATCCTTCTCTTCCTCCACTTTCACTTCATTATGCCACATACAGACCGCAAACGGGGCGCGCAGATGGCTGGAATAAATTCTCAAACATTCTCAGGGTTCACCGGCGCACCATGCATGTTAATGTTGTAATTCTCTATGGGACACACACTGTTTCAGGAATCGGTATGGCACCCCAGGATTGGAATAATAATATAAATGCGGAAAACCTGCAATCATATGATCACTGCCACAGATACATTCCCACTCTCTTTTCCCTGCCGGCTTTTTTGCCAGGAAACAGCTGCCCGTATTGGTACTGTCAAAATAATGGAACTCATGAGCCTTAATAGTACCAATATCCATCCCCAGTAACTGCTCCATCCGGGGTGTCAAATCGATATAGCCGAATCTTCCAAGCTTTTCTGTACGATATGCCCTTCCGGGAATTACTCCCGCCATGTCATACGTATTCCCCTTCATATCTTCCATCTGTTCATGCAGATACATGTAACCGCCGCATTCTGCCATACAGGGAAGTCCTGATTCCAGCTTCTCTTTAATATCCTGCCTCATAATTTTATTTTGATGCAGTTCTTTTGCAAAGAGCTCCGGATAGCCGCCATATAGCAGCAAACCATCCGCCTGATCTGGTATCTTAGCATCCGAAAGGGGAGAGAAATATACAAGCCTCGCTCCCATTTCTTCCAGAATACGAAGGTTGTCCTGATAGATAAAACAAAAAGCTTCATCCGAAGCAACTGCAATCACAGGATTTCCTCCCACTTTTTCAAACTCCGGCGGATTGCCGCTGATAGGTGGTGCCGTATCTGCCAGTGCAATCAAACCATCGATATCCAGTGTCTGCTCCAGCACTGATGCCAGATTTCTCAGTTTGTCTTCCAAATCTTTGACTTCATCCGGCAGCACCAGCCCCAAATGTCTGCTTTCAATGAGACAATCCGTTATCTTTGGTACATAGCCGTACACCCGGATGCCGATTTCTTCCTCTATAGCTTCCTTGATTTTAGGATAGAGCATCGGAGACATCTGATTCAGTATTACCCCTTTGATATGGCTATCTGGTTTATATTCTGCAAACCCTTTTATCTGGGCAAGCACCGATATGCTCATGCCCCGGCAATTTACTACCATTACCGATGGAGTATCTGTCTTGGCAGCAAGTTCATATGTACTGGCGGTAACGGAAGTTCCCCCAAGTCCGTCATAGAACCCCATAACGCCCTCCATCACAGAAATATCCGTATCTTCCGCCGTTCTTGTAAACAAATACCTGGTCACTTCCGGGTTTGTAAAAAACAAATCCAGATTGGCGGATTTTGCTTTGATAACTTTACTGTGAAACATGGGGTCTATATAATCGGGACCGCTTTTGAAGGAGGAAACTTTCATTCCCCTCTCTCGCAGTGCCTGTAAAATGCCGCAGGTAATCAACGTTTTTCCGCTGCCGCTTGCTCCTGCAGTGATTAAAATTCTCGGCTGATGCATGCTAACTCCTTTCAGACAGGCTATTTATATACTAGTGCCGGGCGGCACTACTACTTCATTTCCCCGTGCAGGAAATAATATAAACCGGATTAAGACCCATCATCATATGATAATGTCCTACTTCTTTTGATTTTCCCACTGACACTGCAGCAATATCCGTATCCATAACAGGCAGTTCCTTCAGACAGTTCAGTGCTTCCGCTACGGTTTCTAACGCAATTGCATTGATTACAATCCGGGCATTTGGATTCTTCGTCAGAATTAGTTCCATGATTTGTTTCAGATTTCCTGACGAACCGCCGATAAATGCATGGGTTGGTGCAGGAAGATTTTCTAATGCTTCCGGTGCCAGCCCCTCAATTACTTCCAGATTCGGTACCGCAAATTTTTTCCTGTTTTCCCCTATGAGCTGAACGGCCTCTTTTTTCTTTTCTATCGCATAGACTACCCCATTCCAGGACTGCAATGCCATTTCCACAGATACGGAACCCGTTCCTGCACCAACGTCATAGATTACGGAATCCTCTTTTAACTGAAGCTTTGATAATGATATACTGCGCACTTCACTTTTTGTCATCGGCACCTTATCCCTTAAGAATGCTTCATCCTCGATTCCATGAGTGACCACCGGGGAAGCCTCCGGGTTTTCTATTAATACTACGGACAGCTTTTCAAAAGTCTCTTCCGCCATGGACTCTGCCGTACCACTTAGAATACGTTCCCTGTCATAAGACAGGTTCTCTCCGGTGTACACTTTTACATCCGGCAGGCCATAACTGCACAGATCCCTGCATACCTGATTTACACCGTCCTGCTGCCCGATCAGAGCAAATACCTTTTTATGCCGCTTCACCGCTGCAATCAGATTCTGTTCCCTGCCATGAAGGCTCATCAGATGAACATCCTCCCATGATGTGTGCAGTTTCCCGCAGAAGTAAACTACAGAAGATATTCCGGAGTAGACCTCTGTTTGGTAATCTCCAAACAAATCCAGCATTTTTTTAGCTCCGCTATAGAATCCGATATCACCGGACAGTAAAATTGCTATCTTTTTGTATTCGGGATGTGTTTGTACAAAGTCTCTGATTTCACTTTCCCTGTAGGAAGCATAAACAGGTTTCCCCAGTTCCTCCACTGTTTTTAGAATTCTCCTGGCTCCAATCAATACATCTGCTTTTTTGCAGGCTGCTAAAGCTTCCTGAGTCATATTATCGGGCGTTCCCATACCTATCCCAACCAGCGACACCAGACGTTTTTCTGTCTTCTTTTCACACCTTAATGCCCCAAATCTCAGGCTTAGGATTTTCTTTATTTCTTCCATGGAATATCCGGTGTTTTCTACCGGCCTGCCAATCAGAACCACTTTTGCTCCGGCACGTCTGGCTGCCGTTATTTTTTCCTCAAATCCGCCTGATTTCCCGGAATCTTTCGTAACCAGATATGACGCACCGATCTGTTTTAACATGGCGATATTCAATTCTTCTGTAAATGGTCCCTGCATGCAGATCAGATTCTTTCCCTGAAATCCCAGTTCTGCACAGGCTGCCGCTACATCCGGTGTAGACAGAACACGGGCAAAAATGCGGGACTGAAAACCAGGTATTGCAGTATATTTTGCCAACTCCTTGCTGCCGGTGGTAACCAGCACATTTCCATTGGTATTTTTTAGAAAGTTCACCGCATCGTCTATGGAAGATACAATCGTAATATCTGTATCCCCGCCAGAGCATGTTTTAAAATTGCCTTCTCTTAAGAGTCTTAAATATTCTATACCACACCGGATGCAGGCATTTTGGATATTTTCTGAGACGGCAACCGCATAAGGATGCGTGGCATCAATAACCAGGCTGATGGTTTCCTCTTTTATCAAAGCTTCCATCTGTTCCATGGTTAACCGCCCGGTATGCACTTTCATTCCCGAAGCCGTTTCCTTTACTGCATCAGGCATCACATTGGAGGAAATCAGCTGTCCGCCATACTCCGTGGCAACGCAGACATGGATTTCTACAGGTTTATCCATGTTCTTATCCACTGCTTTGTCTACTGCATTCCAGCATAGATACCCGGTGCAGTGCTGTACCAGTTCACGCCCTTCTGTTGTCCCGGCAAAAATCAGGATTTTATCCATGTCTGTATCCTCTCGGTGTTACCATTTTACCGCCTATTTCTTTTGTCTGGGAATTACCGATAAACACAGTGGTAAACATGTCGACTTTGGTGTCACGCAGCTCTTTCAAAGTCATAACTTCCATGGCTTCTCCCTCTCTGCCAATGTTTAAAACGATACCGCAGACTGTATCTTCTCCTTTATGCTGCATCATAATATCACATGCCTTCTGCAGGTAATCGTGACGTTTTTTACTGGATGGATTATACAGGCAGATAACAAAATCTGCTTCCGAAGCCAGAACCAGTCTTTTTTCTATTTTTTCCCAGGGAGTTAGCAGATCACTCAGGCTGATTAATGCAAAGTCGTGGATTAATGGTGCCCCAAGTACGGCTGCTCCGCCGGTAGCTGCGGTTACACCCGGAATTACTTCTACTTCAATCTCAGGATACTCTGCACCAATTTCCAGCATCAGCCCTGACATGCCATATACACCGGCATCCCCGCTGCAGATCATTGCTACATTTTTACCTTTTTTTGCTTCTTCAAAAGCAAGTACACAGCGATCCACTTCTTTGGTCATCGGAGTGGTCAGGAACTCTTTTCCTGCAAAATGCTCTTTTACCAGGTCTACATAGACCGTATATCCGATAATGGTATCACATCTGTTTAACGCATTTGCTGCGCGCATAGTCATCTGTTCATATTCTCCCGGTCCAATTCCAACTACATATATTTTATTCAAATTCAACACTCCATTCTCTTAGGGCAATAGCCGTTGTAATGCCGTTTGCCGCTTTCTTTTTTTGTATCAATCTTCCTCTCAGGCTCCCAAGTACCGCACTTCTTTCGCAGACATTGGAGACACCTGTAATTTCCTTTACAAATTCTGATTCCGTAAATGTTCCTTCTACCTCTGACAATTCTTCTTTGCTGTAAGTTATGAAGGGGATTTTATATTTTTCACAGAAACTAATGATACCGGGTTCCTCCGCCTTCAGATCAATGCTTGCAATCTGTTCGACTCCGTGTACAGAGATTCCGGCTACGCCTAATGCATCCAACACAGCTTTCTCTATATCTGATGCATCCGTACCCTTGCGGCATCCAATTCCAACCGTCAGGATTTTGGGGATCAGGTGAAGTGTATGCTTAAAGGGCAGGGTTCCTTCATGAAGAGTTACTGCCATCCCAGCCGTCCCCTTAAATACCTGCTCATTTGTTACCGGAATAATTTCTTCCGGAATCTGGTCCATTACCGGAAAGTCACTGTAAAATCCTACTGGCTTTTCATCCAGTACATCTGCGGAAATCTCTTTTGCATATGTCATATTTTCAATGTATAAACTGTTTTTCTTTGCAAATACATCTACGGCAAACCTTCCGTTTACATCCGTAGCAGTTGTTATAACCGGTATGGCACCTGTCAGATTGGCAAGAACTCCAGCCAGATCATTGGCACCGCCAAGATGCCCTGATAACAGTGAGATAGCAAAAATGCCTTTTTCATCCATGACTACCACCGCAGGGTCCTTTGTCTTATCACGGACAAACGGGGCTATGCTGCGTACTGCTATCCCCGATGCTCCAATAAAACAAATGGCGGAGCATTTGTCAAACATTTCCCCCGTCCATTCCTGAAGCGGCCTTGTAAGAGGGATCAGCCCATGTGGCGCTGCATACTTTTTAATTGCATAAGCCTCGCAGCAATATCCCTGTATTTCCAATGCTTCTGACAAATTTCTGCAGAGCCTGCTTCCACGTTCGGTAAAACTTATTATTGCTAATCTCATATTTATTTCTCCTGCACAGTACTGGCTTCCCGAAATTCTGTTGTAAATGCAGGATTGTATAATTCTGAACGGTCATAATGACTGTGGCTGACCACATCACCTATGATCATAAGGGCTGTTTTTGTAATATTATTATCTGCTGCGGTTTTCGCCAGGGTTCCCACCGTGCAGACAAATGCTTTTTCGTCCTCCCAGGTTGCTTTGTATACGATTGCAGCAGGAGTATCCGCAGTATATCCGCCGGCAATCAAACGTTCTGACAGCTTTTCCAGCATACCGGTACTTAAAAATACAACCATGGTCGCCTGATGTGCCGCAAAGGACGCAATCTCTTCTTTTTCCGGAACAGGAGTACGTCCCGCCATACGGGTAATTATAACGCTTTGTGATACATTCGGCAGCGTATATTCCAGATTCAAAGCTGACGCCGCACCACTGAAGGAGCTTACACCAGGACAGTAATCATACTTGATCTCTTTTTCATCCAGTACATCCATCTGTTCACGGATTGCCCCATACAGACAGGGATCCCCCGTGTGCAGCCTTACCGTAGCCAGCCCTTTTTCCTCAGAGGTAAACATAACGTCCAATACCTCTTCCAACGTCATAGTTGCACTGTTATATACCGTACAGCCTTCCTTTTTATAATCCAGAAGCTGCGGATTCACTAGAGAACCTGCATAAATGATAACATCTGCCTCTTCCAATAATTTTTTTCCGCGTACAGTGATTAAATCTGCCGCGCCCGAACCTGCTCCTACAAAATGTACCATTTTAATTCTCCTTTGCAATAATTAATGAGTAATATCCGGCATCTTCCGGTATTTCTTCCACCGAACGGTAGATTTTTTCGTTTTCCATTCCACAGTTTTCAATCATAACTGCACTTTCATTTCTCTTTTGTAACTCTTCTTTTACCTTTGCCATTTTTTTACCGGCCTTCATCAGTACCTTGGTACCAGGAAGCTTCAGCGCATCTTCTATCTGATAAGATGCCGGAATGACATGTAAGGGTTCCGCCTTTTCCACCAGTCCGATATTTAAGCGGGCAGCTACGGCACAAAATGACGTAATTCCGCTTACAATCTCTACCTCGTATCCTCTGTCCTGAATCCTTTTATGTATATATAAATAGGTGGAATACACCGTTGGATCGCCCAGCGTTAAAAAGGCAACATTTTTTCCTTCTTTCAAGTATTTTTCTACCTGATCAGCACCCTCATTGTGACTGCTTTCCAGTTTTTCATGATCTTTTGTCATGGGCATGTGCACGGCTATAATCTCTTTTTCATCCAATTCCTTTACAGCCTGCCTTGTAATCTGATAAGCAACACTTTCTTCTTTTACTTTTCCCGGTACCGCAATCACATCACTTTCCTGAATAATGCGAACCGCTTTTAAAGTGAGTAATTCCGGATCGCCCGGTCCAATTCCCAAACCAAATAATTTACCTGTCATGTTCAAACCCTTTGCCACTTGATGGGAAGGTATGCCAGTGCTGCTGCCTTCCCGTAGCTTCCTTTCTGCTCTGTTTATTCTTATATGTGTTATTTTATATCTGCTATTAAAAATCTGTTATTTTTATATCTGCTATTTTATATTTGTTATTTTTAGATCTGTTATTTTTAGATATAAGTTTAATTTTATCTGCTAATCTTCTGCCTGATCCCTTGTTATTGAAAATATATAATGTGGCATATCCATGCCATAATAATGCTTTACAAACTGCCCCTTTTGTATCATCCCGTTTCTGACAGCTACCTTTTGGGATGGAATATTAGTATCACGTATGATTGAATATACTTCCGGAACTCCTAAAATATCAAATGCATATTTTTTACAGGCTGCCGCCGCTTCCGATGCATATCCATGATGCCAGTAGGCCTTTTGAAACAGATACCCCACTTCTGGAACCTCCACGCCTTCTATGTCCTGCATGGTAATACCGCACTGTCCGATCATTTCATGACTGTCTTTTAAAATTACAGCCCACAGACCAAATCCATACTGCTGATATCTCATAATCTGTCGGTCCAGCCATTCGTGGGCTTCCTGGTCTTCAAAAGCGTGTTCATAAGCCCGCATGACTTCTTCATCCTTTAACATTTTACAAAGAGCCGGAAAATCCTCTTGTACCATTTCCCGCAAATATAACCGGTCTGTTTCCAATATCATTTTACGATCGGGTACAAAATGCCTCATTAATTCCTTCACTCCGTCCGTTGTTCCAAGAATTCCGTATTCATTTGAAAAAAGAATAACACCTGTTTTCAGGTTTCCATAAGAACGGTTATTTAAATAATAATCTATTTTTTCCAGTACATGCTCCATAACTGCTTCCATGCAGCCATATTCCTTTAAAATCCCCAAAGCCTCTTCCGTGGTAATTGTCTGTAATATTTTCTGCAGGGCTTCCATGGGGGCTCCTGCCCTTACCGCATTTGCAGCCATTATCTCTGCTCTGGAATCGGCGCATCTGGAATGGGTGTTCATGATTCCTCCCGCAACCTTTATAAATTTACCAATGTGGGCAATAAACAAAATGCCCTTCATTTCAAGTTCTACCGCCATATCGATGGTGTCACCCACATAATTACTGCATTTCATGGAATTGGCAAGATCAATATTCAGATGGTCTTTGGAAAACGCCTCCCCATAATTACCGGGAGTAATGACCAGATACTGCGCCCCATTTGCCTTCTTCATCTCCATTTCAAGGCGGATACTTGCAATCAGTGCTGCTTCACTCATGGGAACTACGATTCCACTGGTTCCAAGAACGGAGATGCCCCCTTCAATTCCAAGCCTTGGATTAAATGTTCTTTTAGCAATTTCTACCCCTTCCGGTATAGATATCTCCACTGCTATTCCACCCGGATAATCCTGATCTTCACAAATGCTTTCAACCGCTTCTCTTATCATCTGGCGTGGGACCCGGTTAATCGCAGCAGCTCCTACCGGCTGCTCCAATCCCTTCCTGGTTACCCTTCCAACACCTTTTCCGCCATCAATTGTGACACCAGCTTCTGATGTTTTCCATACTTTTGCATAGACAAGGGCACCCGTCGTAGCGTCAGGATCGTCTCCACCATCTTTTCTGACAGCGCAGGAAACTTCGTGCTCACTGCGTTTAACCTCTTCCAGGATCAAATGAAGCAGAATTCCCTTTGGAGTCATCAAATCCACCGTTGCCACATCTTTTTTCATCAAAAGCATCATTACTGCTGCCTTTGCTGCTGCTGCCGCACAAGAGCCAGTGGTATAACCGTATCTGAGCTTTTTATTATTTTTAATAATATAATAATCCTGTAATCCGTTATCCTGATCCATAAATGATCCTTTCTATATTGTAACCTCTTAGAGCGTGTTTGAAAATTCATTCCTGCCATCTGCACGCCCCACTTTGCGGCATATTTGCCCCGAATTCAGGTTACGTAGTACGCTTGTCGCCCTTCATCCGGGTCAAATCTCCCACAAACTGTGACGCACAGCTACCAGAAAGCAATTTTCAAATACGCTCTAAGCCTGATTGAAAATGCTGCCTGACAGGTACAACAAAAAATCCGTTGTCAAATACACTATAAGACAACGGTTTCCATACAAAAAATATACTCCCCGGTTGCCGCAGGGAAATACAATACAAACAACATAAGCAGGTATCTGACTATACAGTAACGGACTTGTGCGGGACTTTCACCCATCTTCCCTATTATCCTGCCAGGGCAGGAACTTATATTGACTCTATTTTTCTACAAATTATTATATTATTTACCATTGATTCTGTCAACTGAAACTATAGTTTTGCCCGGTAATTGTTTTCTTAATTATAAAAAGTCCGACATTCACCCAATCCCAGAATGCTTTTCTAAAACACTCCAAAAAAGGTATGCAAATACCAGACTTTCATTCCCTGCTTCCATAGCACTATTCTTTTTCTTCTTCATCTGTAAATTTTGTTGAAAGAACCTTCCTGGGCTTTTCCGCTTCGTTCTTATCCCAGGGCAGCACATCACCCGGATCTCTTAAATATTCCAGAATCTGCCAGATTCCCTCCCCTGTATAGGAACTTACGCGGAATACCGTCTCACATCCGGAAAGCCTTAACCAGCGCTCTGCCTGATCCGGGTCACCGGTAGGAGAATCAATCTGAGTCACAATTCCAATTACCGGCCTGGTGGAACATGCCGTGACACAGGGCGGAAACAGGGAATACGGTTCATCTGCATTGATTAAAAGCCCAACCACATCAGCCTCATAGGCATAGAGCGCCAGGGCACGTCCCAGCCGGTTAGTTTCTGCATATTCTCCGGGCGTGTCTATAACAACGTCAAAGTGATTTATGTATTGTGTTTTATGGTAATGGATGGTATCACCTTTTAGTGCCTGGCGAAGCGTTGTCTTACCACACTCACTTCTACCCATTAATATAATTTTCTTCATATTTATTTCTCTTCTCTTACATCCTGAACAGCATTACATAAATAATCAGGTAATCCACGAGCGCTATCCGCAGCCCCTGACAACCATTCTCAGCTGTCTGAAAATTCATCAAGTTCTGGTTATCTCACAAATGGTAAATTTCAGTTTTTCTTCCAGATATTTATTAATTGCCTGTATTGCAGCTTCCACTTCTGAAATTCTGCCGGTAAAAATCAGTGTACCGCTGAATCTGTCAATAAACCCCAGATCAATATTAGCTGTCTTTACTGCCATATCCCCTGCTATAACAGAAATTTCCGCCGGGCTCATACTTAAAATTCCAATTGCCGCACGCTGATAATCCAGCTGTGGGTCTAATCCCAGTTTCCGGTAAACAATTGGATCCGGGCTGGCTATCACGTGTGCCAGCGTTACCTGTTTTCCAGGTACCAATTCCTGTACGATACGCATTTTATGCTCACCGGGTGTATTAAAATCATCTAAATTCATCCTGTACCCCTTCTTTGCTTTTTATTTTCGCACCATTTAATACTTTAATAATACAACAAAATCCCACATAATACAAGACAATTTTAAAGTTTTTTCTTTTGTTTTTAATGGTTTTCAGTATACATTTTTAGTAGCAATCAGATCGGTCTGAGTGCCAGCCACATTTTTCAGAATCACATCTCCAATATGCACTGGTGCCTGCACTTCGATCCCCCGAATCGCCTCCATGCAACTGAAAATTTTATCTTTGCTGATATCTGTTTTAGTTTTCACGGATACTCTGGCAATACTTCCCCCTTTTACTGCTACAGTGGAAGTTACTATTCTCGTGGGATGAGTACACTCTTTGCTGGCATATACCTCACCTCTTTTACAGGAATTCCCTTCCACCCCAAGCACCTGTTTCCCTTTCAGTGTCACCGTCAGAGCACATCCAAGCGGACATCCGATGCAGGTCAATTCTCTTTTTTCCATATCTACACCTCCTGCAATACCGCAGAGAAATCTGCACAACTGAACCAATAAAAAGTTTGAAAACGATTTTCTTTCACGCTTATGCCTCCTCGATCTTTACGGTAATACACTGAAGGTCTGGAGAATTGATCAAATCGGACTTTTTAAGCTTCAGTTCTTCCATTTCTCCCGGTACCATTATTTTTTTCTTTTTGTGCAGAATCCTTTCCTCATCAAAATACAAACTGATGTATTTATTCTGAAATACCTCTAAAACCCTGAAACGCAGAGTCAGTGAGTCTTCCATTAATGCAGGATGAATGTATTTGGGAACGGTATACCGCACGCCCTGGGTTGCAATCACTTCTATGGATTTATCTTCCCAAAGCTCACCCGCAACATATTTAGCTGCCGCTTTACCCGCGCATGCAGCCTCCTGGGACACATAATCCACCAAATCATGGACATGAAGGACATTGCCGCAGGCAAATATTCCACTTACACTTGTCTGCATGCTTTCATCCACCTGAGGTCCCACCGTTGCCGGCACCATAATAAGCCCCAGATTTTCAGACAGCTCATTTTCCGGAATTAATCCCACCGACAATAACAAGGTGTCACAGGACAGATACTCATATGTATCCGTAATGGGCTTTTTATTTTCGTCCACTTTTGCTATAGTCACTCCGGTCAGGCGGTCTTTCCCATGAATTTTCACAACTGTAGTGCCAAGACGCAGAGGAATTCCAAAATCATCCAGACACTGAACAATATTCCGTTTCAGACCTCCGGAATAAGGCATTAGTTCTGCCACCAGTTTCACCTTTGCTCCTTCTAAAGTCATTCTCCGTGCCATGATCAGCCCAATGTCACCGGAACCCAGGATAACCACTTCTTTTCCAGGCATTCGGCCCTCGATGTTTACAATCCGCTGGGCAGTGCCTGCCGAAAAGATACCTGCTGGACGAAATCCAGGAATATTAAGGGCACCTCTGGGGCGTTCCCTGCATCCCATTGCCAATATGACAGCTCTGGCACGCAGACAGAATATCCCGTCTTTGGGATTTACTGCGGTCACCTCTTTATCACCGGAAATGGAAAGCACCATGGTTTCCAATTTATATGGTATCTGGTAATCTATTATTTTTTCAATATATCTGGCTGCATACTCCGGTCCGGTCAATTCCTCCTGAAAAGTGTGCAGACCAAAACCATTATGGATACATTGGTTTAAAATTCCACCAAGCTCATTTTCCCGCTCCAGTATTAAGATATTTCGGATTCCGTTTTCTTTCGCTGCAACTGCTGCAGCCAGTCCCGCCGGTCCTCCGCCAATTACAATGATATCGTACTCCATACTACCCCTCCCTCTTGCAGTCTGCAATAACATTAGAACCTTTCCCTGACTTGCAGATCTCTTCCTGGGGTATACCAAGTTCCTTTGCAAGAATTTCCGTTACTCTGGGTGAACAGAATCCGGCCTGGCATCTTCCCATACCTGCTCTGGTACGGCGTTTGACTCCATCCAGCGTTTTCGCTCCCAGCGGTCTGCGTATCGCCTCCAGAATCTCTCCTTCTGTGATTGTTTCACAGCGGCAGACCACCCTTCCATAGGCAGGATTTTCTGCGATCAGCGCATTTGCCTCCTCTGTTTCCATATCTCTGATAAAACGTATCCCTTTTCTCTCTGCTATAAAATCTGCCTTTTTCTCTGCTTTTAAAATATTTGCAGCCATATCTGAAACCATAACTCCAATCGCCGGCGCACTGGTAAGTCCTGGCGAGTCTATGCCTGCCGCATTGATGAATCCCGGCGCATCTTCTGCCTCACCAATGACAAAATCCCGGCCTTTTTCATGGGCACGAAGTCCCGCAAAGGAAGTAATCACCTGTCGGACAGGCACCTTTTCAGAGCTTTTTAACGCTTTTTCAATCACCTGGGCAATTCCCTCTGCAGTAGTGGCGGTATCTTCCCGGTCTGTAATATTTTCCGCCGTAGGCCCTATCATTAAATTACCGTGAACAGTAGGTGTAATTAATACCCCTTTCCCCAGATTGGTGGGAAGCTGGAATACCGTGGAATTCACAAAATCACCTGCCTTTTTATCCAACAGGCAATATTCCCCCTTTCGTGGCACTATCGCAAGTTTTTTACTGCTTACCATATTGTTGAACAGGTCTGCATTTACACCAGCGGCATTGATCACCAGCTTTGTATCAAAATCTCCTTTGCTTGTTACCAGCCTGTACCCGCCACTAAGCTTCTCTATATCCCTGACTTCGGCATCAAAATAAAATGATGTTCCATTGGCATATGAATTTTCAGCCATGGCAGCTGTCAATTCAAAGGGACAGACAATCCCTCCTGTGGGAGCATATAAAAATGCCTGCACCTCATCCGAAATATTAGGTTCAATCTCTTTCATCTCAGGACCCGTAACAATTCGCAATCCTTTTACCCCGTTTTGCTCACCCTGCTCCCTGAGCATATCCAGACTGCCAGCCTCACTTTTTGAAAAGCTCAGCACGATAGAACCATTTCTTTTAAATGGTATATCCAGTTCCCTGGCTGTATCCTCCATCATTTGATTACCTAAAACGTTTAATCTGGCTTTTAACGTGCCCGGTTTTGCATCATGCCCCGCATGGACTATTCCGCTGTTTGCCTTTGAAGTACCGCAGCACACATCCGGTTCTCTATCCAGGACACAGATATCAATCTGATATCTGGATAACTCCCTGGCAATAGAAGAACCAATTACCCCTGCCCCAATTATAATTACATCCTTCATGCTTATACCCATTGCATATCACAGGCATTCCTGCAATACTGCTGCCAATGTGGCTTCCTTTCTATCTCTATTTCCTTTCTATTCCAGAATCAGACAGCGCCCGCTTAATCGCCTCTAATATTTGCTCCTTCGTTCCATTTACAGATCCCTGGACCATCCCAGGCTTACCGCCGCCCTTTCCTTTCAGATCCCGGTTTATCTGTCCCGAAATAAGCCTTACATCCAAGACCTCACTCCCCAGTACATAGCGGTATCCATTCTGATCGTCCCCCACGAAACACCCGCTGATCCCATTTGTTCTCCCGACGGACAGATTAACATATTTTCTCATCATACTGCTGTCCAGGTCTTCTTCAAAGAGAAGCATCCCTGTAACTTCGTCTTCTGATGATGGTATTCTGCCTCCTATTTCTTCTATATATTTTCCCTGAAAATAAATCATCCTCTCTTTATCATGCTGCAGTTCTTCTTTCTGTCTTACTACTGCCTCAGCCGATAACTCTGGCTTAGCAGACAGCACTACTGATATTTGATTTATATTCCGCTCTTTGATCCGATAGTCATGCAAAGCCCGGAATCCGCATAACATGCTGACTCTGGTTCCTCCTTTGTATTTTTGTGCATCCACAATTTTGATCATTCCAATCTCACCTGTATAATTAACATGAGGTGCACAGCAGGCGCACACATCCACCTCCGGAATCGTTACAATCCGAACCTGCCCTTCAATTTCAATTTTGCTACGGTACTCCAGCTTTTCCAGATCCTCTTTAGCCGGATAAGATATGTCCACTTTTTTGTTGGAAGCCGCAATTTCATTTGCCTGATATTCTATTTCCGCTAATTCTTCCTCAGTGAATGCCCCATCAAAGTCCATTGTTACAACTTCGCTTCCAAGATGAAATCCCACATTGCGATAGCCAAATCGCCTGTTCACGATACCGGAAATAATATGCTCCCCTGTATGCTGCTGCATCTTGGAAAAACGTTCCTTAAAATCTATTTCCCCAGTCACGTGGGTTCCCGGATTCAACGGCTGATCTGTTATGTGATACACGATTCCATCTTTCTCCCTGGCATCGGATACCTGGATTTCGTTCAGAAAACCGCGGTCTGCGCTTTGTCCTCCTCCTTCCGGAAAAAAAGCAGTTTTATCTAATACGATCTCATAATAATCTTCATGCCTTACACACTCCAGCACCTCTGCTTCAAATCGTTTTATATAGCTGTTTATGTAAAATAATTTTTCTGTCATTTTCTTATTCTCCTGCCTGTATAAATATGTTTCAAGTATAACGCAATTAGATTTCTTTTGCCAGCCTCATTGTAAAAAATCCTTTTAAATTTCTGGATTTTCAAACATACTCTCTATAGATCAACAGATGCTTCTTCATACATATTAATGCCATTCATATAAACTTCACCAGTATGATGTTTTTTCCCCAGATCATCATACCAATCCCCATAAAAAAAGTAACTATAAATACCAATATATAACAAGCCAACGGGGCAATCCTACAGGGATATCTGGCTTGACATTGCCGTTTAATACAGCTATACTGTTTATATTACAAATGTAGTATCTAAGGAGGATTCATTCATGAAAAAATTACCGCAAATATCCGAGGCAGAGTACGAAGTAATGAAAATCGTATGGAAATATGCACCGATCAGTACTAATGAAGTAACGGATAAACTAACTAAGACTACTACCTGGAGTCCAAAAACAATTCAGACATTATTAAAACGGCTTGTTCAGAAGGAAGCTTTAACTTACGAAAAAGAAAGCCGTGTTTTTGTATATACACCACTGGTTCAGGAAGATGAATATCTGGATCACGAAAATGATTCTTTTCTGAAACGGTTTTATAATGGGAATTTAACTTCTATGATGACTAACTTCCTGGAAAAAGATACCTTATCCGATGATGAAATCCGGGATCTGCAAATGCTGTTGCGTAAAAAATCCCAGAATGGAGGAAACCATGATTGATACACTTGGCATAAGATTCTTAATTATCAGCGCAGCCATACTGGTTTGCGTATCCATTATTCTGATGGTTAAGAAGCTCTGCAAGAAACACCTGTCTCTCAGGGTTCAGTACAATTTGTGGTTTTTACTGCTGATTATACTGGCATTGCCGTTTGTTCCAATAAAATCAGGCGGACTTAACGGAATCTGGCAATGGTTCATGCAATTGGGGGCTTCCCGAGATCCAGCAGGAAATACAGCCATAGATACCGGCACGGTTGCTGCTGCCACGGCAGCAAACTGGATGCAGGATTTCACCGTTACCGTCAATCATGAGACTCCTGCTCTTGTGAATTATCTGCTACTATTTATCTGGATCGCAGGTATTCTAATAATGGCAATACTGACACTGCATTCTCAGCTCAAAATCCGGCAGGTCATTCAATCTGCTCTGCCCGTGCAGAACCGGCAGGTCAGAAATATCTATCATGAATGCAGATCTGCGATTGGTATCACCAAAAACATCCGTTTATGCAGCAGTGCCTATATTCAATCTCCAATTTCAGTTGGATTATTTAAACCTTGTATAGTACTGCCTATCCAGATGATTTCGGGATTACAGGATAAGGATATCCGTTTTATTCTGTTGCATGAATTGCAGCATTACAGACACCGTGATATCGCGGTAAATTATCTGATGTGCCTGGCCAGGATCATATACTGGTTCCACCCTTTGGTCTGGCTGGCGCTTAAAGAAATGCGAAATGACAGAGAAGTGGCATGCGACGCTGCCGTATTACGGACCATTGACGAAAAAAGTTACGCCGATTATGGTTATACCTTACTGAATTTTGCCGAGAATTTATCCCATTCTTCTTTTTCATCTGCCGCAGGGATGGGCGGAACAAAGAAACAGATTAAAATGCGTATCATCCATATTGCATCTTTTCACCCGGAAAGCAACTGGTTAAAGCTAAAGAGCTGTCTGATATTTATTCTGGCTCTGTCAATCGTAATTGGAAGTGCCCCGCTTCTTGCATTTGGTGCATCTTCAGGCAATTCATACGATTTTCACAATACAAATGCTGAATATGAGGATCTAAGCTCCTATTTTCAGGATTATGATGGCAGTTTCGTACTTTACGACCAAAATGCGGATTATTGGAATATTTATAATAAAGATGCCAGTTCAAAAAGAGTGTCACCGGATTCTACTTATAAAATATACAGTGCGCTATTTGGTTTAGAGTCAGGCAGTATCACTCCAAAAGATTCCACTATTTCCTGGAATCAGACCGAATATCCTTTTGCATCCTGGAATCAGGATCACAACCTGAATTCTGCTATGTCCAACTCGGTCAACTGGTATTTCCAGGCAGTAGATCAAAAAACAGGCTTACCGGCACTTCAAAACTATATTCAAGAAATCGCTTATGGAAACCAGGATCTTTCCGGCGGGATTTCCCGTTACTGGATGGAGTCATCCCTGAAGATTTCTCCTATCGAACAGGTGGAACAGTTATCTGCCATGTACCGTAATGATATGCAGTTTAAAGAAGAAAATATAGAGGCTGTAAAAAATGCACTCCATATCTCCACTTCCTATGGCACGACTCTATATGGCAAAACAGGAACCGGAGATGTTGATGGCAAAAATGTAAATGGGTGGTTTATCGGCTTTCTAGAAAAAAACGGCAACACCTACTTCTTTGCAACAAATATTCAGGGGGAGGATTTTGCAAATGGAAGTATGGCAAGCAAAATCACTCTGGAGATACTGAAATCCAGAAATTTATATGTTGGAGAATAATAACGATAAGGTCTGTCTTGCACTTAAGGACAGACCTTTTGGTACTGAGCTGTTCTTGTTTATTCACTTCCAATATTTATTTAAATATTCATCAGTTTCTTCTTTCTGTAATTTGAATTTTTCAATAAGCTTACTTCTAGTCTCCTCTTTTGAAATTTTGATTTCCTGGCAGAGTTCTATAAATACTTTCATTCCTTCTTTTAGTCCTTCTTCCCTCCCCTCTTCACGCAGCGATTTTGAATAAAGATTTTCATCAAATTCTGTTAAGATCACATTTAACACCTCGCTTCTGTTTTTCTGCAAAATATCTTTTAATATATCCTTTTGTATGCATATTTCAATTGCTTTATTTACTGCCATTTCTATTTTTACACCCTTATGAAGATATTGTCTAATGACACTGATAAAATATGCATATTCCTTTAGTTTCCTGCATTTCTCCATTAAGTCTAAATTATGGCCATAATTAATGTTAAGCATAATAGCTAGGCATTCCACTGCCGGATTTCCAGCTTTCTCCTGTGGATAAAACAGCTCAGTGAGCTTAATTTCTTTCCTGTCCGGCTCCTCTTCACTACCGTTATAAAAAACAATATATTGTGGTACCGGAAGTTTGATTTTTGTTGATCCATATATATTTATATTATTTATCACAAGATATTTGCGATATAATTCTGCAAAATATACCAAGCCACGCAATCCCATATTAGGATTAAAAGAACTTTGATGTTCATACAAATTCATAATATCATCAATGATAAAGGAAAGATCATTTTTCATTCCCAGATATACTACGTCCTCAATTGTTGTAATTTCTAATTCATTTGGATTGCCGTATTGTGTACCGTTTATTGCATTATAAAGATCCAGCAAATCGCTCTTTTCTTTAAATATACATCTGAATAACCGATCTTTATAATTTCTATTTACATGACCTGTCACAGGGTCCCCTTGGGATTTATCCATTCCTATACCTCCATTATACACTGATTTTTCAACTGCGCAACATTTCCATTCTTTTGTCCTTTGTGTATAAATTAAAGATAATGACCAGCGCGCGATTTGAATTGTTTTCCTTCAGGCTATGTATAATGCATGCGTTGCCGTACTCCGCCACAATGCTTTCGCACGAACTATGCCAATCATTTACTTTCCTTCTCTTCTGTAAATAAACATCTTTTTCTACTTAATGGGATCATACGGCCGAAATGACCAGAATTTAATTTATTTTAGATATAAACACTATATCATACTTATACGATTTTAGCAATATAATATATTGCAAATATTAATCTATAATCATCATATCTAAAAAAAGACAAATCTCAAATGTTAAGACTTGTCTTTATACTTTCCTATATTTTTAATACCTTATCCTACCCTAGAGCGTGGCAGTACACTAGAGCGTGTTTTAAAATTGCTTTCTGGCAAATGTACGTCACAGTTTGTGGGAGATTTGTCCCGGATGAAGGGCGCGTAGCGGGCTACGTAACCTGAATTCGGGGCAAATATACCGCAAAGTGGGGCGTACAGATGGCGGGAATGAATTTTTAAACACGCTCTAGCTCCAACGGCTGGCACTTTGGGCAAAAGTAGATATTCCCTCCCAGATATGCCTGTCTATTGATCCAGCCGCCGCACTTTGGACAAGGCTCTTGCAGAGTTTTCTTAGATAGATAAGTTTGGTAGCCGCCATACTCTCCAAACAGATTTTTTTCCGTATCCCGGCCTCCCTTTTCCCGCATTTCCTTTAATGTAGTCTTTAGGCTATTAAATAGTGTATCACGTTCCATTTCATCAATATTAGCAAACCTTTTTTTAGGATGAATCCCTGCATGAAAGAGAATGTCCTGTAATACCCCATTTCCTAATCCGGGGATTCGCTGTTCCGTTGCCAGAAATGCCTTTACGCTTAAGTTTTCCTTTGCATTTTTATATAGAGATTCAAAATAAGTACGGTCAAATGCTTCCATATATGGTGTGGGTTTTTCTTTTGCCACCAGATAATAGGGATTATCATTCTGCCCGTCCCGGAATGCATGGATTCCTCCATACATCTGAACGGTACAGACCAGCGCCGTACCATCTGTAAATTCTGCATGAAACTGATGCTTCTTAGGTGGTTTCTCCCCTTCTTTTAAATAGCGGATATTTGTTCCATCCGTAAAGAGTAGTTTTGTATCGCCAAACGCTATTTCAACCTGCCCCGCCAGTGCACATGCCTCTCCCGCCTGCCTTGCGTTGAGCAGACTGGCATATTCCCCGGGATCTCCAAAATAAAATGCAAATTTATGCGGCGACTGATTTACAATAACATTTTTAATGGTTTTTCCTTTTATGGTTTTATTCAACTGATCTGCCAACACATGGCTTTCCGGTAATTCCAACATGATATGCTTTTTCCTTTCCAAAATATATTTGCATTCCCTTTTGAATTCCCTGTATTAGAACGTGTTTGAAAATGCATGATGCCTCTGCACGCCCCAGAAGAAAATGGGCATGTATATTGTGAATATCAGTTTCTGGACTGCTTATATCTATTATAAAGCATCCGTCTGCTAATTAATACATTTTAATTGCTCTCTTTTGCCAGTCCCCTGTCCATATCATCTATCTTTTGCCATATGTTTCTCCAACCTGCTAAGTCCTGCATTCACTGCTATAGCCAGCCCTGCCGACAAAATGCTTCCCCACAAAATTTTGTTCACATTTAACGTACGCAGACCGTCTAACAGAATACTGCCAAGTCCTCCGGCATTGATTGTTGCAGCAATCGTTGCAATTCCTATCGTAGATACCACCGCCAGATGTATTCCTGTAAACAGCGGGCGCAGAGAAAGCGGAATCCGTACTTTTACCAGAATCTGCATCCGGCTCATGCCCATTCCTGTTGCGGCTTCTATCACAGATCCATCCACCTGATTTAGTCCATCTATAAAATTACGCAGCAACAGATACTGGTTATACATCACCAGTACAATAATTGCCGTATTCCTCCCAAGCCCTGTCACAGGTATTAAAATTGCGAACAATGCCAGGCTGGGTATGGAATAAATCATGGAAAAGAAACCGATGAGAATCCTGGATAACCACTGAAAATACACAGCCAAAATGGTTAAAAGCGATGCCAGAACCACTGACAATACCAGGGTAATCAAGACGATTGTAATATGTTGAACCAATGCATTCAATAATTTATCATGGTATTTTACCAGATATGTGATCATGTAAACGCCTCCCAGAATTGTTCCTGTTTACGAGTGGAATCAATCAGGGATTTAACAAAATCATCCGCAGGGCTTCGTGCGATTACTTCCGGCTTGTCAAATTGCCTGATCTTACCTTCATTCATGATAATAACACGGTTGCCAAGCTTAAATGCCTCATTAATATCATGCGTCACAAATAAAAACGTCTTTTTGGAAACTCTGTGAATTTTTAAAAGTTCCTCCTGAAGATTCATACGGTTAATGGCATCAATAGCTCCAAATGGTTCATCCATCAGCATAATCTGAGGATCTGCACACAAAGCTCTCGCAAGCCCTGCCCTCTGCTGCTGTCCTCCTGATAGCTGGGAAGGATATCTTTTACCATATTCCGATAATGAAAGCCCCACCATTTCCAGCAATTCTTTTACTCTTGCCTGTACTTTTTCCTCCGGCCACTTTAGAAGCCTTGGAACCGTAGCGATATTTTCTCCTATGGTCATGTGGGGAAACAGTCCAACCTGCTGGATTACATAGCCGATCTCCCTTCTTAAAAGAACCGGATCTTTGGAGCTGATATCCTCACCAAAAATTTTTATTGATCCTGCATCCGGTTCATAAAGGCGGTTCACCATTTTCAGTAAAGTCGTTTTCCCACATCCTGATGATCCCAGAATTGTTATAAATTCACCCTGACCGATCTCGCAGCTTACATCATTCACTGCTAAATATCCGGTATTATCAAACTTTTTACTCACATTTATAAATTGGATTGCTTTTTTCACGTAAATGCCTCCGTTAGCTGCATTATTTTATACTGTCGTAATATTCCTTCGCCACTTCTTCGTATTCCCGTTTAACCACATCTACTTCGGCATTTAATTTCGTAACGGTTTTCGTATCCAGAGTAGCGCTGATTTTATTCAAAATGTCTGCTATTTCCGGATAAGTATTTAACACTGTTTCCCGTACAACCGGAGCTAAATTATATGGCGGCCAGAGCTTTTTATCATCCTCCAGAAGTGTAAATTCGTCTTTTACCAGCTGCCCTTCTGTTGTATACGCCGGAGCTGCATCTGCCTCATCATTCTCCAATACAGAATATTTCAAGCCGCCGTCATAAACTTTTGATGATTTCCACTCAAAAGGCCCGTAGAGCTTTTCCAGTCCAAGCATCCCGTCTTCCCTCTGATCAAATTCTCCCTGGGAAGCAAAACGAAGTTCCGAAGCATTTTTCTGTAAATCTGAAATTGTTTTAATTCCATATTTATCTGCTACATCAGTGCGGATAACCAGACCTTGTCCATCATTTGCCTGGGAATAATCTAGCCAGATCAGTTTATACTGCTTTTCGTACTCTTCCTTTACGGTGTCATACACCTGCTGTGCATCCGTCATCGGATCCATCTTTAGAATAGAGATCAAACCGGTGCCGGTATATTCCGGATACAGATCAATTTCTCCATTCATGATAGAGGTATGGACTACGGAGCCTGCTATGTCCATGACTCTTTCCACAGAAAAACCTGCATCTTCCAATGCCAGAGCATAGACTTCAGCTACAACCAGATTCTCCGTAAGATCCTTTGACCCTACCTTTATGCTTTTTTCGTCACTCTTACTGTCGCCACATCCGGCTAATGAAGCGGTTATGGATGCCGCTAAAAAAACTGCTAATACTTTTTTTATAACTCTATTTCCTTTTTTCATTTTCATTCTCCTTAACTATTTTAACGATATCTAACTATCCATTTTTCTGCTGCTGTCACCAGGAACCCGGAAAAGAGGGATAACAACGCCACTGAAATTCCTCCAATCAATAGTAAATCCGTCCTGTTTAATCCAAGGCCGGTAAATATGATTGTTCCCAGCCCTCCGCCGCCAATATATGCAGCCAGCGTTGCACTGGCGATAATTTCAACTAATGCCGTCTTAGTACCGATCAGTATATACGGCAGAGCGAGAGGGATTCTCACTTTTTGAAAAATCTGCCTATCTGTCATACCAAGCCCCCTTGCTGTTTCCAGCATAAATTCCGGCGTACTTTCAAATCCAGCATTGGTATTCATAAGAATGGGTGGGATTGCCAGAATGACCAGTGCAGTCATAGCCGGTTTTACACCAGTGCCCATAATGGGAATTAATAAAATTAAAACTGCGAAACTGGGTACAATACGAAGCACATTGAAGAATGCTGTAATCCATTTACGGAATCTCTTAGTGTGTGCACAGTATATGCCTGCCGGTATTCCCACCGCCAGCGCGATCACAAGAGAAAGTAAACTGATCCACACGTGTTCCCATGCTGCCGTCAGATAAGTATCCATGTTATTTGTAAAATAATCTATGATTTGCTGCCACATAACAGGTGTCCCTTTCCAAAAATGACATGTCTCCATTTTACCGCAGTTTTCGACATAGGGCAATGACAAGAATCCCATTTATTTTTAAAAAAACGAAAATTTTTACATAAAATACCGAATTCCGTGGTATGCTATATGACATTTTATTATTCATTATTAGCAGTAACATCATAAAATATGAAAGCTCATCCTTTAATAACGGTTGTGGTTTTACTGGAATTTATTTTTTCTACTTAACTCCGGCTTGTTCTTTTGTAATTCATAAGATAAAATGAAAATATAGTATTGCAGGAGTCATCCGCAATCTTTTATTTTTAATATAAATACAGGAAGGAATCGAATCAATGGAAATCAGAAAAAGTACCCCAAAAGATTTAGATACATTGCTGCATCTATACGCTGATGCAAGAGACTTTATGGCAAAAAACGGCAACCCCTTACAATGGGGAGACACTTACCCATCTGCTGAACTTGTCCGCTGTGATATTGAGGAAGGCTGCAGTTATGTCTGCATTCATGATGGACAAATTGCCGGGACCTTTTATTTTAAAACTGGGGAAGATCCTGCTTACCGTAATATCTCAGACGGAAGCTGGTTAAATGAACATCCATACGGGGTAATTCACCGCATAACATCTGCCTCCCATACCAAAGGAGTAGCGTCCTTTATTTTTGGATGGTGTTTCCGGCAGTGCGGCAACCTTAAAATTGACACTCACGACGATAATCTTCCCATGCAGAAAGCTTTAAAGAAAAACGGATTTATCCACTGCGGGACCATCTATCTGGAAGACGGTTCAAAACGGATTGCTTACCAGCGTGAGAAATAGTTCAAAAAGGAGTTATTATGGATTATCTGGAACAAAATTTACAGCTTTTAGAAAAATACCTGCCATTTTGGGAACACTTAAGCACCTCACAGAAGAATTCGCTTGCCAGGAATGCAGTCACTACCAGCTATGCAAGGGACAGTCATATACACTTTGGTGAAAATGACTGTATTGGAATGCTCATCATTAAAAGCGGGGTTATGCGGACCTATTTACTTTCGGAAACAGGAAAAGAAGTAACACTATACCGGCTGGGCGCAGGGGAGGTTTGTATTTTATCCGCTTCCTGCGTGCTTCATACTATTACATTCGATGTATATATTGACGCTGCCGAAGACTGTGAAATACTTCAGATTAACTCAGCTGCTGTTTCCGGGCTGATGGACGAAAATATCCATGTGGAAGCTTATGCCTACAAATTGGCAACCGAGCGTTTCTCAGATGTGATGTGGGCTATGCAGCAGATTTTATTTATGAGCTTTGACAAGCGCCTTGCAATTTTTTTGCTGGACGAAACCATTCGGACAAAATCAGATATTATCAAAATGACACATGAGCAGATTGCGAAATATACAGGCAGCGCCAGAGAGGTTGTTTCCAGAATGCTCAAGTATTTTTCATCGGAGGGATTTGTGGAATTATCCAGAGGCGGTATCCGGATTCTGGATAAGCAAAGGTTAAAGGCACTTCTATAAAGCAAAAAAATGATACATTTTCTTCTAAAAACAGGTGGACCCAAAACATATCCGTTTCGGGTCCACCTGTTTTTAAAGTGCAAACGATGCACTCAATTCTTCATTAATTGTATAATACACCATCTTTTCTTCCGGCTTCACATAGATATCCATTGTGTTCAAATCCGCAATACGGTTGCCGGCATCTTTCCAGAGCTTCTTCACCTGGGCAATGATATCCTGTTCATTATATTCGGCATCCTGAAACTGAACATAAAAATTCATTTTCTTTGATGTACGTTTTTTAGCCTCTGCCACTTCCTTTTTAACAGCATCTGCCTGAACTTCTTTTGTCTGCTCTGCTGCTACAGCCGCTTCTTTTGTTTTAATACCTGATACTTTACCTATTTCTTCCCGTGTTTCATTTTCAATGACATTTCCTGTCATCATCTTGTTTTTCTTTTTTAAATGTCGTTTTTTAGCCATATGTTCCTCCTGTTGAATTTCCGACAGTTATTATAGTATTATTTTCACGAAATGTCAAAATTTTTTATAACTGTATGGAGAAACCGTAATCAATCACTTAAATAAACAAGTTCACATTCGACTCTTCCGCATCTCCAAGGTAAGATGCCACACCAGCCAGTTCCACACCATCAATCAGCTCTTCTTTCGTGATTCCCATCACATCCATTGACATGGTACAAGCCACCAGCTTTATCCCATTTGCCATTGCATGCTGCATCAGCTCTTCCAGGGATTCCACATTTTTATCCTTCATTACTTTCTTCATCATTTTGGTTCCCATTCCAGCCATATTCATTTTGGAGAGTTTTAATCTGCCGGTTCCTCTAGGCATCATGGCGCCAAACATTTTCTCGATAAAAGGTTTCTTTACAGATTGTTTATCTGTTTTACGCAGTGCATTCAGCCCCCAGAAAGTAAAGAACATGGTGACTGGCCTGCCCATTGCAGCCGCTCCGTTTGCGATGATAAAGGAAGCCAGAACTTTATCCAGGTCACCGCTGAATACGATTAACGTCTTGCCTTGTGGAAGTGTGGCTGCATTTTCCAGGGATCCTCCCTGGCATACGTTGGTTCCCTTTTTAATATAGACAATATTTTCTCTGTCCCTGCGTTCTGAATTCACCAGCGTGTTTCCTGTTCTTTTACACCAGGCATCAATATCTCTGACAAATCCCATATCCGTTGCAGATACCTGCAGAACCTGGTTTTCTTCCATTTTTCCAAGTGTTTCATTTACCTTCATTATGGGACCGGGACACTGAAGACCGCAGCAGTCCAGAATTTTCATTTCTTTCTGCACCGGAACGGTTTCCGTATTTACCTGCCCGGTGCTTGCCTGTGCGGTATTTACTTGCGCAGCTTTTACCTCTTTCTCTGCCATTTCTTTCGAATCCTCCCATTCTTCCCTGTCCTGATAATGCATGGATTTATAGAAACCGGTACCACCGGACAACACTTTTACGTTTTTAAAACCATTTTGCATCAGTACTCTGGCTCCGTTGTATGACCGGACGCCGATTGCGCAGTATACGATTATCATACTGTTTTTATCCAGCTCACTCATTCTATCTCTTAATTCTCCCAGGGGTATGTGATAAGATCCTGGAATCTGATATACCAGGCGTTCCATCTCCTCTGTCACATCCAGGATTGTATAAGCAGTATCCTTCCCTGTCTCCTGTAAACGATCCATTTCCTCCCATTCCATAAAGGATACCATGTGGTCCAGAACATTATGGGCTGTATATCCAAGCATATTTACCGGATCTTTTGCAGAGGAATAAGGCGGAGCATAAGAAAGTTCCAATTCTTCCAAATCAAATACCTTACCGTGTAAACGCATGGTAACTGCCAATGTATCAATTCTTTTATCAACGCCGTCCTGGCCTATAATCTGAGCTCCTAAAATCGTACCTTCCATGTCAAACAGCATTTTTAAAGTAAGCTGAGTAGCACCGGGATAGTATCCGGCATGGGATTTCTGGTTGATCAGTACGGTTTCATAATCTGTTCCCTTTATCCTGCCCATTTTCTTCAGGGTCTTTTCATTTACCCCCACTGCAGCAACGGTCAAATCAAATACCTTAGCAACAGAGGTTCCCTGAGAACCATGATATTCTTTTTTATCTCCGGCTATGTTATCTGCACAGATTCTTGCCTGCTTGTTTGCAGGTCCGGCAAGGGGAACCATCGCCGGATTTTTCAGTACATAATTTTCTACCTGAATGACATCTCCAACTGCATAGATATCGGGATCTGAAGTCCTCAGATTTTCATCTACTACGATGCCGCCCCGTTCATTTAAATGCAGCCCTGCTTCCTGAGCCAGCATACTGTTGGGACGAACTCCTATTGATAAAATAACAAGGTCTGCCATTATCACTTTTCCGCTGCCAAGGGCAATCGCAGTTCTGCCCATACGATCTTCAAAATAAGAGACCCCATCCCCCAGTATCAGTTCCACACCGTTCATCTGCATATTTTCGTGGAGTAGTTGTGCCATTTCTTTGTCAATAGGCGCCATGACCTGATCCTGCATTTCGATTATCGTTACCTCTGCTCCTGCATGATGTAAATTTTCCGCCATTTCAAGGCCGATGAAACCGCCTCCAATAATTGCCGCCTTTTTGGGATGTTTTTCTGCTACAAATGCTTTGATTTTATCAGTATCAGGTACTGTCCAGAGTGTGTATATTCCTTCTCCGTCAATTCCTTTAATAGGCGGTTTTAAGGGAGATGATCCTGTGGCAATAACCAGGTTATCGTAGGCTTCTTCATAAGTTTCATTGGTTTCAAGGTTCCGAACCGAAACACATTTACGTTCCGGATATATCTTTATCACTTCGGTATAGATACGCACATCAATATTAAATTTCTTTTTCATCCCCTGGGGGGTCTGTAAAAGCAGCGCATCACGGCTTTTGATTACATCTCCAATATAATAAGGCAAGCCGCAGTTTGCATAAGAGATATAGCCCCCTTTTTCGAATACCACGATTTCCATTGATTCGTCACGTCTTCTCAGGCGCGCAGCAGTGGTAGCCCCACCTGCAACCCCTCCGATAATCACTGTTTTTTTACTCATAATATCATTACCTCTATTCTGATCATTTTTCATTTCTGCCGAATCCGGCATCTCACTGATTCACCTGTTATTATCTTAACTCCCATTATAATCGTTCTGATTTACATTTTCCGTGACCAGGTCACAAAACAAAAAAATGGAAGATTTTTATCTCTTCCATTTCCTTCTTATCCGATCCCGTATCCGTTTGTTTTTAACAGTGTAACTGTCTTTTCCCAATTTTCTTCTTTTACAAAAACATAGTCTGTATGATAGGTGGATATTACAAAAATCCCTATTTCATGCTCTGCCAGCAGCTTTGAAATCTTCGCAATCACCCCGATCATGGAGAAATCCAATATTCCTTCAATCCGAAATCCCCTCCAGCCGTCTTCCCGTTCCAAAAATTGATCAGGAGCTTTACTCTCCGGACATACAAGTGACAGTTCTTCATCCGTTTTACCGGTAAATACAAATTCTTCTTCATATGGGATCTTTCCCCCAGTTTTAAGCTTACACACGCAAAACCTTTGTTCCAATAGTCTTAATTGCATTTTTTATCCCTCCTGAAATCGGATATTCCGATCATATACCATCATTTTACAATGCACCAACCTGCTTTACAATACTTAACTGAAAGAATTATACAAAATATCAGGAAGACAAGCTGCATATCTTGTTCTATTACATATAATAAAAAAGCGATATTTTAATTAAGGAGACTTGCCATGCCACATCACTATCAATATGGCTCTCAGCCAAACCGGTACCATACGGGGGCAAACCGGTGTACACAGGATTACCATTCACCATCAGAAAAATGCCGGAATCAAAACCCGGTTAACCACACTCAGACAGTCGCTTTAGAAGAACCGATACTTTTACAGGATAAATTTTTAGAAGAGGCTCTTGACACCTTTGTCCACAAAAATAATTAAAGGAGCCGTACATACGAAGGCTATGGTGAATTTGGCATTTCAATAATTTGTGGCAAATCGCCAGAGGCAGCATCCAACCAGCTTTAATTCTCATATAAAGGAGGGAAAAATTTATGTATTTAGAAGGTTTACTGATTGGTTTATTTGCATTTTTGATCATTGGCATATTTCATCCCATTGTCGTGAAAGGAGAATATTACTTTTCCAGTAAAATATGGCCTCTTTTCTTGCTCACCGGAGTTTTATGCTTAGTTATTACTGTAAATATAGAAAATACCATGTTCTCCGCCCTGTTTAGCATCTTAAGTTTTGCCTGTTTCTGGAGCATCGTAGAATTAAAAGAGCAAGAAGAACGGGTTTCCAAGGGCTGGTTCCCAAAGAATCCAAATCGTCCGGAAAAGCTTAAATTAAATCTAAAAATGAAAAAAAGATGTAAAAAGTCACCCAAAAATGTACCTGAAAATTAAAAATTTACATTACTGAATAAAAGGTGGTTCCTCAGATTATAATTGAACCACCTTTTTTGTTGGAGTTGACACACTTCCTTCCTCGTTTTATAATGGATTGTACAAACTTTTAAACAAGAGTGCACTAGAAACCTGTAACATAAGTATTGGAAAATACTCCAGAAAAGGAGCCACAGAATATGATAAAAAAACTTACGAAAAATGCCCGGCGCCCGGAAGGGACATGGGGCAGTCTGATGATTCATAAAATGAACCTGGGACATGCGAGGCTGACAAAATGGGCACTTTACCAGCTGGATCCCGCACCTGACTGCAAGGCACTGGATATCGGATGCGGTGGCGGTAAAGCGGTACGCCGCCTGTTGAAATTAATTCCCCAGGGAAAAGTCTACGGTGTAGACTACTCTCCCCTTTGCATTGAACGTGCACTGAAAGAAAACAGCTATTTTATTGCAAATGGAAGGGCTGATATATTAAAAGCCAGTGTCTCTAACCTGCCATTCAGGAACAACGTATTTGACCTGGCAACTGCCATTGAGACCATATATTTCTGGCCGGACATCCAGTCCGACCTAAAAGAGGTTCTTCGTGTTTTAAAACCCGGAGGCAGATTTGCCGTTATATGTGAAATGGTACAGCAAGAAGATGACACGGATAAGTATGCCGAAGTGACAGCTCTTCTGAAAATGCATATCCCCTCTGCAATCGGACTAAAAAAAGCAATGCAGGAGGCTGGTTTTTCTAAAATCCGTGTTCGTAAACACCCACGAAATGGCTGGCTGTGTGTGATAGGCGAAAAGTAGTCCGGGAAAGCCAGCCCTTTAAAGCAGTCAGCATTTGCCAAACAGTTCAACAATTCCCTCTTTAAAGAATAACTGGTCAAACCGCTCTCTGCATCCAGGGGCGAACGCAATGTGGTCAAATTCTGAAATTGGTACCCAGGATACCATACCTTCATCAGAAACACCTGACAGCTCTCCCTGATAATCTTCTGTGATGTAGCTGAACACCATATATCTGGAATAGTCAGACAGGTCTATCCAGTGGACCAGGCCTTTATACTTTAAATTCCACACATTAAGTCCTGTCTCTTCTTTTACTTCCCGGATGGCACAGTCCTCGATGGATTCCTCGGGCTCCACGTGCCCTCCCGGAGGAGCATATCCGCACCATTCCCCTTTTGTCTTATTGATCAGCAGTACCTCTTTCCTTGGGGTATTGATAACCAGAACCATTGTTGTAAGTTCTACATCATGATAAGTTTTCATAATCGCTGTTTCCTCCCTTCTTTTGCATGCAATACCTGTAAAATTCCAGGTATTCTTTTTCAAAAATACTGTCTTTTAAGTAAACAAAATTAAATTCCCGTGCCGCCTGAAAATTTTGAATGTCCACTCTTTTCAAGATTCCTTCCCTGATTTCCTTTCCCACCACCGTTTCATAGGCAAAGGTCAAGCCCAGCCCTTCCTTTACCAGATGTTTGATTACCGCAAAATTTCCCATTTCATTCAACTTTTTAAACTGCCCTATGCTTAAATTGTGCTCAGCCAGTATATCCTCCAAAATCCATCTGGTTCCGGAACCTTTTTCACGGATAATTAGCGGATATTCAATGATTTCATCCATAAGCATGTTTTCTTTTACTGGGAAATTACTGGAGCATACCGCAATAAAACCTTCGTTTGCCAAAAGAATATGGCTGTAGGCATCCTTATCGAACCTTCCTTCAACCACTGCAAAATCAATTTCTCCCTCATCCAGTTTCTTCAGCAATATTTCTGTGTTTTCAACCAGCATGGACAATCTGTTTTGAGGATATTCCTTCAGATACGCGGTTAAAATCGGCGGCATCAGATACTCTCCAATGCTCAGGGTAGCACCAAATCGAAAATACCTTGCGGCTGCCAATGGCTGCTGCATTAATTCATGAATCTTCCGGCTGTTGGCCTCCATCGTCAGGGCAGACCAATAGAATAACTGCCCTTTTGGTGTGAGGGCAAGCTCTCTTGCTTCATGGTCAAACAGGTTGATTTTGTATTCCCGCTCCAGATATTGAATATGCTGGGTAACTGCTGGCTGGGTAATGTGCAGAAAATGTGCCGTCTTTGTATAATTTTTTAATCTGCACAATTCCAGAAACGTTTTGATCCTATAATCTAACATAGATCTCCTTATAAATTTATATTATAATTGAATAAAAATTAATAATTTTATTTTATAACCAAATGATGGTAAAATCAACGGGAATTGAAAATTAAATATATGAAGGAGTGTATGTTTTGAAAAAATTTATCGAACCACTGAAAGATTTAATCCCGGGTTTCTTAGTCTGTCTGGTTATTTCCTCCATCGCCCAGCTGATCAGTTCCTTTGTTCCTGCTGTCGGCTCTGCCCTGTTTGCCATTGGCATTGGCATCCTGTGCGGCAATACTTTTTTAAACAGAGAATCCCTGAATAAAGGATGTAAGTTCTCGGAATCCAGGCTGCTGGAATATTCCATCGTTCTTACCGGACTGACTCTGCACCTTTCCGATATCCTTGGTGTTGGCATTTATGGTATTATTTTTATTGCACTGCAAATGGCATTAACCATCACCGGTACCTACCTCATCGGCAAGGGGCTGGGCTTTCGTAAAAAATTCTGCCTTTTGATGTGTGCCGGAAATGCAGTCTGCGGTTCCTCAGCCATAGGGACCATTTCCCCGGTAGTTAACGCAGATGCAAAAGACAAAGGTATATCCATTACCATTGTAAATATAACAGGCACATTTCTTATGGTTATCCTTCCTGTCATCACAGGATTACTCTATCACAATGAGACTATACATACTGCCGGTATGATAGGTGGTATTCTGCAGTCTATCGGCCAGGTCATAGCCTCCGCAAAATTTATCAATGACGATGTGGTACAGATGGCAACAATTTTTAAAATTATCCGAATTGTATTTCTGGTTGTGGTAGCTTTGGCCTTCTCCAAAATGAATGTAAAAGATGGTGAAAAGCTCTTCTTTGGTAAACAAAAGAAACCTGGTAACAAAAAAATTTCCTGTGGTATACCCTGGTTTATTATTGGATTTTTTATCCTCAGTATCATAAGCAGTTTGGACATCGTTGCACTTCCCCTGGTAAAAGCAGCAAAATTAGTAAGCGGACAATTTGAAATCATTGCCCTTGCCGCAATCGGAATGCGGGTAAAATTCCAGGATCTTCTGAATGAGGGTCCAAAATCCATGCTGTATGGCGGTCTTGTGGGAACTATGCAGATTGTATTGGCAATGGGTTTGCTGTTGTTATTGTAGTGGATGGTAAGTCTGTTTTCTCAACATATGACCATATCAAAAAACCGCACCAGTAGGCTGCATTTGCAGCTTCTGATACGGTTTAATGCTTCTATTCTCTTCCAGAACCTCATGCTTCCTTCTCATAATCCCATCCTGAGATACTCCAATTCCTTTTCTGATCATTGAACAGGTATTACAATTTCGGTCACATACTTATTGGGATTGCCCTTAAAGATCATTCCCGGTCCCTTAAGGTATATTTCCCGGGATGGGGTCAGGCAGGTTAATCCATGATCTCTGGCATAGTCAAGCAGCGCTTTATAAGCTCTGTGCAGCTCCTCATAGCTGCCTGTATGTGTCGTACAGACTGCCTTTGGAACTGGCGGCAGCTGTTTGGAACTGATATTCTTTCCCTCAACGACGCCTTTTGTAGGTACACAGATTTCAATATCTGCTTCCTCCTTAAAATCATCGTCGTAATAACAGCAAAATGGTTCTCCGGCTCCTTTTCCTTTCACTTCCTTATAAATATCAGATATATATTTTCCCATATCCTGATACTTTCCCCGGTATCTCATGGATGCAGCCGTGATTGCCGGAAAGCTTTTCAGCTCAATTTTATATTCCATAAATTCCACCTCCGCGTCTTTGGGTTTCAAGTAGCGGTCCATTCGGCGGATAAGTTCCTTTTCTTTTTGAATCTGCCTGCGGAGCATTTCCTGCTTTTCTTCCAGATAATAGGACAAATCTTCTGCACTCTCACAGTTTTTCAAAATATCCTTTACTTGTGCAATGCCAAAATCCAAATCACGGAGAAACTGAATCAGTTCTGCTTTTTTAAAGTCTTCCCCGTTATAGTATCGATAACCGTTGTCACCTCTGCAGGATGGCTTTAAAATTCCTTCCTCATCGTAATACCGCAGAGATTTCACCGTCAACCGGGTGATTTTAGAAAATTCACTTATCTTATACATGTTCCGCCTCCTTGTTACACCTATTGTAAACCCTCCAGTGCGGTGGAATGTCAAGCTATATTAATTTTGAATTAATTCAGAGAATCTTCAAACTTCTGTACATTATCCTTTTTCCCAACAACCACAATAATATCTCCCTCTGAGAAACGGTAATTGGGGTTTATCTCGATATCTGTTTTATTCCCCCGCTCAATAGCAATGATATTAAGCCCAAACTTCTTACGCAGGTCCGCTTCAACAATACTTTTATCCACCAGGGAACCGGATAGTTTGATTTCTGTGATTTCCACATTATTATTTAAGGAGATATAATCTAATACGCTGTTGGCAAGCAGCCGGTTGGCAAGGCGCACTGCCATATCGCTTTCCGGATATACCACCTGTGCCCCAATTTTTTCAAGAACCGCCCCCTGATCAGGACTGATGGCTTTAGCAATAACTCTGGGAACTCCCAGGCTTACTACGTTGAGTGTGGTGAGTATACTGGTATCAATTTTCTCACCAATGCAGACTACCACTGTATCACAATTCTGGATTCCGATTTCTTCCAGAACCTCTTTGGTAAGCGTCTCAGCTACAAATGCATTTTCTGTATATTGCCTGAGTTCTTTTACTTTACTCTCAGTATTGTCAATGACAATAACCTCTTCTCCTGCCTCAGCCAGTGTTTTAGCAAGTGCAGTTCCAAATCTTCCAAGACCAATAATACCATATGAATATGTTTCTCTACTTTTTCTCATAATGTTAACCTTTCTATTTTTTGCTTTCTACTTTTTCTTTCAATTACAATAGTACATTCATCCGGCTGTACATCCATAATGCCGTTAGCCTATTATAATGGTTTCTTCCGTATAGCTGACATTGGAAGTTTCTTTAAATACCCACAGAGACGCAATCGTCAGCGGTCCAAGCCTTCCGATAAACATCGTAATTATCAGTACCACTTTACTTGCCACGCACAGGTCCGGAGTAATTCCGGTAGACAGTCCTACTGTACCAAATGCAGATGTCACTTCAAAAAACAACTGGATAAAAGAACAGTTTGGTTCTAAAATACAAAGTGCAAATGTTCCGGTACAGACTACCAGCAATGCAAGAAAGGTAATGATAAATGCTTTCGTTATTACCTCTGTGGGAATCTTACGCCGAAATGCAGAGCTGTGCTGGTTGGTAGCTGAGCTTTTGGTTGCCTGCATCAATGCAAAAAAAGTACTTGTCTTGATACCGCCGCCGGTAGATCCCGGTGATGCACCGATAAACATTAAGATCGTTAAAACAAACAGCCCTG
>UQCR01000066.1 GCA_900539655.1 uncultured Robinsoniella sp.
TAAGCGGGCACTGAGCTGCGAAATGCATCAGGATTTCGGAGCGAATGCCCGCGTGCCGCCAAAAAGGGCTTCGGGAAGGTTAGAAAATGCCAGTTCTGCGGTAAGCCTTCCAAACCCATGTCCTGGTCCGCCCCCTTCTCTTTCCGTACACTACCTCCATCTACAAAGCGTCATTTCTCAGCTAAACCCCAATTTAATGTCTTATATATCTTGTAAACTCCAATACGCCTCATTTAGCCAATTTACTTATACACAAAGTATTTCTAACCAGTAAAATGTAAACGTACCTGTATGAGCCTATAATTGCGTTTAAATAGATATAATTAAAGCAGATACAATCAAAGCAGATACAATCAAAGCAGATACAATCAAAGCAGATACAATTAAAGCAGATACAATTAAAACCGATACGATTAAAACAGATACAACCAAAACAGATACAATCAAAAAGACCATCAACCAAGAGACAACCATCCAGAGATTATCAAATCACCAAAAAAAGGAACCAACTGTAATCAGTTGGTTCCAAACTGTTTTTGTATTTACAAATATTTACTTAACTATGCCCAGTAACGCATTGCCGAAACTGGCTTGGTATAGTCAAAATTAGAGATAATAATGCCGGTTGTTGCATTGCTGGCATGAATAATCTGTCCATTACCAATGTAGATTCCTACATGCCCTACAGGGCTGTAATAGAATACCAGATCTCCGGGGAGAAGATGCCTCTCATCTGGTATCACGGATTTTCCTTTGTTATAGATGCCGCCCCAGGGTGAATAGCCGTTTGCCTGGTCTTCTGCAACTCTTGGAATGGATATTCCGAAGTGTTTCATTACGCTCATGGTGAATCCGGAACAGTCTGCGCCGTTTGTCAGGCTGGTGCCGCCCCAAGCGTATGGGTTGCCGCGGAATTTCTTGGCATAAGCGGCGATCTGCTCGCCTTTTGTGGCATCTGCAGGTATATCCGGGTCAATATATGCCCCGTCAGCATCAAATGCATAGGCAATGCCGTTAATCATAATTGTTGTTGATGAAACCATTGAACCGTCAGTATTGAAATAATATGTATGGGTTCCAATATCTATTAAGCCTGTCTGCAAGACACCGTTTAAGTCAAAATAGAATCTCTTATTATCAATGGTCTGCCAGCCTTTTACTGCGGCAAAGTCACTGCCAAAGTAATACCGTTTACTGTCAACCGTTACCCAGCCGGATACCTTATTATATTTTTTGTCGTTATAATAAGTTTTCCCGTTTTCGTAAAAAAGGCCTCTGCTGCGTGTTTGTCCATCCTTGTATCCGCTTGCTGACACATGATATTTGCCTATCCACTGGTCAGATGCCATACTGCCATCACTCTGCAGGTAACATTTTTTTCTGGTTGGGCCGTAAGTTACCCATTTATTTTTGGCCATAACGCCGTTTTTATCGAAGTAGTACCATTTGCTATCTAACTGCTGCCAGCCTGTAACCTTCTTAGCGGTTGAGGGGCTGAAATAATAGCGTTCCCCCTTAATGGTTGCCCATCCGGTTACCATTGCGCCCTTTTTCCCGGCGTACATTGTTTTTTTGCTCAGCCAGCGGTTCTTCTTTACAATACCAGATTTAGAGGAATAGTAGCGCTTGCGGCCTACTTTATACCACCCTGTTTGTAATTTGCCGGTTGATTTATTGAAGTAGTAGGAAGATCTTCCTATTTTTGTAAAGCCGGTTTCCATTATTCCGGTTTCAGGATCCAGGTAATATTTTCCGTTTGGAAGAGTAAGCCAGCCTTTGGCTTTCTCGCCCTGGTCGTTATAATAATACCAGGTCTTTTCACTTATGGACTGGTACCATCCGTTTTTCTTCTTTTTGGAGCTGGAGCTTGTACCGGAATCTCCGCCCGTAGTCAGTACTTTATTTCCGTAGGCATCAAACTCGACGCCATTTACCGTGGTGTTACGAGCCATGGAACCGTCAGCTGTTAGATAGAAATTTCCAATCCACATATTCTTAGCCATTTTTCCATCGGCTTTTAAATAGTACCATTGGCGGTCTGTATAGACCCAGCCGGTTTTCATGATGCCCTGTTTATCAAAATAGTACCAATTTCCTTTTATCTTCTTAAAGCCAGTTGCATAGCCAAGTGTAGAATTCGTTGTGTACTGTCGTCCCTGATCCGTAACTTTCCAGGCCGCCTGAACATCAGGGGCAGGCATAGACACAGTTATTACTCCTACCAGGGAAAGCACGACAAGAATTTTTTTCTTCATCACTATACTCCTTTGATATTTTCATTTTCTATTTTCACGCTTTTAATTATTGCGAGTGTGTGTAAATACTTTACAAAAATATTACACTTCATTTAAAATAGTAGCCCATCTGGAAGTAAATGTCAACATTTATTCATAAAAAAGCAAAAGAAAAGTCCATATCTATGTATGTTGCACAGATATGGACACCTGATTTTGTATGCTATGACGAAGTAATATTTGTCATATTTACGTCTATTTCGAATGCATACGTTTTATAACTTTCAGTCTTGTAAATTCTTCACGTTCTTTTTCTTCCAATGCATTTTGAATACTCTTTGTCAGATCCGTATAGGTAGGGATTGTTATGTTTTTCAAAGCATTGGCACGTTTTTGCGTTTTCTTGATATTAGTTGCAAGCCGGTATGCAGAATTCTCGATCATGGAAAGTCTGATCGTCAGTTCCTTTACTTTCTCGAAGGAAACTTTTGCCTCATCCAGTGACCGTTTCGTCGTATAATAAGCGTATGTTGGTTCATTTACGATGGGGTCTGATTCTACAAGAGGAATTTCAGTACCCATAACGCTTCGCGTTTTTATACGAATGGAATTTTCAACCGGTACGGAGAAAGATATCTCCTGTACGTAGTTGATACCGTGCTCTATATTAGCTCTTTGGAGAGCAGCATAGGCGGTACGGAATGTTTCATCAATCTGTGATTGAATATCCTGCGCCTGGTCTATCAGCCCCATAATCTCTTTGATCAGGATATTTCTCTTCTTATCCATCAGATCGAAGCCCTGTTTTGCAAGAGCCAGAGAATTTTTGGCTAATATTAAGTTACCCTTCGTAGGAAATGTATTTGGATTCATTAAATCACCTCTGACTCGGCAGGTTTGTAGTATTTATCAAGAACCTTAGTATCGATACGGTCAAGTTCTTCTCTAGGAAGCATTCCAAGAAGTTCCCAGCCTTTTTCCAGAGTATCGATGATGGAACGGTTTTCGTTTTCGCCCTGGCCAACGAACTCCTGTTCAAAAGCTTTACCAAACTTCAAATAAATTTTATCCAGTGGAGAAAGTTCATCTTCACCGATTACACTTGCCAGAGCTCTGGCATCTCCAACCTTTGCGTAGCAGGAGAAAAGCTGGTTGGCAACGTCCTGATGGTCTTCTCTGGTATATCCGGCTCCGATACCATCCTTCATCAGACGGGAAAGGGATGGGAGCACGTTAATTGGCGGATAAATTGCCTGACCATGTAATTCACGGTCCAATACGATCTGTCCTTCGGTAATATAACCGGTAAGGTCAGGAATCGGATGTGTTATATCATCATTTGGCATGGTCAGGATCGGGATCTGGGTTACAGAACCGCTGATGCCCTGTACAATGCCGGCTCTTTCATAAATAGTAGCCAATTCACTGTATAAATAGCCCGGGAAACCTTTTCTACTGGGGATTTCACCCTTCGAGGAGGAAACCTCACGCATTGCTTCTGCAAAGGAAGTCATATCCGTTAAGATAACCAGGATGTGCATGCCTTTTTCAAAAGCCAGATATTCAGCAGCAGTAAGCGCTACCTTCGGTGTGATCAGACGCTCTACTACAGGATCGTTTGCCAGGTTTAAGTACATTACAACGTGATCGGAAACTCCGCTCTCCTCAAAGGTTTTACGGAAGAATTCGGCTACGTCATATTTAACACCCATAGCGGCAAATACAATAGCAAATTTTTCATCTGAGTTATCACCCAGAGAAGCCTGCTTTACGATCTGTGCGGCAAGTCTGTCATGAGGCAGACCGTTTCCGGAGAAAATTGGAAGCTTCTGTCCACGGATCAATGTGGTCAGTCCGTCGATTGCGGAAACACCGGTTCTGATGTAGTTACGTGGATATTCACGGGTAACCGGGTTAAGCGGCAGTCCGTTTACATTTAATTTAACTTCAGGTGTAATTTCACCAAGGTCATCGATAGGCTGGCCGATACCGTTGAAAGTACGTCCCAGTATATCTGTAGATAATGCGATCTCCATGGGATGCCCGGTTAATTTTGTATGGGTATTTTTCAGGGACATGTTTTCATTTCCTTCAAATACCTGAATGATTGCTTTGTCTTCATATAGCTCTACGATACGGCCCAGTTTCTTTTCAGTTCCTTCTACCGTAATCTCTACGATTTCTTCGAAAGAAGCATTCTGGACTCCTTCTAATACAATAAGGGGGCCGTTGATCTGACTAAGTCCTAAATATTCAATTGACATGATTAACCCTCCTATGCATTTTTAGCTAAAACTTCATTGTAGAATTCGTCGATTTCTCTTGTGTAATCGTCGAATTTTTCCAGATGATCGTTTGGAACATCATATTTAATAGAAACAATTTTATCAAAAATGTTGCTTTCTTTTAAGATGGACATTGGCATACCCATGGTAACCAGGGCTTTTGCTTTTTTATTCAGGTAAAGAATAATTCCCATCATTTTGAACTGTTTGGTCATCGGAACACAGGTATCATCTTTGTGGAATGCATTTTGCTGTAAGAAACCAAGACGGATTACCCTTGCGATTTCCAAGGTAAGCTTCTGGTCATCCGGCAGTACATCACCGCCGATCAGCTTAACGATTTCCATTAAACTGCTTTCCTGGTTCAGAATAGCCATGATCTGATTTCTGTAATCCACAAAGTTCGGATCTACATTGTCTTTGTACCATGGACCCAGATCTGTTAAATATTCACTGTAGCTGGTAAGCCACTGGATAGCCGGGAAATGTCTTGCATAGGCAAGGGATTTATCAAGTCCCCAGAAACATCTTACGAAACGCTTGGTATTTTGTGTAACTGGTTCGGAGAAATCACCACCCTGAGGAGATACAGCTCCGATGATAGATACGCTTCCTTCTGTTCCATTTAAGTTCTGCATAAGTCCGGCTCTTTCATAGAAAGCGGATAATCTGGATGCCAGATATGCCGGGAAACCTTCCTCAGCAGGCATTTCTTCCAGACGTCCGGATAATTCACGAAGAGCTTCTGCCCAACGGGAAGTGGAATCAGCCATGATTGCAACGTCATAACCCATATCACGATAATACTCAGCCAGTGTGATACCGGTGTAAATGGAAGCTTCACGGGCAGCAACAGGCATGTTGGAGGTATTGGCGATCAGAGTCGTTCTGTCCATCAGTGGATTGCCGCTTCTGGGGTCAACCAGTTCGGAGAACTCTTCCAGAACCTGGGTCATCTCGTTTCCACGTTCACCGCAGCCAATGTAGATAATAATGTCGGCGTTGGACCACTTTGCAATCTGATGCTGTGTCATAGTTTTACCGGTTCCGAAACCTCCGGGAACTGCAGCGGTACCGCCTTTTGCGATCGGGAACATGGAATCAATGATACGCTGTCCGGTAATCAGGGGTTTGCTTGCTGCATAACGTTTTTCAGTGGGTCTTGGAACACGAATTGGCCATTTCTGCGCCAAGGTTAATTTTCTTTCTGTGCCATCCGGCAGTTGGATGGTAACAATTGGGTCATTAATGGTATATTGTCCGTCTTTCGCAACGTCTAAGATGGTACCCTTCATATTTGGAGGAACCATTGATTTGTGTGTGATAGCAGGAGTTTCCGGTACTTCAGCGATAATAGTACCGCCGCAAACGGTATCGCCCGGTTTTACTGTGATATGTACGTCCCACAGTTTGGAAGTATCCAGAGAGTCAACGCTTACGCCACGGTTAATATATTTACCGGAGTTTTTAGCGATCTCACTAAGAGGACGTTCAATACCATCAAAAATATTATTTAAGATACCAGGTGCCAGCGTTACGGAGATAGCATCGCCGGTAGCGATTACTTCTTCACCCGGTTTCATGCCGGTTGTTTCTTCGTATACCTGCACGGTGGTGGTATCTGTTGTCAAGCTGATGACCTCACCAACTAATTTTTCCTTACCAACATAAACCATCTCAGCCATTTTGAAGCCGGTGTTGCCTTTTAAGTAGACAACAGGTCCGTTGATACCATAAATAATGCCTGTTCTAGTCATGGGCCATACCTCCGTCAAATGTAAATTCTGCCTTTGCCTCTTCTAATTTTGTTGCAAAGGAATTATCAATTAAAATATGCCGGTCGGCAAGGACTGCTCTTGTGCCGCCCATAAACGAATATTCGGATAAGGATACCTGTTCATTCGTTGCGGCGCCCAGACTTAACTGCTTGGAAGAATCGGCAGGGTCAATATATATGATAGCGCTTCCCTCTCCAGCCAGTTCTTTTATTTCATGAATCTGATTAACTAGTAATTTGTCGTAGGCAGGAGAAGACATATAATCTTCTAACATAGCCTTAACTTCTACAAAAAGCTTTTCTTTTAACTCATTATGCTTTTTGGTTATTTCTCTTTTTATCTGAAGCTGTTCCTTTGAAAGAGCCATATTATTTGCTCGTTTTAAGCTTTCTGTCTCAGTTTTTATCTGAAGGGCAGCCTGCCGTTTTTTAGCAGTTACGTGCTCGGTTTTGATTTTTTCAAGAGCAGTTTTATGTTCTGATATAATCTGAGTTGCCTGTTCTCTGGCATTTTCTAAGGAAGATTCTTCGAAATGTTTTAATTTTTCTTCGGTTGTCAAAATCTTCACCCTCTTTACAATTTTATTCCAATGGCTTCATTTACGTAAGAAGTGATAAAGTCCGGCTTACGTCCCGTACCATGCCTATCCGGTATTTCAATGATAAGTGGAAGTCTTCGGTTTAGCTTTACATCGTCAATTATTTCAGGAAATTCCTTGCCGAATTTCTCGGTTAGCAGGATGATGCCAATTTCTTTATTGGCAACCGTGCGTTCCAGGGCTTCCCTTAATTCGGGTTTTTCATGAACAACGCATCCTTCCACTCCTGCTAGTCTCATACCGGTATAAGTATCTACATTATCACTGATTAAATACATCTTCATAGAATTATAATTTACCTAAGATCATGAAGGAGATGATCAGACCATAGAGGCAGACACCTTCTGCAAGACCTACGAAGATAAGTGATTTACCAAGAATACTCTGGTCTTCACTGATTGCACCAAGGGCAGCACTAGCAGCACTAGCAACGGCAATACCGCCACCGATACAAGATAATCCGGTAACTAAAGCAGCAGCCAGGTAACCAAGGCCTACGGATAAGCCAGGAAGAGCTTCACCAGCAGCTTCTGCAGCCATTGCTGTAGAACCGTCGCTGCCGAATGCCAGGATTGCACCCAGAACCATAGTTCCAAAGAAGAAGAAACAGTTGATACCCAAAGAAGTTTTATATCTGCCTTTATTTCTCTCTCCGATTAAAAATGCTCCAAAAGGTACGATGATGCTGAGAACCAATGCGATTACTAATACGATTGATGTTAATGTTGTCATTATATTATCCTCCTAAATTAAAAAAATGTTATTATATTCAAAAAACTGCTTTTGCAATTTTTGATTTAAATTTGATTGGCGTCTTTTCTTAGGCGGCCTTATCTTTTTTAGAAAATGGTTTAAATTCACGTCCGGTGCCTTTGTAGAAGCGGCTGAACATTTCATAATACTCAAGACGCAGTACCTGGATACCAACGATCAAACCTTCCATACCGCAAACGATCAGGTTACCGAGTATGATAACCAGCCAGTTGGGTGAACCGCCGTTTTCTGCACCGGCAAGCATAAGTACAACTTCCATCATAGCTCCGTGGCTGACGGCAAATGCGCCGATACGGACAAAGGAAAGTGTATTTGAAAAGTAGCTTAAAAGTACTTCGAACATTTCAAATATGGTTTGAACAATAAACATTCCCTTTTCTTTTGGCAAAAAGTCAGCTTTTTTCTCAACCAGTTTGGAGAGAGGCTCTTTTAAAGCAATCAGAATTAGCGGAATGACAAACATAACGACTAATACGATACCTGCCGGTAAGGTGTTTCCTGTCATGAAAAGCACGATCACTGCAACGATTGCCCCGTAGAATACCAGCCCTGCAAGACCGTTTGTATCAAACCAGGTGTTTTCAGCATCTTTTGCTTTAATACCATTTATAATATGAAAGATCATTGTTACGATAATCAGGAACATACCAAAGGCAATTGCCACGATAAATACCGTATTTAAATTGCCGATAAAAGGTATTGTTGACATGTGGTTTACCGGACGGAGCCATATGGGCTCAAGAACATCTTCAAATCCAAATAAACTGCCGAACAGGAACCCGAATACCGTGGAAAAAAATCCGGCACAGCTGATGATCGCTGCCAGATCCAGTTTCTTGAAGCGGTACAGTAAAAATCCGCCGATCAATAGCAATAATCCCTGGCCTACATCTCCGAACATGGCGCCAAAGATAAATGCGTAGGTGAGTCCTACAAATATTGTAGGGTCTATTTCGTTGTAAGCCGGCAGCCCGTACATGCGGACAAACATTTCGAAGGGCCGGAACAACTTGGGATTCTTTAATTTGGTGGGAGGCGAATTCACAATATTATTGTTATCGTCCTCTACAATACAGTATAAATTTTCATCCTCTGAAATATCCTGCTGGAAAGATCTCGCATCCTCTTCTGACATCCAGCCGCACAGAATGTAGAATGTCTGTTTGGATTCTTTGGTGCAGGCTGCAAGCTTACGGACATCAAAGTTGGTGGACAGTGCCTGTAACTTCGCCTGGGCGAGAAGAAGCAGTTCCTTGTGTTCCGTAAGGGAGCGGCTGATTTCTTCATTGCAGGCTGTAATTTCGCTGCTGTACTTATCAATATCTGCCTTGAGCTCATCATATGCCTCTTTAGGCGTTCCTGCATATTCATCAGGCAGATAAATACGTTCGAAATGCATGGAAGAATAAACCGCATCTATCTTGGATGCCTGAGAGGCAGGTACAAAGTAGACGCCCCATACGTAATCTTCATCGGTGTGGCATTTGTAAAATACCGTATCAAAATCGTCGTACACATATCTTTCGAGTTTTGTATAGTAATCATGTGCGATTTTACCAAAGCGGTACTTTATGAATTTGAATTCCAATACGGCATGTATGTTGTACTGAAATTCTAGGAATGGCTCAATTTTCTGAAGGGATGCACGTAAGGATTCCCTTTTGGCATCCAGTTCATTACGCTTTGTCCGGATATCTCCGATCTTGGTATCCAGTTCATTCACAACATCCAGTGCTTTCTCAAGGGTGATATGTTTGGTTGTAGTGAAATGCGGATCTTTTACAAGCTCAGCATACTCATTTGCTTTCAGGAGCCATTCGCGGTATGGATTAATTTCCATAAATGGCCTTAAATGTTCAACCGTTTTTAAATCAGATAAGGCGTTTTCCAAATGAATTTCATATTTGGACAAGTATTCGTTTACCACACGGTCAATATCTGCCTTGGGTCCCGTAATACTTAAAAATTTCATTTTGACAATCACAAGTTACACCTCCTCTGCCTTAAAGAATATAGTCTAGTGTCTCGTTTGGATCAATGCCATAACGGACACACTCTAAAGCCGTTGTAAGTTTGTCAATTTCATGCTCTTTCTCATAGAGATAGGAGATGATGGTTGCTACTGAATATGGATCCTTTTCAGCATTGCTCCTTTGAACCTTCATACGTATCTTATTGTACATGGGTTCAATTGTTTTTACGCCATAGCCTTCATAATGCTTTCCATAATAAGTCTTCTTAAGAGCAGTATCGAATTCGTCCATTGTAGGTGCTTCTACCAGATCATGAATATCTGCCTTTTTCAGTTTATACTGAACAGGGATCAGTAATGCGTAAATCTGAGGACCAGACATATTATAGTATTTCTTAGAACGGAAAATCCATTCTATATTAAGTAAGTCCATCTTAGTACCATAGGCTGCGGTTACACTTTTTAATGCATCCTTCTTTAAGAGCTTATCTTTTTCTTTCCAGAATTTCCTGAAATAAAATAAATCCAAAGCCATGCCGTAATCCCAAAGTGTTGGGTTTGGAACATTAGACAGCCTGTTCAGACAATCGTAGAACATGCTTCCTTTTAAATTTGTAACAAGTTCTTCTATTGTAGAACAATTTGATAATTTGGTGATGTCAATATCAGAGTGCTTTTCGAAGAAATCTTTGAAAATCGTTAAATCAAGTTCCAGGCCACGGCGGTCAAATACCATTCTCAGACAACTCTTCAGTATAGCGACTTCATATCGCTTGAAGTACATATCCAGGAATTTACGCTGATACACGGTGGCAAAACGGTAGATTTTCTGGAAATCCACATATACGGCATTCTGCAGTGTTTTTTCAATGTCGTTACGATGCAGAGACGCTTCATCCGCGTGCGCAAACAAATCGTGATAACCGGGATGCTTCTTTATAAAGCTAAGGGCATCAGTGACAGTTGGCATAGAAGCCAGTTCACGGTAATTTTCCTCTGTAAACAGACGGCTTCTGATTGCACGTATTTTGGTGGTGGTCCCGCTGTAAGCTAACAGGTTTCCCATATGATTACCCCTCTACTAGTTTTTTTAATACCTCGGCAGCTAATTTTTTGTGGTTTAAATTGTAATCAGCTTCCAGATTCGTTACCAAACGCTGAGTTTCAGTCTTTAACTTGGCAAGGTCTTTTTCCATTTCCTTTTGAAGATCTGCTTGCAGCTGCTTAAGCTTCCGTTCGGTATCTGCATCTACTTCGGCATCATATTTTTGCAATTCATCATGAAGCTCATCGTCCAGCTCTTTTTTCTGAGCGTTTGCTTCATCGATAATCCTGACAGATGCTGCCTCGATTTCAGATAATCGGTTCACAACCATATCCATAATTCATGCCCTCCTATCTATTCAATATTCATTATATAATCATACACCATTTTCAAAAAAAATCTATAATAAAATTACCAAAATTAAAAAAAATATAATTTATTTTTTGTATATTATTAAGTTTTGTGTTACAATCATCTTTGGCTATACAGTAAAAGTGCTTCTTAGAAGGCTTGGCAACTGTGAAATGTTTACAAAAGACTATTTTGAAAACTTCAGAAAAAAATATTAATGTGAGGAGAAGCATGAATTTCATGCGGAGAAATTATGAGATTAAGAAATATTCCAAGAGCAGATGAAATTATTGCAAATAGCAGTTATGTAATCCAAGATGGTAAAGCCGCGAGAGGCGCATGGAAACAAGCATTTGGCAATGATCACCCAATTCATATAGAAGTTGGAATGGGAAAAGGAAGGTTTATTACCCAGCTTGCGTTCGATCATCCTGAAATAAATTATGTGGGAATCGAAAGGTATTCGAGTGTTCTTCTCAGAGCATTGGAAAAGAGAGAAACTATGACTGAACTTCAGAATTTATTTTTCCTGTGTATAGATGCCAGAGAACTGCCGGAAATCTTCGGGGAAAATGAAGTGGATCGCATTTATTTGAATTTCTCGGATCCATGGCCAAAGGACCGGCATGCAAAGAGAAGACTCCCCTCCAGAGAGTTTTTAAGCCGTTATGATAAAATTCTGGCCCCTGATGGAACAGTAGAATTCAAAACAGATAACAGAGGGCTTTTTGATTTTGCATTAGAAGAAGTGGAACCAGCGGGCTGGAACCTGGAGGCATGCACGTTTGACCTCCATCATGATGCTGTGTTGTCACAGGGGAATGTCATGACAGAATATGAAGAAAAGTTTTCAGCACTTGGAAATCCGATTCATAAGATGATTGTATCCAGAGAAAAGTAAAATTGCGCACAGGATGCAAGACCTGGAATATACTATAGTAAATGCTTATGACGGGTGAGAAGGCATGATTAAGAATAAAAGCCTGAAACAAAAAGTAGAGCGGTTTTTCAATGATAAAACAACCATGGACCGGCAGTTACTGGCAATTAAAAAGTCTGTGGATGAAGTAAGCAGTAAATTAAAGGGTGAGGATAAAAAGAAGGGGTAATCTGCCAAATGGCGGATTACCCCTTCTTTTTAATAATATGAGTAGACCTTAAACTTATTCAATATTGAAATCCTGGCTGTTCCTAAAATTCCGTTTATCCAGCCTGTATTGCAGAAAACGATTTAGCAGATAGCGCAATACAGCGATGACAGGTACGCCCAGGAACATTCCCAGAACCCCTGCAATACTACCGCCGATGGTTATGGCAAAGATAATCCAAAGGGGTTTCAATCCGGTAGAATCACCAAGTATCTTGGGACCCAGGATCAGGCCGTCAAACTGCTGAAGTACCAGAATCAGAATGGCGAAGATCAGAGCTTTAATCGGACTTACCAATAACATGATTAAGACACCCGGTACGGCACCGATAAATGGCCCAAAATAAGGAATCATGTTGGTTACGCCTACAATTGCACTGATCAGAACGGCATAGGGCAGCTGGCAGAGACTCATGATCACGAAGCAGAGAAGACCGATGATCAGGGAGTCAATCGCTTTACCGATAATAAAACTGCTGAACAACTGGTTACACGTTTTCAGTGTATCAATTGTAGAACCGATATGTTTTACCGGAACAAAAGCATAAATAATTCCTTTTATAGAAGTCAGCAGTGGTTTCTTGTCAGAAAGCATATAAATCGATACAATAATTGCAATAACCACATTTAATATCCATTGTAAAATAGAAACAGATACAGTATAAAGTGCCGGGACAAGATTGGTTGCAAAATCCTTTAAATAGGTAATGAAATTTGGAATGGCATCATTAATTGCTTTTCTGATTACCTCCACATCCAGGTTCGGGAAATGCTCCTCCAGGTTATCAAAGAAGTGGTAAACATTATCAACCGTTGTGGGAACATAGTTCACTAACTCTGTAATACTTTCTACGATCTGGGGGACTACAAAGAGCAGTGTGACAATAATCAGTCCCAGTAGCAAAATGTATGTAGTAGCAATGGATAATCCCTTACATACCGATTTGTTGCCGATCCTGCAGATCTTGTGGTAAAACTCATATACCTTTTTAACAGCCGGATTCAAAATAAATGCGATTAATGCTCCGATGAAAAATGGCATCAGAATGTTTGTGACATCCTTTAAAAATTTTAAGGTACCATCCAGAGAAACGAAAACCTTGACGATAATGGCTCCAAAAAATATGACCGCAATAGCGTAAACGCATATGGTGAAGTAGCGGTTGCTGGCATGAAACTTTCTGTTAGGGTTTTCCGGATCATAAGGTTCATGGGCGATATTACAATTACATTCGTTTTTAGCTGAGGTACCGTTCCTGTTTCCCTGTTCTGCCTGATGGGTTTGTTCTTCTTTCGAAGATTCATCTGTTATAAAATCATCCAAACCAGCTTCTATTTCCGCATCAGGATCTGCCGAAGCGGCAATATCATCGGTTTTTTTTCTGTGCTTCCTTCTTAATAGCGTATGCTTGTTGTACTCTTGTGAAGCCTGATGCTTTGTTGACTTTTCATTGTCCATATTACCTGTGCACCTCAAATTTCTTTAATAATTTTCTATAAAAAAATTGTCGCTTTACGCGTATTTTTCCCTAGTTTATATCCATTATAAATGGTTTACAGAAATCATTCAAGGGAATACAAAAAAATATTTCTTATATTTTTATAAAAAAATACTTGCAATTCCGGAAATTATATAATATAATATCCCTTGCGTTGAGGAATTACCTCAACATAAACTAAATATAGACAAGCGCTTTTAGCTCAGCTGGTAGAGCACCTGACTCTTAATCAGGGTGTCCAGGGTTCGAGCCCCTGAAGGCGCATTAAACACTAGCTTTTTGGACGTATGAGCCTTGGGGCTGGTGTTTTTTATTGCTTCAACGTCGAATATAGTAGAATCTAGGACTCTAAGAAATATAAAAAATGTATCCCATTTTTTTCACAGCCAGGTAAAGCCGGCTGGAAAAAGTGGGATACATTTTGTTTTAATAGGTAGTTTTGAAAAATACAGAGTCTAATTTATAGATATCTGCATTGAGCATCATATACTGGTTAGCAAGATGTAGATAATTACGGGTTACGTTATAGTCGTAATGTCCAAGGAGCAACCGCAGCATTTCCAAATTGCCACCGCCCATTATATAAGAAGTTGCAAAGGTATGCCGGAGTAAATGCGGATGTAGGCGCTCAATGCCGGTTTTCCGCTTCAGGCGAGCAAAAAATTGCTTAATGACATTAATATTAATGTAATCCTGTCCCCGTATTTGCATAAATACGTGTTGCTTGCCAATTTCCTGAGAGTCGGCATTATAGGATCTATGCATAATACAATATTTGTATAATCGACTCTTTAAGCGAGGGCACATCAATACAACCCGAGACTTATTATACTTGGAATCTTCTACAACAATAACATTTTTATCAAACAACAAATTTTCTAACTTCAAATTAACAACCTCAGATGACCGGAGCCCGGCATCTAACATAAGATGCACAATACAGAAATTCCGTAAACCAAATTCTGTACGATCATTAAACAAATCATCTATTTTTTCCACCTCATTTGAATATAAAGGGACAACTTGTTTAGCGTCATCTTTTGGTAACTTCGTAATTTTCAAATTGGACTCTAATAATTCTTCATTCTTACAAAACGATATAAATACTTTTACAGCCCTGGAATAAGTACGAATAGTAGAGTTTTTTATTTTAATTCCTGTAGAGGGTGTAAAAGGATGATTCTCAAAACAATCACGTTGCCTAAGATACTTAACATAATCTCCAAATATTGATTTGGGGAGATCGTTTAAATCATAGGTATTTATATCATAATCATACTGGTTATGAATAAAGGTAAAAAATTGATTCAAGTTATCTCTATAATATATTAAAGTTTTAGGAGCACAGAAAGTTTCTCTATCACTCATAAAGAGATCGTATGCCTGTTTTAGTGTAATACTCATATTAACCACTCCTTTTCATCATAAAATCGACAATGCCAATATTCACATTCTTGTGAATTCAAACAATCTACATTACATACTTTTTCTATTTCTTCTCTACATGCATTTTCTTTACAAAGCTTACCTATTTTTTCTATACGATGTTTAAAAATTGCATCACGAATGCCAAGAACAAATATAAAAGCAATCAAACCAATTTTCATAATCAAACCTTTCTTGTATCTCATTATGGTTGTGCTGCCTTTTCCGATCAGAGCAGCTCCGGAAGAAGAGCGAGATACAATTATTATTATTCGTCAAACAAACAGCTAACATAATCTAAGTAGTCCAAGTACTCTTGAGCCTGAAAGGCCATTTGTTCAAAATTCAAATCAGAATAAACTTTCTGTAACTCATCATTATTACGTTTTTTAATAGCCATCTCATTACATTCTTCTATATAATTCTTATAATCCATCTTCCCTACCCCCTTGTAAAAGCGAATTATCTATGCTATCATTATTATAGATTTCGCCAGTAGATTCATTAACCAACATATAATTGCAACTGGTATAATTTGTTCGTAGTCCAGACAGTTCGTCGTCAGAATACTGTCTGGATTTTTTCTGTTTATACCGCATTGCCATCTCCATATCATTATCATTCATAGTAAAAACTGCTTGGATAGCATCTTGTAAGGGAACGTCCTCGTTAATTCCCTTATTATAAAAACCCAAAACAATTGATTTATTTATAATTTGTCTTTTTAGGACGTCTACTGACAAGTTTCTATTGTATTGCCGAACAAATGGTAATTCCTGTTTTGGTATAAACATATCCGGCATAACAGCTTTTCGTAATTCCTTCCAAAAACCACAATCTTCCCGACGGCTTTTCCGAGCATCCCCAACAGGCTCAACTAACCTGAAAATATGGGAAGTAAGGTATCTTGAAATCATATACCGATTATCTAAATAAGTATATATACGTTCAGTTTCTTTAAAATGGCTATTATCTTTAAGGGGAATTAACGGAAAAGACTTAGATGCTTTCCTCATGGTCTGGTATTCAACATTCATTATAAGGTTTATTTTTGGCGTAAGAAAATTAGCTAAATCCCGGATTTGATCCGTAACATTGAGACGAAACTCATTTTTACGAATATATTCTATACAAAGATCTTTATAGCGCTCGTTACTACCAAATTCTGCATAATACTCTAATCTTGCAATATCCATATAGTCCCATTTACCTGTCTTAAATGCCTTTTCATAGCAATATAAATCGTACCGATTAATTAGTCCATGGAATAACCAAACTTTAAAGAAAAAAGGTTTATAACCCATTTCTATAACTTCTTTGCTTTTTAAGTAAATTCTAACAAAACATTTTTGACCACGTTTACCCAATGCAAGGTAATCTATTAGATAATCTTCAGACCCACATTTTTCTGTATTGAAATGAGCGCCTTTAAACCTGTCAACCCTCATTTTATAAAAGTTTTCCATTGAGAAGAACTTTTCCGGATTCGACAAATAATTGGAATGCCAGCAATAGTCAACCCTGTTTTCCTGCACGTAATCTATCTGTAAATTAAACATAGCAGCAATACCACAAACATAAGCATACGAGCGTTTAAAAGCTTCATGTATACCATACATCCAAAGCATATAACTTCTTATTTGCACTATGATTTCACTGGTTACAGCTTCATCGCCGCTACCTTTCGGAATTTTAGGGGCAATAAATATATGAAATTCTTCCGGCTTCTCAAGGCAAATTGTATAAAAACGACTAAAGTTATAAGGCAATAAATTCAGATTACCCAATTCTTCAAAATAAACACTAACACTTGTGTCAAAACCCTCATAAAAATTTCTTTGCAATTTTTTAAAATACTCTCTTAATTCTAAAACATCAGAATCTTTACTACTAGCAGTAAAGTCATTTCTAAATTTTACACTATAGTAAAATGTGTCAACATTATGTAAAAATTTAGACTTCTTAAAATCAAACCAATATTCATGTTGTTTACTATCAAAATCTTGAAATATTTGAGTTTTGGAAAATTCCCGTACTGGAATCAAACTTACACCTCCTTGTATCTCATATAAGCTATTTATTTTTTTCTGGGGAAACAGGCTTTTCCCCAATAACTAAAACAGGTAAAATTCTCAGTAATTAAGGCTATCGAGACATGTATCTCAATTGGTTTTATAGACCACGTAGTACAAGTACGTGGTGCAGGGGATTACTCGTGCAAAAGCAATCTATAAAATTGCTGTATATTTGTGTCCTAGTTCTTCCGTCCGGCTTTCGGCGGGGCCCCCAGCCCCCTTCCTCAATCCGGGCGGTCGAACAGCACATACGTATCATAAAGCCTATAATACATTTTTTTTGCCCGGAAAAATTCACTGCCAACTTTCTGTTTCATCGGATACCATATTTTTACACTTACAAATAAATTTCCTAATGCCAGCATGGATATTACTTTACCGCCAAAACCAAAATTAGAAACTTTACGATGAACATACTCATATTCAATAAGGCTACGTACCTGGCGGTCTATCATCCGGTCAAATTGTGCGATTAAAATGATACGAAAACCTAAATGCCTATGCAGTGTAAAGAATTGTAACCATTCATTGCGCCCTTTCTGGCACCAATCTCTTGCATTAAACATCAATTGGCATTCATCAATTACCAACAAAATGCTGTCTTCTTTTATTTTTCCTGATCTCTTAATAAATTCATCTGCATATGTTATAAGCGCTTCCGGAGTAAGTTCATGGTTTTTCAAGTAAAGGTAATTTTTTTTATTTCTTGTATGAATCCGGTCTAAATTAATATCGAAATTTCCAACACATGGTTTACCAGACCGAACCCACCAATACAAATTTGATGCAACATGCAACGACTTTCCAGAACCAGGAGTTCCACTATATAAAATAATCAATAACGCCACCTCTTTTCCTGTTTTGTATCTCATACTCATTAAGCTGCAGGTTTGGATCGGAACGGATCCGGAGAGAAAGCGAGATGCATTATTGAATAGCACGAATCCAGCGGAGTATGATACTGTATAAATAAAATATCCCGATGGAAACGAGCCAAGCCTGACCAACAGCAATGAAAATATCTATTGGTATAAAATAATTAAGATATCCTAAGAATGGAATATCTGAAACAGCTGAAATAAAAGAGCGGAATGGACTGGTTGGAAGTAATTTTAAAATTGGTTCTAAGAACTTTGTTACAATCTCCATAAACTTGCCACCTCACTTATCCTCTAATAATATTTCGGGTCAGCAGAACAAGTCCAACTATAAAGCCAATAGTTTCCATAACCCGGAATATTTCTATAACAGACTCAAATTTAGACATATCTATTTCCCACTTTTGATCAACACCGAGAGATGGAACCTTAAAAGGAATAGAAAACACGGGTGCTATTTTGCTTGCTGTAAATACCTTAAAAGCATCAACAAGATCAAATGGAATGCAAAACGGAAATATCCCACGCAAATTAGCTGTAAAGGAATTCATATCAGCTGGCGGAGCAATAGGAGGTGTATATTTATCCTCAATCTTTTCGTCCCCAGAAGCCCCATCATCTTTGTCTATAACTAAATCCGTCGTAATGTCTATTGGAATTGCCCCGATATTATCCATAAAATCCACCCAGGGGATATCTCCAGCCCAAACACCTGCAATAGCATCTTCCCTTGCAGTATCTACAGTAACATCCCCAGTAACAGTACCAGTATTCCCAATAACACGACCAGGTGTAAGTACATCATATGCCCCTATAGCTTTATCACGGTCATACAACTTATTAACGCCATCCACCGTAGTAAGATCAGAAGAATCAGCATCCCCTATAGAGATATTTGGTTTTACATAGGAATCCGGCAAGGCACCAGTACTAAGATATTCCATATATTCTTCATTCGTTTTGAACAAAGGAAAAGCATGCTGATATTCAGACAAAAACGTATAAACATAAAAACTCATACTAGCCAAAATAATACCATATTTACTATTGCGGTAATCAACAGTAAATCCATTTTCAGTTTGTCCCGTTTTAACTCCATTTAAATAATAATAACCTTGCAAATCATTAGTATATGAGTTTGTGTCACTATAAGCAGACTCTTTTAAAGAAGCAAAAACCGTAATATGCTGATCAGCAACAAATCCACATATGCGTAAAATATTATCGGTAGTATTAATTGATAAAGCATTATACTCTGTAGGTCGATATTGATTTATAGAAGCTTTTAACTTAGCAGAACCGCCCACACCCGTAAATGCTGGAAGTTCCACAGAACCGCCGGGAACAGCAAGGGAGTTATAAACCCCGTCTGCCCAATCCTTTAAAGCTGTCCATACATTACCAGAAATAGTAATAAGACCTGTTAAACCAGAATCTAAAGCCTTGTCAAATTCTTTAGCTAATTGCTTATATATATCTGCATCATATGTCTTTTGCCAGGTGTTAAGAATATCCTCCCGAAGACCACCAGCCCATTCTGTATATTTATCCCAGTTTTCACCAGCCGTTCCAGCGGCATCCCAAGCAAACTTTATCCCAAGTAAGCTAAGAACGGTACCAATAACTTCTTCTACCGCAAATGCAACAGGCAAGACAGCAGATGCCCGGACACTCTGGCTATAAGCGCCAAAAACAGACCCCATACATAAAGTACCACATAGCACATAGATTGCGATTCGCTTACTTAACTTCATATTTCTTCCCCCTTTTCCATAAAAAAATAGGGGGGACTCCCCCCCTATGAGAAATAATCCCATTACGCTTTGTTTGTAACTTTCTTAAAAATCCCGATGCCTTTTGTAATAACAAGCACACCACCTATAATCGGTAATGCAATCGGAAGAGAACTGGTTAATATCCCAGTAATTGAAGTACCTATTGTTGTCATTTGTTCCGTTAATGCGGTTACGATATCTGCCATATGTCTGACCCTCCTAAGCTTTATTAGTAACTTTCTTAAAGATTCCGATGCCCTTTGTAATAACAAGTACACCGCCGATAATCGGTAATGCAATTGGAAGAGAACTGGTTAATATCCCAGTAATTGAAGAACCAATTGCGGTCATTTGAGTTGTTAATGCTGTAACAATACCCTCCATACATGCTCCTTTCCGGGTCAAGCCCTTTTAAATATTTTCATTACCCCAGAGATTCCAAGCCCGACCAGTAAACAAAAAAAGCCAAGCAGAAAACCAACAGGAATAAGTGAAACCATTAATTCAACCAACCTGCCAAGTTCCAGGCTTTCAACTGCCAATAACATAGATACCACCTCATTACCCCAGTTTTTAATGTCGTATATAATTACTGCATATAATTGCAAGAAGTATCCCGGCAAGGACACCCGTACCGACCATTATGCAAATACTGATATTTGTAATATTAGTAAGATGCAGATTAGTATCTTTCAGATCAGCGATAATTGTTTCATACTGCTTTGTATTATCTGTTACCGGACTTTTCTTAACCGCAGTTTCAATAACTGCCAAATGCCCGTCAATAGATTCCTGTAAAGAATCAAGACTTATATTTATTTCTCCCAGGGATGACTGCATATAAGATAAAGAATTAACGTAACCAGAAAAAACAGTATCATCCGGAGGAACTGCAAACAATCCATACAAATCTGTAACATGTAATCCAACAGCCTGCACCCCCTCATTGATTTCCTGTAAAGTCTGTGTGTAATCAAACGTTTCTGGGGATTCTGGGATTTGTGTTCCTGTTTCATCTTCCGGCATAACAGACTCCTTTCAAAAACTTATTTGTATCTCACATTTAATACGCTGCCATTTCCGATCGGGACAGCTGCGGAATGAAAATGAGATACAATAATTACTTGGCTTGCGAAGCAGGCTGTTTCATAGAAATTTGTACATCACCAACGAACTTAAGGTCAACAACCTTTAAAACGGGTTTTCCATCGCTTCCAACACTCATTTCAAATTGTGCGTCATAGATAGCAGGGGCAGCCGGAATCATTGCCCGTTTGTCAAAATCTATACTGCATTTTGCCCGCTGGTAGCCAATACTGTTGTATCGGTCTTCCATCTTTATTAGTTGGTCACAATTCTTACCGATAAAATAATAGTTAAGGGTACATCCCTTTGCACCAGACTGTCCATTTTGTGCCGGAATATCATAGGCATTGCAAAACATTAATAAAATTCTTTGTTCATTCATAGTAGAAGAACCTCCTTTAAATTTTTATTGATACCCACGCATTGCATATTAGCTTGTGCGGAATATATTCATAGTTATCTATATAAACACCTACAAAGTAGGCGGTAAAACCAGAGACTTCTTTGTTTATGCATCCCAGTTATCGCCCAGGCATCCAGGTACCAGGAATAATTTTGGTATTCATTGGTCAAGCGAAGTGCCAGGAGGGTGCAAACTGTAGGCTATTGAAAAAGAATCTATGCTGTCAAAGGCGGCACTTCTTACTGATTTGTTGGTGTTCAACGTGCGGTGCACGTTCACGGGCGCCTACGTTGCCCGTGTTGGCTTGCCGCTACTTCATCAATTTATTTTAACTAAGATATCTAAGGTGTTCTTTGACTTTGCGCCAATACTTCTTACTTCCATATCCAGTATTCTTTCTGGAATACCCAACCTCTCTCCTTTATAAAGATCAATATAGTCGCCAATCTCCATCTCTTTATAAATAACAACCTTATCAAAAATAACCGATGTATATTCTTTTAGCTTCATAAATTAGCCCCTCTCTAATTTTAATCTTTTGCTATATCAACGAACCGCTCCTTAAGTTCCTGGAGGGATTTTTCTAAATTTAGTGCCTGGTACAAGTTTCGATCTAACTGATATGCCTTATCGGATAAAAGACGAAGCTTCTTTTCTCGCTGTACAATCTCAGCGTCTAATTCCAACAAGCGTTTCTTTTTTGCATTTTCTTCCACCAATGCAAACAACACCAGGTTCTCAAACTTCTCATTAAAACCGTTACCTTTATAATTATCCAAATAACAGAAAATTTCTTCTGTCATCCGTACACATTTCTGAATATTTTTTGCCATTATGCCGCCTCCACTGTATAAGAATCTACAAGTTTCGGAAACTTATCGGTTGTTTCGACGATTACATTTGCAGTACCGTCTCTTAAAATGTTACAAGTATAAGTAACATCTTTATCCCGATATTGTTCAATTGTCCATGAACCATTATCAACTACTAAATAATTCTCAAATCCATAAATTTTCTTTAACATATCTTTACCTTTCCTTCCTTGCATTTTATCTGGTATATGAGCCTTACAAAATACTCTGTAATTTCCTCGGTTTACATGTTATAATTAAATATTAAATAAGTGAAAAGGTATCACTTTTATATAATAATTATATCAGTATAACGAATTTTAGTCAAGTATAAATATCGTTAAAATGAAAAAAGGAGGAAAAATGAGTACAATAGGGGAAAGGCTAAAAGAATGGAGAAAATCAAACAAATTAACAATGAAGGAGGTATGTGAAAAAGCAGAAATTTCCCAGGGAGGATTATCAGACTGTGAAAATGATAAAATTTTACTAGGTACAAAAGTACTATTATCGTTATACCGAACTTACAAGATAGATATCGCATGGATCTTAACTGGGATTAAAGGAGTAGAGACTAATAATTTAAGCGAAAATGAAAAAGAATTGCTTGAAAATTTTTCGTTTTTACCTGAACGTGAACAAATAAAATTTATTGCAAGATTAGAAGATGCAGCCGAAAAATATAAAGAAATAGAAAAAACAGAATCATTGTCCTCCAGGACTGGCTAAAAAAAATGGCAAGAGTTAGTTATTTGTATTGCATCCCAAATATGTTGTGCGGACTTTCTGGATCTATCCAAATCCAGACAATATTTGAGATACAACTGTACAATATTAAAAACACTGGAGGAGTGAGTTATGTCTAATGTACAGAGAGTTACAAAAGATAAATTAACCATCTTGCAATATATTTAAGGGAGAAAAGAGCATATGAACGTACCGTTAAGAAATTACAATTATAATAATTATCAAAGAAATAATAACAAAATTCCTTGGAAAAATATAATTATTCTTATAGAAACGATTTTATTAATTATCATTACAGTAAAATATGTTCCTACACAAGAAATTCTACAAGATTTAAGAGCCAGTGTGAATTTAGATACTTATTTACCAAACGGAGCACATAATATATTTTACGATCTTAATCCAGAAGACTATAAATTTTTACAGGATGAACAGGCGTTTGTAGAAGATTATTCTATAAAAAATAAAGACATACAAAAATTGATTAATGAAAAAAATGTAGAGCAATTTAAGATATACAAAAACGAAAATGCTCAAAGACTAGCTGACTTACAATCTGTTACGGTAAATGAAAAATTGGATTTATACGTTAATTCAGAAATAGAAGTGTACAAAGCATATGATAAATTCTATGATGCCTTAATCAATGAAGATGTTGACAAAGCAAATGAATACTCAGAAACAATATATAAACTTGTTACAATTAAAATGGATTGTTTGGAAACAGCACTAAAAGAAATGAATGTTCCTTATACAAGAACAGAAGATAAAATTACATATACGACCCCATCTGAATATCTTATTTATAATAACTAAAAGGTATTACTATAATGGAAAAGTATTACTTTTATTATAAAGTGATACCGATTTCTCTTAATCAGGGTGTCCAGGGTTCGAGCCCCTGAAGGCGCACTAAACACTAGCTTTTTGGACGTATGAGCCTTGGGGCTGGTGTTTTTTATTTGTAAAAGTACGGATGGGTTAAAGAGTAAGCATTTTTCTTAATCCATCGATAACAGGTTTATTAGCAGGAAGCCATTCCACAGTATCCAGATGATTTTTATCCAGCCATTTTGCATCATTATGCTCCAGCAGCGTAATGGTGCCTTTTTTTATACTGCAAAGAAAGCAGTGCATGGTCAGATGAAAATCGGGGTAGTCGTATTCCGTTGTCATAAACAGCTGCTCCGGAATTACTTCTACTGCCAATTCTTCCACCAGTTCCCGGATGAGTGCTTCTTCGGTAGTTTCGCCCCATTCGATTTTCCCTCCCGGAAATTCCCAGAGATTTATAAACTGTCCGTAACCTCTGCGGGTAGTCAGAATTTTGTGATCTTTCCTTATAATTGCAGTAGCTATTTCAATATGTTTCATAAGCACCTCCGGAAATATTTATTTATTATTGTATCATGGGTTTTTTGACCAGGCAATTAAAGTTTTGCTTTCACCAGTATCTTAGGATGACATTTTCCATGAAGTGAATATGGCGAAAAAGGTCACTTTATGGTATAGTGAAAGAAAACAGAAGAAAAGGAGACTGCCATGCAAAAAGTATTGATGATGATTTTAAAAGACTGCCCGCATTGCCATAAGGCATTGGCACTTATGGAGGAACTGAAAACAGAGCATCCCGAATATGGGAAGGTTGAGGTAAGAATCGCAGATGAATCAGTGGAAAAAGAGCTTGCAGATTCTCTGGATTACTGGTATGTACCCACATTTTATGTGGGGGACAAAAAGGTGCATGAAGGCGTTCCAACCAAGGAAAAGGTGGAAAATGTATATAGAGAAGCGTTGACGGGATTATGATGGAAAAATTACAGGTAGAAAACGTATTAGATAAACTGGATGAAATCTATGGGGTGGAGAAGGATGGATTTCTTCACAAAGAGCCCTGGCAGCTGCTTCTGGCGATTATGATGAGCGCCCAGAGCACGGATGCCCAGGTGGATTTGGTACTGCCGGCACTTTACGACAGATATCAGAAAGTGGAAGAGATGGCAGAAGCTGATATCGTAGAGCTGGAAGGTATGATTAAGACCATCGGACTTTACCACAGTAAGGCAAAAAATATGAAAAAATGCTGCCAGCAGCTGGTAGCAGACTACAATGGGCAGGTACCGGACAATCGTGAAGATTTAATGAAACTGGCAGGGGTAGGACGAAAGACAGCCAACCTTTTTATGTCAGATGCATATGGTGTCCCTGAGATTACGGTAGATACCCATGTGAACCGAATATCCAACAAACTGGGATGGGCACACCATTCGGATCCTCTGAAAGTGGAACTGGAATTACAACAGGTGCTTCCAAAGGACCATTGGATTCGGATCAATATTCAGTTAATCCGCCATGGACGTGCAGTATGCAAAGCCAGGAAGCCCATGTGCGGGCAGTGTGCGTTGTCAGAATGGTGTGAATTCCAACTGGCAGAAAACGATTTGAAACACGCTAGCAGATAACAGGCAGCAGATCAAAAGTATGAGGTGAGAGATGAAAATAATATCGATTCAGGATATCATTGAATGCAATCAAATGCTGAAGGAAAAGGAACTGGCATTTAAACTGCACATTAGAGATGCCTGCGGCAAACAGTCCTTTTGGATAGAACCCCTTGGAAGTGAAGGCGGGGAAATGTGCGGCAGGGATATGTATCAGGCTTTAGATGACTTTTTTGGACAAAGAGGATGCAAGATAGCATATAGTGAAGACAAGCTTAATTTTTGGGTGGAATGAAGAATGTTTTTGCATTTTCCTGTCATCTTTGGTATTATGGATGAGGTAAATTGTTAGTTGTTATGAGATAGGAGTAGGAATCATGATAAAAATGGCTTTGATAGATGATGAACAATCTGTTCTAGAATGGCTTCAAAAGTCGCTGCCCTGGGAGCAGTGCGGCGTCAAGCTTGTAGGAACAGCGGAAAATGGAAAACAAGGCCTGGATATCATCCAAAAAGAAATGCCGGATATAGTGATTACCAGCATAGACATGCCCATAATGGATGGTCTGGAAATGATGGAAAAAGCGGTCGGTATGGGAATAGATACGAAGTTTATTGTTTTAAGCGGATATAATGAATTTGAAAATGCCCAGGAAGCCATCCGGTTTGGAGTAAAGGAATATCTGCCTAAGCCGGTGTCGCAAGAGCAGATCATGGAAGCTGTAAAAAGGGTATCCTGCCGGATCGAGGAGAGCAAGCGGCGAATGGAGTGGGTAAAGGAAATGTGTCAGGAGCCGCACCAGGATCAGGATATGCTGACTATTCAGCTCTTTCAGCAGCTGATTATGCAGATTCCTGTCCAGGATGAAGTTATTCGGGATTACCGGAAGCTTACGGGGCATGGCGAGCGAACTAAATACCAGGTGATTCTAATTCGAATAGAGGAGCAGGAGGCAGTTTCGGATTCCATTGTCCATATGATAGAAGAATGTTTTCGGAAATATCATTTTGAGGCAGCTACGGTGAATTATCTGCCGGGAGAAATTATGCTGGTGATCAGTTATCTTGCTGATAACCTTTTGTACATTATTTTAAATGAAAATATGAAAAAGGTAACCAAGATGGTTTCCGATCGTCTGGAGGAGGAATTCCAGCTGTCCTGCACAATAGGCATCAGTGAGATACAGAAAGGGCTGGAAAGTATCTATGGCTGTGCCAACCAGGCAAAGAATGCATTGGTGTTTACTACATTAGAAGAGAATCACAATATTGTGTCTATCAGCAATCTGATGTTTGAGGATGAAGAATACCATTCTCCCATAAAAAGGGAGCGCCAGCTTTTGAGTGCCCTGAAATCAGGTGATGCAGATGAAGCGGAAAATGTATTGGATTTGATCTATGAGGAGTTCTCTGAACAAAAGAAAAATTCATTATCTATAAATAAAAAGATATGTACGGAATTGATTGTCGTTTGTATCAAGGGTATTTATCCATTGGGGATGTGTCTGAATGAACTGTTCCAGACAGAGGATGATCCCATCTATCTGATACATGATCAGAAAAGTATAACGGATGTTAAAAAAATCGTTTACCGGGCTGTCCGGCAGATGGCGGAGTGTATTGGAGTGAAAAAATGTGAAATACCGGAGTAATAATGCCGGTAAGGAATAGCATAAAGGAAACACTGTATTTTTCATGTTAATTGGAAGATATGGTGTTTTTTATTTATGCTTTATTATATTTTTAAACAGGTAACGGGAAAGACACCAGGAGAGCTCCGGTTAGATTTGTAAAAATTAACTATAGACATAATGGGAAATAAAGGTTATTATAATGAGGAGAATAAAAAATTACAAGTGTAATATTTAAGCATGTCCGATTTGGTATTTAATTAAATAATCATATAATCTGCAGCAGGACATGCAGTTGACAGGAGGATCATTATGAAAAAAATGCAGTGCTGCCTTATAAAATTCCTGATTGTGTTGTTTTTGACAGTTCTGCTTCCTTTACCGGCAAAGGCGGCGGCATCTAATATCAGGGGAATTGACGTATCGTGGTATAACGGGACTGTAAACTGGAATAGTGTGAAGCAGCAGGGATATTCTTTTGCAATGCTGAAGACAGGAGACGGTGCACAGACAGGTACTTACGAAGAGGATCTGGATCAGCAGTTTGAAGCAAATTACAGTGGAGCAGGGAATGCAGGAATAAAGCGAGGCGTCTATCACTTTTGCTGTACCACTACCGTAGCAGGGGCGAAAGAAGAGGCAGAGTACTGTCTGAAAATTTTAAAAGGCAGGAAGCTGGAGTACCCGGTAGTCTACGATATCGAACAGAGCGGTACGTTTAAGAAGGGAAAAAAGAATACCACGGCGATTGCAAAGGCTTTTTGTGATAAAATTAAAAAAGCAGGCTATACGCCTATGATCTATTCTTCTGATTATCGTCTGATCAATGATTTCGACTGGTCTAAGCTTTCGGGCATAAAAATCTGGGTAGGGAGCTATGGAATTAAGAAACCAGCATTTACCGGATCATATGATATGTGGCAGTATACTGAAAAAGGAAATGTTCCGGGAGCAAATACAGATAAAGGATACTGTGATCTGAATTATTCCTTTATGGAAGCAGAGAAGATCAGCTTTAGTACCTCCAAAATAGTTCTGGGTGCAAAAGAGACCTATACCCTTAAAACCTCTGTTAAACCCAGAAGATGTACCGATTCCAAAAAGTATTCCACATCTAATAAAAGAGTAGCAACGGTTAATTCCTCCGGGAAAATAACCGCGAAGAAACCCGGAAAGGCAACGATTACTGTAACCACAGGCAGCGGGAAGACAGACAAATGTACCGTTGAAGTAAAAAAAGAACCTTCAAAAATAAAATTAAAGAAAACTTCCATAAATCTGAAAAGAGGTAAGAGCTATCAGATTAAACCAATTTTATCTTCAAAGTCCCAAAGTAATCGGATTACATATTCCTCTAAGCGCAGTGCGGTGGCATCTGTGTCAGGAAAAGGCCTTGTGCGGGCAAAGAAAAAGGGCACTACATATGTAACTGTGAAGACATATAATAAGAAAACTACCAAATTAAAAGTAACCGTAATTTAATGTCGCTTTATGAATAAAATATGAATAAAATGTTTTCAGAGTTTTCATAGAACGTTCAATTGTTCATCATTGAAAGTACACATTTAGAAGTTATGATATAAGCATAACAAACAAAGAATTGTTATATAAACTTTTTCATAACTCCTTCCTTTTTAGCCCTGCCGTCGTGAAGCAGGGCTTTTTAATGTTTAAAATCTACAGCATGTCCGGAATCAGTGATGCGAGCTTCTTTGCCAGGAGCATATGGCTGTACTGATCCAGATGCATGTGGTCTTTCGGATGCATGGAGATACCTGGAATGTCAGAAGCATCCAGAAAATGCATGCCAAGTCTTTTGGCGATATCCTGATAATAAGAAGCCAGGGATCTGGACTTTTCCACACATCCCTTTCCCATTTCATCAGCAATAAATGTAGAATCATAACCTTCTTCAATCGGGGCGGGGGCAACGATCAATATATTAGGGCCATTATGCCAGGCATCTGTGACAGAGATGGCTTTTTTGGCAAGTCGTTCCATGCCTTTTGCAATGTTTTCTCCATTGCAGCCAAAACGTTCCTTAGTATCATTTGTCCCCAGCATCAGAATCAGAAGATCCACAGGTTCATGGGTCATTAGGCTTTGAAAGATGGCTGATAAACCGTTCAGTCCTTCGAACAGGGGATCTTCAAAGACAGTTGTTCTTCCGCTCAGTCCTTCTTCGCAGATCAGATAATCATCTCCCAGATATCTGCCCAGAAGGCAGGTCCAGCGTTCCTTTTCGGTAAAACGGCCGTTTGTCTCAGTGCAGTAACCGTGAGTGTTGGAATCTCCGAAGCATACAATATGTTTTTTCACTATAAAACCTCCTTGTACGTATGTAAATATAATAATCTGAGTGTAGCATGGGGTGTTTCTTATTACAATAGAATATTCGGGACAAAAGAGCCATAATGCAGTGAAGTTTTACTTCAATGTATATGGCTCTTTTCTTTTACCAGCTGCCGGAAAGCAGTTTTCAAAATACGCTCTCAGGGTTTGCCGCTGAAACCCTGAATGCAGGTATTACCAGCACTTTGTTTCTTCTACTGCCGCGCGGATGTCTTCATACAGCTTTCTGATCTCAGGATCTTTTTCATCAACCGGGAGGAACGGCAGTCTGGGATCGCCAATGTTTACACCGTCCATACGGATAATGGTTTTACAAGCTCCATACATGGAGGGGAAGGAGCACAGGCGGTAAATGAACATAGTTACCATTACCTGCAGCTTCTGGGCAGCAGGGATGTCACCGCGGCGGATAAGCTCATCTAACTTTAAGTATAATTCCGGCATGGCTCCATAGGTACCGCCGATGGCTGCATCTGCGCCCATTAGCCTGCCTGCTAAAAACTGTTCATCCGGACCGTTAAATACAATAAAGTCTTCGCCTCCTGCCTGCTTAAACCTTAAGATATCGTGGCAGGGATCAGAAGAGCACTTGACCCCGGCAACCCGTTCATTTTCAAGCATCCGATTGAATAATCCCATAGACAGGTTAAATCCGGTGAGCTGCGGGATATTATAAATAAAGAAAGGAAGGTCGGCAGCTTCAGTGATTGCAGTCCAGTGGCGGTATACGCTTTCTTCGCTGACATGATAATAGACACTTGGTACTGCGGAAGTTCCGTCTGCTCCAGCCTCTTTGGCATGCTTTGCCAGATCTGCGGAATGGCGGGTATCTGCACAGCCCACATGAACGATAATGGTCATTTCATCACCGGCCTCCTGGGTTACAGCTTCTACAACTTTTTTCCTTTCGCTGCTGTCCAACAGAAAACCTTCGCCGGTGCTGCCGCATACATACAGGCTCTTAACACCTTTCTTAATATAGTAGCGGGTTAGTTTTTTTGCAGCATCCAGATCAATGTCTCCCGAAGCTGTAAAAGGAGTGTTTAAAGCTACAGTTACATTTTTGAAACGTGATACATCGTATTTTGACATGATTTTCCCTCTCTTTGTCGAATATTGTTGAATTATGATAGCTGTTACTTCTTTTATATGGTGATTATATCATTGTTGAACAAAAAAAACAATGAAAAAAGAAAAAATTTTTTTTCTAAAAAAGATATTGAAAAATTTACCCGCATGTGATATAGTCTATTTATCGGACAGAACAACAAAGTTTAGAATTAAGATCTGCTCATTTGGGAGCGGAGGGAAAGGAGGATATGGATGACCAAGAAGGAGATAATGGATCAGATCCAGGGAGGGCTTATCGTATCCTGTCAGGCATTAAAGGAAGAACCTCTATACAGTTCGTATATCATGTCTCGCATGGCATATGCAGCGATGCTGGGAGGTGCGTCCGGAATCCGGGCAAACACAGTGGAAGATATTACAGAGATTAAGAAGCTGGTAAATCTTCCTATTATAGGAATCATCAAACAGGATTACGAAGCGTGTGAGATCTACATAACGCCTACCATGAAAGAGGTTGATGCGCTGGTAGCATGTAAGGCTGAGATTATTGCGGCTGATGCAACCGGAAGGCTCAGGCCGGATGGTGTGACTCTGGATGAATTTTTTGAAGAGGTGCGGTTAAAGTATCCGGATCAGTTATTTATGGCTGATTGCTCCAGCATAGAAGAAGGGCTTCATGCTGCAGAAATCGGATTTGATTTCATTGGGACAACAATGAGCGGTTATACACCATATACGGAAGGAACACAGCTTCCGAATTACGAAATGATGGAAACACTGGCAAGAGAGAGTCAAAAGCCCGTTATCGCAGAAGGAGGGATCTGGTGCCCCGAAGAATTAAAAAAGGCATTGGAAACCGGGGCATTTGCAGCCGTTGTCGGAACAGCAATCACAAGGCCGATGGATATCACTAAGCGGTATGTGGAAGCAATTAACCTGAAATAATTAACAAGGCCGTTAATTATCATAAACTAAAATTAAACTATTTTAAGGAGGAAAAAAAGATATGAAAAGGAAAGCAATAGCACTTTTACTGGCTTGTACTATGGCACTTTCACTTGCAGCCTGTGGAGGATCTTCAAGTTCAGGAACGACAGAGGCAAAGACAGAAGCGAAGACAGATGCAGCTACTGAAGCAAAATCAGAAGCGGCAGCAACTGATGCAAAAGCAGATGATACACAGGCAGCAGAAACGAAAGAAGCTTCAGCCGGCGGTACAACAGAGATTACCTGGTGGGCATTCCCTACATTTACACAGGAAAATGCGGGTGATGCATTTGGATCATATGAACAGAAAATTATCGATGCCTTTGAAGAAGCAAACCCGGATATCAAAGTCAAACTGGAGACAATTGACTTTACATCAGGACCGGAAAAGATTGTAACGGCAATTGAAGGTGGAACAATCTGTGATGTGTTATTTGATGCTCCCGGACGTATCATTGACTATGGTAAGAGTGGCAAGCTGGCAGAATTAAATGATATGTTCACCGAAGACTTTGTAAAAGATGTTGGAAACGATCAGCTCCTTCAGGCATGTAAAGCAGGAGACACCGCTTATATGTATCCAATCAGCTCAGCTCCTTTTTATATGGCATTTAACAAACAGATGGCAGAAGATGCAGGCGTTGCTGATTTAATCAAAGATGGCTGGACAACCAATGATTTCACAACTGTAATTACCGCTTTACATGACAAAGGATATAATCCTGGTTCTGTATTCTGCAGCGGACAGGGCGGCGATCAGGGAACCCGTGCATTTGTATCAAATCTCTACAGCAGTTCTATTACAGATGATGCTGTTACAAAATACACAATTAACGATGCAAATGGTGTAAAAGCTCTTGAATATATCAAAAAAGCAGTTGATGACGGTACATTAATGAATGGTTCCGCATATAACGGCGGTGATGACATCCAGAACTTTGCAAACGGACAGACATCCTTTACTCTCTTATGGTCTCCTGCACAGCCTGAAACACAGAAAGAGCTGTTAGAATCCAGTAAAGTAGAGTATCTCGAAGCTCCTTTCCCATCCGAAGACGGTGTTCCGGCATTAGAGTACCTGGTAAACGGATTCTGTGTATTTAATAACGGAGATGATGCCAAGATTGAAGCTTCTAAGAAATTTATCCAATTCGTATGTGATGACAGTGAATGGGGACCAAAAGATGTAATCAGAACAGGTGCTTTCCCGGTTCGCCAGTCCTTTGGAGATCTGTACAATAACGAAAGAATGACAACTCTGGCAGGCTGGACCAAATATTATTCACCATATTACAACACCATCGACGGATTTGCCGAAATGAGAACCTTATGGTTCCCGATGCTTCAGGCAGTTATGAATGGAGATAAAGACCCACAGGCAGCAGCAGATGAATTTGTACAGCAGGCGGATGCTTCCATTACTAATGCGGCAGCAACAGCGAAATAAGAATTCAGAGTAAATTACAGAGGGCGCTGCAATTGGATATTAGCACCATAATTGCAGTGCCTGATCTGTAAAATCATCTATTTATATACACTTATGGGATTTGGAGGGAAAACATGAAAAAAGTAAATAAGCTAAGAATGAGAGAAACAATAGTATCTTATTGTTTTCTGGCTCCAGCGTTACTCTTTTTTATAATATTTGTATTAATACCTATGATAATGGGGGTATTCACCAGCTTTTTCCGTTATACAATGAAGGAGTTTACTTTTGTAGGTTTAAATAATTACATCACAATGATTCAGGATTCAACGTTTCAGAAATCACTGGTCAACACACTTATTATCGTAATCGGCTCAGTTCCGATTGTAGTAGCATTTGCGTTATTTGTTTCTTCACAGACATATGAGAGAAAAGCATTTGCAAGATCATTTTTCAGATGTGTATTTTTCCTTCCTGTTGTTACGGGTACGGTTGCCGTAACTGTAGTCTGGAGATGGATATATGATCCGCTTTCCGGTATTTTAAATTACACCTTAAAATCTGCGCATGTGATAAATCAGAATATTATGTGGCTGGGAGATAAGAAGTATGCCCTTGCGGCAATTATTATCATCCTGTTGACAACTGCAGTTGGTCAGCCAATTATTTTATATATTGCTGCAATGGGTAATATTGACAAATCTTTGGTAGAAGCAGCGGAAGTTGACGGCGCTAATAAATTCCAGGTGTTCTGGAAAATTAAATGGCCGAGCCTGCTTCCCACAACACTTTACATAGTAGTAATTACAACCATTAACTCTTTCCAGTGCTTCTCGCTCATTCAGTTATTGACTTCCGGCGGGCCAAACTTTGCCACTACGACGATTATGTATTACCTGTATGAAAAAGCATTTAAGCTGTCCGAGTATGGATATGCCAATGCAATGGGTGTATTTTTAACCGTGGTTATCGGTGTCATCAGCCTGCTTCAGTTTAAATTCCTGGGCAGCGATGTAGAATATTAGGAGGGAGGACATAAAGATGAACAAAAAATCAACACCATTTACAATTGTATCAACTGTTATTCTGAGCATACTGACCATCATCTTTGTTTTTCCTTTTTACTGGATTATGACAGGTGCATTCAAGACACAGGGGGATGCAGTGAAGATACCACCACAGTGGTGGCCCACCAATCCGACGATTGAGCAGTTTCAAAGGCTGCTGGTGCAAAATCCTGCGGCAAGATGGCTGTTAAACAGTGTTCTGATCGCGCTGATTACCATGCTGGCTGTCTGCCTGACATCGGCACTTGCCGGATATGTCTTAGCTAAAAAACGTTTTTATGGACAAAAGATTTTATTTACGATATTTATCGGTGCAATGGCACTGCCTAAACAGGTTATCCTGGTACCCCTGGTTAATATGATCAGCTGGATGGGAATCCATGACACCATGGCGGCGGTTATCCTTCCGCTGATTGGCTGGCCCTTTGGCGTATTCCTGATGAAGCAGTTCAGTGAAAATATTCCTACAGAACTGCTGGAATCGGCAAAAATAGACGGTTGTACCGAACTTCGTACATTTAGCAGTATTGCATTTCCAATTGTGAAGCCGGGGTTTGCCGCATTGGCGATATTTACCTTCATTAATACCTGGAATGATTACTTTATGCAGTTAGTTATGCTGTCTTCCAGAAAGAACCTGACAATTCCCCTTGGTGTGGCTACTATGCAGGCAGAACTTTCTACGAATTATGGACTGATTATGGCAGGCGCGGCTCTGGCTGCAATTCCCATTGTAGCAGTATTCCTGATTTTCCAGAAATATTTTACACAGGGAATAACCATGGGAGCAGTAAAGGGCTGATTTGACAGGGATAAGGGAAGCTATCAAAACACGAATATGATGCAATATCATAATGTGAAAAGATGGTTTCCCTTTCTTTTTGCCAATTACGTTCAAAATGTTATTTTAATACATGTTTCGACACAGATTAAGAAAGGGATCAAAAGATGATATATGACAATTTAGAGAATATACAGCGTTACCGCGGCATTAGCCGATATCTGGATCTTGCAGTTAATTTTCTGGCTGCGAATGAACTGGATTTATTACCTTTGGGAAGGACAGAAATTATGGGCGAATATGTATTTGCAAATGTAATGGAAGCCCAGGCCCAGGAGGAAGAAAAAGGTAAATTTGAAATTCATAAAAAATATATGGATATACAAATTGATATAGAGGGAACAGAGATCATTCAAATTGGTCTGGGAGAAGCAGAAACCCTGGAGAGCTTTGATGAGAAGACAGATTTTGGCACAGTTTCCTGTGCAAGGTCTGCTTCCTGCATTATGGGACCTGGCAGATTTATTATTTGCATGGGAGAAGAGCCGCATAAGCCCGGAATTATGGAAAATGAACAGCGGTATCTGAAAAAATGTGTAATCAAGGTTGCAGTAAATAATTAGTAAGGTGATAAAAGAGAGGAATCTATATGAAAATAGCAGTGCTTGATATCGGCGGAACATCTATTAAATCAGGAGAGTTTTCCGATGGGCGTTTATGCAATATAAAGGAATCTGATACAAATGCACAAAACGGCGGTGCCTGGGTAATGGAAAGAGCAATGGATATACTTCAGCAATACAAGGGATTTGAGCGGATAGGGATCAGTACGGCAGGGCAGGTGGATTCTGCGAAAGGATGTATCCGGTATGCCAATTCCAATATTCCCGGTTATACGGGAATGGAGGTGAAGCGGATTATGGAAGAAAGATTTAACGTTCCCACAGCAGTTGAGAACGATGTAAATGCCGCTGCACTGGGAGAGGCTAACTTTGGAGCAGGTAGGGAATGTTCGGATTTCCTGTGTCTGACTTATGGTACCGGTGTGGGCGGAGCGATTGTGATTGACCGTAAAATCTATAAAGGCAGCAGTTATTCAGCAGGAGAGTTTGGCGGTATTGTGATACATCCCGGAGACAGGGATGCATCCGGAGATATTTTCAGCGGCTGCTATGAGCGGTATGCTTCCACAACAGCTTTAGTTAAGAGCGCAATGATGTTGGATGAGAGCCTTTGCAATGGGAGAAAAGTATTTGAAAGGCGCACAGATCCTGAGGTGGCAGGTATTATTGATGCCTGGATCGAAGAAATCGTGCTTGGATTGGTGTCTCTTACACACATTTTTAATCCTTCCTGCATAATTTTAGGCGGAGGAGTCATGAAACAAAAATACATACTGGATAAAATCGGTAACATTCTGTATAATAATGTCATGGAGAGCTATCGTGACGTAAATATTAGACAGGCACAGTTAGGGAATACAGCCGGATTGTTGGGGGCTGTACAGATAGCCTTGGATTTAAAGGGAGATTGAGAGTAAATACCAAGGAGGTGAACAGGTGGATAACACAAATATCATTTTAGAGATTCAGTCATCTTACAATCAGTTTACAAAAGCGGAGAAAAAGGTGGCGGATTACGTAATTAAGAATCAGAGTAAGGTTTTGTACATGTCGATTACGGATCTGGCAGATGCCTGTAAAGTAGGCGATACCAGTGTATATCGATTCTGCAGGACAATGAAACTGCAGGGATACCAGGAATTCAAAATGCGATTGTCACTCAGCCAGGGAGCTACATCTAGCAGCAGTACCAAGACAGTGCTGGAGAGCAGACGGTTTGATGACAGCCTGGGAGAGATGGCAGAAAAGGTTCTGCAATTACATTTAGCTGCAATCAAAGAGACTTATATGCTTCTGAGCAGAGATAACTTTGACAAAATTCTGGAGATGTTTGACCAGGCAAAGAGGGTTTTCTTCTTTGGGATAGGAGACAGCCTTTTGACTGCAGAAGAAGCAAGGAATAAATTTTTAAGAATTACCAATAAGGTAATCTGCATTACAGATCCTCATATGCAGGCCATGGCAGCGTCCATGACAACCGAAGAGGATCTGATTGTAATTATATCATACTCAGGTGCAACCAAAGACAACATACATGTTGCAAAAGTGGCAAAATCGGCAGGCGCAAAGATTGCATGCATCACACATTTTCAGAAATCACCGCTGACATCATATTCGGATGCCATTTTATTATGCGGTTCCAGTGAAGGCCCGTTAGAGGGCGGTTCCATGACGGCAAAACTAAGCCAGTTGTATTTAATAGATCTGTTATATCAGGAGTTTTATGAGAAAAATTATGAAAGCTGCAAGTTCAATAATGAAGGAACATCAAGAGCAGTAGTAGAAAAATTATTCTAAAAATAATATGCTGCCTGGTCAGAAGACATTTTCTTCCGGGCAGCATCTTCTTTGCAGCGCTTTATGTGGATGGCTGTGAGTTTCGTAGATGTCTGTAAGTTTCATATCTGTGGGTTTCGTAGATGTCTGTAAGTTTCATATCTGTAAGTTTTCCGGCATAGAAAGAAATCTTGCCAAATATAATATTTTATGATATGATTTTCTAAGTTTTATTTAATAGAATGCTTTTAAAGCTATATGTTTGCCTGTTTCTGAATTAAACAGGAAAATATATGGCTTTTTCTTTGCGATTTTCAATAAGGCATAAATAAAAGCAGGTTCTGGTTAAATGGTATTTGATTTTAAGAGGAGGAAAGAGCAGTTATGGCAATAAATCAAGATAAAATGAAAACAAAGGCTATTTTTCCGCTGTTGATGTCTATGGCGGTACCTATGATGCTTTCTATGCTGATGCAGTCACTTTATAATATTGTGGACAGTATCTTTGTGGCTAGACTGGGACCGGAGGCACTTACGGCAGTTTCACTGGTATATCCATTGCAAAATATTGTGGTATCCGTTGCCGTCGGAATTGGCGTTGGGATAAGCTCTGCCATTTCCATCAGCATTGGCAGAAAAGATTTTGAGAAGGCGAATAGGACGGCGTCCATTGGGATGCTGCTTACTGTGATTCATGCAGTTTTGTTTTGCGCAGTTGGTATCATCGTTACGAAACCATTCTTAAGTATGTTTACAGAGAATGCCACGATTTTAAAATGGGGTTGTGAGTATTCTTATATTGTACTCTGTCTGGCATTTGGCTGCCTGTTGCAGATCAGCATGGAGAAGATATTTCAGGCAGTGGGAGATATGGTAACCACGATGGCACTTTTGGCAAGCGGCTGTATCATTAATATTATATTAGACCCTATTATGATTTTTGGTCTCCTGGGTTTTCCGGCACTTGGGGTAAAAGGAGCAGCAATCGCAACGGTTATCGGACAGATCTGCGCGTTTCTTCTGTATGTGCTGGTCTACCGTAAGAAAGATATCGGAATTAAAATTTCATTCCGTTATATAAGTTTTGATAAGGGAATAATCAAACAAATCTATTCTGTGGGTATCCCTTCGACAATTATGATGGCGTTGCCGTCACTGCTGGTGAGTATATTAAACGGTATTTTATCCAGGTTCTCGGATCTTCATGTGGCTGTACTGGGTATATATTTTAAGCTCCAGACCTTTATTTATATGCCTGCGAATGGTGTGGTTCAGGGGATGAGGCCTATTATTGGGTTTAATTATGGAGCCGGCGAGAAGAAACGTATGAGGCAGACGGTACGTTTAAGCCTTCTGGTAGTCCTCTGCGTTATGCTGATCGGAACCATTGGAGCCCTTGTCTTCCCAAGGCAGATTCTGATGTTATTCGACGCTACAGATGACATGATGAAGATAGGTGTGGAAGCACTGAGAGTAATCAGCCTGGGATTCCTGGTTTCATCCCTTGGCATCGTGAATTCCGGTACTTTTGAAGCGCTGGGAAGAGGAAAGGAATCACTGATCGTTTCCCTGCTCAGACAATTTGTTGTTACGGTTCCGCTGGGATATTTTCTGTCAAGATCAATGGGGGCACTGGGAATATGGATTGCATTTCCAATTGCCGAGGTATTGGCGGCTGTTGTAGCGCATATATTATTAAAACGGATTTATCGTAAAATCTCCTGTAATTAAGTGCGTGATAGTATTACTGCGTACGTTTTGTAATGTTTTAGTAAATGCATTATATTGGGATTTCGCTGATTAATTACGCTTTGTAGATGGAGGTTGTGTACGGAAAGAGAAGGGGGCGGACCAGGACATTGATTTGGAAGGCTTACCGCAGAACTGGCATTTTCTAACCTTCCC
>UQCR01000067.1 GCA_900539655.1 uncultured Robinsoniella sp.
CGGATACTAAGCGGGCACTGAGCTGCGAAATGCATCAGGATTTCGGAGCGAATGCCCGCGTGCCGCCAAAAAGCGCTCCGCAAAGGTTAGAAAATACCAGTTCTGCGGCAAGCTGACGGAGTCCATATCAGTTTCCCACGCCCATCTTTCCGCACACTACTTATATTACACAAAGCGTCCCTTCCTCAGCTAAACCCCAATATAATGCATTTGATAGAACATTACAAAACGTTCCCTCTTGTATGCCATTCCGCCGGCAGTTGCGAGAAAATTTATCAATAAGATTCCAGGTGTTGCACTTGCACAACAGTAAGATGTTGAAATCATCAGTGATTTTAGCCTGATTCAGATTATGTTGCGCGTATGCAACACTTTTTTATTCGCATTGACAGTTTCTGTTTCTTAATATATAACTATAGCGTAGATAAGTTAGCTTATGCTAATTCGGAAGACAAATATTGAATAAAGAGTTGGGAAAAGGAAGGAAGGCGTATATGAAAAAAAATCCATTTAAATTACTGTGGCTGATACTTGCATTTATAAGTCTTGGAATTGGGGCGATTGGGGTAATATTGCCAATACTGCCCACTACACCATTTTTGTTAGTAGCCTCATTTTGTTTTGCTAAGGGTTCCAAACGGTTTCATGATTGGTTTATGAACACAGGACTTTACAGAAAGCATCTGGACAGTTTTATCAAAAACCGGGCTATGACGCTTAAGACAAAGCTTTTCATCCTTTTACCGGTATCCGCGATGCTGACGCTTGCATTTTTTATGATGCATAATATTCCCGGAAGAGTAGTCATTGTCCTGTTGGTAATCTTTAAATATTATTATTTCTTCTTTCGTATCGCAACAATACCGGGCAGTAAAAGAAAAATGGATTATGGAGCAGACAGAACGGAGTTAACGGAATAATATGACAGGGAAACGCAGCAAAGGAGAGCTTAAGCGTCTCCGGGAACAGGAAACAGTCAGTATGATGATTCGTCTGTATTGCAGGAAAAATCATGTGACGGGCGATGACAGCAATGGCAGCCCTGGCAACAGGAAATCAGAAGATGTGGATTCAAAACGGGATAGATTGTGCCCGGAATGCCGGGTACTGCTCAAGTATGCCGAGAAAAAGATACAGAGATGCCCGTTTATGGCATCGCACCATTTGTGGTGTACCCTGAGAGAAAAAAAGAAGGAGGCAAAACGCCATGATTAAAACAAGATTAGTCGGATTACTGGCGGAATCAAAAAAATATATCGTACAAAATGTAATGTGGCAGTGGGTGGCTCTCATTGCAAACATAGCAGCAGCAATAACTATTGGAAACTTGATTGAAAAAACATATAGCGGGAAGCTGGGCACGCAGCTTCTGGTAGTCAGTGTCTGTATCCTCGCAGCATCGGTATTCATTCGGTTTGGCTGCGACAGGCTTGCGGCAAAAGCTTCCTTTCGCGCCAGCAGAGATGTAAAGATCACAATCAGAGAAAAGATTTATGAAAAATTGCTGCGTCTGGGTGCTTCCTATAAGGAAAAAATCTCAACCGCAGAGGTGGTTCAGGTATCGGTAGAAGGCGTGGAGCAATTGGAAATATACTTCGGAAAATACCTGCCGCAGCTATTTTACAGTCTGCTGGCACCATTGACATTATTTGCAGTATTGTCTTTTATCAGTTTAAAAGCATGTATTGTACTGCTTATCTGTGTGCCGCTCATTCCGACATCCATAATGGGCGTTCAGAAATTTGCAAAAAAGCTTCTGAATAAATACTGGGGTTCTTATACGGAGCTGGGAGACAGCTTTTTAGAGAATCTGCAGGGGCTTACAACGCTTAAGATTTATCAGGCTGACGGGGAAAAAGCAGAAGAAATGGATAAAGAGTCTGAGCAGTTCCGGCGCATTACTATGCGGGTATTGACCATGCAGCTGAATTCTATCAGTGTAATGGATTTGGTTGCTTATGGCGGGGCAGCGATTGGAATGATTGTTGCAGTCCGTGAATACTTAGCCGGAAATATAGGTTTAGCCGGAACCGTTACACTGATTCTGCTGGCTGCTGAATTTTTTATTCCCCTTCGGGTTCTGGGTTCATTCTTTCACATCGCAATGAATGGAATGGCGGCAAGTGATAAGATGTTTCGGCTTCTGGATCTGCCGGAAGCAAAGAACGGAGAAAAAGAAGTACCAAGCCAGGATCATTCTATCATATTCAAAGATACGGGATTTTCTTATAACAGTGAGCGCAAGATATTAGATCACGTTAATCTGAAAATCTCCAGGGGTAGTATTATTTCACTGGTAGGTAACTCTGGATGTGGAAAAAGTACGTTGGCGGCTATTCTGACCAGCAGGAATAAAGGTTACGAAGGCAGCATTACCATCGGGGGCACAGAACTATCGGATATTTCAGAAGCAAGTCTGATGTCACATATTACCATGGTTGGGCAAAATAGCTATTTATTTAAAGGCACGGTAGAAGAAAACCTGGCTATGGGAAATCCCAGGGCATCTAAAGAACAGATGGATCAGGTTTTAAAAGATGTTGACCTGTACGAGTTCTTATATAGTGGTCAGGGGTTAAAGACGAAGCTGCAGGAAAAAGGTTCTAACCTTTCTGGTGGACAACAGCAGAGACTGGCGCTGGCAAGGGCATTGCTGCATGATTCGGAAATATATATTTTTGATGAAGCAACTTCCAATATCGATGTTGAGAGTGAAGAGCGGATTATGTCAGTTATCTATGGCCTTGCCGGGCGCAAAACCGTTCTGCTGATATCTCACAGGCTGCAAAATGTAGTTTCCTCGGATTACATCTACGTTCTTCAAAACGGGAAAATTGCAGAATCCGGAACCCATGAACATTTGTTGGGCAATTCTGGGGTTTATGCAAAACTTTACGAAAACCAACAGCAGTTGGAACAGTACAGACAGAAGGAAGGAGCAGAGTATGCATCGTAGAAGCGGAATTAAAATTATGGGAAAATTGATCGGTCTGATCAAACCACTACTTCACGTAATGACAGCGGCAATTTTGCTGGGTGTTGTGGGGTATCTCTTTGCAATCTTTCTGACAATACTGGCAGGGGTGGGTGTTCTCCATGGCCTGGGTGAAAAGAATCTGCTTTCACTGACTGCCACTTTTGGATTGCTAATCGCCTTTGCCATTTGCAGGGGAATCCTTCATTATGGCGAACAGGCCTGCAATCACTATATTGCATTTAAACTGCTGGCAATAATCCGCCACAAAGTATTTTCTGCACTTAGAGAGCTGGCGCCTGCGAAACTGGAGGGCAAAGACAAAGGAAATTTAATTTCCATTATAACAAGTGATATTGAGCTTCTGGAGGTATTTTATGCCCATACGATTTCTCCAATTGCCATTGCATTTTTAACATCTCTGTTCATGGCATTCTTTATCGGGTACTTTTATCTTCCGGCAGGAATACTTGCTTTTGCAGGCTACCTTGTAGTAGGAGTGTGGCTTCCCCTCTGGAATTCAAAACGAGGTTCCTCAAGAGGCATGAAATACCGCAATGATCTGGGTGAAATGAACAGTTTTGTTCTGGATAATCTGCGTGGATTACATGAAACCATTCAATATGGGCGTGGGGATGAGCAAAAGAAACGCATGAGAGAGCAGTCGGAAAAATTATCCGGGGAGCAGGAAGAATTACAGAAAATGGAGGGCGGTTCCCGTGCGGCAACTAATCTTGTGATTCTTTTATTTTCTTTCAGCATGCTTTTCCTGATGCTGTATGCCTATACTTCAGGATACAGCAATTTTACCGGAGTCATTATCTGCACCATTGCCATGATGGGTTCCTTTGGACCGGTTGCTGCATTATCAAGCCTGTCTAATAATCTGAATCAAACACTGGCAAGCGGCGAGCGGGTATTATCGCTCCTGGAAGAAGAACCTGAGATCAAAGAAGTGGCAGGGAAAGCAGCAACCGGCTTTTCCAATGTCTGCTGCAAACAGGTTTCCTTCGCTTATGGCAAGGAAGAGATCTTAAAGGACTATTCCCTGAAAATAAAACAAGGGGAGATCATCGGAATTTATGGGAAAAGCGGTTCCGGTAAATCCACGCTATTAAAGCTATTGATGCGATTCTTCGATGTGCAAAAGGGCAGTGTGAAAATCTCAGATAAAAATGTCAGGGATATCAATACATCTGATTTAAGAAACATGGAAAGCTATGTAATCCAGGAAACTTATCTCTTTCATGATTCCATCGGGGCAAATATAGCAATTGCCAATCCCCATGCCAGACGGGAAGATATCATAGCGGCAGCCAAGAAAGCATCCATTCATGAGTTTATAGAAAAACTGCCCAAAGGCTATGATACTCCGGTGGGTGAACTTGGAGATACCCTGTCAGGGGGAGAACGACAGAGAATTGGAATTGCCAGAGCATTTCTGCACAATGCACCATTTCTCTTGCTGGATGAGCCAACCAGCAGTCTGGACAGCTTAAACGAAGGAATTGTACTGAAGTCTTTGCAGGAAGCGTGCAGGGAAAGAACCGTTCTTCTAGTGTCACACAGGCAGTCCACGATGAATATTACAGACCGGGTTTATCGCATGAAAGGTGAACGGGCGTCATAGAAGTATTATTATTTTAGATATTAGAAAAACCAGACCATCGTTGCGGATCGGTCTGGTTTTAAGGTTGTAGAGTTCCATCCTGTCTAACAACTTTCAGATGTTATTGCCGATATAAGAATATGTTATAAGAATTTACTTAAATAAACCATATCTCTCAACTGAATCCCGTCGTCAAACATTGGGTGATCATAGTTGTCTATAAAAAAGTCCTTAACCCTGTGAGAAAATCGAAAGCCGTTTTTGTGGTAAAACTGCAATATCCATGGGATGTCACCGGTTCCCACAAGCATCGATGTAAAGTTATCCTTGTAGTAGGAAAATATGTGGTCTAAGAGTTTGCGCCCATATCCTTTGCCATGCCATTGTTCATAAGTGGCAATATTTTTAAGTTCACAAACATCTTCGTTTTCCCGGGTAACCACACAAACAGATTTTAAGCCATCATCGTACAATGCAAACAGTTCTCCCCGATGTAAGTATTTTTCTACCATTTTTACATCTTCATCTGCAAGAAGAAGAAGCTCCATAAAATTCATCTTGTCACAATCTTGAATTTTAGTTACATTCATTTTGCCGCTATCTGGAATTTTTATTATCTTCATTTTAACCTCCACAATTTTCAAATACATTTGGGGCACATCATGCGCCACCTAAAAGTTTTGGAAATAGCAAAGGCTGCTTTTTTATCATTGTGCAACAGCCTGTGCTATGCACAATATCTCCTGCTTTCCGGTATGGGTCATTCCCCCTTTCCTATGCTTTAATTATATAAAAGTTTAGGGGGTATGGCAAGTTATTACGAACAAAGATGACAACTGTTATGATATGGAAACAAGCCCAGTTACGGGTTAAATTACAAAAAAACAGAAGGGCAGATGTTAAATGCCCATCTGCTCTCCTAAAATTATAGCTGCCAGTCTTTCAATAAAATTCTTTATTATATTCATTTCGCTTTCAGTGCTCTGTTTTATTTTATGAACAGTGGCTTGCAGGCTGATTTCTGGTCTGCTTTTTTTAAACGAATCCTTTATTAGAAACTGAAGGCCATATAGAAATAGTACAATACTTGTAAACATAAGATCACCCCTTTACTGCCTGAAAATAATGTTTACTTGTTTCTGTTGTATCGTTATTCTGCATTGCGATCTTTGGTGTCTATGTCGTTTGAGTTAATGTGGGAATCGTCAACAATGTTATCCAAGCCCTCGTGCTCATGCCTGCCGGGATGTTCAGCGTAACCGGAAAAGTCTTCGTGCTCATGCCTGCCGGGATGTTCAGCGTAACCGGAAAAGTCTTCGTGCTCATGCCTGCCGGGATGTTCAGCATATTCACAGAAGTCCTTGCGTCCATGCCTGCCTGGGTGTTCTGCATACCCGGTTTCTTCATATCCATATCCCACCGGGCGTTTTGGAGCACCCTCAAAACCCGGATGGCCCATAAAAGATGCCCTTGGATCATGTGCGGATGCAAAAGGTTTGCCAAATCCCATAGGGCCACCGAAGTCCCGTTCCCGCTGGTGGGGGTGTCCGTGGGGATGTGGACGTGAATGTCCACAGGGACGGCCAGGCTCATGCTCCGGAATACCCAATTCTTCAAATGTCTTTTCTAAGGCATCGATAAGCCGCTCCAGATAATCACTTAATACAGCCTGTTCCTCATCACTGAGGCATGAGAAGATTTGGTTTACATCATCTTGCTTGCCGTCCAACTGTTCAGCGGCTTTTGCTCCTTCCTCAGTGAGTTTGATATTCATGACCCGACGGTCTTTTTTGGAAGGAGTACGGGTGATATAGCCACTTCGTTCCAGTTTACCCAGGAGTTCTCCCAGGGACTGGTTCCTCATGTCCAATAAGTATCCCAGCTCCTTTTGTGTAATTTCAGGTTGCAGTTTTAAGAGTGAGAGTACACGTCCCTGACCTTTATGTGGACTGGCAAAGGGTCCAAAGTTTCGAAAATATGTCCCCTGATATCGGTGCAGAAGTGCGTCTGCTCTTATAAATAATTCCATTAAATCTTTAAATTGTTCGCTCATAATTGTTCTCCTTTCAATTCGAGTTCCAGAGTGTGCCAGTAAGCATTTAAAAACACGCTCCAGGGTGTATTGGAAAATTACAAAGGTACCTTGATTAATATAATACAGGTACCTTACTAATTTGTCAATACCTTTTTGAAAAAAAGTAAGGTACCTTTATAATGTGAGCCTTGTTTTGGCAATTTGGGGATTTTTTCAGAAAAAGCAATTAAAAAATTCATGATAACGTGATAGCTGTTATCAAGGGAATATAATGCTTTGCTTCTATTTTCATGCATAAATTTACTCGTTACAAATATACAAAAAAAGCACCTGTCAGTCTGGATGACAACAGGTGCGTAAATGTCTCATGGGTTTACCTCAATTAAGGAGTTGTATTGTAGTCTAATAAGTAATCTTTAACTTTAAGCTTTTACCGTGTACTCTGCATCAATAATATTTGTCTCAGCCAGAAGGTTGCGCTCCACACCGTAAGCAATCAGTTCCCGGTCTTCCAAAGGTGTGAAATGGACATCGATTTCAGCACGCTTTATCATATATTCATCCACAACAATCTTCTTATCTTTTAGAATCTTTAAATGTTTGTCCAGCTCTTTTTTCAAAGCCGCGGGATTCATACGGGGCAGCTTCATATGGGCACGAAAATAATTTAAAGTAAATGTGGCGTCCAGGCTGTTGTTCATATAGGACATTAATCGTTCCGACTGCAGCATAACCAGAATGGCCTTGGTCTGAGGCGAATCAATCAGACGATAGCTCTGGGAAAGAATATTGACATATTTTTTCTGTATATAAGTGTTAATCATCTGGTCACTTGGCTGAACTTCAAAATAAACAACACCGTGGTCTTCATAGACACGTGCGGTAACGATCATGTTTAACTGAAGCTTTTCAGCCTCTTTGCCGGTTTCCTTATCTGTAATGGTCACCGAATAGTTGTAGTCCTGCAGCTTAAAGAGCCGTTCTTTAATATCGTCCAGATGTTTCTTACGGGGAGTTTCAATGTTAAATACCAAACGTGCCAGATTTTTCAATTTCCCAGTGATTAACCTGGTACGAACTGTTTCTGCGGACATCATGGTATAGAGACAGTTCAAAATCTCCCGGTCCTTCATATCCAGATCCCGCTTTGTCATGGTATTAATATTATATTTCGATTTAATTTCTTCTAAAGTATCTGCCGAAGTTACAGAAGGAAGATCCAGGTTTTCCGTACTCATTTCTACCCGGACATTTCCGCCTTCAAAGTCATAGCTGTTGAAAAGACGAATTTCATTCTGCAGGATTTCAACTTCAAAATCCAGATTTGTACTCCGATAGTTGAAGATCGGAGCCTGCATGTAAACCATAGGGAATTTTGTTGTGTAACCTTCCAAAGAACCATTGAATTCACGGTTGACAATAATCAATGATTCTAGGGCGATGTCATGTATAAATGCATTCGCCTGAGATTTAGCTGGTTTACCGCCGTAAAAATGGAAATCCGTAATCAAAGCGGTTACGTCTGCTCTCCAGTTTTCAATTTCTTCATATCGGTCCCGCATGCGGGCTTCTACCGATTTACGGTGGTCAGTTCTTTTATAAATGCTGATATCGTAAGCTGCTTCAGCTTCTTTGCGCAGCAGTTGGGGGTTACGGGGTTTTAAATTATCAGGATCCATAACTTCTTCACGAATGGTATCCGACCAGTTTCGCTTATAAACCCGGCGCAATTCACGCAATTTACGGATGGCTTCTTCCACGTCAATGGATTCAGAGGCAGCTTCCTTTACTGCGTGGGCAATTATTTTCTCTAAGGTGAGATCATCGTGTTTTAATTTTAATATATTTTTGCGAATATAGTGACCTGCTCTACTGCAATTGATGTAGGCTTCGTATGTCTGGATCAGGTTTTTTTTCAGCATTGGTCGTAAAACTGCGGCTAATTGTTCGTATTGGTCGTCTTTCATACCTACATCTCACCTCCTGGTTCTGTCTGAATAGCAATTAAAGTAATTATATCGCAATTTATAAGGATTTGCAATGAAACATTTTGGACATCAGCTGCTCCTGATTCAACCCGTTATATTTGTCAATCAAAAAGGAAAGGCGCAGTAAAAAGCAGGTTTGTGTGTCATCCAGGTCAATCTGGCATACATCAGTGATTCGGTTCAGGCGGTAGACCAGTGAGTTGCGGTGGATAAAGAGCTGTTCAGATGTAAATTTAATGCTGCATCCACAGTCCAGATAGGTACAAAGCGTCTGATAGAACTGTGTATTATTTTTATGGTCGTATTGTCTTAACAGCGTCAGTGCAGGATGGCAGAAACGGCCCAGAAATTCCGGGGATTTCATGTTGGAAAACAAATCAAAAATCTGGTAATCCAGATAGTAACAGATGTTATCACCGGGGGCAAGTCTCAGGCCCAGTTCAAGGGCGGAATTCGCCTGTTCATAATGCAGCATAAAATGCTTGATTTGGGTAAAAGCATTGCTGATTCCGATTCTTACATGTTCCTTTTTGGAAAATTCCGTAAGTTTATCTAAATGTTCGGCACGGATGTCTGCATCCTCTTCCAAAGGGATTACGGCTATCACGTTTTTTTTATGATAGGTAACATGGGTGCCGGGAAACACTCTCTTCAGATTTTTGACGGTGTGGTCCTTGAGATAACGGCTTCCCAGGTATTGTGTGGGGCTGATGCAGAGGGCAGACATTTTGGGCGGGAAAGCCATTCCGTTTAGCCGGGAGGCGATCTCTTCGGAGGGGGCACCAATCAAAAGGTCATAGAGCAACTGCTGGTGGGGGCTGGTAACCGGAAATAAATCCGGCATATAGTGGGCGAGAATATAGCTGATGACCTGGCTCAAGGTACTGAGCATTTCCCGGTGGACAGGCAGGATAGCAGATTCGCCCCCAATCATGAGGATAAATCCCACCTGTATGCCATTGTGGAATACTTTGCTGCTTAATTTCCGGTAGGGGGATTCCGTACAAGAGACCTCTACTGCATCGGTGGTCTGGGCGGCATTTTTAAGCGGTTCCAGAAGGCGGACTGCACCGATAAAATCATAATTGCAGTAGCCCTGGCGGATATTGGACTTCCAGAGGGGGTCTATGACAGGGATCGAGGTAGAAGAGGCAATTATCTTAAAATTAATATCATTTAGCACAAGTGAATTACCCAGGCGGATGGAAGCGGCATTTAACACGGCTTCCATTGAACGGGTACTGTCTGCCAGAGCTGCCAGCTCTTCATACAATCCTTTGCTTCGGGTTGCTTCAATCATTGTTTTTGCATAATTAAAAACAGCGAACAGTGAGGCTTCTTCCACTGTGGCACAGTTGCCGGAATATGACAGACACAGTGGAACGTCACCGGTACATGCCAGGATACATTGGATAGTGGGACTATTATGTCTGCTCATTTGGTGATCATAACCAAAGTATAGCGTATTGCGTAAAAATTCCTTCTGCCGGGAATCCAGAAGGGCGATATCCTGTATCTCCCAGTCTTCATCAGAGGACACAATATGAATAGAAAATTCATCGTTCAGCTGTTGGATCAGATGTGGAAATGTCATAGGATTACCTCACTTTACAGGGAGTTTTGGAAGGGGATCGTTGGTAGAAAAGCAAGCTTTGTTATTAGTATAGTGTATGGTGCACAAATTGTCAAATATTTATCATTCATCGTACACGTTGAAAAACATTTGCATCTGGTATATGGTTATTTCATTGGATGAAGTGTATTTGAAAATGAAGGAGGTAATGGTATGTACAAAAAACTATTTGAATCAGGCAGAATCGGAAATGTAGAAATGAAAAACCGCCTGGTCATGTCACCAATGGGAATCGGGCTGGCGAATCTGGACGGAACCCCTACCGATGATATGATTGCATATTATGAAGCAAGGGCAATCGGTGGTGCCGGACTCATCATTCCGGAAATTACCAGAATCAATGACGGGCATGGAGCAGGACTTATGAGGCAGTTATCGGTAACCAAAGACCGCCACATTGCGCCCCTTTCCCGATTAGCAGATGCGGTACATAAGCACGGAACTAAAATCTTTATACAGCTGCATCATCCGGGAAGGGAAACCGTATCGGCGCTGATGGGCGGACAGCCGGTGGCAGCCCCATCTGCCATACCCTGTAAGTACCTGCAGCAGGAGACCCGTGCTCTGGCTACGGAAGAAATAAAACAACTGGTACAGCAATTTATAAATGGTGCAGTCCGGGTACAAAAAGCAGGCTGTGACGGTGTGGAACTTCATGCAGCCCATGGTTATCTGTTACAGCAGTTTTTATCCCCTTATACCAATAAGAGAGAAGATGAGTATGGAGGCAGTTTTGAAAACCGTCTGAGAATCATTAAGGAAATTATAGCAGGAATCAAAAAAGCTTGTGGAGCAGATTTCCCGGTTGGGGTGCGCCTTTCCGTGGAGGAGTTTCTGAATCAGACCGGTGTAACCGAAGAATATATTCACCTTCAGGATGGCATTAAGATCGCCATGGCATTAGAACAGGCAGGCATCGATTTCCTGGATGCAAGCTGCGGCCTTTATGAAACAGGAATGACCTGTATTGAACCGATTTCTTTTGCACAGGGCTGGCGGCATGATCTGCTGGCGGCAGTAAAGGGGCATGTTAAAATACCGGTAATAGGCGTATCTGCAATTCGTGAACCGGATGTAGCTGAGAAATTCCTGGAGGAAGGCGTAGAAGATTTTGTTTCTCTGGGGCGTGCGTGGCTGGCTGATGAAGAATGGGGAAGGAAGGTACAGGAAGGCAGAGAAAAAGAACTGCGTAAATGCATTTCCTGTCTGCGCTGTTTTGAAAGCCTGAATGAATATAATGCAGCGGGGCTTCCGCCGGAATGTGCACTGAACCCCAGACTGGCGAGAGAGAGAAAGTACAGCGGACTGCCCCGGGATATCGGAGGACATCGGGCTGTGGTTGTCGGCGGGGGGCCGGCGGGGATGTGCGCAGCTCAGACATTGGCTTTGCGCGGTGTGAAAGTTGTGCTGATGGATCGTAAAGAAGAACTGGGAGGCACAATTAATCTGGCGAAAAAACCGCCTCTGAAAGAGCGGATGCAATGGATTGCAGACTATTACCGGGAAGAATTTAAACGTCTGGGAGTAGAAGTCAGATTGCATACAGAGGCAACTCCTGAAATAATCATGGAATGTAAGCCGGACGGTGTGATCATTGCAACCGGTTCTGTATCGGTAGTGCCATCAAAGATTCCGGGTATCCACAACGAAAATGTATATACCGTGGAAGAAGTACTCAGTGGTAAAGCAAATCTGAAAGAGAAAAGGGTCGTGGTAATCGGAGCAGGGCTGACGGGACTGGAAACAGCTGAATATCTGGGTGACCTGGGTAATAAAGTAACAATTGTGGATATGCTTGGCGAAGTGGCGCCAGGTTGCAATCATACTAATGTGGCGGACGTCTGCACACGCCTGGCAAAGTATGAAACGGAGTTTCTGCTTGGGCATGCCTTAAAAGAGGTTCAAGCCAATGGTGTTGTACTGGAGAGGACAGAGGATCATCTGGAGGTGGATGTGTTTGCACAGGCAGTTGTACTGTCCCTGGGATTTTGCCCCGATGCCTCTCTGGCTGAGGTGCTGAGGGATAAGAACATTGAACTTAAGGTAGTGGGAAGCGCAGTGAAGGACGGAACCATTGCCCCTGCTGTCCGCACCGGATATGAAGCTGGCAGGGAACTGTTTGCAGAAAAGAAAAAAGTTCCAAGCTTCAGGTTGTCTTCCGATGAAATTTCTCAGTTTGGTAAGATTTCTCTAATGGATAATCAGGAAGGGCTGTATATCAGCTATCTGTCGGATCCGGCAGCTATTGCAAGACTATTGCCTCCGCCGCTGAAACCATTTTCCATTCCGGTGGTTACCCTGTCCATCTGCCATGTGAAAAATCCTACCTTTGCAGACGATTATTATGAAGCTATTCTGGGTGTTTATGCCACATATGGTAAAACATTAGGACTGTATCCCCTTGGCCTGGTGCTTGGAGGACCCGGAGCAGAAATGGCTGTCCAGTGTGGGCGTGACAATGGAAGCATTCCCAAAAAACTGGGTGGGGAATTTGTCATCCGGCGCAGTGGCGGCTTGGTGACTGCCAGTGTTACCAGAAGAGGAACGCAATTGGTAGAGGCGGCTATGGAGCTTGGCGAATATAACAGCCCTCTGACCCATACACTGTACCAGGCACCGGAAGCAGGAAAGAAGACCTATGGTGGCGGATTTTATTACCATTTTGACAGGGAGCCGGATCAAGATGGCGTGTCCCATTTCCGTAATGGAGCATTGCTGATGAACCTTTGCGAATACAATTATCAATCCTGGGAACCGGGACTGGTCTCACTGGATCTGAAATCCAGCATTGATGATCCCTGGGCGGAACTGCCGGTTCATACCATCGTTGGCGGAGCTTATTCTAAAAACAGCCTGCTGGTGCATAAACTGAATCTGGCGGAAAATTTAGACGCGGAAGCTGTGATTCCTTATTTGCTTACAGGGCGTTATGACAGAACCGCATTTATGGAAACAGGGCGGATTTAATATTATTTAATAGAAAGAAAGGCAGGTATATTATGAAAAATTTATTTGATTTGACAGGAAAAGTTGCAGTTGTGACAGGAACCAGTTCCGGACTGGGAGCTGATGCAGCATTGGCTTATGCAGAGGCTGGAGCAGATGTGGCAATCCTTGCAAGGCGTGTAGAAAAGCTCAATCAGGTAAAAGCTGATATTGAGAAAACAGGCAGAAACGTAATGGCTGCCAGCTGTGATGTGACAAATGAAGAAAGTGTAAAAGCAGCGGTGCAGCAAGTATTAGATCGCTTTGGACATATCGATATTCTGTTAAATAACGCAGGAATTGCCGTGCGCGGCGGCGTAGACAGCCTGTCAGAAGAAGAATGGGATAAATCCTTTGATACTAATGTAAAAGGCATATTCCTTATGTCCAAATATATCATTCCTCAGATGAAAGAACGCAAATATGGAAAAGTGGTCAATATTGCTTCTGTCAATGCAGTCATCGCGGATAAAGGAGATATGTTTATCCGCCATTCCTATAACGCATCCAAGTCTGCGGTTCTCGGTCTGACCAAAGGCATGGCATGCTCTTATGCAAAATATGGAATTACGGTAAATGCAATAGGACCGGCTTTATTTGAAACAGAGATGACAGGCGGAACACTGTTTAAATCCGAGAAGTTCTTACAGGGATATTCCATGATGAATCCGGCAGGGCGCCCGGGAGAAAAGGGAGAACTGAATGGAACCGTACTCTATCTTTCCAGTGATGCCTCCAGTTACGTGCAGGGACAGTTTATTGTAGTAGATGGCGGGGGAGCTATTGTGTAAGAGGGTTACAAACAAAAGCCGTGACGGTTTGATGAAGTCACGGCTTTTTGCCTGCCCTTTTAGGGCAACAGAAAATTATTCATTTTCAATGTTTTTTACTAATAATCCTCTGTAAATATAGCTTTTTATGATATCATCTTTTTTGGGCAGTGTTCTGCACCTGAAAATGGATGTGGGGCTCCGTTGTATTACCGGAGTTTCCGCATCTGGCAATAACATCACCGCACCTGACACCGCCGTTAACGGTATACTACACCTAAACACCAGCAGTTCAAGAATTATGAAACTCATATTGATGCTCCTTCCACTGAATAAAATTCTATTGGATAATTATATCACGGAACAAGGTAAAAGCTCTATATGGAGAACTGTTTCTATAGTTAAGAAAGGTTTTACTTGATTATTCCTACAAATTTCATATAATAAGTGTTAGGGAAGCTTAAATATAAGGAGGAATTTAATTTGAAAGCAAAAAAGGCAGCTGTATTAACTGGAATTTTACTGGGCTGTGCAATTGGTATCACGGCATGCAGTCCTTCGGCAAAACAAAGTGGGACAACGGAAGAAACGAAAAAGATCCAGGAGACACAGAAGGCTGGAGAAACCCAGAAGTCTCCGGAAACGGGAGAAACACAAGCGCCTCAGGAAACCCAGGGAACCCAGGAAACAGCGGATTCTCAGGCATCGACAGAGAAGATGACTTTAGGTGAGGCATCAGACTTTTTGATAGAAACTGCTGCCCAGTATGGCAACAGAATTAGAAGGGATTCACTGTTGAAGGGGTTGGAAGACCGGGAAAAGGAAGAAGCTGACGGCATGGATATGCTGGTTATTGTAAGCAGGGCATTTGGTACACTGCCTGAGCCGGAAGCAAGTAAAAAGCAGAAGGAAGATGTAGATATCAGTTCTGTTCCTGAATGGGCAAAGTCAGATGTGGAAAATCTGAAAAGGGTAGGAGTACTGAAAAAAAGTGATATAGATGGGGCCGATAAGGCAGTAACAAAATCAGATGTGGAATCTATGGTGCAGAGGGTAATGGATTTGTACGGCAACTAATGGTCTGATTTCTGACATTTATTGATGCAGCAGGGAGAGATACAAATGAAAAAAAGGATAGGAAAAAGTTTATTTATTATATTGATGTTATCCATATTCTGGTCTGTGACTGTTTTGGCAGTTTCACCTGACCCGGTTGTGGAACTGGTGGAAACAGAAATTAAGGATCAGTATAAGATAGTAATACATAATTGGGACAGAGAAGCGAATTCCGTACAGTTTGATATAACCGTGGATCAGGATGTACAGGATTATAGCATGGAGTGGTCAGATGAGGCTGCATCCAGTTACCAGAAAGTAATTGTTAAGAGGGAACCGAAAAAGACAACATTCACTTTTTACGCAGACCGCCTAATTGCAATTTCAGAAGGAGAGACAGCGGAACTGGGTCTGTTTTCCATAAAGGGGCTGAGAGTTGTTCCGGGATTTGGAACGAGCGGGGCAATGAAACTTCTGGATGAAAAATTGAATGAAACATCTTACAGCGGTGTTACAGTGAATGTAAAATATAATGATAATAATCACAACCAGGAAACTGAACAGCCAGAAACACCTGGGGAAACGGAAAAGCCCAAAGAGACGGAGAAGCCGGTACAGCCAGCAAAGGCGATGACACTTAATAAATCATCTGTTTCACTTTATTTGAAAGGCTCTCCAAAGAGTATTACATTAAAAGCCAGTCTGAATAATAAGAGGCTGAGTGGTTCATCTGTAGTATGGAAGACAAGCAATAAAAAAGTTGCTACGGTTAAAAATGGTAAAGTAACCGCGGTAAGAAAAGGGACAGTAACCATAGAGGCGGTAAAAGACGGATTTACAGCAAGCTGCCGTGTTAAGGTGAAGAAGCCAACAATTACACTGAACCATAAATCCATTACCATTTATGATAAAATTACTACCAGAACAAAACTCGCTGCAACGGTCAACGGTGTCAAAATGGCTGGCAATAAGGTTAAATGGACTACCAGTGATTCCAAAACGGCATCGGTTAAAAATGGGACTGTGACTGCCAGGAAGACAGGCAGAGTAACAATTACTGCTACAGCAAATGGCATAAAAGCGAAATGTACCGTCAAAGTCAGCAAACCTTCTTTAGAAGTCAAGACGAAGAGTGTTGGCGTAAAAAAGGGAAAAACCGTTAAGCTTAAGGCCTATGCAAAACCAAATAAAAGAATTGTTTACAAAAGCGATGATCATACAATAGCAAAGGTGTCAAAAAGTGGACAGGTAGAAGGTATTAAAAGAGGAAATACCATTATCCGGGTAATCTGTAACGGAATTAAAGAAGAAGTCCCGGTTACAGTAAAATAGAGTTTAAAATCAGTATAATGAATACCGGACAAAGAAGAATGCCGGCTGACCTGGTGTAAGTATAAGTAACAGGTCAACCGGCATTTTTAATTTCGTTTATTTATTTAGGTGTGGATGTTTCATTCCGGGACTTGTCTTATAAATATTGGTAAACTCTTAGGGATTATGTTATACTATTGGTACCGCAGCGATAAAATCTTGAATTGCAGTGGTACAATTGTAGTTTTAACTTCGTGTTTGAACCGAAGAAGTGGTATTAGAATACGATATTTAGATAAGGCACAAAGGAGACCATGGATGTTCCAAAAACTAAAAAATAATTTTTTAGGAAAAACAGTTGATTTATATGCAGAAGAGATCAGGAGTAGAAATTATAAAAGCTTAAAGGACTTTTCTGTTGTTGGGGTTGTTATTTCCGTTGCAGTCTTACTATTTTCCTTGTTATTGAAGGATGTTGTTACATTTAAAACGGAGTTTTTAATTTTGGCACTTTATTTTATTGCCATTTTTTTCCTGGCTGGCAGGCTGCAGAAGAAAAGGATCCGGCATATTATTCTTGCTTTTTATGGAGTGATAACCCCGGTTATGATAATGGCAATTTTATTGGGAACCTTCCTGGACCCAACGCAGCCATCTATCACAATTATGATATTTATTGGTATTCTTCCTCTATTTATTTTGGATAAACCCTGTCGGGTGTGTCTCTATATCTCGGTTATTGCGGTTATATACTGTATCTGTAACTACCTGGCTAAAGATTTTCAATTGTTTTTAGAAGACTTTATCGATTTAGTGGCGTTTTATTTTCTGGCTACAGGGGTTAATTTTTTTATCCTGGATGACAGACTTGAAAATGTGGAAAACTATGTAAAGTTCAAAGAGAAATCTCAGACTGATGTGCTTACGGGGATTTATAACCGGGGAATTGGTGAAGAAAAAATAATGCATCTCGCTGAACAGGAGGTGTATGGAGCATTTTGTATTCTCGATATTGATGATTTTAAGTATATCAATGATACATTTGGACATGCCAGCGGCGATGAGGTATTGCAAGAGGTTGCAAAGGTAATTAGATCCCTTTTTTCAAAAGAAGATGTGTTTTTTCGAATGGGAGGGGACGAGTTCGTTGTGTATAGTGTTAAGTGCGCGGACGAAACTGTTTGCAGACAGAAGCTGGACAGGTTCTATGAAAAAATAAGGGCGCTTCGGATTGCCTCTGTACATAATACACCGATCAGCGTCAGTATTGGTTGTTGTATTTATAATCAGGGAAGAACAGATTACAACACACTTTACCGATGCGGTGATAAAGCGTTATATCAATCAAAACATATGGGAAAAGGACAATATACGATCCGCAGCTTAGATACGGAAAGTTAAACGTTTCCTGACAAGGTGCCTGTGCAGATTATTTTCTGTGCAGGCATTTTGCATTGGGGAAGCGTTTTACTTTAATAAAAGGATGCTGTAATGTCTCGAAACTGAGATACCTGTCTGCTTTGCTCGGCGCAATTGGTTACCATATGCAGATCCATAGATTTTATTTCCGGTATTTGATATGTGGTGAGGTTATCTTTTCCAGCGATAAGGCTGGTTGGCAGCAGGGAGATTCCCATGCCTAATGACACGGCGTTTATGATTGCTTCTGCTGTATCGAACTCTATGACAGCAGGTTCCTCATGATTTTGAGAAAAGGACCAGTCGGCAAGCTGTCTTCGAAAAGGGCAGGTGGCCAGTGCATTTACGACGATGGGGTGAAAAGGCAATAACTGCAGAGAACTTTCCAAAGGTGCGATAATGCTCAATTCTTCTGTAAAGGAAAAGATGGATTTCACCTGGTGTGATATATATCGGGGTTCCACAAATACACAGTCAAGGACATGGTCTTTGAGATCTTGTATCAGTTTGTCCTGGCTTCCGGTGATCACAGATAACCGGATGTCCGGGTACAATTTTCGGAATGCAGATATCCAGATGGGTAGGCGGGAAGCTGCCAGTGTCTGTGAAGCTCCGATCTGCAGGGTATCACAGTCCTTTTGAAATGCAGATAAAGCATGATCCATCATTCCGAGTATGGTGTCAGCATAGTGCAGCAGCTTTTCACCGTCTTCTGTCAGGGTAACGCCTTTACCATGGCGTATGAACAGGGCGGTGCCCAATTCCTCTTCCAGCTTTCTGATATGTGCTGTTATGTTTGACTGAACGTAATTAAGATTTGTGGCTGCTTTTGAAATTGACTTTGACAGGGCTGCCTCTCTGAATATCCGCAGTTCTAAACTTTCCATTTTCTTCCCCTCATCATTTTAATTGATTGATGTTATCACTATGGACTATTATACACGATGCCAGGAGAAATGTATAATAGATGAAAGTGAATAAAGATATATAAAGATAAAGGAGGCAGATGAAATGATAACATGGAAAGATAAAACTGTAATTGTAACCGGAGGGGGAACTGGTGTAGGAAGGGCAGTCTGCTTAAAGCTGGCTGAATATGGAGCAGCAGTAGCGTTAAACTACTGCAGGTCCGAAAAAGAAGCTCTGGAAACTGCCCGTATAATAGAAGCTATGGGCGGCAGGGTAATCACACTCCAGGCTGATATATCCGATGATAACGCTGTACGAAAGTTAGTACGGGATACCGAGAATGCGTTTGGGGCAATTCACTATCTGGTAAATAACGCAGGTATAACAAAACAGATAGATTTATCGGACCTGGAAAGCGTTACGGATGAAGTGTGGGATCATTTAATTTCGGTGAATGTTAAAGGAATGTTCTATTGCGCCCGGGCAGTTGCGCAGGTTATGAAAAAGCAAAAAGAAAAGCAGAAAGAAAAGCAAGAAGAAAAGCTAAATGTTAATCAGGGAGACTGCGCCATCATCAATATGGGCAGCATTGCAGGTATTACGGGGTCTGGTTCCTCACTGCCCTATGCAGTATCCAAAGGTGCAGTGCATTGCCTTACAAAATCCCTGGCACGTGCATTGGCTCCGGATATCAGGGTAAATTGTATAGCACCCGCTGGAATCTGTACCAGATGGTGGGAGGGGGAAGAAGAGAAGATGTACCGCCTTAGCGGAAAATTACCGTTACAGCGTATTTCCACGCCGGAAGACATTGCAGAACTGGTCTGCAGCATTCTCGTTCAAAGTTCTATGACTGGGCAGATTATTAGTCCGAATAATGGAATGCTTATTTAGAACGAACGTTTTATAAGTGTTCTATAAAATGCAATGGTGTTTGTTTAGGTTTTGACATTTTTTGTAAAAGGCGGTACTATAAGTATGCGGAAGCATAAAACGTGATGCGCGATCCGAAAAAGTCAAAATCAACTAAATGGAGGAAACACATGGCACAATATTTAGAAACAAAAGATCCATCATTCCGAATCCGGTTTGCAGAGAAAGAAGATGCACCTTTAATTCTAAAATTCATTAAGGCGCTGGCTGTATATGAAAAGATGGAGGACGAGGTGGTTGCGACAGAGGAAATTCTGTACGATTCCATATTTGTAAAAAACCAGGCTGAAGTTGTCTTTGGAGAACAAAACGGAAAGGCTGTTGCCTTCGCGGTATTTTTTCACAGTTTCTCTACCTTTCAGGGAAAAGCCTGTATGTATTTGGAGGACGTGTTTGTCCTGCCGGAGGCCAGGGGCAATGGATATGGTAAGCTGATGCTGGCATGTATTGCAAAAATTGCCACAGACCGCGGCTGTGGGCGAATGGACTGGTGCTGTCTGGATTGGAACACTTCATCAATTGCATTCTATAAACGCATGGGGGCAATTCCTATGGATGAGTGGACAATTTACCGTCTTACAGGGGATGCTTTACCGGCATTAGCAGGGGAACTGGCATAGTAAAATGCCAGGCTTCCTGCCTATCAAAACGGTATATTCTTGTACCAGATAGGTGAGCCACAGCTTGCTGCATATTCATATGTATTAAAATATTCTTTCTGATAATCCAAGGTTCTAAAATTCAATCCTTTTTCCACTTGCTACCTCCCTTACAAATTCTAATTCATTAATCTATAAGACTCAATTCTTTTTTATAAGTCGATTCACCAATCTTTGATTCAGTAAACTTAAATCAATTTCCAATCAAGTAACTATAAACCTTAGAATAATCTCGATTAAAGTAATAATTAGCGGTCAGGGAGCCTATATCATCTCCTTATCATCACCTCTAATATACCTATTATTATGTTGAACCAGGCATGCTTATGAATAAATTAACAAGGCGTGCCTGAATCCAATTTTTAATAGGTTGTGTGCTTGGAATATTCTCTCTCAACGCCTTTCCTGACTTATATTTTGTACTTTATGTATAATATAGACACATTATGAACAAAAAAACGGGTATATTGCCAAAACAGAAACAGATATAATGTACCTTGTAATCATATAGAAAAGGAGGCTATTGAGAATGAAAAAGAAATGGATTTACAGTGGACTGGCAGTATGTGTGGTGGGGGCCTGTCTTACGGGATGTGCTTCTAAGGAAAGCAGCGGGCAGAGTGCAGCTTCTGACGGGGGAAGCCAAAAAGAAGTGACGGAAATTACGTTTCAGACCTGGAATCCCGGGGAAGGTGAGGCGATTCAAAAATTGATAGCAGATTTTGAATCTAAGAATCCGGACATTAAAGTTAACTATGTTTATATGCCGTATTCTGACCATGTGGAAAAGATGAAGATTGATATGGCAAGCGGTCAGGGACCGGATGTATTCGGGATGCAGACAGGAACAACGATTAAGGAATTTCAGGATTTTGAAATGAACCTGACAGAATATGCTGAGAGAGAATGGGGCGGGGATTGGGAATCCCAGTTTTTGGATTATTGTAAAGACTTGCTGAAAGATAAGCAGGATGGGAATTATTATGGCCTTCCACTGGGACTTACCTATGCGGGTTATGCCTGGGCAGATGTGAACATGTTAAAAGACAACAATCTGGATGTACCCAGGTCATTGGATGATTTGAAAAACTGTGCGAAAACACTACGGGAAAATGGGCAGTATCCCCTGGCAATCGGAGCAAAAGATGCCTGGATCAATATTGACACCTGGATGAGCATTGCAAATGACATCAACTCAGAGAAGCTGTATGCAGCATTAGAGGGAGAGGTGCCATTTACGGATGAGGAACTGGTGGAATCCTTTGAGATCTGGCAGTCACTGTTTACAGAGGGAGTATTTCAGGATGGTGCACTGGGGGTAAATATGTACAGCGATACCGCGGACCTTTTTCAAAAGGAAGGAAGCATTCCAATGATATTAAACGGCTCCTGGGCGGGAGGCACTTATTTGGATAAGGCAGATCCCCAGATAAATAAGGTCTTTAACCAGGATGGGGCAGACCATGATGTCTTTTTGATTGACTGGAATAATGATGGCAATGTATCCCCGGTGACAGCAGGTGTGGATGTGTGCCTGTGCATGAATAAAAATACGAAAAATCCGGAAGCGGCATGGAAGTTTATTGACTATATGCTTCATGATGGACAGGATATTCTGGTGAATCAATATTTTCTCTATTGCCCTTCCAGGTCAGACCTTAAATTAAACGTACAGGGGATGAGCGAGGATGGATTGAAAAATCTGGACTATATTCAAAAGCAGGCAGAAACAAATGTTGCAGGTTACCGGGAGATGTCTTATGCAGAATTGAAACAGAGTATAACCGATACCTTGATTTCACTGGCGCTGAATGAAGTGACTCCGCAAGAGGCGGCTAAGACAATTGAGACTGCTTCAAAAGCCCAGCAAAGATAGTATGGGAGGGAACAATGTGAAAGGAAAAGGTTTTCACGGATATTTATTTATTCTGCCGCTGACAGCACTTTTTGGCGTATTCATCGTGTATCCCATCATTTATAATTTCATAATCAGCTTTTATGACTGGAATGGAATTGATATTCATAAGACATTTATTGGGTTAAAGAATTATGCAACTATACTGACAGATCCGGTGACATTAAAAATAGCAAAGAATTTTGTGGTATTTGCGCTGTGCACGATTGTAATACAGGCTTTTCTGGGACTGGTTTTTGCATCGTTTTTTTCCAGAAAGATTCATTTCAGCGGTTTCTACCGGATTATTTTTTACTTGCCGGTAGTGGCAACGCCGGCGATTGTGGGGAATATTTTTTCGAAAATATTTGAGACTAACAGAGGTTTTCTAAATCTCTTTCTCAGAAGTGCCGGACTGGAAAGCCTGTGCCAGCAATGGCTTGCTGATCCAAAGTGGGCGCTTGCCTGTATTGTGTTCGTGAATATCTGGCAATGGACGGGATACAGTATGCTGATGTACTATGCCAATATGCTGAATATTTCCGGTGATCTGTATGAAGCGGCAACAATAGACGGAGCAAATAAGGTTCAGCAGTTTACGAGGATTACTTTTCCACTGCTAAGAAGTACCCACTATACACTATTCATCATGGGCATGCTGGGTTCATTAAAGTGCTTCGACCTGCCGTTTGTGCTGACAAAAGGAGGACCCAATTATGCTACGGAATTTTTCTCCACCTATATTTATAAAAAATCTTTTGCCCTTTTTAAACAGGGAGAAGGATCGGCAGTTGTTGTGGTTATGTTTGTGATAGCCATGGTAATAACATTGATTCAGTTGAAAATGTATTATCACAATGATAAGGATAAGGAGCTGGCGGGGTGATGAAGAATTCGAAGATATATAGTTTTCTCGGACAGGCGGTATGCGTTATATTTACATTTCTGTTTTTGTTTCCTCTGATTCTTATGCTGATCAGGTCTTTTGAGGGAAATGGAATGGGAAATTATGCAAAAGTATTTGAAGAAGTCAATCTGCTTCCTAATTTCCTGACCAGTTTTATTGTAGTATTCGGGACCTTGCTGATTGTGTCGGTGGTATCTGCTATGGGGGCATTTTCATTTTCAAAGCTTAAGTTTCCGGGGAAAAAAGCTTTGTACTATCTGTTGTTAACGGGGATGATGATCCCCACCTCGGCACTGATATTTCCGCTCTTCCAGATAGTGAAAGGCTTACATATTAACAACACGGCATTTTCCCTGATCTTTCCCTATGCAACCCTGAACAGCTGTTTTAACCTGATGGTTTTGAAAAATTATTTTGACGGGCTGCCCAACGAATTAATGGAAGCAGCGCGAATTGACGGCGCAGGGGTATTTAAAACATTTGTTAAGGTAATGATGCCTATTGCGGTTCCCGGAATGGCATTTGTGCTGATCCAGACTTTTCTGGGAGCCTGGAATGAACTGCAGATGGCAATGATTTTCATTAATGATACATCCGTCCAGCCTATCTCTGTGGTTCCTCTGCGATTCGTACAGACGGCAGGCTCCCAGAACTTTCCTATAGAGGTCATGTATGCATCCCTTGTAATCTGCCTTCTGCCAATTGCAGTTTTTTATATATTTGGTTCCAAATTTCTGATTGCGGGAATGACTGCGGGAGCTGTGAAGGGGTGAGTGCAGATAAAAAAACGAGAAATGCAGGCAGGCGGTTAAGCACGCGGGTTACGGCTGTAAATACAATGATCAGCCTGATTGGATTTATTATCATGGGCATAGTTCTGGGGGTAGTCAATTACAGGCAGTCGATAGCCGGTGAAGAACAGAAGATGGGTGTGTATCTTGCCAACTCATTGAGTTCTGCGGACAATAAATTAAAGGATATGGCACGTGTCTCCATGATGTGCTATTCTGATGAAAAGACACAGGAGATTTTGAACAGCTATGGGAGTGACACATACAGAAAACAGCTGGCATCAGAAAAATATCTGAATGCCCTATATACCTCCCTGATCACGATTCGGGAAGATATCGACGGTGTATATATATTCAATTCGGATTCTTTAATTATGGCTAATGATACGTTGAATCCAGCCCGGAAGCTGAACTATGATATCCGTAGATTTATCCCGGAAATGGAAGCCTGGGAAACGCAGGAGGGACAGATTAACGGCTGTATCATGCGGCTTGGAACACAACCGGATTTCATGCGGTTTTATGCTCCGCTGTAAAAAAACCCACTGAAGAATACATGCCTGTATCTGGTGCGGGAAGTCAATGGTTTTTCGCCAAATAAGCGGATTGGGCACATTGTTTTAACTGCCCAGGTGGAGGTGATGCAGGAAGTACTGGAGGAATATCTGGATGGTGATTCGGAATTTTCGCTGATTACAGATGAAGGGGATATTGTGTGTGACAGCAGGATTAGCAATATCGGGAAAAGTATAGATGACAGGAAGGGCACCTGTAAAAGGGAACGGTATCTGGTATCATATCAGACTTCCGAATATAGCAGAATGGCTTTGATTATACGAAAGCCCATGAAAATTATTACCGGAAATGCCATGCTGTTTATAAAAATATTAAGCGGATTATTTTGTGTCCTGGTTGCAGTAACGGTTTACTTTAATTATTTTTTTACAAAGAAAACGCTACAGCCTTTATTAAACCTTTCTCATTCCCTGGAAAGCTTTGGACCGGATAAATTAAATATGAGGTTTGAAGTAGAAATGGAAGACGAGGTAGGGCAGCTGATCGCAGCATTTAACCAGATGATGGATATCATCAATGAGTTAATCCAGTCGGAATATGAAGGAAAAGCCAGATTAAGAGAGGCTCAGCTTTCCCAGCAGAAGATGTCTCTGCTCTATTTAAAAAATCAGATTAATCCGCATTTTTTGTACAATACCCTGGATACCATTCGATTGAAGTCGGAATTGAACGGAGATTTGGAAGTGGCTGAAATGATACTGATGCTGGTAGATTTTTTCCGGTTAAGCGTAAAGGTTGACAGCCAGATTGTAAGCATTTCCCATGAAGTGAAATTAGTACAGGCATATCTGGGGCTTATGAGCTGCCGTTATCCGAACCTCAGCTGCATCTATGATATTGACCGGTCGCTGGAGGAGACAGAGATACCGAATTTTATTCTGCAGCCAATTGTAGAGAACAGTGTGATGCATGGACTGCGTAATAAAGGTTACCGGGGAACGATCTGTCTATCGGTACAAGTGGATGAGCGGCGCAGGAATTATGTGGAGTTAAAAGTATCGGATAACGGGGTTGGCATGGGAGAGGCTGCATGGGATATGGTGGAGCAGCTTCTTATGGATGAGGAAGCCGTTGTATCCGATGATAAGGAAGACCGGCATATAGGAATTAAGAATGTGCAGAAAAGGCTGAAAATGTATTATCCCCGGGAGCCGGGGCTGATTTACAGGGAAAATCCACAGGGTGGGGTAACCGTAACTTTTTATATCGAAAATAGAAAAGGAGATACAGAATGAAATTAAATTTTGAACAATACAAAGACAAGGTAATGGGATGCTGGGCAGGTAAAAATATTGGAGGAGTGCTGGGGGCTCCATTTGAGGGATTGAGGCAGATAAACGACATCGATTTCTATACACAGGATTTATCCATGGGGCCGCCGCCCAATGATGACCTGGATCTTCAGATTGTATGGCTGGCTGCGGTGGAACGTTATGGACGAAGCGTAGATGCATCTATTCTGGGAGAATACTGGATGTCATTTATTATTCCCAACTGGGTGGAATATGGCATGGGGAAGGCAAATATGCGCGCCGGATTGCAGCCGCCATTGTCAGGGGAAGTAGACAATCCCTATAAAGACAGCTGCGGATGCTACATTCGTTCCGAGATCTGGGCATGTCTGGCTCCCGGACATCCGGAGATAGCTGCACGGTATGCATATGAGGATGCTATTGTGGATCATGCGGGGGAGGGGATGTACGGGGAAATCTTCTTTGCGGCACTGCAGAGTGCGGCTTTTGTAGAAAGTGATACCAGGAAGCTGATCGACATTGGACTGTCTTATATTCCGGAAGACAGCGTAACTGCAAGCGCTGTCAATAAAGCAATCGAGTGTTACGACAATGGAATGAGCCTGAAGGAAGCAAGAAAAGAAATTCATAATACCGCACCTGGTACGTTTGGTATACAGGGAGTGAAATTAAATGAAATAAATACTTTGGATAATGAAGGGATGGAGATTGGCGCTCCGGGATTTGATGCGCCTGAAAATGTAGCATTTACCATAGCGGGCTGGCTCTATGGAAATGAAGATTTTGGTGACTGCCTTTGTAAAGCGGTATCATTTGGGGAAGATACGGATTGCACCTGTGCAACACTTGGAGCTGTCTTAGGCATCGTAAAAGGAGCTTCCAATCTGCCCCGGAAATGGATGGATCCGCTGGATGATAAAATAGCCACTTTGTGTATTGATAAAACCAGCCACATGCTATGGGTTCCCCAGACTGCAACGGAGCTGTCAAACCGTGTCATGAAGGCCATGCCAGCTTTCCTGGGACTGGACGAGTGTGATATACTTGCGGAAGGTGGAATGGTTATAAACTGTCAGGATGGGGATGACCTGTATTGCAGGAAAACGGATGAATACCTTCCGCTGATCAATGGTATTGGAGGAGGAAAAAGTGAATTACTGCCCATACGCAGCCTTTGTGCCCTTTCGCCATTTGTGGTACGCCAGTCCTTTCCGGCTTTTCATGTGATGGTGGATTACAATGGATCCGTTCATTTTAGGCATGGTGCAGACAGAAGCATCAGAGTTACGGTTACGAACGTAAGAGCGATGTGCCAGCAGCAGTGGGCAAGAATTACTTTATATACTCCTTTAGGCGTGGAAGTGCTGGGTGCAAAAAGCGTCTTGCTGCCTTTGAATAATCTGCATGGGTCAAATGCCACCGTGGAATTTACTTTTAATTTGGATGCATTTGAAGGAAACAAAGCGGAACTGATCGTGGATACGGCGCTGGAGGGACGGCATTCCTATGGAGATGTTAAAGTTACGCTGATGAGAGAGGCATAAATATTGCGGAAACTGAAAGTAATGCTTGTTGATGACGAAGTAATCATTTTGGAAGGATTTCGGAAATTATTCAATTGGGATATGTATGGCTGCGAAATTGTCTGTGAGGCTACCGATGGCATGATGGCGGTAAACTATGCTAAATCCTATAAACCGGATATCGTCGTAATGGACATCAATATTCCCATAATCTCGGGTCTGGAAGCGATCCGCATTATACAGGAGCACAGACCCGACACAGCGTACATTGTGGTATCCGGATATGATGAATTCACCTACTGCAGGGAAGCGCTTCGGCTGCAGGTAGCAGATTATATTTTAAAACCGGTTAATTTCGGCAGCTTTGGAAAAGTGATTGAAGATTTGAAAGTAAAACTTCTTCATGAAAAAATGGAAAAAGAAAAGCAAGAGATGCCGCCGGATGCAGACAACAGGCTGATTTACCGATTGACGGAGTATCTACAGGAACATTTGTCGGAAGATATCAGCCTGCAGAAATTATCAGATGAGTTTTATTTGAGCTCAGCATATATCAGCCGGATTTTCAAAAATGAGACAGGGGTGAATTACCATGCCTATCTGACCAGGCTGAGGGTAGAGCGGGCTAAGAAAATATTGCTGACAACCGATGAGAGCATTGCCAAAATTGCATTGCAGGTCGGTTTTCAGGATTATCGTGCCTTTACCAAGGTATTTAAGAATGAGGTGGGAGAATTGCCGTCTGTTTACCGCAATTCTGACTGCAGGGGAATTTCGTTATAATACTGCCTTCTGCCGCACTCATTGTATAACATGTAAAATACATTCCCGACAGCTGTGCGCCATGTAATAGGGCGTTTCCCTGGCGGGAATGCATTTTGGGTTAAATTTAGAAGCATACCTGTAATGAAAGTTTAAATAGTTGATCCCCGTACAATCAGTTCGGTTGCATACTGGGCATAGATACAGGGAGCATCCGGATGGTCAATCCGTTCTATGATCTGCTTAGCGGCAGCTATGCCGAGATATTCTTTGGGGGTGCTGATGGTTGTTAGCGCCGGGACAATCCGTTCTGAGGCGGGAATGTTATCAAATCCGGTCACACTGACATCCCTTGGAACCTTATACCCCAAGAACTGCAGGGCATAGATCAGCTGGATTGCAAGCCAGTCATTGCCGCAGATGAAGACATCGGGGAGGCCTGACATCTGTTGGATTTTTTCTATCACTAATCCAAAATTGCGAAAGTCGTCTGTTGTTTCATGGAGCAGGCAGCATTTCTGATCTAATTTCAAATTATGTTCTTTCAGGCATTCATTCAGGGCATCATACCGTTCCTGGAATCCTCTTCCTACATTTGAAGTGTAAATATCACCTATGAATCCAAATCTTTTCGCCCCCTTTTCCAGAAGCTGATTTGTAATATTATAAATATTTATTTTATTTTCCATTGTAATGATGTCAAATTTCCCCATCAGGTCATGATAATTCTTTGGCATATCAACAGTCACAATTGGCAGGTCAAACTGCAGAAGTGCTTTGCATACCGATTCATAACATATCTCCACAATGATGATGCCCTTTATGCCAGGATCGTAGATGGAACCTGGAAATTGAAGGGTTTTTAAATCGGTGTCAGACATAATACCCAGAACAAGGTGGTAATTGGCAGCGGATAAAATGGCTTCAATTCCCTTCAGAACGCTGCTCCAGAATTCGGAATCATTTGCATAAGTACGGGTTAAAAAAAGTATAGACCCCTTATTGGCAGGTTTTTGTACAGCGGTGGGGATCTCTGAGTGATTAATATAGTGCATTTCTTTTGCTTTTGCATGGACCAGTTCCTGGGTTTTAGGTGAGACTTCGCTGCTTCCTTTCAGGGCTTTCGCTACAGTATTCCTTGATAAATTCAATTCTTTTGCTATATCTTTAATCGTGCATTTCATAGATACTCCTCCTGTTTAGTATCCATTATAACACATAAAAATAAAAAATCAATCAATAATGCACGAAATGCACTATTATTAATTATAAATATATAAATCATACACAAAAACAATAAAAAAATACTGGTAAATTGTAGAGAATATACAAAAAATGGGGATAAAAGGTTGAAAATATAGAGCCGCTATGTTAATATTTAGATACAAACAAAAGAAAATGCACCAGTGCATAAAGAGTATATGCACGAAAGGAGAGGCGATATGAAAAAGCTGTTTTACCAACCGGAAAACGCATGGGTAGGTGATTTGATTCCTTATTATGAGAATGGAACCTATTATGGTTTTTATCTTCATGATCCGAGATTAAAAGAAAAAGAATATGCAGAAGAAACTACCTGGCATCTGGTGACAACCCGTGATTTTGAAAGTATGGAATACAAAGGAGAAGCCATTGCAAGGGGAGGTGATTTGGAACCTAACAAAAATGCATATACGGGATCGGTGATAAAAGACCGGGATGGGATATACCATGCATTTTATACGGCATTTAATGCAGATATCAAGATAAATGGAAAAAGCGTACAGACCGTAATGGAGGCAGTGGGAGAAGATCCGGAACACCTGGAAACCAGAAAGGATTTCCTCTTTGCGGCGGACGGTGTGATCTATGAAGAATTTGACTGGCGTGATCCTTATGTATTCTGGAATGAAGAGGAAAACTGTTATTACATGTTATTGGCTGCCAGGATGAAAGGCGCCGGTGATTTAAGGGGAGGCTGTATCGGGCTTTCGAAATCTACAGACCTGATGAACTGGACTTATGCAGAGCCTTTCTACAGTCCCAAAATGTATATTACTATGGAGTGCCCGGAAGTTTTTCAGATGGGTGAGTATTGGTACCTGGTTTTTTCCACATTTTCCGATCAGTTTACCACCCATTACCGTTATTCCAAAAGCCTGTCCGGTCCCTGGCTGATACCGGAAGACGATGTATTTGACACCAGAGCAAATTATGCAATAAAGACAGCCTCTGATGGGAATGAACGGTATGCTTTTGGCTGGATTGCAAGTAAATTTGGAGCTGATGATTTTGGACCCTGGGAATGGGGCGGTACCATGGCAATCCACCAGCTGGTGCAGGAGGCTAAAACCGGGCGTCTTTGTACTGTGCCAACGGCGGCAATGAAAAACTTTTACCGGACACAAGTCAGCCTTTCGGCAACGGACTGCTATAATTGCTGTATGTCTCCGGAGGGAGATATTTCCAGTGAAACCTTAGGTGCAATTTTGTATGATATACCGGAAGATTGTTTTTCTGTGGAGCTGGAATTTGAGGTACTGAAGGCACATGAATTTGGCATCGCTTTACATACGGACAAAGGATTGGAAAAAGGGTATTTCCTGCGCATGAACAGAAGCCGGAATCAGGTTGCATGGGATATGTGGCCCAGATCAGAAAAGGGATTCTACCAGTGGCAGATTAAAGGAGATGTTCCATATCAGATAGAGACTGCAAGGAAGCTGCCTCAGGGAGAGCGGTTTCGGGTATTTCTGGTTCGGGAGGACGATATCTGTGTGGTATATATCAATGATGAGGCTGCGATGTCTACCAGAATGTATCGTTATAAGGGCGGAAAAGCCGGAATCTATGTGATTCAGGGCAGTGTCAAGCTGTTGAGTTACAGTGTGAAAACGAACTCTTAATGAGTGAAAACATATTCTAAAAAGGACCGAAAGGGGTATTCATATGAAAAAGAAAACATTGGGCGTTATTATGGCAGTTGCAGCTGCAGCTGTACTGGCAGCGGGATGTGGCAGCGGAAGCAATAAAAATACGGAAGTAAAAACAGAAAAGAATGCCGGAAGTGATGCCGGAAACAATACAGGCAGTGAAGAGACTGGTGCGGCAAAGGGGGAAAAGGATGAGGTTACCAGTGTTAAGTGGTTAACATCCAGGCCGGTAGACGGGGCAATTGACCAGACCATGAGGGAGATTGCAGAGCAGTACAGTAAGGAAAAAGGGGGAAACTGGCAGATTGAAATCGAGACAACGGCAGACCGTCCGTCTTATCTGCAAAAGTTGAAGACCCTGATCGCCGGAGGAAATATGCCGGACATTATAGACATTGATGCGGACCCCTACTGCAAGCAGCTGGTGGAAGCAGGCATGCTGGTAGACGTGAAGGAATTTCTGGAGGACAATGGCAAATACGATTCGTTTTATCCCACAGCACTGAAATATCAGGAGTTTACAGATGGAACCATGTATACGCTTCCACTGGAATATCATGTGGAAATGACCTGGTATAACAAAGAGATTTTCCAGAAATACAATCTTCAGGCACCAAAGACTATGGATGAGTGGCTGAATGTATGCAAAACGTTAAAGGAGAATGGAGTGACTCCCATATCCGTTGATGGAGTGGACCGATGGCCTGTACAGCGTTATCTGGCTATGATGCCTTTTCGCGAGATGGGCAATGATTTTATCATCAGCCTGAGGGACGGAAAAGAATCTATGAGCAGTGAAGTGGGAATGAAAGGCGTAAAATTCCTGCAGGATATCGGACAGTATTTTAACGACGGCTTTGCGGCAACGGATTATGCCACCGCCCAGTCAATGTTCTTAGATGGGAAATCGGCTATGTATTATATCGGTGACTGGGAAATCGGAGCAATGCAGGAAGCATATGATGCGGGTAAAATTGATTATTTCTATCTGCCGGCTGTAGATGGAGCAAAGACAGGAGCCAATGAATTCTGCGTAAACTCCGGAATAGGAATGGCATTTAACACAGAAACCTTTGATGAAAAAACAAAAGATTTTATACTTTATGTAATCGATAATTATGGCGCCCTCTATGCAGGGAGACAGCAGATGTCACCTATCAAAACGGAGCTGCCTGCAGATGTAAATTATTCCGAATTATATCTGAGAATACAAAAAGATATGCAGTCAACCGGAGAGCATTTCTTAAAGCCCTGGGACACTTATCTGGATGCAGATACAAATACGATTATGCAGGACAACATGCTGTTATTGGCTTCCGGAGATATGTCTTCAGAGGATTTCTGCAAACTGGTGGATGACTCGGTTGCGGCGAATGCGGGAAATTAAGTTCGGGATCAGGTAACAGATTCATATCAGAGTATTCGGTATCAGAGTATTCTGTAACAGATCCAGGGAGCTATGCTCCCTGGACAACTTAATTTGAGGAGGAAGACATGGGAATAATTCGTGACAAAAAGGCTTATGCTATTTTTTTGCTGCCTGCATTATTGTTTTATATTTTTGCGGTGTTCTACCCGATTGAAGAATCCATAAGGCTGAGTTTTATGAAGTGGAACGGGATAGGGAATAAAACTTTTGTAATGTTTGATAATTACATTGCAATGTTTAAGGATAAAGTATTCTACACGGCTTTTGTTAACAATCTGATTTACCTGCTGATTGTAGTGGTAATACAGCTATCGGTTGGCTTGCTGTTTGCCATTTTACTGACCTATATGACGAAACGGGTAACTCTGGTTAAAACGTTGTATTATGTCCCTTGTATTGTGACTACTGTGGCTGTAACACAGTTATTTCGCAGCATTTACGCTACGGAGCCCATGGGGCTTTTTAACCAGATACTGAATTCCGTAGGGCTTGGCGGTCTGGCGACTTCCTGGCTTGCGAATGTAAAGACGGTACTGGCAGCTGTCTCAGTGCCGGAAGGCTGGAGATTTACCGGCATGTATATGGTGATCTTCTATGCGGCACTGGTATCCCTGGACCCTTCTGTCTATGAAGCAGCCAAAATGGATGGGGCATCGGAACTTCAGATCCTTTTTAAGATTAAAATTCCGCTGATTAAAGATATTCTGCTGCTTACACTGACCATGTGCCTGACAGGGGCACTCAGAGGATTTGATATCCCCTTCTTATTGACCAGCGGAGGTCCCGGGAATACCAGCGAACTCATGTCAACTTATATGTACAAGAAAGCATTTTCCAGCAATCAGTACGGCTATGGAAGTGCGCTGGCTGTCTTTATTATTATTGAAAGTATCTTAGTGGTATTTACACTCCGGAAGCTGTTTACCAGCAAAGAGGAACGGGAGATAAAAGCCCTGGAAAAAGAGAGAAGAAAGCAGAGGAGGGCAAGAGGATGAGAAGAAAAGCCGGGAAAATTATTTTTACGATATTTATTCTGGGATTTCTGGTTATTCAGATTTATCCGGTTATCTGGTTATTTATCGCCAGTATTAAGCCTTCCGTAGAACTTGCCAGCGCACCATTTGCACTGCCCAGCAAAGTTACTTTTGAAAATTTTATAAAGGTACTATCAGATGGCAAAATTGGCGGTTATATGTGGAATAGCTTAAAAATAACGGGAATATCCCTGATTCTAATTGTAGCATTAAGCGCTACTGCAGGTTTTGCCATTTCTAAATTCAATATAAGATTTAACCGTGGGATTTATGCATTTTTCACATTTGGAATTATGGTTCCGGTTCAGATTACCCTGATTCCGCTCTTTATTTTTTACAGTAAAATGGGGGTGCTGAATACCAGTTTTTCCATGATACTGCCCCAGGTAGGATTTGCACTTCCTCTTTCGGTTATGATGTTTGTGAGTTTTTACAGTTTTGTGCCCAATGAATTGATTGAGGCATCCATTGTGGATGGCTGTTCTTCCTACCGTATTTTTGGGCAGATTGTATTCCCTTTAGCCAGAAATACGGTCATCACCATCGCTTCTATGTATAGCATCCTGATCTGGAATGACTTTATTTTTGCCAATACCTTTATCAGTGATTCCAAGGCAAAGACCGTAGCTATGGGGTTAAAAGATTATGTGGGTGCATTTGGAAATGTAGACTGGGGATCCACATTTGCAGCTATTGTGATCACCATCCTTCCACCGCTGATGATTTACTTCCTACTGAACAAATGGGTGACAGCAGGAATGACCATGGGGGCAACAAAAGGATAATTTATAAGAGAGGAAGGAAATTGATATGGATACATATGGAAGCCTGCCCGGAGACTTAAGCGCCATGCCATTCTTGCGGCGTGGAAGATCAAGGGCTGTGAATGCGGAGAATCCCACAGGGGAAAAGGGAAAGGGAGGAATGGCGGCAGGCCCCCTGGGTCCTTCCAGAAAAGGAAGCCCCTGCCTTAAAAATATTCCCCCTGGGGAAACGGTTATTCTGGGAGATATCAAGGGGTGCGGCATAATCAGCCATATCTGGATTACGGTAGACAATCAAACGTCACCCGGGGATTGCTTTGTACTTCGGGATTTGATACTTCGCATGTACTGGGACGGGGAGGAACACCCTTCTGTACAGGTGCCGCTGGGTGATTTTTTCTGTTGCGGATTTGGTAAGGAATGCCTGGTGAATTCATTTCCGGTTGCGGTAGTACCCGCGAGGGGATTTAACTCCTATTTTCAAATGCCGTTTCACAAAAGTGCACGCATTACACTGGAGAACCAGCATGTAAACCAGATACCTGCATTTTTCTATCAGATAGATTATTGTCTGTATGATTCACTTCCCAGAGAATGCAGCTATTTTCATGCCAGCTGGAGAAGGCAGCCTGTTACGGAGCCAGGTGTGGACTATATCATAGCAGATGGGATCAGGGGACAGGGACATTATGTGGGAACTTACCTTGCATTATCCACTTTAGAGCGGTATTGGTGGGGGGAAGGGGAAGTGAAATTCTATATAGACAGAGATAGAGAATATCCCACGATCTGTGGAACGGGAATGGAAGATTACTTTGGAGGCTCCTGGAGCTTTGCTTCAAAGGTAAACCATAAGACAGTGGAAAACACCTATTGTACTCCATATCTGGGTTACCCCTATTATTCCAGGCATGATGAACTTGTTTATAATCCCTATCATAATGATGATTGCCCCCCGATGAGAGGATTTTACCGATGGCACATACCGGACCCGGTATTTTTTGAAGAAGACCTGCGGGTAACGGTACAGCAAATCGGGGTTTCACACAATGGTTTGTTTGAGCGGCAGGACGACCTGTCAAGTGTGGCTTACTGGTATCAGTCAGAACCACACCGGCCATTTATGGAGCTGCCCTGCAGAGAAGCACGCTGGCCCAGATAAACGTATGTGGAAGACAGAAATATTATGGCTGGCATAAATTTTTCCCGGATAAATAGAAAGAGGCTGTATTGTAAATTAAAATGCCCTGTGATAAAATAAAGGTATAAATTTATAAAGGGGATATATTTTGAAAAAGACATTTACATATATAGGTGCAGCCATCCTTTCTGTGCTGCTGCTGAATGGCTGCGGAAACAAAGTAACGGTAATAGAGCAGCCTGTTTTCCCGGACAGCAGCGAAATGGCGGAAGATATTTCGGCAAAAGCGGTCAGCGTGATGGCACAGGCAGAAAACAGCTCAGATGATCCAATGGAGAATCTCTACAGTTTTACCATAAAATTAGGAAAACAGAAGCTGACCTTTCCCATGAGCTATACAGATTTAACCGATAAGGGATTTGATACGACAGATTCCCTGCGGCAGGAACTGAAACCCCTTGAGGTGTCAGAGGATAAGCTGTTTATTCATGATGGTATAGCAGTTTATGCTCAGTTTTTTAATGACACGCCAAATGTGCAGAAACTGACAGATTGCAGTGTTGCAGGCGTTATTATTGATACTTCAATGCTGACTGACGATTCCGCCAGGGTAGTTTTGCCAAAAGGGATTACGCTGGGCGTTTCTACGCGTGCAGAAATAGAGTATTTATACGGGCCGCCTAATAATATATATGAACTGGAAGCGGATACACAGCTTTCTTATGAATATGATTCCGGACAAAATATTTTATTAAATACTGATAATGATTCAAGCATAGTGGACAGTATAGATTTACACTCTTATAAGCCGCTCACCCGGAATCTGCAGATGCAGAGCAAGGAAGTTGTGGAGTTATATCGTATCAAGGAGGAGCCTGTCCGTTACAAACAGCCAGTTGATCTGGGGGATGATATCTACAGTTCAGTTGTAGAATTTGATCATGAATTATATAAGCTGCCGGCGCCCGTAAAAGAATTTTTAAACCATGGATGGACTTTGGAACAACTGGTATCCAATGTAGAGAACGGGAATAAGGAAGTGGCGGGGATGTCAAATTCCCAGATTGTCTTAACGAAAATGGATCAGAATTTTCAGACCACGGTGAAGAATTACAGTTCCCAGCCGGAGTCTGTGGAAGATTGTTATGTTACGAAAATTTTCGCTGATTCCAAAACAGCAGATGTAGAAATCATGATTCCAACAGGAATAACCATGGGAATGCCCGGGAAAGATCTCAGAAAAATATTAAAGAAAGTAAAATATACAAAAGAAGAAACGCCAAAATCCATAGTTTATATTGTGGGAAAAGGAGAGAATGCTCCGGCTGTTACCGAAATCATCCTTGATTCGGAAAAAAATACCGTAGACAGGATCAGCGTCATTGACAGACGTGAAACCTTGGAGCAGCAATGAATGATCATAACATAAAAGCCTGTACCGCAATAGCCGATCCAAGAAAAGAACAGCCATTGCAGTACAGGCTTATTTTAATTCTATCTTTGTAATCTCAGGAATATTGTTAAAACGCAGCGGAACATTTTTCCCTTTATAGGTGCCAAGCCCTTTGGATATGATAACCGGGATGCCATTCATTACCTGGTAGCCGTCCGTGAAGCCTGGAAACCAGACGCCTCCCATATGAGAAGAGTAAAGTGCACCGATAAATGGAAGCCGGACCTGGCCTCCGTGTTCATGTCCGGATAAAACGAGGTCAATCTGCCACTTTGAATCCTGCTCCTGATCCAAATAGCTTTCAGGCCGGTGGGTAAGCATAAGCTTAAAGAGATCCGTATCTTCATAATCCTTTAAAAACAGATAACTGCTTTTCTGCCTGTATTGTTCAGGGGAAACCCCGGCATAATTAAAAGCGTAATCATAGAAACCGCCGATGCGGATTTTCTGATCCTTAACCGTAATATCCAGATAAGTCTCATCCAGATATAAAGCCCCTGCCTGTTCGATGTCCTGCTTGAGGTTAATGTACCTGTGGTTATTGAACATGCTGATTTCATGGTTTCCGGGACTAAAATACACGGGTGCTATCCGCATCAGCTGCCGGATCAGCGAAGTGATATAAGTATCTTCTTCGTCGTAATAATTAATGGCATCTCCAACAATACATATAAGATCAGGTGCTTGCTTTTCCACTTCCCGAACCAGACGCTTATTATTTTTACCAAAGGAATGGCTGTGCAAATCAGTTAAAGAGATTATTGTAACTGGCTGGTTTATTTTATCCGAGTCGTAGCTGTATTCTTTAATCGAAATTTTATTTGCCGAAAGTAGGATTGAGATACCGATATAGATCAATACGGTTAGTATCAGTACAGGAACGAGAATAAGCTTCCTGTGCTTTTTCTTTGGTTTTCTTTTTGAATTTTTGTCTTTGCCCTGCTTTACTTCATTTTCTCTGTTTTTCAAGAAAATTCCTCCGATTTCAATGTGCTGTATATCTGATAGAAAATAAGTAATTCCTATATGTATCTATTTTATCATAAAAAGGTATATCAATCTATAATTTTATGATCAAATATAATGAGAAATCAGGACAAAAAACTTATTAAGTTCCCAGATTTGAAGGAATTTCTTATTTTTATACGAATTTTCTGAAAATCAGTTCATTTTTGTTGTCTTCTGTAAAGATGATAAATAAATTTTTTGAAATATGATTGATATACGCAGAAAAATATGTTAAAAATGAGATAGTAAAGATGCCGGATGCGTCATAGTGAGCATGTGAATAAATATTTAGGAGAATATAGTGTAAATGAAGCTAAAAAAACCACAAATAAATAAAGATCTGGAAATCCTAACCGACGATTTTCAATCATACATTGGAGAAATCCAGGAAGAAGAGGACTGCGTCAACAATAAAATGATACAGAATACGAATCTGAACGGTATCGATTTATCCCGGGTGGAATTCTCCGGGGTTCTTTTTCAAAATTGCAGGTTCATCGGCTGTGACTTTGAAAATGCGGGGTTTGTGGACGTCCGTTTTGAAAATTGTGACTTATCCAACAGCCACATGGAAAACACATATTTTAGCAGGTGTGAAATGAGTTCATGTAAGATGATGGGAACGGATTTTCGCAGCAGCACCTGCAAGCATATGAAGTTTTCCGACTGTAATATGCGGTTTATTAATCTGGATCATGCAAAAATGGATGGAGTTGTTATGGAAGAAACTGATGCGGAACATGCAAATGTAACAGAATGTAAACTGGCACATCTGGAATTGAACAATGTGAAGATGAATCAGGCATCATTTTTCAGAACGCCCCTAAAAGGAATTAATTTTACCAGAACCCAGATAGCGGGAATCACAGTGTCGGATTCCTATCAGGAGCTGCAGGGAGCTGTCATTGACGCTTTTCAGGCAGCAGATCTGGTAAGGCTTCTTGGGGTGGTTATCGATGGGTAGAAATTAAGAAAAAGTGGATGGCGGGAACGACAGCCCAATGAAAAAAGGGGCTGTAAAAAAACTCCACACACAGGAAAATCGCTGAAGTCGTTAGAGA
>UQCR01000068.1 GCA_900539655.1 uncultured Robinsoniella sp.
TTAAAATCCTGCGGGACTAATCTCCCGTACCGGTTCGATTCCGGTCGCCGGCATTCAGAATCATCAATTAAATATGTGCGTGTAGCTCAGCTGGATAGAGCGTTTGGCTACGGACCAAAAGGCCGGGAGTTCGAATCTTCTCACGCACGTGGTAGTCCTTGTAAAATAGTTATTTTACAAGGGCTTATTTTTTGTTTAATTCTTATATTTTTAATTAAAATGTATTATCAGCAGGGATTGTATATTGAAATAGATCTATAAGGATGATACTATTATAGAAATATAATAGTATTTGAAATTAAAATATTGATAAACTTGAGTCATTTCTTTATATGAGAGGGTCACAGGGGGATTCAGATTTAGAGAGTCACAGGAGTATTCAGATTTAATTAGTGTATATAGTAGCTTATAAGTATAGAAAAATGCTTCAACTTGTGGCTGGCATTTACTTTAATCTTGTGGCAAAGTATTCTTATCATACTAATAAAAGATGGTAAATGTAATTTATAAATAAGTATGGATAATAAAATAGGAGTGGTGTAGTGAGTAGGAATAGAAGAAACAAGGAACGAGATTCTAAGATTGTACTACGGGAGGTTTATAGTATATATCATGATTTTATAAATTCTAAAGATTTATATAAAGAACTTTATATTTTTTTACACGCAAAATCAGACTTTGAAATGAATATTATAAGAGCAGAAATTGAATCTGAGGAGGCAACGCAGGGAATGATCTCTGTAAGAGTATCAGCAATGTCCCTTATTGCAAGTTTTTAGTTTTATCAATTAATGTATTGAGTATATGTTTGGAGCTAAAAGAACTGGGAACTGTAATGAGAACATTTGTAATAATTGTGCTATTAGCTATTTTATGCTATTGTATTAAATCTGTAGGAGATGTCTTAGTATCATTTTTTGATAAATATAAAAAGGGAAACAAAAGAAATAAATATATATTATGTGTGATTACAGATATACTTGACATTAGGAAACAGAATGTTATTCAAAAAAATAAGTATTAGACTCAATGATAATACTAATGAAGCAGGAAAGTAGCGAGCATTAGTGAACTATGAATGAAATAGTATTAGGATATTAGTACGACTAGAAATTATCAAGAGTAGTATTGGATTATATAGATTTGGAACATGGTAACAGATGAATACCTCATTACATATATATTGAAAAATCCCCGTTTAAAAAAGAGGCATGAATTCATTCGTACCGTTAGAAAATATTATATGAGATAGAAAGAAACAGAAAGAGCTGCTTAATTTTGAATTAAGAATGATTGTGTATACCGTTATAATAAATAATACAGTTATCAGCTGTATATTTTTATCATAACTAAATCCAAAAACAGTGAGAAAAGGGAGCAAGAGAGAACAAGGGATATAAGACGAAAATACGATAAAAAGAGAAAAAAGAGGGTAGAAAAGTATGAAGAAGAGAAGTGTTTGGAATATGATTGTGCTGGTATTATTTATTGTGGCGGTACTGGTCTGCGTGATTGTGAATTTTGCAGTGGAAAGGAAGCTGACGTGGGCATGGTTTGTTGTTGGTGGATGTATGGTGGGATATTTATCTGTATGGGCATTACTATTGAGCGGTAAAAATCGGATAATGAAATTGTTGCTGGTATGGAGCGTAACGTTGATTCCTTATTTGTATCTGATCGAGATTTGTTCAAATCAGTATCTGGAAGAACCACAAAAATGGGCGGGTTCTTTTGGAGTACCAGTGAGTATCTGCTGGCTCTTGGTACTTTGGGTATTGTTTTTTATTCGGAAGTTTACACATGCTAATGTGTGGTTTATGCTGGGGATAGGGACTTTATTATTATTCGTGGCGGAGAGATTTACGAATGATATGGTGGACAAACTATCAGGCAGTAATGATTCCTGGAGGCTGTCTGAAGAATTTCCGATTATTTACTTTGCAGTAGCAGCTTGTTTTTTGATTATTGGTGTTGTGGCTGCTATTTGGAGATATGGCAGGAGGAAAGATCAGAAAGCTTGATATTATAAGAAAACCTTTGCTTTTTGTAGAAAAAATGTTAGAATAGAAACATATAACGAGACAAGAAATAAAAATGAAATGATAGAGGTGCGGTATTCATCAGTATTCCAGGACAAATGGCAGGACAGCCGTTTTGGGAGAAAGGGAAGATCGCCGAAGAGTTCTATTCCGGTCCATGGAAATAACTCTGGGACGCAGCAGAATATGTTGCGTACTGTCACTTACATGTGGAGCGCTATCTGAAATGGTATTGGTGAATCTGACCTTAAAATAACCATGAATGTATGTTCCATACGGTGACTGTCATTCATGGTTTTTTCTTGGAGGGAAAGAGAGGATTTACAAATGAGGATTACTAAACGAAGATTGTTGATGTGTGTCAGTATGGTATTGATATTCATGACATTGCTTCCCATGACGGTTCTGGCTGCAGAAGAGGGAGCAGCAAAGCCGGCCATGTATGCAACTTTTTGGGCATTGATTCCACCGGTAGTGGCAATTGTCCTGGCGTTGATTACCAAGGAGGTGTACAGTTCATTATTTCTAGGGATTTTAGTTGGGGGATTGTTCTTTTCGGGATTTGGATTTGAGGGAACAGTGACTCACATCTTTAATAATGGATTTATTAAGGTGTTATCGGATCCTTATAATGTGGGAATTCTGGTGTTCCTGATTATTCTGGGCTGCATGGTTAGTCTGATGAACCGGGCTGGCGGCTCAGCAGCATTTGGACGATGGGCGAGTAAGAGGATAAAGACGAGGGTTGGTGCCCAGCTTGCAACAATTGTATTAGGGGTATTGATTTTCATTGATGATTATTTTAACTGCCTGACGGTAGGAAGTGTTATGCGTCCTGTTACTGACCAGCATCAGGTGTCCAGAGCAAAGCTGGCATATCTGATTGATGCTACGGCGGCGCCGGTTTGTATTATTGCACCTATTTCATCCTGGGCAGCTGCAGTTACCGGATTCGTGGAGGGCGAAGATGGATTTTCTATTTTTATCAGAGCAATTCCTTATAACTTTTATGCATTGTTGACAATTGTTATGATGGTGGGACTCGTGTTGATGAAGGTTGATTTTGGGTCTATGGCCGTACATGAAAAGAATGCACGGGAAGGGGATCTGTTTTCTGTGGGGGACAAAATTGGTAATTTTGATGAAGATGATATATCCAATCCACATGGAAGTGTAATGGATTTGCTGATTCCAATTTTATCTTTAATTGTCTGTTGCGTGATTGGTATGATTTATACAGGTGGTTTTTTTGAAGGGAAAGATTTCATTACTGCATTTTCTAATAGTGATGCCTCTGTGGGGCTTGCCCTCGGCAGTTTTTTTGGAATGGTGATCACGATTGTTTTATACGGTATTCGAAAAGTACTGAAATTCAATGACTGTATGGCATGCCTGCCGGATGGATTTAAAGCAATGGTACCGGCTATTTTAATTCTTACCTTTGCATGGACATTAAAATCAATGACTGACAGCCTGGGAGCGGCAGAATTTGTTGCAGAGGCTATGAAACAGTGCGCGGGAGACCTGATGAAGTTTCTGCCAGCGATCATTTTCCTGGTTGGATGCGGTCTGGCTTTTGCAACCGGTACTTCCTGGGGAACATTTGGAATTTTGATTCCGATTGTTGTTGCTGTATTTGAAAAATCTAATCCTGAACTGATGATTATATCAATTTCTGCATGTATGGCGGGGGCAGTCTGCGGAGACCATTGTTCTCCAATCTCGGATACGACGATAATGGCATCTGCAGGAGCGAAGTGTAATCATGTAAATCATGTAACGACGCAGCTTCCCTACGCTGTCACAGCAGCTGCGGTATCTTTCCTGACATATATACTAGCGGGATTTGTACAAAGTGCATGGATAGCCCTGCCTTTTGGTATCGTGCTTATGCTTGGTGTTTTAGTATTTGCCAGGATGGTATCCCGAAATTAAAGGGAGCATAACCACAACAAAGGTTTCAAAAGAGGGTGTATAGCGAATAAATGTATCTTGATTCATAATTTTAATTAAAAATGAAGACAGTATGAATAAGGCTACTTAAAATAGTATGTGCTTCAACAATAAAAATGCCGTTGTAAAAATTCCATTTAGATAGTGAGTAGAGGCTGATATATTGCCTGGTGAAATCGCTCTTGTCAGTCTTAGGAATTCATTTTACAACGGTCTTTTTGTTAATAAAATGTTTTAAAGCAATATAAGTTTTAGGAATTCAATTACAACGGTCTTTTTTCGAACATACATACGGATAAAATCCTTGCGTTTGATGCCAAATTTTATTATAATTAGATTGGTTTTACTAAAGAGAAAGAGAGAAGAAACCGTATGACAGGAAAAACTCATTTGGCAATAGGGACAGCGGCGGCTTTGTTAATTGGGCAGCCGGAAAATATCAGGGAGGTTGTGTTATGCATTGGGACGGCTTCGGTAGGTTCTGTAATCAGTGATATTGATGTCAGCACATCGGAGGCGAGGCGGGATGTAAATAAAGTGATTGGAATTACGTTGCTGGTAGTATTCGCGACTATTTTTATGGAATATCAGTGGAAACTAGGAATTACGGCGAGTTTTATGCGGAACAGTAACCTGGTCAGGCTGGTGACGGGGGTGGCTGCCTTTTTGGGAATCTGTGTATTTGGAAAGAGCAGGCCTCACAGATCGTTTATGCATTCGTTACCTGCCGTTGGAATTCTGGGGTTTATTTTGTATATTATCTATCCCGTTCTGGTTCCTTATTTTGTAATTTCTATGCTTTCCCATATTGCAGCAGATATTTTCAATTATAAAAATGTGCGGCTGCTTTATCCGCTTCGATGGGGAATCAGTCTGGATTTGTGCCGGGCAGATGGATGGATCAGTAAAGTTTTATGTGGTGTTGGAAGTCTGATTACCTTTGTTTATCTGGGCGTATTTCTCTGGAAAACCGGAATAAATTTTCTGGGTGGGATATAAGAGGGAATGAATTTAACTGATTACAGGTATAAATTGGCGGACATGTCCATACATTAAAGTATGGTAAGCTATAGCCTGTGCAAATCAGGCACAGTGTGTGGAAGTATTACTGGCACACCGGATGGAAAAGTTGGATTCATCAGAAGAATGGAGGCAGACAACATGGGTATAGAGGTAGTGATAGCAGGAGGTGGATGGGCGGGATGCGCCGCGGCATACGCAGCAGTTTTGCAGGGAGCGAAGGTAACACTGCTGGAAAAAACAGATATGCTGCTTGGTACAGGCCTGGTTGGCGGAATTATGAGAAATAACGGACGATTTACCGCAACGGAAGAGATGATCGCCCTGGGGGGAGGAGATCTTTTTCGGATAATTGATGAAAATGTCCGGCATAACAATGTTGATTTTCCTGGCCATGAGCATGCTTCTTTATACGATGTGGGTAAAATATCCGGAGTGATATACCGATTTTTGAAAAAGATTGGAGCAAAGATTGAATTTCAGGCACGGATGTCTAAAGTGCAGATGGATGGAAAGCGGATAGTAAATGTCCGGACGGATGATGGAAGGACATTTGGCGGGGAAATGTTTATAGATGCTACCGGGAGTGCTGGTCCTATGAATAACTGTAAGAAGTTTGGGAACGGATGTGCGATGTGTATTTTGCGGTGTCCCAGCTTTGGGGGCAGAGTCAGCCTTACAGGAGAAGCCGGCATTCAGGAGATACAGGGTAAACGAGCAAATGGGAAACTGGGAGCGATGAGCGGATCCTGTAAGCTTTTTAAGGAGTCGCTCTCTAAAGAAGTGACAGATCAGCTGGAGGAAGAAGGGGCTGTGGTGATACCTTTGCCACAGGAACTCAGGGAAAACCATTTGTCTGAGAAGGCGTGCCAGCAGTATGCAATCGACGATTTTGTTGAGAACATAATTTTATTGGATACGGGTCACGCGAAATTGATGACCTCTTATTTCCCAATTGAAAAACTTAAAAAAATACCGGGATTTGAAAATGCCAGATATGAAGATCCTTATGCCGGAGGAAAGGGGAATTCCATACGCTTTATGGCAATGTCACCCAGGGATAACAGCCTAAAAGTAGAGGGGGCTGAGAATTTGTACTGTGCTGGTGAAAAGGCGGGGCTGTTGGTTGGGCATACGGAAGCAGTTGTAACGGGGGTTCTGTCAGGATATAACTGTGTTAGAGAAGCTGCAGGACTTAAAACATTAATTCTTCCGGAGAGTCTGGCGGTGGGTGATATGATTTCATTTGTGAAAAAGGAAATGGAGACGGAGGAAGGATTAAAGCGTAAATATACTTTTTCCGGATCTGTGTATTTTAAAAGGATGAAAGAAAAAGGACTGTATCTTATGGATTTAGGCAGCATTAAAAAGAAAGTCGGGATGGAAGGCTTAGAGGGAGTATTTTCCCGGAAATGTATATAATAAGAGTTAAGCTTCAGAATGAAGAGAAATAGATAATGAAGCTTTAGAAGAATGATAGAAAATAGAAAATGAAGCTTCAGAATGATGTAATAGATAATGAAATGCCTAACGTCATGGTGTAAGTACTTTTAAAGTGCTCTCACCATGGCATTTTTATTTTACAGGTGCGGTGGAATTACGCATATATAATTCAGGCTGTACAAAAAAATGGGTGGCACTGGTACTTTTCTGCTTTATCAGATGGGTAAGATGCTTTATGCTTCTTTCTGCGATTTTAAGTACCGGCTGTATAACGGTGGTTAGACTGGGGCGGCAGTAATTGCCTTCCGGTATGCCGTCAAATCCAATTACGGAATACTGCTGGGGAACCTGATAACCATTATCTGTCAGAAAATTAATGACCGCAATACCAAGAATATCTGTCTGGGCAAAAAATGCGGTGCAGTCATGCAGATGGGACCAGCTGATTTCCATTTGCTGATATCCTTCCTCATAAGTCAGCCCGGATTTGACGATCCAATCGGGATTACATGAAAGGTTGTTATTTATGAGAGAGGTACAGTATCCCTCGGTACGTTCTTTAAAATCACTTCCGGCAGAGGTAATGGTAGCAATGCGCTGATGACCTAATTCTAATAGGTGGTTTGTTGCAATTAATCCTCCTGTGAAGTGGTCTACATCAATAATATTTAAACTTTTTTGCATTGGGCGGGAAAAGTATTGGGTATAAATATGCGGAATATTCAAATTGCTCAAATAGTCTTCCAGCGCTGAGTGGTAGTTACCGTTAATAATAACAATACCTTTTATATCTGCTGTTTCAATAATGGATTGAATGTATGCAAAGGACTGGTCACTGGCATCATAGGAAGAGATCGTGCAGTAATAATTCTGCTTTTCAATTTCTCTGATCACTTCATTTGACAGATATTCCAGATAAAGGTCCAGGGGGGAATTCATCTTGTCGGCACCCAGTATGATTCCAATGCATCCCTTATTCCCGGTGACATTGGTCATGCCTGCCCTTTCTTTTATGGTATATCCGTGCTGTAGGGCTAACTCCTGAATCTTAATTCTGGTTTCCAGAGAGATTCGGGGAGAATTTTGTAAGCTTCTTGAGACCGTTGACTGACTTACGCCGGCTAACCGGGCAAGTTCTTGTGTTGTAATCATATATTCATCTCCTATGGACAATGAGCCGAAAAGATCATCCTGTTAAAAAGAGATGATTTCTGGTAAAAAATTAAAAGTTTTTCCGACTCGTAGTAGTTAACTATATTGAAGAATAATACATTTTCAAGCACAAGTCAACTAAAATAATGGATAATATTTACAAAAAATGCATGTTTTTATTTCTTTGCCATATGGCCGGGTTTCTGCTTTCTGCGCGTATCTCAGGTATACTTTTTCTATAGATTTTATTCTTTTCTATCCCACGCATAATGTTGATTGACAGATAAGATGTATGCATATAAATGGTTAATTATGCGCTAATAAAAATGCGCATAATGCATAGAGAAATGCATTGATAAAAACATAAATAAATATACCATATGCATAAAGAAAAATTAACATCGGTCATATTGCACATAAATTTTTGGTAAAAACTTGTTGACTTAACCAAAATGTAGTGTTATAATCTGGATAAATACAAAAATACATAATAAATTGCACATGTTTTGGGTGAATGTTGAAAACATCTTATGCATAATATGCTCAATGCATATTGATGAAAAATATAGGTTTCAACCTGTTGGTTCTCTTTCTTCTGCAAGTGGGTGTCCGAAATTCTTGAGAACTTAACCGGAGTTAAAATACATAAGCTTCATCTGATTGCTGGGGGTGGGAATGCCCACAATGATCAACTGAAATCCGTATATGGATTTCAAACCAAGGGGACGCAATGCTTTGCGGCAAAATATAAACTATATAATAGTTAAGGAGGATTTTTGTATGAAGAAAAAAATTTTAAGTATCGTAATGGTAGGGATTATGGGGATGTCCCTCGCAGCCTGCGGAGGCAGCGGTGATACAGCTACAGCTAACAATAATCAGACGGGCAGCAATACGGAAGCAGCAGATAACAAGGATACGGCTGCCAGTTCAGATACGGCTGCAGGAAGCGAAGGTACGGATAAAGGTGCTGCATCCGGTGATAATCTCAATATCAGTGTGATTCTGAAAACTACTGCTTCTGAGTATTGGGGATATGTATTGGCTGGTGCTCAGGCATACAGTGATGATAATCCCAATGTAAAGGTTGAGATTCAGGGAGCTGCATCCGAGACTTCTTATGATGAGCAGCTGAATATTATTGAAACAAATCTGGCAGCAGGTAAATTTGACGGTTTTGTTATTGCACCTCTCCAGGCAGATATGGTGACATCTAAAATTGCAGGTGCGAAGCAGCCAATTATTGCAGTAGATACGAAGATTGATGCTCCAGAAGTTTTATCCTTTGTCGGTACCGGTAATGAAGCAGCGGCAAAAGCAGGAGGTCTGGCAGCTGTAGAGGCAGCGAAAGCAGCAGGATTTACGGAGCTTAATGCGATTGCCATAACAGGGGTACAGGGTGATTCTACTGCTGAAGCACGGCTGGCCGGATATAAAGCAGGTATAGAAGAGGCAGGCGGTACATTCTTAGAGAGTGAAATCCAATATGCCGATGCAGTTGCTGATAAGGCATTTGCCTCTATGGAAGCAATTATCCAGAACCACCCGGATGGTGTGGCAATGATCGTTTGTAATAATGATGATATGGCTATTGCAGCAGCCCGTGCAGCAAAGGGAAATGAAGCATATGCAAAAACTATTTTCTGCGGATTTGATGGAATTCAGTCTGCATGTCAGGCAATCTTAGCAGATGAAGAGACAATGTCGGTTGCACAAAATGCATATGATATGGGATATAAGGCAGTGGAAGCTTGCGTTAAAGCTATAAAAGGAGAGGCTATAGACGAATTTATTGACTCAGGAAATAAAATTGTAAATAAAGATAATGCACAAGAGCAATTAGATACTCTGAAATCTCAGCTTGGTAAATAATGGTGATCTAAGTCCGGGGGATAAGGAGGTATGCAGTGAGTGAATATATAGTGGAATTAAAAAATGTCACAAAGCGCTTTCCGGGTGTAGTTGCTTTAAAAAGCATGAATCTGGCAGTGAAGCCTGGTGAGATTCTGGGGTTGATCGGAGAAAATGGTGCCGGTAAATCTACTCTGATTAAAGTTTTGACGGGGGTACATTTACCCGATGAGGGCAGCATAATCGTGGAGGGTGAGGAGAAACATTTCCGTAACCCCAACGATTCTGCAGAAGCAGGGATTGCCTGTGTTTATCAGGAGCTAAATATCGAAAAGCTTTTGAATATTACAGATAATATTTTTATGAATAAATGGATCAGGAAGAAAAACGGCCTTTTGGATTACCAGACCATGCATAAAAAAGCAAAGGAGGTAATGTCTTCTCTTGGCCAGGAAATTGATCCTTCTAAAGCGGCAGGAACCATGGGTATGGGAGTACAGCAAATGATCGAAATTGCAAAAGCACTTTCTGTGGGGGCAAAGATGATTATTATGGATGAACCTACCAGTTCCCTGGGGGAAAAAGAGGTTCAGCAGCTGATGACAATCTGCCGTGATTTGCGAAGCCGTGGCATCAGCATCGTATTCGTATCCCACAAGCTGGAAGAACTTTTCGAGTTGTGTGACCGGGTTGCGGTCATTCGTGACGGAGAGCATATCTGGACAAAGCCGATTGAGGAAGTGGATAATGAATCGCTGATTACTGCCATGGTGGGGCGTTCCCTAGCCAATAAGTTCCCGAAAGTGATCGGGAAAAAAGGCGAGTGCGCTCTGAAAGTTGAGAAATTGAAGGAAAATGGTGTACTGTTTGATGTGAGTTTTGAAGCATACAATGGACAGATTCTGGGTTTTGCGGGCCTGGTAGGAGCTGGACGGACGGAGACAATGAGGGCTGTATTTGGTGCGGATCCCATCGACGGCGGCAAAATTTATATTCATGGTAAAGAAATGAAAATCGCTAATCCCAAACAGGCAATTAATGCCGGGATTGCATTCCTCACAGAGGACAGGAAGAATCAGGGGCTTGTATTAACGCAGAGCATTCGTTCCAATTTGATAATGGCGAATATGAAAGGGTTTGTACGGGGGTTATTTTTGGATGAGAAACATATTGAGGAGACAGGAACGGACAATATTTCTTCCCTGCGTATTAAGACGCCATCCTTGGATGAAATCGCAGGACAGCTATCGGGAGGAAATCAGCAAAAAGTTGTAATTGGAAAATGGATTAATTCCGATGCGGATATATTTATTTTTGATGAACCTACCAGAGGTATTGATGTGGGTGCAAAAATAGAGGTTTATAATGTAATGAATAATCTTGTAAAAGAAGGAAAGTGCGTAATTATGATTTCTTCTGAAATGCCTGAGATTTTGGGGATGTCAGACCGTGTTGTAGTAATGAGAGGCGGCCGGATAACGGGAACTTTAGACAGAGAGAGTGACCATTTTAATCAGGAAGATATTATGAGAGCTGCGTGGGGAGGAACCTTAGATGAATAAAGTAAAATTAAAATCCAATTCAGGCCTGGTGAATAAGCTGGGATCCCTGATTGCCCTGTTTGTGTTATGTGTTATCTTGAGTTTTGCTACGTCAAGCTTCTTAACACTGGCAAATTTCATGAACATTTTTAAGCAGACATCGGTAAATGCATTAATTTCAACCGGAATGCTGGTGTGTCTGATCACTGCAGGTATTGACCTTTCAGTTGGAGCAAATGCGATCTTCTGTACCTGTATAATGGGAATGCTGTTACAAAATGGGATAACCAATTCTGTCATCATCATCATAGCTGGTTTGGCTGCAGGTACATTTTTTGGTTTTATCAACGGTACACTGTTAACCCGCCTGCATCTGCCTCACCCGTTTGTATCCACTCTTGGAATGAAAAACGTATTGTGGGGGCTTGCACTGGTTGTGGTAGGATCTAAGATCGTTTCCGGCTTCCCGGTACAGGTTACCTGGCTTGGAGAGGCAACGCTGCCTAGTTCCATACCGCTGTTAGGAGGTTTTCCGGTTAGTTTTATTTTGGTAATTCTGCTGTTTGCCGTTATGGGTGTATTTCTATCCAAAACTGTTCTGGGACGATCCATCTACTGTGTAGGCGGGAACTTGGAAGCTGCACGCCTGTCCGGAATCAAGAGCGCAAATGTGCTTACATTCTGCTATACGTTATCCGGATTTATGAGTGCTTTGGCTGGTATCGTGCTGATCGGGCGTGGAGGTATTGCCAACGGTGCCAATGCGATTCAGCCTTATGATACGGATGCGATTGCAGCTTGTATTATCGGAGGTGCGTCCTTTAGCGGCGGAAAAGGTACGATGAGCGGAACTATTATCGGTGCACTGATTATTACCGTAATCCGAAACGGTCTCCAGCTGCTCAGTGCTTCCACTGCAATCCAGAATATTGTGGTTGGTCTGGTTATTATTCTGGCGGTACTTATAGATGTAACTCGTGAACGTATGGAAGCAAAAGCAAGACGTATGGCAGCGAAATAAACATAAGCCATTCATAAGAGTCAGGAGAAGTGTTATGTTAAGAATTGGGGTTATTGGATGCGGTGCAATTGGACGTGACCATATGCGCAGACTGAGGGATCTTGTACCCGATGCCACAGTAACGGCATGTTCTGATTATTTTCCGGAATCTGCCAAACTGGCGGCAAAACAATATGATATCCCGCATGTTTATGATACGGGTGAAGAATTGATTGAAAGTGCAGAAGTGGAGGCGGTGCTCATTGCTTCCTCCGATGCTTCCCACGCAGGTTATGTACTTGCATGTATAAGGCAGGGAAAACCGGTATTTTGTGAGAAACCGCTTGCTCAAACATCGGCTGACTGCGAGAAGATTATTGAGGCAGAAATGTCGGGTGGAAAGCGTCTGGTCCAGGTGGGATTTATGAGGAGATATGATCCGGGATATCGGGAAATGAAACGTATTGTGCAGTCCGGCGAACTTGGAAATCCGCTTATGATCCATGCTGTTCACCGAAATATGCATCAGCCGGATGGGCTTACCAGCGAAATGGGTGTATCTAATATAGCTATCCATGAACTGGATATCTGCCGGTGGCTTCTGGATGATGAATATAAGAACGGACAGGTGCTTAAGGTAAGACAGTCTTCATACTCTGTAAAGGGATATGACAACCCGCAAATCGTACTGCTTGAGACAGGCATGGGATGCCGCATTGATGTAGAAGTACAATTATCGGATGGTTATGGCTATGATATTCAGTGTCAGGTGGTATGTGAAAAAGGAACGGTCAGTTTACCGGATCCCTATGCGGTAGTCACCCGGTCTGAAGCAGGACGTATCATGCCAATTCTTACGGATTGGTCCCAAAGGTTTATTCAGGCATATGACATTGAGTTAAATGAATGGGTGCAGGCAGTAAAAAACAATGGCGGTTACGGTCCGGGATCGTGGGATGGATATGCTGCATGTGTTGCGGCAGATACGCTTAACCGCTCCCGTAATACCGGCAGATTTATGGAAATACAGATGATGCCTAAGCCGGATTTGTATGCTGATGGCAGTAATTAGAAGTGTCTGCAATTAAAATTTAATATTCGTATTTTAAAAATATGAAATAGCAGGAAGCTGCTTGATCAGATCCACTTTCGAGTGGATCTTTTTTTGTATTTAATTTTGCGATTTAGGAAATATTAATCAGCGAAAAGTTATAAAAATACAGGGAAAGACAACAATTTTTATTTTTTTTGTATAATCTTGTCTCATTTCACAAAAGATAGCTAAATAAGGAAAGCTTTTGAAGGGATGGTGAAACATGGAGGAATTTAAAATACAAACGGCTGTGTGTTTTGGGGCGGATGCCCTGAATTGTCTGAAAAGCCTTACAGCATCGCGGATTTTTATAGTTACGGATCCGTTTATGGTGGAATCAAAGATGGTTGAACGGATCACGGAGCAGTTGAAAGAAAAAGAATATAAGATTTTCAGCAATGTGGTACCCGATCCCCCATTGGAACTTGTGGTAGAAGGGGTAAAGGAGGTCATGGCATATAAGCCGGATACTCTGATAGCATTGGGCGGCGGCTCGGCAATTGATGAGGCGAAGGCAATTATGCACTTTTCCAGACAGATCGGTGATTTGCCGGACATGGAGTTTATTGCGGTTCCTACTACCAGTGGTACAGGATCGGAAGTAACTTCTTTTGCAGTTATTACAGATAAAGGGAAAGGCGTGAAATATCCCCTGGTGGATAAGTCACTCTTACCGGATGTGGCAGTTCTGGATCCGGGACTTGTAAAAAGCCTGCCCCCATCTATTGTGGCTGATACCGGAATGGATGTGCTTACTCATGCATTGGAGGCATATGTGTCAACCAAGGCGAATGCGTTCACGGATGCACTGGCGGAAAAAGCGGCTGTTACGGTTTTAAAATACCTGGTGAAATCTTATGAAAGTCCGGTGGATATGGAGGCCAGAGAGCAGATGCACTATGCTTCCTGCATGGCTGGACTGGCGTTCGATATGACCTCACTGGGGGTAAATCATGCGATTGCCCACAATATAGGCGGAAAGTTTGGAGTTCCACATGGAAGGACAAATGCAATCCTGCTCCCCTTTGTAATTGCTTATAATGCACAAATTCAAGACTATAATTCAAAAGAATATAAAACGGCTGCAAAAAAATATGCGGCAATTGCTTCCCTTTACGGAATTGGCGGGGTAAATGTCAGATCGGGAGTTAAAAACCTCATTCATCAGATACAGAAGATGCAGAAATTGATGAAAATGCCTGTGAGCTTCAAGGAATGCGGATTAAAGCCGGACGAATTTCATAAGGCAGAGGATCAGATAGCAGATGGAGCACTTGCAGATGGCTGTATTGTAACGAACCCCAGGGTAGTTACCAAAAAGGATATTCTGGATATTTTAAAACAGGCTTTATAAAAGAAGGTGCATTCAATGGAAATAGAAGAAAAACAGCGGATTATTCAAGAATTTGTACCTGGCAAACAGGTTACGCTGGCACATGTAATTGCAGGACCCAATCCGGATATATACAGCAAGCTGGGGCTGGAACCGGAGGAAAAGGATGCCATAGGCATTCTCACAATAACACCCAGTGAAGGTGCAATTATAGCAGCTGATATCGCCACAAAGGCATCTGATATTACCCTGGGGTTTATCGACCGTTTTAGCGGAGCGCTGGTTTTTACCGGCGATATCAGTTCAGTAGAAGCGGCGATAAAGGATATTATAAGGACAATGGAACAGGACCTGGGATTTACCAGAGCGCCGATTACCAGGACTTAGGGTGTTGATTAAAACCACATTCCTATTTAGGCATATAGCATGATGCAGTGGGGAAATTGTATGAAGAAAGTTATTTTTATCGGACAGACAGGCTGTGGCAAGACCACATTGTGCCAGAAACTGAATGAACAGGCGATTAAATACCGAAAAACCCAGGCAGTGGAGCGCTACGGAGATTCCATTGATACTCCGGGGGAATATTTAGAAAACCGGCATTTTTACCATGCTCTGATCATGACGGCAGTGGATGCTAAGATAATCGCCCTGGTGGCGGATCCTACATCTGAGTATCGGGCGATTCCGCCTGCCTTTGCAGGAATATTTGGAAAAAAGGTTATTGGCATCATTACAAAAATAGATCAGACGGAATCGCAGAAAATTGATAAAGCCAGGAAGGAACTGGTCAAGGCTGGTGCAGATCCTATTTTTGAAGTGGATACTCCGGAAGGAATCGGGATTCAGGCATTGATGGAATATTTGGAAAAGGAGGCGGTATAGGTTGAAAGAAGAATTGCTGAGTGTGGGAATTGACCTTGGAACCAGTACGACACAGCTTATTTTTTCAAAGCTGCTCGTAGAAAATATGGCAACCAGCTATACCGTCCCCCGGATGGTAATTACTCAGAAACAGATTCAGTATAAAAGCGATATTTACTTCACACCCCTTGTAGATCAGACAAGGATTAATTTTGAAGAGGTTCGCAGGATCGTGGAAAAGGAGTATCAAAAAGCAGGCGTTAAGAAAGAGCAAATTGATACCGGTGCAGTCATAATCACCGGAGAAACTGCGCGGAAAGAAAATGCCGAAGAAGTGGTCAATGCCCTCAGCGGATTTGCCGGCGATTTTGTTGTCGCAACGGCGGGACCGGATCTGGAAAGTGTGATTTCCGGAAAGGGTGCGGGGACAGACCTCTATTCCAAGGAACATCATTTGACAGCGGTCAATATGGACATTGGAGGCGGTACCAGTAATCTGGCGGTATTTCAAAGAGGAGATACAATCGATACCGGGTGTCTGGATATTGGGGGCCGGCTGATTAAGGTAGAGGCAAGAACCGCAAAGATAACTTATATAGCACCCAAGCTTTTGCAGATTATCGAAAAAGAAAAAATGCCTCTGGCAATTGGGACTGTTGCTGACCGGCAGAATCTGAAGCCTATTCTGGATATTATGGTTAGGGTGCTGGAGACAAGCGTAGGTCTGGCGGACGAAGATGATTATTTTAAGCTGATGATCACCAACAAAAATATTAAGCAGAAAGATCAGATCCAATGTATTAGTTTTTCAGGAGGAGTGGCTGATGCGATTTATCACCCGGAGAAATTTACAGATCCGTTTCAATTTGGGGATATTGGAATTTTGCTGGGAGAGGCCATTAATAATTCTTTGCTTGTCAAAAAGCTGAAAGTGATAGAAAGCAATGAGACGATAAGGGCAACGGTTGTGGGAGCTGGAAGCCATACCACGGAAATAAGTGGCAGTACCATCACTTACACCAGTGATGCATTCCCCGTGAAAAACCTGCCGGTCCTGAAGCTAACCAGGGAAGAGGAACAACCGGAGCAGCTTGCCAAAGCAATTAAAAAAAAGCTGGACTGGTTTCGGGTAGAAGAGAAACTTGTGCAGGTTGCAATTGCTATTGACGGAGAAAGCAATCCCTCATTTTCCAGAGTACAGGAGTTTGCGAGGGATATTTTAGAAGGAGCTAAAGCGCTGATCGATGAAAAGCTTCCGGTGATAGTGATTGTAGAAAATGATATGGCTAAGGTATTGGGGCAGACGATGTACCATCTGCTGGATTGGAAAAAAGAAGTGATCTGCCTGGACAGTATACATTTGTCAGAGGGCGATTATATAGATATCGGAAGGCCGATTGCGGAGGGCTGTGTGCTTCCGGTGGTGGTAAAAACTCTGGTGTTTAAGATGTAGTAAATCAAAGCTGCAGTAAATGCAGCACAGGAGGGAAAATATGATTTTAAAAACAAAACTTTTTGGGCATGTATATGCCTTCAAATCCCTGAAAGAAGTATTGGCGAAGGCCAATGAAGAGAAATCCGGGGACAAGCTTGCGGGACTGGCGGCAGAAACGGCAGAAGAACGTGTAGCTGCAAAGGTGGTACTGTCTCAGATTACACTGGAGGATTTGCGGAACAATCCGGTGGTACCCTATGAAACGGATGAAGTTACCAGAATTATTCAGGATGATTTAAATGAACCTATTTATAACGAAATTAAACGTATGACTGTTTCGGAATTGCGGGAATGGATTCTGGATGAAGAGACTACGGGTGATCAGATCCGTCGAATATCCAGAGGTTTGACTTCGGAAATGGTAGCGGCTGTTGCAAAGCTGATGTCGAATCTGGACCTTGTCTATGGTGCCAGAAAAATAAGGGTGACGGCACACTGTAATACGACCATCGGGGAAGCGGGTACCTTATCTTCCAGGCTTCAGCCAAATCATCCCACAGATGATCCAGACGGTATTATGGCATCTCTTCTGGAAGGATTAACTTTTGGAGCAGGAGATGCACTGCTTGGATTGAATCCCGTAGATGATTCTGCAGAAAGTGTAACCCGAATCCTGAAACGTTTTGAAGAGATCAAGCAAAAGTTCCAGATACCTACTCAGACCTGTGTGCTGGCACATGTAACCACCCAGATGGAAGCGATTAAAATGGGGGCTCCCACCGATTTAATTTTCCAATCTATTGCAGGATCAGAACTTGGCAATACAGCATTTGGATTTAATGCGGCTACTATTGAAGAAGCACGCCAGATGGCGCTGTCCAGGGGAACAGCCCAGGGTCCGAATGTAATGTATTTCGAAACGGGACAGGGTTCTGAGTTGTCATCAGAGGCACATCATGATGCTGACCAGGTGACGATGGAAGCAAGATGCTATGGATTTGCACGTCATTTTTCACCGTTTCTGGTAAACACCGTTGTGGGATTTATCGGACCGGAATATTTGTATGATGGGCGTCAGGTAAACCGCGCCGGGCTGGAAGACCACTTTATGGGAAAATTAACCGGAATTTCCATGGGGTGTGATGCTTGCTATACCAACCATATGAAAGCAGACCAGAATACCATTGAAGATTTATCCGTATTACTGACAGCGGCGGGATGTAACTATTTTATGGGGATCCCTCATGGAGATGACGTTATGCTGAATTACCAGACTACTGGTTTTCAGGAAACAGCGGCACTTAGGGAAATCTATGGGCTGACTGCGATTAAACCTTTCCATGAATGGCTCTTGAAAATGGGGTATGTGGATGAAAGAGGAAGACTTACGAAAAAAGCGGGAGATGCCTCTACACTGTTCTAAAACAGGCGATGGATACCAATACCTGACACAGTACCACAGACAAGTCCGGGGTATGCAGGGGGTATAAATAATTTTTGTTTCGACAAGGAGGAAAACAAGCGTGAAAGACGAAGAAATAAGGTCAATGGTGGAAAAGGTTCTGGAGCAGATGTTAAATACGGGAAAGGCGCCGGAACCCAAACGCTCTGAGGTTATACAGACAACAGCAGATAATTTGATAAAACAGGCTCCGGAAGATACAGGAGGATGTCTGGAGGACATTACCGAAGTAGATCTGCGTAAGCAGCTTCTGGTAAAGGATCCTAAAGATGCAGCGGGATATCTGGCGATGAAAGCAAAAACGCCGGCACGTCTTGGCATAGGGAAAGCGGGTGCCAGATACCGTACGGCTACCATGCTCCGTGTCCGGGCGGACCATGCGGCAGCCCAGGATGCTGTGTTCAGTGATGTATCGGAAGAATTTATTAAAAAATGTGATTTTGTATTCGTACAGACCCTGTGTAAGGATAAGGATGAATACCTCACCCGTCCGGATTTAGGAAGAAGATTTCCAAGTGAAGCACTGGACGTAATCCGCAAAACCTGCGGAAGCCATCCGAAAGTGCTGGTGATTGTGGGAGATGGCCTTTCTTCTTCTGCGATTGAAGCAAATGTGGAAGATATGATTCCGGCAATCAGTCAGGGACTGCAGATGCATGGAATTACCCTGCCTCCTATTTTATTTATTAAATATGCCAGGGTTGGAGCCATGGATGCAGTTGGTGAAGTGACGGATGCAGACGTAATCTGTATGCTGGTAGGAGAAAGGCCGGGGCTTGTAACGGCGGAATCCATGTCAGCGTATATTGCATACCAGCCAAAACATGGACTGGCGGAAGCGAAGCGAACGGTAATCAGTAACATTCATAAAGGCGGAACAACAGCAGTGGAAGCAGGTGCCCACGCAGCTGAGCTGATTATGAAGATGCTGGAAAAGAAAGCAAGCGGTATTGATTTAAAATAAGTAAGGCGTGCTATTGCAGATAAGCCTGTAATAAGCAAAGGATATAAGTGTGAAAGAAGATCGATTTCACACTGCTGATCCGTGACTGGTACAAGCTGGCTTCTACTAGTGCCTTACGGCGTATTTACGCCGGGAGTTACCAGCCTCGGAGGATAGGTTGAAAGAAAATTAAGAATCAGAAAGGAAGCCACGGTGTGATTCTTTCAACTGGATTTATTGTGGCAGTATAGCAGACTTGTCTGCTATATGCAGTGGGTGTAAAAATGAAAAATGATGAATTACGGCCGAATATCCTGGCTATACGGATCATATCAAATGTCAGCGATGACCTTGTTAAATCCCTGGGGTTAGACCAAAGGCATAAGAGCCTGGGAATTGTAACAGCAGATATGGATGATGTGACTTATACAGCACTGGATGAGGCAACAAAGGATGCAGATGTGGATGTAGTCTATGCGAAATCCATGTATGCAGGAGCCGGAAATGCTTCTACTAAACTGGCAGGGGAAGTAATCGGCATTATCGGAGGACCCAGTCCGGCAGAGGTTCGAAGCGGTCTGAACTCAATTATTAATTTTATGCAGCATGGGGCCTGCTTTGTAAGTGCAAATGAAGATGATTCCATCGTTTACTATGCACATACGGTTTCCAGAACCGGTTCCTATTTATCCAAGATTGCGGGAATCCGTGAGGGAGAAGCCCTGGCTTATCTTATCGCACCTCCCCTTGAGGCAATCTATGGTCTGGATGCTGCGCTTAAGGCAGCAGACGTTAAATTAGTAACGTTATATGAACCTCCCTCAGAGACGAACTTTGGCGGCGGGCTGTTGACCGGAAGCCAGTCTGCGTGCAAAGCTGCTTGCTCGGCATTTGCCCAGGCGGTGCGGTCCGTAGCGGATGCACCCAGGGAATACGAATAAGAGGAGGATGTAGAATGGAATTAAAAGATAAAGACCTGATATCCGTCCAGGAGACAAGGAATCTGTTAGCGGAAGCGAAAGAAGCCCAGAAAGAGCTGGCACGTATGGACCAGCAGCAGATTGACCGTATTGTTAAGGCAATCAGCGATGCAGGAACGGGCAGTGCAGAGCATCTGGCAAAAATGGCAAATGAGGAAACAACCTTTGGTATATGGCAGGATAAGGTAATCAAGAATCTGTTTGCTTCAAAAGTAGTTTATGACGCCGTTAAAAATGAAAAGACGATTGGAATTATTCACGAAGACAGAGAAAGAAAAGTGTGGGACATTGGTGTTCCGGTTGGCGTGATAGCCGGAATTATACCATCAACCAACCCTACGTCCACGGTAATATATAAGGCAATGATTGCTCTGAAAGGTGGAAATGCCATCGTATTTTCGCCCCATCCGGGTGCTAAAAAGTGTATTTTAGAAACCGTACGGATCATAGCAGATGCTGCCCAAAAGGCGGGCTGTCCCAAAGGTGCCATTTCCGCCATCAGTGTACCAACGATGGAGGCAACCAAGGAGCTTATGAGCAATGATAACACCTCCCTGATTCTGGCTACCGGCGGCGGTGCAATGGTAAAATCAGCGTATTCTTCCGGAACACCGGCAATTGGCGTAGGTGCGGGAAACGGTCCGGCGTTTATTGATAAGAGTGCAGATGTAAAAAAAGCCGTACAGAGAATTCTGGATTCTAAGACATTTGATAACGGTACAATCTGTGCTTCCGAGCAGTCGATCGTTGTGGAGAAATCCATGGAAGAGAAGGTTGTTAAGGAGTTGAAGGAACAGGGTGCCTATATTATGGATGAGGCTCAGACAAAACAGCTGGGACAGTTTATCTTAAGGGCTAATGGTACCATGAATCCAATGATCGTTGGGAAAAGCACAGCGCAGATTGCGCAGTATGCAGGACTGACCGGAATTCCTTCCACAGCAAGGGTTTTGGTGGGAAGAGAGACAAAGGTTGGAGATGGTGCACCTTACTCCAGAGAAAAACTGGCACCAATATTAGGATTGTATGTGGAAGAAAATACGGACCATGTATTAGCACGCTGCATTGAAATTCTGCATATGGAAGGTGCCGGACATACTTTTTCCATGCATGCAGAAGACGAAGCGCTGGTACGCAAATTTGCACTGCAGATTCCGGCATCCAGATTCCTGGTCAATACACCGGGAGCACTGGGCGGAATCGGAGCAACGACCGGACTGTTTCCGGCATTGACTCTGGGCTGCGGGGCTGTGGGCGGAAGCTCCACTTCCAACAATATAGGCCCGTTAGATGTGATTAATATTAAAAGAGTCGCATTTGGGACAAAAGAACTGGAAGAGATCAGACGGGATTCAAAGGCAGCAGGCGGTTGCAGCGGATCTGTTTCCGGTCTGGGATTAAGTCAGGAAATGATAAATTCCATTGTTGACAGGATTATGAAGGAACTTATCTAGAGCTTATTTAGCGTTTATTCTGACACAACACAAAACCGATGAATGATTTTAATCTATTGTAGAATAATATAACTGTGAATGAGGTACAAACCATAAAGCTATATCGCTAAAGACGCGGTTTAATACGATTGGAAATATAAATTATAATATAAGTTAAAATTTAAAGTGAAATTTAAATCAAAAACATGAAAACAAACATGTACACTATGGAGGTAATGAAAATGGCTAATACAAATGCATTAGGTATGATTGAAACAAAAGGACTGGTTGGAGCTATCGAAGCAGCAGATGCCATGGTAAAAGCAGCAAATGTTACACTGGTAGGAAAAGAATCCATTGGTGCAGGCCTGGTAACGGTTATGGTCAGAGGTGACGTTGGAGCAGTTAAAGCTGCTACCGATGCCGGAGCAGCTGCAGCAGAGCGCGTGGGAGAGCTGGTATCCGTTCATGTGATTCCACGTCCCCACACAGAAGTAGATGTTATTTTGCCCCATCAGGTTGAAAGAGCGGCAGGTACCTTTTCCGAAGAGGCTTAATAGCAATGGAAGAATCAAGAGACAAAATCCGCAGAATCGTTACCGCGGCGGTCAGTCAGGCAGTAAATGGAAAACCAGAGCATATGACTCATTTAAGAGGAGACGAGCTTGTATACAAGGACCATCCCCGAATTGCATTCAGAGGGGCAATTGATTCTCTGGAATCTGAAATCATTCTGTTTCAGACAGTGTCTGAAAAAAAGCGGCTTCATAAGCTGACTCAGGATCTGGAAGAAATTATTAAAACCATACGGTGGACGCTTAGGTGTGAAGTCTCCGGAGAGCCGGTGGGAGAAATATTGATGCAGGGACTGAATACGGATGAAATGAGGGCTCATTCCCATCATCCAAGCCAGTACTACGGAATGAAACATTTCCTTCCCACTTATGAGCATGGTGAAGTCGTGGCGTATTTAAATCGTCTTCGCACAAAGGCCAGAGAAACGGAACTGGCAGCATACCGTGCTTTTAAAATGGATTCCGGTGATGTGGAAAGGGAAGATATTATTCGGGTATTAAACAGGCTGTCTTCTGTGTTTTGGATTATGATGTTTAAATACCTGACTGGCAGATATGAAGAATCAGGTCTGAATAGCTGTGGCATAGGCAACAGCGAAGGAGATAAAGTTTGAAAGAAAATGATGAAATAGAAAGGATGCCAGGATGCGATTCTTTCAAACTGTTTTACTATGGCAGTATTGCAGGCAGACCTGCAATATGCAGCGGGCACAAATATGAATGAACTTGTAGATAATATTGTTGAAGCAGTGGTCAGGGAACTCCGCCAGAAACTCATGGTGGAAGTAGAGGCTTCCGGCAGGCACGTGCATTTATGCAGGGAGGATGTGGACGCGTTATTTGGTAAAGGCTATCAGCTAACCAGAGTACGTGACCTGTCCCAGCCCGGACAGTTTGTATGCCAGGAGCGTATTAACCTGACAGGGCCAAAGGGAACGTTGAAAAATGTTGTAATTCTGGGCCCGGAAAGAAAAGAAACCCAGGCAGAAATCTCTATGACCGATGGACTGGTGCTGGGTATAAAGGCACCTGTGCGTTTAAGCGGGGATATTGCAGGAACACCGGGAGCAGTTTTTTCAAACGGAGACAGGCAGGTTATAAAAGATAAGGGGATTATCGTGGCGAAACGCCATATGCATATCACCCCGGAGGATGCCAGTCGTTTCCAGGTCAAAGATGGACAGGCACTGAAAATTAAAGTATTTGGCAGCAGACCGGTCATATTTGAAGATACCATAGCCAGAGTCAGTAAAGACTTTGATACCTATGTCCACATCGATTATGACGAGGCCAATGCCTGTGGATTTGAAAAAGGAACTTTCTGTAGAATTGTCCACTAGATTGTGTATAGAATAATGCGCCAAGTCAAGTGACCTGAGGAAGGAAATGCCTATGGATGAGAAAGTTTTAATAGAAGAAGTGATTCGGGAATTAAAGAAAAAAATCGGGCAGGACTGTATGAAAAAGGAATTGGGCAGATCAGCAATGGTATTGGGTGTTCTGCCCCAGAGCGAAGAAAAAGCTCTGAAAGCCGCTTATCAGATTGTTCCGTTTTCGGAAGCAGAAAGCTGTGATATCTATGTATTGGCGCAGCTGCCGATAAAATTAATGGCTGATCTGGTTCTGGGCATCCCATCCGTTCCCCAGGCGGCATGTATCCTGCGGGCATTGCTGGAAGGGAAACGGGTATATCTTCTGGAGTCCGGACTGGAATACCGTAGATACAAAGAAACTGCAAGTAAGACACTGTATCATCTCTACCAGGAATATGAGACCACAGTCAGGCGCTTTGGAATAGAACTGATCAGTTATACGTCTGAAATAGCAAAAGAGAACCGCATACAGTCCAGTCCTGTAGTGGAAGATTATGTGGATCTTCGCAGACTTCGCCTCCTGCGGGAATCAGACCTGATCAAAGTACGGGGAACAGGCAGTATCACAGTATTGCTGGGGCAAAATACAATTATTACACCGCTGGCAAGAGACTATATTGCGAATCACAATCTGGCGGTTATCAGAAATTAAGGGGTGAGGGTTTGGAAATTGGCAAGGTAATAGGGAATGTCTGGGCAACAAAAAAAGATGAAGGGATCAATGGACAAAAACTTTTGGTTATCGATATCATGAAGCGGTCCAGGCAGGAGGATGAATCTTTTATCGTTGCAGCCGATGTAATCGGAGCAGGAGTTGGTGACTTGGTGCTGGTTTGCCGGGGAAATCCCGCAAGGATGGTAGTTGGAGACGGGAAAACTCCGGTAGATGCAGCAGTAATAGGAATTATAGATTCTCTGGACATCCAGGAATCGGAAAATAACAATGGAGGTGTTCAATATGGGCATCAATGAGATCATTATCTATATTATGGTATTTTTCGCCGCATTAGGCGCATTAGACCGGATTATCGGCAACCGGTTCGGCCTGGGAGAAAAATTTGAAGAAGGTATTATGGCGATTGGCGCCCTGGCAGTATCCATGGTGGGTATTATTGCACTGGCACCGGTTATTGCCAATCTGTTAAAACCGGTTATTGTACCGTTGTTCGGATTTCTGGGTGCTGACCCGGCTATGTTTGCAGGTTCTATCCTGGCAAATGATATGGGTGGGGCACCGCTTGCCGAAGCGTTAGCCCTGGACCCCAATGCAGGAAACTTTGGAGGATTGATCGTTGGGGCTATGTTAGGGCCAACAATCGTATTTACCATTCCGGTTGCTCTTGGAATAATTGAAGAATCCGATCGGAAATATCTGGCAACAGGTGTTTTGGCAGGTGTTATAACCATACCAATCGGTTCCTTTGTAGGAGGGCTTGTTGCAGGATATTCCATTGGAATGGTTCTGCGTAATCTGATCCCGATTATTATCTTTGCACTTTTGATAGCTCTGGGTCTCTGGAAATTTGAAAATGCCATGGTTAAAGGATTTACTTATTTTGGTAAATTTGTAGTCGCGGTTATTACCCTTGGTCTGGGGTTGGGCATTATTGAACAGCTGACGGGAATTGTCCTGATCAAAGGAATGAATCCATTGAGTGAAGGTTTTACCGTAGTTGCAGATATTGCAATTGTTCTTGCGGGTGCTTTTCCACTGGTTTACGTAATTACAAAGGTATTCAAAAAGCCGCTGATGAAGCTTGGAAAAGTGCTGGGAATGAATGACATTGCAGCAGCGGGTCTGGTAGCCAGCCTTGCAAACAGTATTCCCATGTTCGGCATGATGAAAGATATGGATAACCGGGGAAAGATCTTAAACGTGGCATTTGCCGTTTCCGCAGCCTTTGTATTCGGTGACCATCTTGGTTTCACTGCTGGATTTAATTCTACGATGATTTTCCCAATGATTGTTGGAAAACTGGTAGGCGGTATCACTGCAGTAATCGTAGCAGTATTTATTTCCAATCGAACCTTGAAAGAGGATCATACGGAAAAGGCTTAAGGGCGTATTGAAAATTGATAGAAGGAGAATGCCGTAAATGGATATAAATAAAGAATCAATTGAGCAAATGATTGCCCAGATTCTGGCTGAGAAATTAGGGCAGATGGGGCAGCTGACAGGCGATAGCAAGAAGCAGACAGCCGGAAATATCATTAAGGTGAAAGTGCAAGATATTAAGGTAGAACCCTCGGACCGCCTGGACACTGGCAAAGCAGCCGACCAGGTCTATACACACGATCTGTTTACTTTATCAGAAAGCCCGAGACTTGGCTGCGGAATTATGGAGATGGAAAAAACCACTTTTGACTGGACCCTGAATTACGATGAGATCGATTACGTAATCGATGGCTCCCTTACAATCATTGCCAATGGGAAAAGTGTAACGGCAGGACCTGGTGAGATCATACTCATTCCGAAAGGTTCTAAAATCCAGTTCTCTGTGCTGCAGAGTGCCAGATTTCTATATGTTACCTATCCGGCGGATTGGGCTGACCAGGGGTGAATAGATGTGGGAATGAACCAGAGAGACATATTTCTGGAAATGCAGACACATCTGACGGAGGATGAAAATCCTTCCGTTTATCTGAATAAAATGTATGAAAAAGGGCTGTTTCAGGAGTATCCGTTTCAGCTGTTATATGATATGGGGAGTACAGAACAGTCTCCCATATACCACCCTGAGGGCAATGTATGGATTCATACCATGCAGGTTATTGATGTGGCGGCAAAAGTGAAGAAGCGGAGTCAGGATCCCCGGGTATTTATGTGGGCTGCACTGCTTCATGACATTGGGAAACCTTCTGTTACAAAAATGAGGAAGGGCAGAATTACATCCTATAATCATGATCAGGAGGGCGAGAAACTGGCAAGGGATTTTCTCTCTCATTTCATGGAGGATCAAACATTTATTGAAAAAGTATGCGGATTAGTACGTTATCACATGCATTATTTGTGGTAAAAGGGCAGCCTTATGCAGATTTAAAAGGTATGAAGCAGAGGACAGATCTGCAGGAAGTTGCACTTCTGGGGTTGTGTGACCGGCTGGGAAGAGATACGCAGAACAAAGAAGAGGAAGAAAGAAATATCATGCTTTTTATCCAAAGGTGTAAGGAGAAGGGCAGTATGTAAGGATAGCAAGGGAAATCTTATTTTGGTTTAGATATATGGAAATTAGCAGTAAATGTACCGCGCAGATACTTTATGTGCGGTACATTTTTTATGGTCAGCACATATATTTTTTACTTTGAGTGTTGACAAACAGGATGCACAAAGGTACAATAATTTAAAAGAATTTAAATTTATTTAAAAATTTTAAGAACTACGATGGAACGGCATAAACTAATGTTTCATGAAATTCGCATTTTGCGTTATAGGAGGTTTTTATGAGGATAAAAGCTAAAGATATTGCGAAGGATCTGGGGCTTTCAACAGCTACAGTTTCGCTGGCAATTAATAATCGGCCCGGGGTAAATGAGGATACCAGAAGGCGGGTATTGGATTATCTGGAGAGTAAGACGGCGGAAGATGAGGCATCCGCAGGAAATGAAAAAATTATCCGTATGCTTGCATTTCTGGAAGACAGGCCATATTGGGACAGTTCGGAGAATACCAGAACTTACATAACATTTGAACAGGCATCCAGGCGGGCGCGGGAATGCGGCTATAAGATGGATCTGGTAACTGTGATCCGGGGGAAGGATGATATGGGCAAGTTCCTGGAGGAATGTATCCGTGATAATGTGGCTGGAGTATATGTGAATGCGGCATATATGGAAGAGGATGATTATGCCTGCTTTCGGAGCTTTAAAAAGCCTTTTGTGGTCTGTGACCAGGATTTTAATGATCTCCATACGGACAATATTATGCTGAATAATCATCAGGGAGTTATCATGGGACTGGACTATCTCTATGATAACGGACATCGTGATATTCTCTATTTCCGTAATACAAATAATTTTTATAATATGTATGAGCGCAGGGAAGCTTTCAATAGATTTATGGAGAAGAAGGGATTACAGAGCAGGAGAAACGAAAGAATTGTGGATATTGGCGGTGGAACCCAGGAAGCATTTGAAGGCATGCAGCGTTATATCGAAGATAGAAAGCATATTCCAACGGCTATCTTTTCCGAAAATTATGAGGTGACCATTGGGATCAGCAAAGCGCTGGAAAATAGCGGATATAAGATCCCGGATGACATTTCTATTGTTGGGTTCGATACCATTCCCGATACCGCGCTGATGGATTATCAGCCTACCTGCATCTGTGCATTGCATGACAGAAAGGCTTATGTGTCTATCGGCAGGCTTCTGGAGCGTATTGAAGGGGATGTGGATGAATCCGTAAAGATCTATGTAAATACAGAGTTGATTATCGGAGACAGTGTCCGCAGCAGGTGAGCAGCGGAGCAGGAGTTTTGTATTGACATGAAATATAAAATATAGTAGTATAAAATATAGCAGAAAGGTAGAGGAAAGGAAAATGGCAGCAATAGACCTGATCGTATTAGGGATGATTAAACAAACGCCGCAGAGCGCTTATGATCTGCAGAAAAATGTGGAGTACCGGAATATTTCCAGGTGGGTAAAAATCAGCACGCCGTCTATATACAAGAAAGTAGTCCAGATGGAGGAAAAGGGGTATATCAAAGGAACGGTTACGAAGGATGGAAAGATGCCGGAGAAATCTATTTATGAGATTACACCTGAAGGTGACGCGTATTTTGAAAAGCTGATGGAAAAAACGGCAATGCAGTCGGTAAGTATTTTTCTGGATTTTAATGCTGTTATTATGAGCCTGGATTTTGCAGAACCTGCAAAAAGAGAGGAATTGCTGGAACATATCCGGAAAGGAATCTCTGACCTGAAAGAGGTTATTGGAGAAAATTCCAGAAAAAGAACCCATATCCCAATGACAGGTCAAACGATATTGGAACAACAGTATCTGATGGCATCTTCCATGGAAGACTGGATTGTAAAATTCATGAGTGAATATCTGGGTAAAGATCCGGGTAAAGATCTGGGTAGTGATGCAGGAGGAGAAAAGATTTAGCAAACAAATGTATATACAAAGGAGGTAATTTAAATGCATGAATCGAGATGCGGCGTCTGCTGTAATTCCTGTGAACGGAAGGATCAAGTGGGGTGTAAGGGGTGTTTGAACATGGAAGGACCTTTCTGGGGCGGTACCTGTGAGGTAAAAAGCTGTTGTGAGAAAAATAAATATGACCACTGCGGCGTCTGTCCAGATTTCCCATGTGATGTATTATCAGGCATGGGAAAGGAAGAAGGATTTGATCCTTCCATCAGACTGGATAAATGCAGAGAATGGAGCTGTAATTAATCCAGCAATTCCAGATAATCACCATATCCCATTGCAGCCATCTGGGCTCGGGGAATAAATTTCAGTGAGGCGCTGTTAATACAGTAGCGAAGCCCGCCCTTTTCCCTTGGACCGTCGGTAAATACATGTCCCAGATGGGAATCGGAAGACCTGCTTCTGACCTCCGTACGGAACATTCCGTGGGAAGTGTCTGCTGTTTCATTAAGGACATGAACCTGCAGAGGCCTGGAAAAGCTGGGCCAGCCACAGCCGGATTCAAATTTATCGGTAGAAAGAAAAAGCGGTTCTCCGGTAATAATATCTACATAGATACCAGGTTCAAAGGTATTCCAGTATTCATTTTGAAATGGGGGTTCCGTGGCATTATGCTGTGTAACTTCATATTGCCGGGGTGTCAGCTTTTCTTTTAGAACAGCTGCCTCCGGCTTTTTATAAGGGGTTATCGGATCATTCCTACGGTCTGGTTTAGCAGTTGCAGCCATTTGAAACAGTGCAGGATCTATATGGCAGTATCCGCCGGGATGGTTATCCAGATATTTTTGATGATACTCCTCGGCACGATAATAGTTAATCAGTGGCTTGCATTCCACTGCCAAAGGCTTTTTATACTGGCGTGCCAGATCAGCCAGGGATTGCTCAATAATGATATGGTCATCTTCATTGGTGTAATAGATTCCGGTGCGGTACTGGGTTCCAATGTCGTTGCCCTGGCGGTTAACGCTTGTGGGATCAATGGTTTTATAGAACAATTCCAGTAAAAATGAGAGTGGCGCAAGGGAAGGATTGTAAACGACATGAACTGCTTCTGCGAATCCGGTGTCTCTGCGGCATACATCCTGATAAGCCGGATTTTCCATGTTACCGTTTGCATATCCCGTATCTGTTGATAATACTCCTGGAATGCAGCTGAAATATTTTTCAGTACCCCAGAAACAGCCTCCTGCGAAATAGATTTCTGATTTTGTTTGGTTCATAATAAAAGGGCCTCCTTTTTGATAAATGCTGACAATGATATATATAATTTAAATATTAGTATGGCAGTTATTGCTGGTAAATATTATGCTATTTAAAAAAGGAAGAATTCGATGACGCGTTATCAATAACGATCAGGTACAAGCGAATTATCCTATTGATTTTTTTCCCTGTATAGCATATAATATACCATTATATTTTGTTTTATAATTATAGCATGTATCAACCATAACATATAGAATCATAACAACATTTTCAGAACTTTTCAGGAGAGGGAAAAACCATGGACGACGCCGATAGCGACGCTGACCGACCTTTATTTTATTTTTTTAATCGGTTTACAAATAAATATGATGTAGATAAATTTGGACATAACCTGTATGGATACGTACAGGCTATGTCTTTTTGTGTATTTTTATAAGATTATGGCAGAAAGGATGGGATATTTATGGAGGAGTCAGGAAATGATGATCCTTGTAAGTTCAGATATCGAATTGTTCAATTAGAGTAGCGGCAAATCTTACACAACGTGTGGCGTACAGCTTGTAAGAAAGCAATTTTAATTAGCATCTGGAACAAGGAACATATCTGAAGGAGGATTTTATTAAATGGATAGTAACAGTGTGTCACTTATAATTATTGTAGTCTGTATCATGATGTCTGCGTATTTTTCAGCTACGGAAACGGCGTTTTCCAGCCTGAACCGCATTCGGATTAAAAATATGGCGGAAAAGGGAAACAAAAAGGCGGCTCTGGTGTTGAAACTGTCACAGGATTATGACCGTTTATTGTCTACAATTTTAATTGGAAATAATATCGTAAATATAGCATCTGCTTCACTTGCCACCGTACTTTTTGTAAAATTACTGGGAGAAGATCTGGGTGCCAGCATATCGACGATTGTTACAACGATTGTTGTTTTGATCTTCGGTGAAGTATCCCCAAAGAGTATTGCAAAAGAGTCACCGGAAAAGTTCGCTATGTTTTCCGTCACCATTTTGAATTGTTTTGTCTGGATTCTGACGCCATTTAATTTTCTTTTCCGTCAGTGGAAGAAACTGTTGTCAAAGTTGTTTAAGAATTCAGAGGACAGAACGATTACAGAAGAAGAGTTGCTGACGATTGTAGATGAAGCAGAGCAGGAAGGCGGAATTGATGAGCAGGAAAGTACGCTTATCCGAAGCGCCATTGAATTTACAGAAATAGAAGCCATTGATATCTTCACGCCCAGGGTGGATGTAGTAGGCATATCCCAGGATGCAGATAAGGATGAAATTGCAGAGGTTTTTGCTAGAACCGGATATTCCAGGCTTCCGGTGTATGATGAAGATATTGACCATATTGAAGGGATTGTATATCAGAAGGATTTCCACAATCACATTTACCATACTGAAAAGGAATTATCGACGATTATTCGTCCGGCGCTGTATACCACCAAGAATAAGAAAATCGGTATTTTGCTAAAAGAACTCCAGGCGGCGAAATCCCATATTGCAGTCGTAATTGATGAATTTGGCGGAACAGTTGGAATCGTAACGCTGGAAGACATTTTAGAAGAACTGGTTGGTGAAATATGGGATGAACACGACAAAGTTGTTCATGAAATGGAACAGACCGGGCAGGATGAATATACTGTTATCGGCTGTATGAATGTGGAAAAACTGTTTGAAGAACTGGATATGGAACAGGAATTTGAAGTGGTATCTGTCAGCGGATGGGTAATGGAGGAACTGGACCGTATTCCCAAAGAAGGGGACAGTTTTACGTATAAAAATCTGGAAATAACAGTGCTGCAGATGAAGGAAAGGCGTGTTGAGAAGGTGCGTGTTAAGAAAATATAGAAGGTGAGGTTCCAAATGTGCGGAAGATATTATATCGATGATGATACAATAAAGGAAATAGAACGAATAGTCCGCCAAGTGGATGAAAAGCTTTTTAGAGAATGTGGAACAGGGGATCTCTGCCCCACATCCAGGGCACCTGTTATAGTTGGAAAAGAGGCTGAGTTTGCAGAAGAAATTTTCGGCTGGGGATTTCCGGGATTTGATAAAAAGGGTGTCGTATTTAATGCCAGATCTGAGACGGTTTTGGAAAAGCGGATGTTCCGGGACAGTATATTGGTCAGAAGATGTGTGGTTCCCGCTGGGCGTTTTTATGAATGGGATGCCCATAAAAATAAATATACCTTTCATCGGGAGGATGGGAAAATATTGTTTCTTGCAGGATTTTATAATTTGTATGACGGGCAGGAACGCTTTGTGATCCTGACAACGGATGCAAACGAAACAATGCTGCCCATTCACAACCGAATGCCACTGATTCTGGAAAAAGAGGAGATACGGGACTGGATATTCGATGAATTCAGAGCTAAGGAACTTCTGCATCAGGTACCGGCACGTTTAAAAGCCAGTTCGGAGTATGTTCAGCAGACCTTGGATTTTGGATAGATGTTCCATTAATTACCTGTTTACTTCCTGTTTATATTCTTATAAGATGAAAACAGGAGGCGAACATATGTTTGATAAATTGATCTTTCATGTTGATGTTAACTGCGCATATTTAAGCTGGGAAGCAGTGTACCGTTTGGAACATCTGGGAGCAGAACAGGATCTGAGGACGATCCCGTCTGCAGTGGGCGGTGATGCCGCCATGCGCCGGGGAATTATTCTGGCTAAATCTATTCCAGCAAAGAAATACCGGATACAAACAGGAGAAACCATAGCAGAAGCCCTGGTGAAATGCCCAGATCTGGTACTGATTCCTCCTGATTTTAATTTGTACGAAAAAGCATCTGCTGCACTTATGAAAATTTTAAGGGACTTTACTCCGATTGTGGAACAATACAGTATTGATGAAGCCTTTTTGGATATGACAGGTACCCAGGGGTTCTGGAAAGATCCGGAAGAGGCAGCCATTTCCTTAAAGGACCGGATATATCGGGAGCTGGGATTTACCGTAAATGTGGGGATTTCCAGGAATAAAGTGTTGGCGAAGATGGCATCTGACTTTCAAAAGCCAAATATGGTGCATACACTATTTCCGGAAGAGATAGCCATAAAAATGTGGCCGCTGCCGGTGTCTGATTTATTCTTTGTGGGCAGGGCAACGACGAGAAAGTTACAAAAGCTTGGCATACGGACAATTGGGGAACTGGCACAGACGGATCTGCAGATTCTGAGGGATCATCTAAAAAAGCATGGAGAGGTGGTCTGGGCATTTGCAAATGGGATAGACGTGTCGGTTGTAGAACCGGTACACCCCCCGAATAAAGGTTACGGAAATTCCACAACCATACCGTTTGATGTGGCGGATGTGAAAACGGCGAAGATAGTATTGCTGGCACTTGCGGAAACCGTGGCGGCAAGGCTGCGCCATGACGGTGTCAAAGCGGAAGTAGTGGCAGTGGGAATTAAAAATTTTGAACTGCATTATGAATCCCATCAGTGTATTCTGCCGGAGGCAACGGATATTACTCTTGAAATTTACCTGGCTGCTGCAAGGCTGTTTGAGGAATTATGGGATGGGGTGCCAATCAGACATCTGGGAATTCACACAGGAAAGATACAGGAACAGAACTACATCCGTCAACTGGAGCTGTTTGATCCTATTGATTTTGAAAAGCTGGAAAAGCTGGATGCAGCCGTAGACCATATCAGAAAAAGATATGGTCTAGATGCTTTAAAACGTGCAGTATTTGTACGGTCTCCCATAAATCACATGGAGGGCGGGATAAAGCGTGTCTGAACGCATTTCAAACATCAAAAATCCTATTTAGGAGATGTTTTGCGTATTATATTAGTTCCAAATGCAGATCACACAGCCTGCTGTGCCCTTCATCTGGAACTAACTGCCTGCAAAGTATAAACTGCCTGTAAAGTACAAACTGACTGTAATTAACAGGATGACAGCAAATGTAAGCCAAGGAATCCGGTTTTGCAGCTTACGTTTGCAGTTCTTTTGTGAGCTTAGCTGCCTTTCTGAAAAAAATCAATCCAAGGATGAACATAATTGCAAGGGCCCCCACACCCAGATTGACTTTACCGGTAAGCTGGCTGATGAAGCTCACCAGGATGGTGCCAAGAAAAGAAGCGCCTTTTCCGCAGATATCCAGAATGCCAAAGTATTCACCGGATTTATCGGGTGGGATAATCTTTGCAAAGAAAGAGCGGGACAGTGCCTGCACAGTTCCCTGGAACATTCCAACACATACTGCTAAAATCCAGAATTCTAACTGGGAGTCCAGCTGCATGGCAAAGAGGGTGATGCCCAGATATGCCACAATACAGATGGTAATAAGCCGTGTGGTATCCTGCTTCTGTGCAATCCTTGCGAAGATCAGAACGCATGGAAAGGCAACAATCTGCGTCAGTAAAAGCGCCAGCAGCAGTCCGGTGGTATTAAGCCCCAGAGAGGTGCCATACGCTGTTGCCATGTCAATGATGGTGTAAACGCCATCTATATAAAAGAAAAATGCCAGCAGGAACATAAAAATATGTTTCTGGCGTTTCATGTCTTTCAGGGTTTGGAACAGCCTGCCAAAGCTTTCCATGGCGGCGTTACCGGTCTTTTCCACATAATAAGTCTGTCTGTAATTTTTAATCAGGGGAAGAGAGGAAGCCAGCCACCAGGCTGCAACGATACAAAAAGCCATTGCCATCGCCTGGGTCATGGTGAGCCCCAGCTTGCCTGCGCCGAGTACCAGGCCTAGGCTTGCAATAAATGGGATACAGCTCCCGATATAGCCCCAGGCATATCCGTGGGAAGACACTTTATCCATCCGTTCCGGTACCGTGATATCGGTAAGCATAGAGTCATAAAAAATATTTGCGGATGAATAACCGACTTTTGTAATAATGAAAATTCCCAGAAACCAGATCCAGGAGTGAATGAAGCCAAGAATAATACATCCTGCTATGCCAATTCCAATGGAAAGCAGAAAGAATTTCTTCTTATAATTTTTAGTATCTGAAATTGTTCCGGCAATGGGACCGATGAGTGCCACCAAAATAGTAGCAACTGATGCGGCATAACCCCAGTAAGCAAGATAATTGACGGAAGATATATCAGCATTTTCAGCGAGATAGTTAAAATAAATCGGGATGATCGTTGATACCAGCAGAATAAATGCCGAGTTACCAACATCGTATAAGACCCATCGCTTTTCAAGAGCAGTCAGTTTAAATTTCATATAAATACCTCTTTGTTATGGTTAGCAGGAGCAATACGTCAGGATATACAAAAATCTCTTTTCACGCGGGATCATACCTGTTAGAAAAGAGATTTTTAATCATGAACTTGTTTTAAGCTTCTTCTCTGTCGTTGGTCAGCTTCAGCCTGTCAAAGATATAGAATAAAAGGGACAGAACCATACCTACGATACATGCCAGAACCATACCTTTTAATTCTACATTGCCCAGAGTAAGTGCGGCACCTGAAAGACCGGTTACAAAAACGACAGAAGTCAGTGTCAAGTTACGGCTTTTGCCATAATCTACACCCGCATCTACCATGATACGGATTCCGGAAGTTCCGATCATTCCGTAAAGGAGGAATGAGATACCGCCGATGACAGGACCGGGAATGGTGTTGATTAATGCCGACATTGGTCCGATGAATGAGCAAAGGATCGAAAGAACGGCAGCACCGCCGATAACACGGACGGAGTATACTTTTGTCATAGCCATAACACCGATGTTTTCTCCGTATGTCGTGGTGGGTACAGAGCCTACCAGTCCGGATAACATGGTGGAAAAGTTATCTGCAAATAAAGAACGGTGAAGCCCCGGATCTTTTAACAGGTCACGGCCGATAATTTTACTGGTTACCACCTGATGCCCGATATGCTCAGAAGCAATTACCAGGATAACAGGAAGCAGTATCAGGACCGCTTCCGCATTAAAGTGGGGAAGCTGGAAATTCGGAAGGGAAATAAAAGGTGTTGCCAGTGCATCCTGGATTGTGCCAAAATCAATTACATTGAAAACGACGGCTGAAATATAACCGGCAATAATGGCGATCAGGATGGGGATAACAGCAAGGAACTTTTTAAACAGTACATTTCCGAAAACGGCAACGCCTAATGTAATTAAAAATACGATAAGGTTATTCATTGCTACCGGAGTGATTGTCTGCTCATACAATCCGGAAGCCTGGTCCAGTGTATAGGTTGTGGATGATAAAATTCCGGCATTGGAAGCTGCGGTGCCGGCAAGTTCTAAACCGATCAGCGCTACAACAGGACCCATGGCTGCCGGAGGCAGAACAATGTCAATCCACTTTGTCCCAAATTTGTAAATGATAAGTGACAGGATACATCCGCACAGACCTACGATTACGAAACCGCCAAGGGCGTACGAATACCCCCATTTGGCAATTACAATGCCAGCCGGTGCAAGAAAGGCAAAACTGGATCCCAGGTATGCAGGTGCTTTCCCTTTTGTGATCAGGATAAACAGCAGTGTACCGATACCGTTGGTTAGCAATACGATTGCGGGACTGATTCCAAAGATAAATGGAACAAGTACAGATGCGCCAAACATGGCAAACATGTGTTGAATACTCAGAGGAGCAAGCAGCTTAAATGGTACCTTGTCCTCAACTTGAATGATCTTTCTTTCGCTCAAGAAAATTCCCTCCCTGTTTTATGATTATTTTTAACTCTTTATACTATATCATACAAAAACATGACAAGAAAGAAAAAAATGTTGAAATTGATCAAAAATTGTTTTAAAAGAGCGGGAGGGAACGGATATTACAAAAATCAGCTGAAAAAGATACTTCTATTACAGCTGGGGAAGTCCCAGATAATTTAAAAGTCCCACGTAAATGCCATATGCAAACTGATACTGGTCATCCCTTAAATGCTGTGCATCACTGGCGTTGCTGATATAAGCCAGTTCTACCAGAACCGCCGGCATATTTGTACGGCGCAGTACGTACAGGCCTGGATTAATCCGGACTCCATTATCCTTTGTCCCTACCCGGCGCACAATTTCATCCAGAATATCCTGAGCCAGATAGTAAGGCGCGGAATCCGGGCGGTATACATAGACTTCAGAGCCGTTGATGGCAGGATTTGTATTAGAGTTCACATGGATGCTGATAAAATAGTCAGCAGGCCAGCTGTTTGCCATATTTACGCGTTCACGAAGACTGGTGGCATTACTGGTACCCAGAACTTCAGTAGGTGAGTTACGGGAGGTACGAACCTCAAAACGAGGATCGGCGGAGAGAATATCAGCCAGATATGCCCCTACTGTGTAGGTAATATCCTGCTCCCTGAGGCCGTTTCCTTCTGCTCCGGCATTGAAACCGCTGGGATTGTGGCCCTGGTCTACAAAGATACGAATTGCCAATAGTATCACTTCTTTTCTATATTATGGTATCTGTATATTATATGACGGATAATAAAGAGCGTGCAGAAAATTATATCCTTTCTGCACGCTATATAATTGTATTTTAATGGAATTCAAGGTATAATATAAACATTCCAAATTAACATATCATTGACAGGAAGCGTCCGTAAATGGAGGGACCATGGAGACAGAGAATAACAAGGATAGCAGGAACAAGATTCCCTGCGGCGTGTGCAGGGTGAAATGTGATAAAGTTTTTACTATAGTGTGGGCAAATGACCGTTATTATAAAATGTTCGGGTATACAGGCAAAGAAGAACAGAAGGAGATTACCGGGGTAAAGCAGATTATCTACCCGGGGGATTTTCAACGGCTTATCCGTATGCTGCATAAGAAGATTGAACAGAAGACATATTCGTTTGAATGTGAGCATCGTTATATCCACAAAACAGGTAAAATCATGTGGATGAGAGTACAGTCGTCCTATGATCCCTGTGAGGGAGGGACACTAACCTGTGCCATTATGGATATCACGGATCAAAAGAATGAAGAAGTATTGCTGGCATTTAAAGAAGAAGAAAACCGCATTGCTTTTGCCATGACCGGAAAAGTGATGGACATTTATGATATTAAAAACCGGACGCTTTATATAGATAAAAAGGAATTAAAAAATTTTGCACTTCCAGGAGTCATTCCCAATATGCCCGATGGACTTCTGGATACCGATGTAGTAATTGAAGACAGCAAAGAAGAGGTTTCCCGTTTTTTTCAGTCCATGGCAGACGGAATCCCAATGGGAGAAATCATAGTCCGCTTAAAAAACAGAAAAGGCGGACTGAACTGGTATCGAATGAAATACCGGTTAACCTATGATACCGACGGGGAAGCCCAAAGAGGGATTATTGTATATGAAGATTATACCGTCCAGCGGGAAAAAGAAGCAGCTTATGAAAAATGGCAGAAGTATAACGAGAACCAGCTTGCCGGAGAAATTGTGTCCTTTGAATGCAATTTGAACCAGAATGCGGTGGAGCATATAGGCGGTCCTATGGCGGGCGAACTTATACAAAGAGCAGATTCTTATGATGAATTAGCTGCTTTTGTAACCGGGCAGTGGATTTACGAAGATGACAGACAGGCGTTTGAACACTTTTTTACCAGAACCAGGCTGGTGGATAAGTACTATAAAAAGGACTGCAGCCTGAAGATGGAATGCAGAGTC
>UQCR01000069.1 GCA_900539655.1 uncultured Robinsoniella sp.
CGGATACTAAGCGGGCACTGAACCGAGAAATGCATCAGGATTTCTCGGTGAATGCCCGCGTGCCGCCAAAAAGCGCTCCGCAAAGGTTAGAAAATACCAGTTCTGCGGCAAGCTGACGGAGTCCATATCAGTTTCCCACCCCCATCTTTCCGTACACTACCTATCATCCACAAAGCGTCCTTCCTCAGCCAAACCCAAATATAAGTCATTTAACAGCCCCCTATAAAACGTTCATTGTAATATTAAAGCGTGTTTTAAAATTATTTTCTGGCAGCTGTACGCCACAATTTATGGGCGATTCTCTTAACAGAAATTTTATGTTGGATTTGCTACAATGACCTCACTAACAAAAAAGTGAGGTAAAGAAAGAAATGAAAAGAAAACTTATCCTTATAATCTCATGCTTATTGGTTTTTTCTATGGCTGGCTGTAATTCAAAGCCATCCGAGGAAAAAATCAAGGCCGCCCTGGATGATGGCACCATTACCGTTGAAGATGCAAAAGAAAAGGGATGGATTGATGATGACTGGATTAACGCTCATTACGAGAAAATCGATGCTAAATCTAAAATTTATCTGTTTGATCCCTTTGAAACTACCTATCTGGATGGAACCCCTGCCTCCTCCAATATCATTGAAGGAAAAACCTGTATGGTCTTTTTTGATACACAAGGGGAAAAAACATTGGAAAAACTGAAGGTCTTTAACGATATCTCGGATGACATGAAAGCCATAGGAATCCCTGTCATTGGTATCATCACGGACGAAGATGTTGACGCTGCAAAAGAAAAGCTGACAGATATCACATTTCCGGTTATTGTTTACAATGATTCCATGCAACAGTCACTGAAGAACTATGATGAACTTATTCATTCAGATCTGGTTTCCATCTTTACGAAAGAGGGTGGGTTTTATACCGCCTGGAACACCGATGCCAAGGCAGACGAATTGCTTTCCTTTGCAAAGGAGCTGCAGGATGAAGAATAAACGTGCTGCAGGTATCTTATTACTTGCTATTCTCCTGGTGGGTATCGGCATTTACCGTGGCGAAACAGCCGAGGTGCTTTCCAAGGGAGTCAATTTATGTCTGGAGTGTGTGGGCATTGGCTAAACATAAAAGCATTTGGAAACGCTGGAAGATACAGGCAGCCGCCACGCTGCTGACGAACGCTCACATTACAGGCTTTTTTACCGGTAAAATTTACAAAGGAAATTTAAAGGGCATCTGCGTACCCGGGCTGAACTGCTATTCCTGTCCCGGTGCCATTGGCTCCTGTCCCATCGGATCACTGCAGGCGGTGATTGGCTCATCAAAATTCAATTTTTCCTACTACATAGTTGGCATATTAATATTATTCGGCGTGTTATTTGGACGGTTGGTATGCGGTTTCCTGTGTCCTTTTGGATGGTTTCAGGAGCTGCTTCATAAGATACCTTCTAAAAAATTCAGCACTAAAAAGTTTGTCGTACTGACAAGGCTCAAGTACCTCATCTTAATGGTGTTTGTTATAATATTGCCTATGACCATTCTAAATGAAGTCGGTATGGGGGATCCCTGGTTTTGCAAATGGATCTGCCCCGCGGGTATCTTAGAAGGAGCCATACCCCTTTCCCTTACAGACAGTGGAATACGTGCTGCACTTGGCGCCTTATTCACCTGGAAAAGCTGTTTGCTGGCGGGAATCATTACGTTATCCGTCTTTTTTTACAGGCCGTTCTGCAAATGGATCTGTCCGCTGGGAGCATTCTATGCCCTGTTTAACAAACTTTCCTTTTATAAATTCTCCGTTGACAAGGATAAATGCAATGGATGTAACACCTGCTCAAAAGTCTGTAAAATGGATGTGGCAGTCTGTGAAACTCCAAATCATTCTGAATGTATCCGCTGCGGCGACTGCATCCGCGCATGCCCCCGGAGCGCGATCTGTAAAAATATTATTTTAGAAAAGAGGACAAGCATTGAAAATAAATAACAAAAAAATAAAAAAAGTAAAAAAACTGTTATGTATCATATTAAGTTCTATATCCATTCTTTCACTGGCGGGATGCGGCAGCACAGAAATAGAAGCCACAAAAAAACCATTTCCGGAATTTCAAGGTGTGGATTTTCAAGGAAATACCATTACCAATGAAATTTTTAAAGACTACGACGCCACGGTCATTAATTTCTGGACAAATGGCTGCGGCAGCTGTATTGCGGAAATGCCGGAACTGGAAGAATACTTTCAGGACTTTAAAGACCGGAAGATCAATCTCATAGGAGTGGCTGCCAGTGCCGGAGAGTCCGATGAATCAAAAACAACTTCTGAAACCATTTTAAAGGAGAAAGGAGTAACCTACACAAACCTCATCCCGGACAATAAAAGCAGCTTTTATACTGATTTTATCGGTGATATTGCGGGTTACCCCATCACATATATTGTAGACAGTGCGGGCAATATGATAGGCGCTCCGCTGATCGGGGTGGTGAAAAAGCAGGAAGATAAGCTGATGAAGCGGTTAGATGAGGTTGCTGGGAAGTAGGGTTGAGTAAGGGTGCAGGGGTGAAGAATTTGGGGGACGGGGACGAGGTGGAAGGTGCGGGGTTCTGTGGAATCCCCTATTCGTTCATTAAAACTTCACCTAATAATCTTTCCACTTCTTCCTTTTTGTCCCAGGCCACTACACAGTAATCATTCAGGCAGTCCTTTGCATCCATCGATTTCATTGCATTTCCTTCCTTATCGTCCACCAGTACATGGTAGTACAGACCTTTTTTAAACCTGCTGTACAATGCCCGGAAATCATCCAAATCCCCGATTACCTCTATTCCTTTTCCGGCATTATGTATTTTTTCATAGATTTCCATCCAATGACGCGCACTTGGCTGTCCCGCTCCGTACACCCACTGGAATGCATTGATATCTTCTTTTAACAAATAATCCAGGTGGTTTAAATTTCCGATTCCGTCCAAATGGTATATGGTATTGGTAAGGTATTCACATGCTTTGTGGATTTCCGGCAGCCCGAATTCCGCAAACATCTGCGGGCTGATCATATATGCAAAATCATCCTGCAGGATATAAGAAGGATCTTTGCTGTACAGCCCTCCCCAGTCACTGTATCCCGGATTTACCGGCATCAATACAGAATTAAAATCCTCATAAGCTTCCTGAAATGCCCGGTAAGCCTCCTCCTGCAGACGGTGCACTTCTTCCGGTTCCTCCATCAGCTGGCACATGAGTTCCGCACTCTCTGCGAAGATTGCCGCTACATCCTGGATTCCTCCCAGATCCGGCATAGACATCAGTACCATACCTCCCCATTTTTCCTGTCCTGCCCGGTATATTTCTTTAATGCGCCTGACCCATTTGTTATCCTTATCGTATTGTATATGGATATCCTGTATCTCTCTTCTTTCCTCCGGGAAATACCAGACGCTTCCTGTGCTGTTATCCATCCTTGCTCCGCAGAATCCTGCCAGTGATCCCGGTCCGAATGCCGCCATATTGACAAAGGGGAATGCATCCCCTAAAAACTCACTCTGTGATAATTCATAATCCAGGGCATCTATGATTTCCTCTGCACTATATTGAAAATCATGGCACGTTTTCTGGGAAAGCAATGGAACTGGGGGCTTCTTACGCTCCACTTCAAAGGCATGTTTTACTGTAACCTTAAACAATGGCCTGTCTAATTCCCCCTTCCACCATGCGCTGTAATTCTTCTCTGTCTCTAACCAGCGTTCTTTACTGAAATGTATACTCATTCATATCTCCTTTTCCGGCATTTCTTAATTATCATGAAATAACCCTTGTCATTTACCTGTATAATGTGATCGGCGTTGATGTAATTAATTGTTTTCCGTCAGCTCTCTGACTATCTGCACCGCTCTTTTTACCTTACTTATATTACCGTGCAGCTCGTATATATCTCGGAAGATATATTCACTTTTACATTCTTTTGTTAAGTTTACCGTTTCCTGAATATATGCACGGAATTCTTCTTCGTTAAAATCCGCCTGAATTCCCAGGAAATTTGGTGACGGCTTTCTGGAATAGATGGTATTGCTGCCGCTCAAACGCTCCGCCATAAAGGCTTCCTTACACCAAGGTGAGATGGAAACCTTGCGTATATTCTCAATCTGCTCTATTCCGCCGTCCCAAAAATCGCTGACCGGTTCACAGCATCCATAATAAAGCATGCCAAACTCTCTCGACAGCCTTTTCATATAAGGCAGTATAAACTCCTGGAACATATCCGGTGAAATACCAACTGATTCCTGGGAATTCATATGCCCCCAGGTATCTATGCTACGTACTTTTCCCGCATAATCTTTCCGGGGCAGTTCTTCCGTGAAGCAGAAGCTCCCGCCTCCCATATAGTGGTTCCCGTTGTTCAGCCACAGGCAACCATGTTCCTCTTCCCAACGCAGCAGGCGTATCTTATCATCGGTAATGAACTGCATCAGCTCATGGAACAGATCCGGTTCATCATACATGGAATAAAACATGTTCTGCATCCCCATCAGCTCCACCACCTGCTGGGTAATGGAAAAATCCCAGTAATTTGAGCTGTTTACCAGCTGCACCGGCAAAATATCACCGATTACGGATTCCATGAATTGTTTTTTCAACGTATATTTCTGCTCATCGTATCCAAAGACCGATGGGGACAGCTTATCAAAATCTTCTTCCAATGACTCAATCACAGATTCTATATGAAAGCCAATCCCGTTTTTATCATATACCTTTTTAGCCTGCAATCCATATTTCTCATACTCCAGTTCCGTTTCCAGTGGATAATATCCGGGCACTACCTTGTCATCACCAACCAGGTCTGCGTTCACAATGCTTTTCAGCATCTGATTTTCCATTTCCCGCGCTATCTCACTTTTGCACTTCAGAGGAGGACATATATTTTCCCAAAAGGTGATCGTCTCCATTACGATCATTGGCCGTTTCCCCTGCAGGCTGTTATGCAGATACCAGAGCTTTTCCCGCTCTTTCATTATAGGGAGGTCGGCATATGCTTTTTGTTTATATGCCAGTTCCCGTAAATATTCTTTTTCATAAGCTGAAATAGAATAATTGTTTTCGTCATTCATTTTTATTGCCCCTTTCTTATTTCACTACCGCAATCTATAGCAGTCTACAGTAATCTACATCAATCTACAATAATCTTAAGCAATCTACAATAATTCCACTTCTATATTTCTTACCATGGCTTCTATACCAAGTTGTCCTGCCGATTATTCATTTCTGCTATCTTTCTGCCTTTTTTTCCTGCAATGAGGAGATGCTGCAGTCTATTGCAGCACCTCCATTTCACGGTCATTTTCTCGTCCAATTTCTCGGTCATTTTCCTGTCCAATTTTCCGGTCATTTTCAAGTTTTCAATTCTGCTAGCCTCAAGGACCAGCAATTGAAAGGAATATTAAAATGTAACTTTCTTACTGTCAGAATACGTACTATAGATTCTCTTGCCGCCTGTCTTATGGTATCCCCTTACTTTAAATCGATAGGTTCTGCCTTTTTTCAATCCGGATTTGGTATAGGAAGAAGCTTTGGATGATTTAGTTGCTATCTTCTTATAATCACCCTTATCCGTTCTCATATAGATGACATATCCGTCCGTTCCTGACCTTCTGCTCCAGTTTATGGTGGCTTTTCCTTTTCCGTCCTTCTTTGCCTTAAGCAAGTGCGGCTTTTTCGGTGCCGTTGCCGTTGTCATTACAGATGAGTAAGATCCATACTTCTTTTCTTTTCCAAGCTGGCTGTATGCCTTTACCTTGTACTTGTAATCTGTTGCTGATTTTAATCCCGTATCCATATAACTGGTGGATGTCGTGGTCTTTACTTTTCTCCATTTCTTTGCAGAACTGTCGTATCTGTATAAGACATAGCCCTTCGCATTGGATGTTTTCTGCCAGCTGATCTGGATGCTGCCCGACTTATGTCTGGATGCTTTTAATCCGGCAGGCTTTCCTGGTTTCTTCAGAGTCATCTTGCTCCACTGCGCATATACAGTCGTATTTGCACTTAATCTGCAGACTTCTCCTTCTTTGATCTGGGTTCCGCCAGATACTGCGCTAAACCAGCCCTTGAAAGAATATCCCTCTCTTGACGGAACCGGAAGCTTCCCATATGCTGCCCCCTTTGTTACCGTAATCGAAACTGGGCTTACTTTTCCGCCCATTGCGTCAAATGCTAACTTGTAAGTTATGATTACTGCTTTTTGCTCAAACACTGCTGTGATCGTTACGTTCTGTTCCGGCATAACGAAACTGCTGTCCGTCAATTTCACATTTCCATTATTAACCTTCAGGCTTCCGGCTTTCAAAATATATCCGTCATTCGGCACAACCGTCAGGGTAACGGTCTCACCTGCTGCCGCCTCCTTCTTGTCCGCCTGAATCTTTCCATATACGACATCACTGTCTACGGTGATTGTATATGTCTCGGGTGCCTTTTGTACAAACTCTGCTGTGACAGTTACGTCCTGTTCCGGCATAAGGAAGCTGCCATCCGTTACTTCCACAGAACCGTCATTTACCTTCAGGCTTCCCTCTTTCAGCTGATATCCTTCTTCCGGCACAACCGTCAGGGTAATCATTTCGCCTGCTGCTGCTTCCGGTTTATCTGCCTCAACGTTTCCGTGTTCCATAGTTGGATCTATGGTTACTTTATACGTTTCTGCCGCCCGCTGTTCAAATTCTGCCGTGATCATTACATCCTGTTCCGGCATAAGGAAGCTGTTATCTGTCACTTCCACAGCGCCGTCATTTACCTTCAGGCTTCCTTCTTTCAGCTGATATCCTTCTTCCGGCACAACTGTCAGGATAATAATTTCTCCCGCTGCCGCTTCTGTCTTATCCGCCTCCACACTTCCGTGTTCCATAGAGGGATCTACCGTAATTGTATATACCTCACCTGTTATCTGCTCAAACTCTGCTGTAACGGTTACATCCTGACCTGGCATAATAAAACTGTTATTTGCCACTTCCACAGCGCCACCATTTACTTTCAGGCTTCCGGCAGTCAGAATATAACCCTCTTCCGGCGTAATCGTCAGCTTGACTGTCTCTCCTTTGGCTGCCTCTGTTCTGTCTGCCTCAATCCTGCCATGTTCCATTGTCTGATCAATGACAATGCTGTATGTTTCTGCAGGCAGCTGTTCAAATTCCGCTGTGACCATTACATCCTGTCCCGGCATAATAAAGCTGTTATCTGTTACTTCTACTTCACCGCCATTCACCTTAAGGCTTCCTTCTGTCAACAGATAGCCTTCTTCTGGGATAACCGTCAGTGTAACTGTCTCTCCTGCTTTCGCTTCTGCCCTGTCTGCCTCAACTCTTCCATGTTCCATTGCCGGATCAATGACAATGCTGTATGTTTCTGCAGGCAGCTGTTCAAATTCTGCCGTAACCATTACATCCTGTTTTGGCATAATAAAGCTGTTATCTTTTACTTCCACTTCACCGTCATTCACTTTCAGGCTTCCCTCTGTCAACTGATATCCTTCTTCGGGGATAACCGTCAGCGTGATTGTCTCACCTGCTTTCGCTTCCGTCTTATCACTCTCAATTTTTCCATTTGTTATATTGGAATCGATTGTAATCTTAAAGGATTGTTCCGGCACTCTGTTATTCGGCATGAACATACGTATCCAGTGGAAATTGAGCCAGTCACTCTGCGTAACCGCCAGGTCTTGAATTCCTTCTGGACATCCTTCCAGAATATGCTGTTCTGCAACCACATAATTCGCCCAGCTTCCGCTACTGAGTGATATAGAAGAGAACACTTCACCTGCCGCAGACCCGGTATGCAGCTTCAGAATATTTTCAGCGCCCGGATAGCTGTATTTTACCTGGTACTTCTCTATTCCATTTCTAAAGTCTACGTTTTTGTAGAGTATGAAGGCATCTTTTCCCTGGAATGCCACTCCGCTGACACCATCAGCAGCTGTTAAATATTTCTCATCTGCCTCAGCGCCTTTTAATTCAACAATGCTTCCGTCATAAACCATTACAGATTTCTCTGCTTTCACAGAATGATCAGCATTTAATACTGCCTTAATGACAATATTCGTTTCTTTATCTTCGGGTATTCCAACTGATAATGATCCGGTTGCCTCATCGAGGGAAATATTAGTATAGTTTCCATCCAGTTCCCAGGTCACAGCCTGTTCTTCTGTTCTATAACCCAGGTCATCCAGTGTGGAGGCTGTAAATGTATATTTTTCTACTCCATCCTGAGGTGCACAGACAATCTCATCACCGGACAGTTCAAGGCTCTGAACACTTGATCCTGCTGCCTTTTGTGAAAAACGGAAGTTGACCAGATTTAAAGCCCCCGGATTTGCAACAATGTACAAGTCGTGAATTCCTTTCACCTGTTCCGGGTTAACATCAATCCAGGATTGGCCGGTAATTCCCCAGGCTCCTGTCGTTTCGCAATCTACTCTGCCAATTACCGGTCCTGTGGCGGAGTCCAATCTCAGGTCAATGCTTCCTACCCGTAATAAATTTCCAGTCTCGTAAACCGCGGTAAATCTTTTAGCTCCATCTTTGAAATCCACGTTCTTATAAACTACGTAACTGCCGTTTTTATCCAGCGCTGCCTTCGTTCCCTGATTAGAAGCACCGTTTCCATAAGAATCTGCAGTCACTGCATCCGTTTTTTCATATAGGTCTCTCGTCTGAATTGCAGTCTTTTGAACACTTACTTTCACAGTTTTAGTCAGATTTTCTCCGCTCACCACTGCCTGTATCTTTACAGTTGTCTCACCATCTGCCTGAGCCTTAAGAAATCCTCTGTCATCAACAGTAACTATTTTTTCGTCATCGGATTTATAACTGATATTCGTCGGTACTACATAATGGCCTGCTGATGTCTTAGCTTTCACATCAATCCACGATGTTTCATTCTTTTCAAGTACCAGGTTCACGTCATCTGCAATCAATTCCGTTCCCTGTTCCCCTACATAAATTGTATACTGATCTGTCAGTCCTTTTCCTTCTGCCGTTATAACTACGGTTCCCTGTGCAATTGCTGTAACCAGTCCATTATCTCCTACTGTAGCAATTGATTCGTCACTGCTGGAGAAGGTTGTCCCTTCCGGATTTTCCACGGAATAACCTTGTTCGGTTCTCATCGATACCGACATCTGGATCGTTTGACCAGGATTGACTGCTGCAGATGCCTGACCGTTATCATCTGCCGACAAAAATAATGTTTTCGGTGTATCACCCTTATCACCATATCGGAAATCTGGTAATAATCCAATTTCACTTGTATCGATTGGCGTAATTCCTATTGCCATCGCTGGTGATTCTGCTTTCAAACGGTAATCACGATTTTGCACATCCACAAACTGCGGATCTTCCATGATACTGTTTTTATCATATTTATGAGTATTTTTACTGCTTTGCTTCCAGTCAGCCAGACTGAGTTTGCTCCCCAGCACCTCGAATTCCGCCTTGCCTTTTGCATTGAAGTACAGGTTATGGTCCATAACGCTCAGCGAATCCAGCGCTGCTGTACCCGATACATTATAGGAACCATCATCAAATTTCAGGAGAACACGGTCTCCCCCTCCGTCTTCGCTCCATGTACCGTTATTATGCAAGGTTCCTCCTGCATCTGAATATACGATGTTATTCTTAAATGCCATTCCTCCGCTTGGCTCAATATACGGTCCGATATTTGCTGCACCGTTATAGGCATATCCGATATCAAACACATTATTTGCCACATAGTTTGAGATACTCTTCATCATCGTACCTGCATTAACAGAAACTGCATTTTCATCGTATACAACATTATTGGTTACCATCGTGTGATGGGTGGCATCGTCCGTAAAAATACTATGTCCCCTCCAGCCTGTAGTCGCGACTCCACGATATGCATTATAGATGATATTGTGGTCAATCCAGTTGTCCCGTCCGGTTCCCCAGCCTTCAATTCCACCGCCGTCGCCGGAGCGCATACCGGTATTATAGATCGTATTATAGCCAATATAATTGTTCATTGTCTGGTTATATTTCCAATGATCTTCAAAGGGTACATCTACGCCGATTGCAGAAAATACGCCATACCTTACACCTTTCATGGAAATTCCATAGCGCGGAACTTCTGAAATATTATTATGGGTAATGGTATTATTTCCGCTGTTCATGAGATAGATGCCGGATCCATGGCTGACAAATCTGCCTGCCTCTTTTATTCTATTATTGGTAATATTATTGTTCTTGTTGATATAATTCAGGCTTCCGGGATTTTCTCCTATCATGAAAAGCCCCGCATATCCGGTATCCCGGATATCATTTCCTGAGATGGTATTTTCCTGGCTGTAATGGTTCATGACTACCGCCATATATCCGGCATTTTTCAGAACACAATTGCTTACGGTAATGTTCGTTGTATTGTCCAGATCCACGATACCTTTCAGGTTAGACTCATATTCCTCAGTCTTATCGCCTTTACGCCCGGCATGTGCTAGAAGATTTTCCCCAAAACCATTCATCTCCAGTTTCAACCCATCGATGGTGATATTACGAACTAACTTCTCACTTGTACCCTGCAGATAGAAGATTCTGTCTGTGGAAGGTGCAATGATTTCACTGCTTTCTGGCAAAGTTCCCTCTAACGGTTTATAGTAGAGCGTACTGCCTGCAATCGCCCATTCACCAGGCTCATTGATATATTCTTTTGCACCCTGCAGATACTGCACGCTTCCGGAGTATCCCCCTGCCGGATATTCTGTAACCAGATTGCTGCCATTTACAGAAGTTACTTTCAGCACCTCGCCAAACCAGCTGGTAGCACCTCCTAAAACAGCCTGCATATGTGACTGATCTTCAACCTGAACGTTCTGCCACTTTACTTCCCTGGCATTTGGCAGGCGCTCTCCATTGGCAAACAGAGAATAGAATCCATCCCGGTCCGAGATGTCAGCTTCAAAGATACCGTCTCCGTCCTTATCCGTCCATCCGGTTACCGGAGCACCGCCTACAACGCGTGCCTCTTCATCCTCATAATTTTTATACGTTATCCGATACGTATCATCACAATCCTCCGGACCAATATGAACAGCATCCTTCAGATAATAATTTCCGCCTCTTAAGATTACCTGCACATCACCGTCAAGTCCTTTTGCCACCAGATTATGTACTGCCTCCTGTGCCATTGCTAATGTCTGATAAGGAGCTTCGAATGATCCATTGCCCGAGTCATCGGAGCCTTCCGGTGATACATAGATCTGATTTCCGTCTGCTGCTGCCAGTCGGAATGAAGCAGTGACCGTAACTTCTTCGCCCGGCATGGTGAACAAGGTATCTGTAAGCTGCTTTCCGTTTACTTTCAGTGTTCCTGTTTCATATACATAGCCTTTATCCGGCTTCACGGTAAGGAGAACCGGTTTTCCCTGGGCAGCCTGGCTTTGATCCGGGGTTACAGTTCCCCCCTTCATCGATGCATCCACATTGATCTTATATTGCTTAGGCTGTGATACTCTTACATTATCTACGGATATATAATCCTTGCCATATCCGAATCCCACACCGCCATAAGATAGCGCTTCATCCTCAATTTCTGCGAACAAGCTTCCATTCAGATAAATACGAAGTGATTTTCCCACACTTTCCGCACGCATACGGTAGAGTGTACCCGGCACCGGATTTTCATTCATCTTTACAGCTGCAAGCTGAGTCCAGTAATTGCCATCTGCTTTCTGCAGTTCCATTTGCTTCTGTCCATTCGTACGAATTAAAAACTCATAGAACTTTCTTCCGGTATCCGTTGATGCACGTGTGATCAGACCAAATGCGGAATAGTTCTCTGCACCCGGCTGCAGATCTTTGAATGTAATATCTGCCTCAACCGCATAATCATCCCAGTCCTTATTATTAAGTCCCACGTAATATTCACGCCAGCTGCCGGTAGGTTCCCATTGCCCATCCTTCACAACCGCATCCTTAGGATTTAAATTTGTCTGCTTTCCTGCCTGATCCGTCCACCGGTCACTAATAGACCCATTTTCAAAATCATCGCTAAACAGCATATTCAGCTCCCGGGTATTAATCTTCAATTCTTCACTGCGCGGACCTTCACCGGCAGCATTTACCCCTGCAATCTGATATGTATAATTTGTCTTCTCTTTTATCTGGCTGTCAAGGAACCCCTTGCCTTCTACATTTTCTCCAATAAGCGTAAAGTCTGCTTCCCCTTCCTCTTTCCGATATACATTTACCTTGTTTTTTGCCACAGGAGTCCACTGTACAAGTACGGCATCAATATCATTTGTCAGCTTTGCATTCCGCAGCACTTCGTCCGGTGCTGATTGTTTTGCCGTCTTAAATGAGACAATATCACTCACCTGGGGAGTTCCTAAATATTCTCTGGTTGTCACCCGGGCATAGTAAGAAGAATCATACTCCAGCTTATCTGTAGTGGCAACGCTTAAGCGGGTTTCTATCGTTTCTACTATATTTTCAAATGCTTCATCCGTGGCAATTTCTATCTTATATAAAGAAGCATTTTCACAGTGATTCAAGACGATTGTGGTTGGAATTTTAGCATTTTCACTGCCGTTTTCCGGGCTTAAGATTGCCGGTTTTTTCGACTCTGCCAGTTTGTATCCTCCCATAGCATTCTGAACGTTATCCAATACTTTTTCCTTTTGCGCATCATATCCGTCCGGTACCTGCGGGAATTTTGCATAGGCATTATTAATTCGTCTGTTTGCATATGGTGCAAAAGATTTATCAATTGTAGCATTAAAATTTCCTGTACAAAGATTGTTCTGAAGCGTAAACCCGATTGCCCGGTCATCCATATACTGCCAGAATACCCATGTCCTTGCTCCCTCCAGTTGTTCCTTCAGCACGTTATAGGCATACACATTTCCCAGGCCGCAATACCAGGAATATAATGCACCGCCATCATCCATGGATTGTGAATAATCTTCTAAAATATTATATTCAGCCACATTTCTTTCCGAGTGCTGATATTTCTGTGCCAGACTTCCAATGGAAAGGTATTCACCATTATTACCATCCAGTTCACTTTCCGGAAGCTGGTTCAGGTCCTCAAACCGTATGCCATACTGGCTGCTCTGTTTGCCGAACATATCATAGGCTGCACGTGTATCCGGCTTCTTACTGCTGATGGAATTTTCATCTGTTCCCACAATCGAAATACCCGCATAAGGCGCTCCTGCAATATAATTAAATGCCATCGTGTTCGTGCCGCTTCCAAAGACACCTAACCCCGGTGCATGCTGATACGGGCCTACCCCCATGTTATAAATGGAATTGTACATCACTATATTATTATGGTTTACATCCACAGTTCCTACTCCATATCCATATAGCTGAACGCCGCCGCTGCCCAGATCGTGCATCTGGTTATGGAGAATTTCGTTATTCTGTCCGTAGTGGTTAACCGTAACGCCGTAGCTTCCTGAATGACGTATTTCATTATTGATCAGACGGCAGTTTCTGGTTCCGTCAAAGTAAATGGCAGCATCCGGATTTTCTGCATTTCGAATGATCCAGTCTTTCGGAAATTCATTCTCAGGCAGACGGTCTGTGTACTGGAATGTAATACCGTCAAAGGTCAGATACTCTACAAGATTTTCAAAGTTTTTGTCAACACCGTCACCCTGAAGGCGCAGCAGCTCATAGGGTTTCGGAGCTGCAATATCATCTGTATGAATTGTATTTTCATTCTTCGGCCAATAGTAGACCTTGCCCGCCTGACTGTCAATGCACCACTCACCTGGCTGATCCAGATATTTCAGTGTATTGATGATATTGTAATAACCCTCGCCATTTCCAAAATGGTCAGGCCAGAAGTTGGATGGGATCTGTGACTGAAGATATGCCGTATTATTACCGGAGTCTATGTGCTTAACAAGGGGAATGGTATTCCAGTACATTACGGGAAGCAGGACTACCTCTACATCCTCATTTCCGTCCAGCCCGTCCAGTTCGCCGTCTCCAAATACGACCCTTGCACCTTTCTCCGAATCATAGCTAAGTGGTGCCCGTCCGTAAAACACAGGCCAGTCCCGCCATTTATCCGTATTAAAGCTGCGTGATACCTGCTGACGCTCTCCATTTACATACAGGTCATGAAAACGCCAGCCCTGGTCTACATCAGCCACATACAGCTTTCCTTCTGCGGCCAGATTCATTCCTTCCACGCCTTCGGCCTTTTCCCAGTTGTCAATTGGCACCTCTCCGGTAATTACCGCTTTACCTTCGTTTCTGGCCTTATATATAATTGGATTCTTCTGTGTACCGCTGTCTTCCGGAGTGAAGACTATCGTTTCCTGCTCATAATACTTTCCATCTTCCAATATGACTGTGATTCCGCCGTCTGGAAGATGATCCATTTCACGAATGGTGTCTCTGGCTGCCTGGATTGTCTGAAAAGGCTGTGCTTCCGTACCCGGATTGCTGTCAGAACCCTGAGGTGATACAAAGTAAAATGTCTCGCATTCTTTGCTTTTAAAAACTGTCACCTTGCACTCTGCCGTTTTTCCCGCATAATCTTTATGTACCGCCTGAATTGTGGCCTCACCAGGTTTGATTGCTGTCACACGTCCTTCCCCATCAACTGTTGCAACCGATTCATCGGTACTGCTCCATGTAATCTTGCCGGTACCGCTGGGTTCCGTATAATATCCGGTTGTCAGATATAAGGGCAATGGATAACCGCTTTCCATATTTATACTGATCTCCTGATAATTCAGTAGAAAACGGTCTGCCACGTCTTTAGATTCTGATGCCGCCTTTTTAGAAGCTGCTGACCTTTCAGACTCTGATGACCCTTCCGAAGCTGCTGACCTTTCAGACTCTGATGACGCTTCCGAAGCTGCTGCCGTTTCCGGCTCTGATAACCCTTCCAAAGCTGCTCCCATTTCAGACTCCGTTGACCCTTCCGCAACTGCTCCCATCTCAGGCTCCGTTGACCCTTCCGAAGCTGCTTCCGTCTCAAGCTTTGTTGACGCTTCCGAATCTGCTCCCATTTCTGGCTCTGATGACCCTTCCGAAGCTACTCCCATTTCAGGCTCCGTTGCCGCTTCCGAAACTGCCGCCGCATCAGGCACCGCTGCATAAGACGTTAACGGATTTAATACCATAAATACCGATAATACAAGTGCTATCACTCTCTTTTTCATCCTGGGTTTCCTCCATATTATAGTGTTTTACTACTCTTGGACGCTTATGAAATTACTGTGCCAAGCGTTCCGCTAAAACCAATAAGTTACTCACCTCACTCCAACAGCTCCCATTAAAGACACCTCCCACACATCTGTCCGTTTCCCAGTCAGACATATTCACCCTCTCACAGATGAATCCTTCCGGAAGTTTCTCCCGGGGAACGGTTACATGATTCAGCCCTTTGGACGTTGCATCTTTGGGAACATCCCAGGAATAAATGGGTCTGTTTTCCGTAGACATATATTGGCTGATTGTAGTGGTAATCTCCTCATATAACCGAAGATAGCATTCTTCATTTGTCCATTCATATAATTTTTTAAGGCTTGCTCCCGATAAGGTACAGATTCCAGGTGCCGAATGCTTATTTTGGACATTTGCGAAGACTGTTCCGATTGTTTTCATTTCCAGTCTGCCAAATTCGCTCTCCGGTGGAAACTTATAATTATACGCAACTACCCAGCTGCTGCACAGGTGTGCCGTAGTCTTTGCGCAGGAAAGCCATTCCGGCTTTAAGGTAACCCGGTACAATTCTGTATAGCTTTCTAAAAGAGCAAATGCACTTTCGCTATCGGGGCATTGCAGGATCTCATTTGGACCGCCGGTTGTATATCCTCTTTGAACGAAGTTACGGTAAAAAAAGGCTCCAATATCTTCTGCCGCATGGAGATATCGCTCATCCTCAAAATATTCATAGGCAGATACAAGGCCAGCCGGAACTATGCCGCCTGCCGCAGATCCTCCCACCAGAATTTCACCTGTCACCGGGTTTAGAAATTGACCCAATTGCCCATAGGCATTCCACAATCTTACAAATGCATCCGCACATCTTTCTGCCCCTTTTCTCATACTTTCCGGTACATCATTCATAAGCGCAAAGTGTTTAAACAGAAAATAAAATGCATCGCCGCTGTCCCGGACTGAACTGAACTCCCTTAGCCCCTCCGTCTCTTTGTATTTTCTTTCTCTTATTATTTCTCCCTTTTCATTGCTCCCGGAATAAAATAAGCCGCTTTCTCCCTGCAAACGAAATAAGTGTACAAGGGTTTTGATACCTCTTTCGTATTCCGTTTTCCCCCCAAGCTTCATGAGCGCGTAACTGGATATACCTCCGCCTACCCAGCCTGTCTCCCAGGCGTTGCCTTCACTTTCTGTAGTATTACTCCCGTAAAACTGTCCCTCTTCAAACCAGTTCATGCTGTTATGCTTTTTTAACTGGATCTGCATAAGTTCTTCCCAGAAAGGTTCGCTTGGCATATCGTCATTTAACTTCATTTGCTTCCTGTGTCTAAAAAAGATCTCGAAAAACTCTTCTATGGATTCACAGGGAACTTCTAATTTCTGATATGGGATTGTAGCCTCTTCATCCACATATGCTTCCTCATTCTTTACCATATGCGGCCACCGGTATATCATTTCCCGATATGCGGGCCAGGTCAGAGTGACACATCCTTTCTCATATGCCATGCCAATATTTCTGCCTTTTATCTGCTGAATGGTAAATACAAAAACAGCCTTTTTATCCTCCTCCTGGAATATTCCAACACAGGGTACCGATACGTCTCCTGTGGTTACTTCTATCCTGCCGCTTCCGTCTTTATTCAAACGAGGTACATCCGTGATTACGGTTTCCAGATTCACCCCCATCTCATCCGGCTCTAAAATCGGAGGATATTCTTTTGGCAAAACATCAAATTGATTTCCTTTGTATGCACATGCCGGAAAGAGTATGTATTCCCTGCCTGTACAGTTTTCTATGCTAATTTGTATCCTGGACATTTCCTGTTTCCTTTCTGGATTCTAAGTATGTCGGAAAGAAAAATCATCCGAGTTTCGTAATGATACGGTGTTGTGCTTCTTCATACATTGCAATAATACTCTCAACCTTTGTATCAAATTGAATATTATGTGTAGGTGCCAGAATGTATCCGCCATTTTTGCCAAGCACCTCTATACTGTTTCTCACGTTTTTTCGAAGCTCCGGAATCGTATAATAAGGAAGTACCTGCTGTACATCGATCCCACCGTGAAAGGTGAGCTGATTACCGAATCTTCTCTTTAGCTCTTCGATCTCCATATTTTTTGCACTAACCTGAATGGGATCTAGTATGGTTACGCCAACATCCACCAGTTCCGGTATTAATTCCTGGATACTCCCGCAGCTATGGAAAAAGATCTCTACATCAAAGTTCTCCCTGATCTCTTTATAAAATTTAACATAGAGTTCTTTAAAAAATTTACGGAACATCTCTTTGGAAATCAATAGTCCTGCCTGTGAACCGTAGTCTCCGCCTCCATCCAGCTCATGAATTTTCCCTTTTCCAGCTTCCAGTGTTTTTATGGCATGTTCCAGGCGGATTTCATTGTGCTTCTCGATCATTGCCACTGCAAGTTCTTCATTTGCAATCAGATCACAGAGAAACTTTTCATCCCCTGCCCACATGGTCAGATGCTGCAGGCCTGACGGATCGCCGTGAGTCTTAATCCATCGAGGGCCATTTTTATTAATACGGTCAATGTCCTCCTCTATATTGGAAAAATCCCACCATTCCATTTTCCCATCCCAGCCTGTTCGCCCTTCTAAGTCCCCCGCTTCCTCAACATCCGCCCAGGGATGATACGCAATGGCTGTGGTATAGTCACCTGCTTCATTATATATTTTCCGGTTTCTGGGCCCGCCGCTTACAATAATTTCCTCGTATCCATGCTCATCGGTCAAAAGCTTGGGACCTGTGTATCTGGGTCCAACAGAACGTATGTCAATATCTAATATATCCAGTACTTTATCCCTGGAGTCTACATTGAAATAATCCATCATGCGGTCCCATACAATGTCCTCCGCAGCGAAATCACAGGGCACACGATCTGCCGGCTGATGCAGGATGGTATTTTTCACCCGCTCGTAACTATTCATATTTACTTCCTTTCTCTCCGGATCCATGCCGTTTGAACATTTCACACATATACTTTACGCTTTCCTTTGGAAGGCAGATGGATTCCGGCTGCGGATAGGTCTTAGCCATAAACCCGCCTTCTTCACTGCCCAGCAGATGAATTAATTTCTGCACACTCTCTTCGATTTGTTCCTTAGACCCATTTGGCAGGATCGTTTGTATATCACATGGGCAGAAAAAGCAGATTCTTCCTCTGTATTTTTCACTCAGTTTTTCAATTCCCATATTGTCCTGCTGGTCAATTTGAACCACATCCACTCCGATTTCAATAAAATCTTCAATGAGATCTATAATATATCCGCAGGAATGTATAAAGAAATGCATGCCATACCCGTGCAGCTTCTCTATAATCTTTTTATATGCCGGCTTAAAGATCTTCCTCCATAAAGCCGGACTGATAATCAGCCGGTCCTGTACGCCCAGATCCTCGATCGCAATCATTCCGTCCACGCCCCGTTCATGCATACAATCCACCACGCCCAGGCAGCTTAAGGTCAGTTCTCCGATTAAGTGTTCAATCTCATCCGGACTGTCTATGAACTCATACATCAGATTTTCAAATCCCACAAGATCCAGCATATGCAGAAACAAAAAATGTGGAAACATACCCAGGATGTACTTATCCCTGTTCTGATTTACAGCCTTCTCAAGTTCCAAGTACCGTTCTTCTGTTGTAAAATCCGGTATCTGATATTCGTAAACTTTGGCGATGTCCGCTAATGGAAAATCAACCGCTTCTCCCAATTCTGTATGTATCGTCTCGAATACGACTCCCCATTCCGTTTTCCAGCTTTTTCTCCCGGAAGGCGATTCAACTGGATACTGATATTGATTCACAAATACCCATTCAAAGTCATCCCCATACTTTTCCGGTATTACCGGGGTACGGTTAGAATCAAAGTTATAGGGAATTCGGTCGGGACATGAAAATTCTATTGCTTTTACCACTCTCTCCTTTGAAGTCATGATGTCACCTCTGTGTTTTTTATTAAGAATGCCCACCAAAGGGATGGGCATTCTTATAGAAATTTTGTATCCTTTTCTTCTTTATTTAGCAGCTTTCCATGCATCTATCTGTGTCTGCATTTCATCAATAATTTTCTGAGATCCTGCTTTTTCTAATTTATCCAGGAATTCAGGCATCTTTTCTTCCGGATCAACGGCTCCGGTATCCAGCATCAGCAGGTATTCCGTAACAATTGCACTTGTACTTGCAATTTCTGTCTGTACCTTTTCCGGATCAAATACAAATCCCAATGCTTCAGATGGGACTGCTGATTCGTTTAATGCTTTTGTTTCTTCCCAGACACCATCTTCCTGGCCTTCTCTGAGATATCCATTAAACTGATTTCCAAAGGTCCAGTCCACGTTTGGATTATAACCTGAGTTTTCAATTGGTGTTACATGTCCGTCTTCTGTTTTGGTATAATGGGTTCCCTCAATACCAAAGCAGAGTAAGTTATAGAGAACCGGATCAGTATTTACTAATTCCAGCAATTTAACAGCTTCAACCGGGTGCTTGGATGTTCTGCTTACTGCGATCATCGTTGCATTGATGCCGCTGGTCTTTAAGATGGAATCCGATATACGGAATTGTTCTACATCTTTACCGCCAAATTCAGCTTTTTGTACAGGAGTTTCACCGGGCTTAAGGGTACCTGCCATAATCGCTCCGTATTTGCCTGCTTTTTGGTCTGCCTTATAATCCGTAATGGTAGCTGCGTCCGGTCTGAAATATCCTTTCTCATTCCATTCTCTCATTAACTTGAAATGGTCCATTACTTCCGGCAAAGCAAACTGATTCACTACTTTTAATTCTTTGTCATCATATTTAACTGCTCCCGGTACATTCATGCCCGATAACTCGTCAATTCCTAATGCTGCTGCCGTAAACCCATAGATACTTTGTTTTGAATTAATCATTGGATATACGTCAGGATTCTCTTTTTTCATGCTTTCAAAAATAGGATCCAGATCTTTCAGTGATTTTACACTGTTAATATCAACACCGCTTTTATCCACATAATCCTTAACGATGTATCCGCCATTGGTCATCGCCCAGATCTGGTAATTGGGAATTGCATATAATTTGCCGCCTACGGTAGCAGCAGCGAATCCTGCCTCCGGCATAATTTCTTTTAATTTAGGAGCTTCTTTCTCTAAGATATCACCGATATCCAGAAATGCATTTTTATTTACATTGTTATAGAAGTTATTGCACCAATTTGATGTAAAGCAAAGGTCAAATTCCTCCTGAGATGAGATTACCATCTGCATTTTCTGATCAAAGCTACCGAAATCCGTTGATATAAATTTAACCTGTACGTTTAATTTATCTTTTAAATAATCATTGACTGCATTCTGAACCGTTTCCTGGTCTGCCTGAATCTCCGACATAGGAGCATACCATTTTATTTCTACCACATCACCTGATGCAGTCTGGGATTCTTCTCCTGCCACCGTTTCTTCACCTGCTTTTGTCTCTCCAGTGTCAGCCTTTGCTTCAGTTCCCGCCTTTGTCTCCTCATTTGACGTCTTTGCAGAACACCCTGCCAGCGCCGTAACACTCATTGCCGCAGCCAATAACAGTGCCATTGCTTTTTTTCTCTTCATTTTTAAATCCTCCTTATTTTTCTTTCTATATTGTATATCATTATACAATCATCCTTTCACCGCACCAACTGTTAATCCTTTTACAAAATGTTTCTGGAAAAAAGGAAATACAAATAACATGGGGGCTACTGCCAAAACGCATAATGCCATTCTGGCTGTCTCATTTGGCAGCTTTGATACATCAATTCCCAGATTTCCCGCCTGCAGAGAGGATGCCAGGAACTGGATATTATTCATGATTCTATATAAGTAATACTGCAGTGGAATCAGCTTCTGATTATCTATGTATAACATTGCAAGCCACCAATCGTTCCAGTACATAAATGCTCCAAATAAACCAACGGTTGCCAATGCCGGTTTTGATATGGGCATAATGATTTTAAAGAAGATGCCCACCTCACTGGAACCGTCCAATTTCGCCGCTTCTATGAGGGACATTGGCGTGTCATTTAAGAATCCCCTCATCAGCATCACATGCCAGGGAACAATAATATATGGCAGTATCAATGCGAATATTGTATCTTTCAGATGATAATAACGGGTTATTGTGATGTATGCCGGAACCATCCCCGCATTAAACAACAAGGTAAATACGACCAGAAAGGAAATAATTTTGGAACCTGAGAAATCCCTCCTTGACATTACATACCCTAACATCGCGGTAAATAGCAGGCTTGCTCCGCCTCCGACTATTGTGACAAGAATTGAAATTCCATATGAATTCAGAATCTGTCCGGGACTTTTCAGTACAAACTCATACGCATCCAGAGACCAGTCACTTGGAATCAGCGAATATCCATGCTGTGCCAAAGCTGCCTCACTTGTAAATGATGCCGACAGGATATATAAAATCGGAACTACGCAGCAGATAGACAGAATACTGAAGATTACAATACTAACCACGTCTGATGCCGAATATTTCTTTCTTTTTTTCGTTACCATAATAGCCTCCCCCTTAGAATATACCATAATCTTTATCAAACCGCTTTACCGTATAGTTGCTGACCAACACCAGAATAAATCCTACCAGTGATTGGTATAAGCCCACGGCTGACGCCATTCCAATGTCGCCGCTCACCCGCAGCGCTCTGTATACATATGTATCTATTACATCTGCCACCGGATATAATGCGCCGGAATCCTTTGTCAAGAAATAGAACATTCCAAAATCAGAATAGAATATCTTACCGATTTGTAATAAAGTAATCATAACAATCGTAGGCGCAATAAACGGAATGGTAATTCTAAGAGTCCGCTGCAGCCGATTGGCACCATCTATAGAAGCCGCTTCTAAATAAGAAATGTCGATACTCATCAGTGCCGTATAGAACATCAGTGTCATATAGCCCACATTTTTCCAGAAATAAGCAATTAATAAGATTGCCGGCCAATATTTAGGTTCAAAATAAAAGCTTGGGGGAACCCCTCCTGCATCCTTAATCATATTTGGTACAACCCCCAGCTGAGGGCTGATCAAAGCATATAGAATATAGCCCCCTACTACCCACGATATAAAGTAAGGAACGAACATCGCTGTCTGAAATACTTTTACCTGCCTTTTCGACCGTTCAAACAGGAGCACTGCTAAAAGAACGGAAAGAAAAATAGTTACACTGATAAATAGAAGATTCAGGCAAATCGTATTTCTGGTAATCCGAAATGCATCCTGGGATTGAAAGAAGAATTCAAAATTTTTAAATCCCACCCACTCGCTCCCCAGTATTCCTTTTGCATAATCCATCTTTTTAAATGGAATAATCAAACCAAACAGGGGCACATAATTAAATGCTGCTAAAAATACTAATCCCGGAACCGCCAGGATAAAAAGTTTCCAGTTAAACTTTTTTACTTTCTTCATTTTTATACCCATTGTGTATCACAGGCCTGTCTGCAATACAGCCACAACTAAGCAAGCTGAAAGAATCGTCGCGTGGCTCCCTTTCTTAATTAATTTTCTCTCAGCTATGAAAGTGTTAATTACACTTTTTCCTCCTTGTTTTTATTTTGTTTTGCTTTTGCTCTACTGGGATTATCTTATCTTCTTCCTATGCTTTTATCTACTGTACATATCAGATTTTCCTGTACAAGGCTATGTACAAATCGGAAATTACTGTACAATCCAGAAAAAAACAGGATAACCGGGCTTAAAAAGTCCTGTTATCCTGCTATTTCTGTCATTCTTTCGCGATTTTATCCATTTTGCACTGAATCGCATATTCTCTTGGTGTACATCCATAATATTTTTTAAACATGCGGTAGAAGTAACTTTCATTTTCCATTCCCACTCTGTTTACGATTGAAGTGATAGTCAGATTAGAGTCCGCCATTAATTCTGCCGCCTTCACCATTCGGGCACTTAACATATATTCTCCAACAGACATCCCTGTATGCTTTTTAAAAACAGATGCCAGGTACTTTGAAGATATCCCCAGCTCATCCGCAATCATATTCAGGCAAAAACCGCTGTCCATATAATTTCTGTTCATATACTCTGTGACAGTCTTCACCAGACTTACCTCTTTTGTATCTGTATCTTTCTTTTGGGAGGACAGTGCATCTTCAAACCGCTTCCGAATCAGATCCATAATATCATCCAGATACTCCATATTAGTTACACTCTTAAATAAAAATCTAAAATCAAAAGTCTCAACATCGATTACGCATGTTCTCATATGATCTATCTGATATTTTAAAGCAGTCAAAAAATCCAGTAAAACAATCACCATATTATTATAATTTAATTTTTTAATCTCCTTGCCTATCTGCAAAATAATATTTTCCCTTACCTGCGCGTCTCCTGCCTTTGTCACAATCTCAGATGCCAGCTCTTTTGGATCGAAAAGTTCTGTATTCCGGATATTCACAGCACATTCTTTCCAATCTATAATCACAGCCCTTCCCAAGGCAAACCGGTAATCCATAGCCTGCTCTGCCTGCCGGTACAAAGCTGAAATCTTGTATTTGTCAGAATCGGCTTCACTGAAAGACAATGAAAATGTGATATTAAAATATTCTTTCACATATTTTTGGCACTCAAATACTGATTCCTTTAAATCCTCAGCGTAAACACGTCCCTCATCCCTTCCTCCAAGGAGTATGAAAAAAGAATTTTCCTGGACATGTGCTACTTCACATTCCACTTTATTTTCCAGTAATTCCAGTAAAATATTCTGTACACCAAATACTAATAATTGTTTTTCTTTTATTGTATTATGTTTAGATAGATACTTTTCATCATCCAATCGAACCAATAGCACACAAAAACGCATACCAGGTTCAAAAATCCAATGACCTGCAAACTTCTTCCGCAATTTATCAATATGATATTCCTGACTGCTGAGCAGCAGATTCTCCAGGTAATATTGAGCTACGATATCCTGATTCGCCAGAGTCTGGCTCTCAATGCTTACATATTTTTCACTAATTTTGGTATAAGCATTTTTTAAATAATCGAATTCATTCTCTCGCACAGACTCTTTGGTGTCTGACGGAAGTAAGCTGGATACATCTTTTACCAAATTATTAATCGGCCTGTATATTCTTTTAGCCAGAACCCACAATAACATCATGGAAAAACCAAATAGCACAAGGGTACATATAATGAAATTCTTTCTCAAGCGGTTCAGCGCATCAAATACCTGATCATATTCCTGAATAGAAAGTATATGGTTATTATAGGAACCAATGTTGACATAAGAGATCAGATATTTAGAATCTGCGGTTTTTGTCGTATAAAATCCTAATCCATCCTCATTTTCTTCCTTTAACTGCTCTTCTTTATCAAGAAATTCCCTGATAATCGCCTGATACTCCTCGTTGTTTTCAATCTTAACATTGTTATTGCATATATTCCCCGCCTCATCAATCAGCAAATATTCACTGCTGCTGCCACTGGGTTTATTCATCGTAACCAAATTGTCCAGAATCCAGTTCGTTCTCTGATTTACCGCCAAAAAGCTTTGAGGCTGTGATTCACTGCCTTCAAAATCATAAATGAAATATGTGAAGACATAGATGTAGGTATCCGGTTCATTCGGGGAACGCTGTACCTTTCTCAGATAGGGCTGCATCCTGGTAAGCGGTCTGTTCTTTTCTATAAACTCAATAAGCTGCCCGTCCTTAAAATCCCCGGAAGCTTCCACAGATACCATGTTGTCTGTATTTTGATTATATATGTAAATGGAATGCAAGGACGGATTTGCACTAAGTACATTTTTTTTCAGCCCGTCCAAGGTGGAGTAGATCTGATATCCTTCTATATCTTCATTATATAAAAGCGCAGTGACCGATGACTGATGGTAAATGGACTGAATCACACTCCCCACTGTATCTCTGTTGTAGTCAAAGCTAAACCGCATTTGCTGAAGGAGTTTTCGATTTGTATGATTCGTTGTCTCCAGATAAGTTTTTTCAGCCAGATGATATACGGCATAGGAAAAGGGAATACTGATCAGGGTAAAAAAGATAAACATAGAAACTACAATCTGGTTCAAATAGTTTTTGGATCTATATTTTTTTAACAATGTTTCCCCCTCCTTTTTCCTGTCTATTGGATATAATATCACAACAAATAACATTTTTCCATTATTTTTTATATATTTTACCCAATATTACGTACCCCGTCTTTTTTACCGGCTTAATTACTAAAAAATGCAGCAAACGACAACTCATCCATTTGCTGCATCCTGTATCTCTATCCTCTTTATTTCATCAAACGGTATTCACTGGGGGTAATACCTGTCTGTGATTTAAAAACCCGGCTGAAATAACGGCAATCGTTATAGCCGCACAATTCGCATACCTCTTCTAAAACCATTTCCGGATGTTCCCGTATCATCTGTTTAGACAAGGCAATTTTCTTTTCCGTTATATATTTATTCATGGATACGCCAGACATCTTTTTAAACAGACGGGAAAGATACGTATAATTGTAACCAAACACATCCGCTACCTGTTCCAGCCCTTCCAACGTTAGGAAATTACTGTCTACGTACTCAAGAACCCGGGTCTCTACCTTCTTCTCATATAGTTCTTCTACATATTTTCCGATTTTTGCGTAGCAGCCCATCAGATTTTCAATCAATTCATCCGCAGTTGCAGCCAGTCCGATACATTGCTGCTGCCTGATCTGAATATCCTCCTGAAATACTGTATCGCAGTCCTGGCTGGACAGTTCCAACAGCTTCAGGACATACAAGCTCACCTTTTCTATGTTTTCCTGGGTCGCCTTGTTCTGGATCATGTATCTGAGTACAATTTGTATCTCATCTGTGAAATTCTTCAGATCTGTATGCAGAAAGTAATTCTTGACATAGCTGCTCAGCTTCATTTTTACAATATCCAGAATTCCCTGATCGTCGTCCTGTTCTCTTTCCACCAGCAGTATCTGTGACTGTCCGATGATTAGCTTCTGCTGCATTAAATGGCGCAGCCGTTTGGTTAGATTCCATACATCATCATACTGCACAAACTGTTCCGACAAGCAGATATGTATGGCGTGGCTGGTCTTAAGCTCTAACAGAGACAGCAGGCGTTTTGCCAGGTTTTCTGCATTTCCCGTCTCTTCTTCTCTTATCTGGATGCCGATTATCTTCTGATTAACTACCTGCTCATCTGCCAGATACCAGTTCTGTCCCTCACTGCACAATTCCTCCGCCATCTTTCTCCAGGGTATCTCCTGTATGATCTGCCTGTAGTGATCCGTAAGCACTGCATCTTCAATATCGTAAAACAGATTTCCAATGCAGACCGAGAAAATAGCATAGCGGACCCCGGCTGTCTGTTGAAACATATAGGCATCTGAATAGAGCACCTGCCTTTCCTGTTTCGTTTTTGTATAAGCCAGGCTTTTTTTGATGTCAAACAGCACATCTAACAGCTTTTCATCTTCCAGAGGCTTCAGTATGTAATTAAAAATACCATATTTTATGGCCTTCTGGGCATAGGAAAAATCTGAATATCCCGAAATAATAACTACGATCATGCCCGGATAGGTGTTCTTAATAATTCTGGATAATTCCAGACCATCCATTACCGGCATAGAGATATCCGTAAATACCACCTGGGGCTGATGCTCTTCAATTAGTCTGAGCGCCTGTTTTCCATTCTCAGCCAGAGCCGTTACGTTAACAGACGGATCCAGGTATTCTATTTTGTGTTTAATATAAGTACCAATCTTATGTTCATCCTCTACGACAATCGCTTTGATGCTTCCCTTTGCATCTGCCTTCATAGTACCTTCCCTCCAATTACAATTCCTTCTTCATTTACCTCATAGACTACATCCTCCCGATAGAAAAGCTGAAGTCTCACATATACATTTACCAATCCCATACCATCTATTTTGGTAGACAGGCTGTTTACACCATCCATACTCCGGGCACACTTTTCCAGAATTTCATCCGCTTTACTCTTAGAAAAACCAGCTCCGTTATCTGTCACCCTGATACTCCAGTGCACACCGTCCTGTATCTCCCCCACTATCTGGATATGGGGTTTGCTGCGGTTACAGTATTTAAAGGAATTTTCCACAAGGGGCTGGATAATCAGCTTCGGTACCCGTATATTCATCAATTCCAATGGTAGGTCGGTATCCACCTGTGCATTTGGAAAACGCTCTTTCATAATATCCACATATCTGTTCACATGTTTCATTTCTTCAAACAGGCGTACTCCTTCGCTCTCTTCTGCTGATATATAACGAAACATCTGCGTCAGATTCAGACACATTCTGGCAATGTCCCTGTTGTCGCCCTCCTCTGCCATTGACCCCATCGTTGTCAGTGTATTTACCAGAAAATGGGGCTGCATCTGTGCCTGCAGTGCCAGGAGCTTTGAATGGATTTCAAAATCTTTTAAGGTTATGATATGATGCATGGATTCTTCTAACTTTTCGTTCAGCTCCCCTATCGTATTGGACAGATAGTCCAGTTCCAGAATATCCGTATCCACCCGCTGATACCGGATCCCCTGTGCCAGATCCACCTTTCTCAGTTCATGACAGACTTCATGAATTGGTTTCGATATCTCTCTGGATACACGGTAGCTTACAGCAATCATCAATGCAGTAATAATCAGGAAAAATATAATTGTTATTCCAAGGAACGTAAGCAGCTTATTATAGTAACTGAAGATAGAAATGGTATAAAGTACATACAGATCGGAATTAAAAATTTTATATACATAGGTGTAATAGCCGTCTTTACGAAAGTTCCCTGTCTTCCACCCATTTTCCTCCAGAAACTGCTTGCCGTCCAGCTCAGTATCTGAAAATATGGTATCCCCTGCATCATTCAAAATGTGTATCTGCACGCCCTCGGCATCTTTACCGGATGAGAGCTTCCGCATATCTTGGGTGAACTCAGCAGCATCCATCTGTACCTCCAGGATAGCAGGTCCATTATAAAAAAAGCTGCTGCCTCCAAAGCTTCTTGAAAGGGTTATTTTGGAATTGTCTTTATCTGTAATGGATCTTTTTCCCATGACCTCCTGCAGATATTCATTCTTTTCCAGGTACTTTATGACAGAGCTTCCATCCTTCACCATATTTTGATATGTATCCGGTACCTTTCCAATGCGGTCAATAAAATATTCATTCCCCATCCAGATATAGTAATTCTTATCTGTAATAATCCCTACATTATATTTCTTTTGAATCATTTTATAGGCTTCCAGATAAAGATTGGAAAATAAATCTACCGTGTTACGTCCTTCTTCATAATATTCCGGCAGTTTGCCAAGTGCAGTATCCCGGAATGACCTGGATTTAATCAGTTCCATAGAAAAATCGTTCATATCCTGGAAATAATTCTCAATATTTTGATTGATACTTAATGTCAACTGCTTCTGTGTCTCCGTAATATTTGAATTAATTACATTTCCCGCATAAAGTACCGTACTGCATAGTATCACGAAGATACAGATAATAATCCAGAATATATAAGTTCGGAATAACTTTTTTACAATCGGCTCTTTTCCCATCCTGATACGGCTCAAGGCCTGTGCAAAATGCTTTGCATAGACCTTCCTCCTATTCTTCTCTGATATTAGTATCATATATTTATGACCGTTTCTATTATACTATCATTTAGTTACGATTACTACAAGCACCACGTGATTTTTCCAGAAATTCCTATTATTTTACTGCTGCCTCAATTCTATCTTCTATATGCTTTATGAATTCATCCATAACTATGGTATCCCCTGTTACTCTGGACTCCTCAGCTGCAAGTGCCACCAAATGGCTTTCTACCGATACATCTGCCCCGGACAATGAATAAGCTCCGTCTGTCTGCACCGTTTTCAAGAATCCTTCCATGAACTTGTCATCGCTGCCGCTGTGACCTGAGTTTCCCGTCTTAACGGTCGTTTTTACAGAATTCCCCGTTAGAAAATCCAGAACCTCGATCGTATTCTCTTCCATATCCCCCAGAATCTGCCCATGGGTTCCCATAATATTCATAACCCGGCTTCCCTTTCCGGTAAATGCACACATGGTAAAACTTGCTGTCACACCATCCTCATATTCCAGATTCACCACCTGATGATCAACTACATCGTTATCACAGTCATATACGCATCTACCATAAGGTCCATCCTTAAGCGCCTGACTGACTGCTTCATTGGTGCCTTCCAACGCCACTACCTTCCGAATGGTTTCCGAGTACCATTCTTCCTGGTCCAGATAGATTTTCACTGCATCATATGGACAATTGCTTCTTGCTTTGCATCCACCCATGCAATAAGGAGCCGCACCCTCTGGGGCATTTTCCTTTTTGAAATGACTGAGCGATCCAAATGAGGAAACCTTCCTGCATTTTTTTCCAAGGAGCCATGCAAGAATATCCATATCGTGACAGGATTTTTGCAGTATCATAGGGCTGCTGCTTTTAGAATTTCTCCAGTTGCCCCGGACAAAACTGTGTGCCTGATGCCAGTAACCCACGCATTCCAGATGCTGGATATTCACGATATCTCCGATTACCTGGCTGTCGATAATATTTTTCAGTGCGCTGTAAAAAGGAGAGTAACGGAGAACATGACAGACTGTCAATGTTTTTTTATACCGTTTTGCATATTCACCCATTGCCACACATTCTTCCGGATTTGGTGACATAGGCTTTTCACACATCACATGATATCCCTGGCGGAGTGACTCTCTCACCGGCTCAAGATGGAAACGGTCCTGAGTGCACACCATGGCACAGTCTGCTATTTTCCCAAGTGCCAGCAGATCCTTCCAGTCTGAGAATGCCATGTCCTCACTGATTCCATGAGCCTGAATGCATTCATTCCTCCGTTCCTCAAGAGGTTCTGCCACTGCTACTATTTTAATTTCCTCCGGATGCTTTTCGGCGTATTTGCCGTAAACGAAAGCACCTCTTTGTCCCGCTCCTATTAATATTGCTGTTACCATTGCAACATTTCCTCCTAACCTTTCACTGCTCCGGCCACCATGCCTGAGATAATAAATTTTTGTCCTACCAGATAAACCACCATAACAGGTAAGATCGCAAACAGAATCGTTACACTTACCAGATTCCAGTTAGCCGTATAGGTTCCATAGAAATTATATACCTGTTGTACGATTACCGCTTTATCCGGATCCGGCAATACATAGAGGGGAACGGTAAAATCATTCCAGGTATTCAGGAAGTTAATCATGAATACGGTAACCGCTGCCGGTTTCAGCAGTGGAAAGATAACCTGGAAGAACACCCGGAAAGCTCCTGCCCCATCGATAACCGCCGCTTCATCCAGCTCTTTTGGTATTCCCGATACAAATCCGTAAAACAGGAAAATACTCATGGGAAGAATTAACGCTATGAATAATATAATCACTCCTGCCAAACTGTTATATAAGTGCAGTACCCGAAGCACTTTTACAATAGTAACCATGCTCACCGGGAACATTAATCCCATGGCAAAATATACATAGAGAATTTTGTTCAATTTGGTTCTGCTTCTGCTTAATACAAAAGCACAGAGTGATGAAAATAAAACGGATACTGTTACGGAAGTAATACTGATAATAAAACTATTGCAGTATGACCGTGGAATATTTCCGGTTACCCATACTTCTTTGAAGTTTTCCCAATGAAGCTTTGCCGGAAGTGTTAATTCCATATTAATTGATTCTGGTTTTGTCTTAAATGCGTTAAAGATTACAATCAGGAATGGAACGATGACAATCAGTGCCAGTACCCAGAAGAATATTTCCTTTGCGATCAATAACATATTTGCTTTCTTCTTAGTATTCATTTGTTCCCTCCTAATCATCACTGCCGTCCTTAATCCGCAGGACCGCAATTCCAAAAACAGCTGTTATGATAAATACAATAACTCCATATGCCGCAGACATTCCATACAATCCTTTACCGAACTCTTTAAATACCAATGTATTAATGAGTTCTGTGGACCCTGCTGGTCCTCCGCCTGTCAATACGAAGATAATATCAAATGCCTTTAATCCCTGAGAAAGATTCAGCAGCAGATTAATAATGAAAGATGGCATTATTCTTGGAATGGTGATATAGAGCATTTTTTGTAATCCATTGGCACCATCCACGGCTGCTGCTTCATAATAGCTTTTGTCAATGAGCTGCAGTCCTGCCAGGTAAATTACCATGTTAAATCCAACCTGCCTCCAGATCTCCACGAACATTGTGGTACCCAGTGCCGTTTCTTTGGTTGTCAGCCATGCCTTTGCTAAATCCCCTAGTCCCATTGCACCTAGTAACTGATTTGCAAATCCTGCCTTCATGAAGATGGAGCCGAAGATCAAACCGATAATTAAAGGTGACAACATTGCCGGCAGGAAAAATACTGCTCTCAATACATTTTTTGTCTTCATGCCCTCATTAAACGCAAGCGCCAGTGCAAAGCCGATTACATTTTTAAATATGGTCGTCACTGCCGCAAACAGCACTGTCCTGCCAATGACCAACAGCAGTTCCGGATTCTGAAATATTTTCTGAAAGTTTTTAAATCCGATGAATCTTGCGGTCTCCCCGCTTATTTTTAAAGCATTCCAATCTGTAAGTGAAAAGTAAAAATTCAATACCACCGGAACCATGAAGAGCAGGGTGTAAACCACAACTGCAGGAAGCGTGAAATATCCCTTATAAATTTTTTTATTGTACACTGTTGATTCCTCTCTTTTTGTTTGCTGATTTTTTAAGAATGGAGTGAAATTTTACAATTCCACTCCATCATTTATGCCTTTATTCTGCAGCTTCGCTGGCTGCTACTTCAAACATCTCCGCACGATAGTTATCACAGTTTTCGATAAACTGGTCTACCGTACATGTGCCTTCCGCAAACCCCTGAATATACTGATATACATTGCTGTCAAAATATAATACATCCTTGATGAACATAACTTCCGGTGTCTTCTTGCTGCGTTCCAGCATGTCTGTGGTAGCCGTAGTTGCGCTTACGCTGTCTACATTTTTGAATGCAGCGGTTACCAGGTCTGTACGTGCTGCGTAATAAGCTTCCAGGTTCTCTTTTTCAGCCAGGAAATTCAGAAGCTGTTTACACTCGTCAATATTGTCGCTGTTTTTATTGATGAATTTGGAAACTCCGCCGCCATTAGACACTCCGGTCTGATTATCCAGTAACGGAACCGGGAACATTCCCCATTCATCTGTGCTTCCGTTTGCCGCCAGCTCTGCAGCATATGCGGAATAAGTAAACATCATTGCTGTTTCACGGTTTTGTAAAGAAGGATAACTTCCGAAGAAATCTTCTGACTGTCCGTCGTTGGTATAGTATTTAGGCTGTCCGCCGTCTTTTGCGGAAATCAACTGATTGATTTGCTCCAGACCCTTTTTAAAGCTGGCAATATCTGCGAATTTATTGTCAGGGCTTTCATTCAGGTATGCCGGAAAATCTGCTTTTTCTTCATACATTACAGGCGTCAGCCCATACACCCAACTCTGTGCATGCCATACACCATTGATACTTTCATAAAGAGGTGTTATATCCTTCTCTTTTATCTGGTCGCAAAGTGCAATAAATCCATCCCAGGTTGTAGGTACTTCCCACTTATTTTCATCAAACAGGGTCTTGTTATATAAAATCCCTTCATAATCAACACCCCAGGTACTGAATCCGATTACTTTGTCCTGATAACTGTTTGCCTTTACTGCCCAGTCTTCCATGTCAGCTGCCCAGGTCTCTCCGGTAAGATCTACTGCCACCTCCGGGATACCTGCAGATACCATGCTTGAGCCTGCAGAATACATAAACATATCAACTGCATTACTGCCGCCGGACAGTGAGGTACCAAGCAATGTATCATATCCATTATCCGGAGTTACCAGAACCTTTACTTCAATTCCTGTTTTATCCTGGAATCTCTTGAACAGTTCTCTGTCAACATCTTTTACCCAGTTCTGGGATGCCATCAGCGTAATGGATTTTCCTGTGCTGTCAGCTGCTGCATCACTGCCTGCTTCACTGGCTGCATCTGTTGCCGCAGAAGCTGTCTCCGTATCTCCTGCTGTACTTCCTGCAGTATCTTCCGTAGATTTTTCTGCTGTTTCTTTTCCTGTTTCCCCTTTAGTTGCTGCGGTATCTCCTGAACCTCCGCATCCAGCCAGAAGACCCACGCTCATACAGCCTGCTGCCAGAAGCGCTGTTACTTTTCTTGTTCTTGTTTTCATAATTAATATTTCCTCCTTCACTTTTTCCTGTTGTTTTGGTATGTCTTTATTCTATCAGGCAACCTGGTTTAAAGGAATACACAGACTTGACATGTATAGGTGGATTTTTTTTACATTAAACATACAGTTCATACATCTGAAACAATGCCCGTCTCCCAGCAAGTTATATTATGATATATCCTGGCGGAAAACGGGCATTGCTCAATAGCCTGTTTTAAATTCAGTTACTTAATTACAACGCTGCTTTTCTGTCCCCTGTTCTTAAATATCTTTTTATATGCATTTACTTTTGAATCAGGAACATTAATCTTTGCATTTGCAGATATTCCTTTGAGGGACTTGCTGTATGCATGCGTCAGTACCTTCGACTTAATATTGATATATTTGAGCTTGCTGTCCCCATAGAATGCCTGCTGTCCGATGGCAGTCACATTTGCACCGATGGTAATCTCCTGCAGCTTTTTATATCCCTTAAATGACTTCTGCCCGATCTTCGTTACCTTGCACTTGATTCCTTTCAGCGTTACCGTAGACGGCACCGTCACCTTCTTCACATTCCTGCTGGAAGCTCCTGCTACCAATACAGTTGCTTTACCAGGTGTCGGGTTCGTTACTTTATAACGGAGTCCTTTATAAGTGAGAATCTGTCCCTTTTTCAGTGCAGGTACTGCAGGTTTTTCCGGCTGGGGTATTTCCGCCGGTTTTAATTCCAGTCCTGTTGCTGCAGCCATTAACTTCGAGGCTGCCTGGTCGATCTGATCCTGGTCTGCTTTTGCGTTGTTCAAGACAGAAGCTGCCAAAGTAACCGCCTCTTTCAGCGCTTTTGCACTGGCATCCGTATATTTCCCGGTATCCAGTCCCGCATACGCATCATAGAGTACCTTCAACATGGACATATCCGGTTTGATGATAGGTTCTTCCGGTTTCGCCGGCTCTTCCGTTAATTCTGCCGCTGCCTTTGCAAGCGCTGCCGCTGCCCCGTCAACCGCTGCCTGGTCTGCTTCTTCGTTTTTCAGTACTTCCTCTGCATGATGCAGTGCTGCAAGAAGAGCATCTGCTGTTTCTTTTGTATATTTTGTGGTGTCAACTTCTGCATAGGCATTGTACAGCATGTTCAGTACGGAGAAATCCACCTTTATTTCCGGTTCTTCCGGGTCTGCCGGCTGTACGGCAAGTGCCGATGCCGCGGACAAAAGATTTGCTACTGCACTGTCTACCGCTTCCTGGGAAGCATCTTCTTTTTTAATGATGTTATCTAATGCATCCAATGCTTTTGTAAATACTGCTGCACTGGCCTCTGTATAACCGGACAGATTCAGTTCCTTATAAGCATTATACAGAGCTTTTGCCAGTGATTTGTCCGTCTCCGGTTCTGGTTCTGTGACGATTTTTTCTAATCCTGCAAGCGCTACCAGCAGTCCGGATTCGGCTTCTGCCGCTTCTGTCTTAGTGGCATTGTCTTTTTCCAGAACAGTGGCTGCATGCTCCATCGCCGTATTCAATACGGCTGCGCTGTCTTCTGTATAATTGCTCAGATCCATCTTGGAAATGGCATTGTATAAGGATTTCAGCTGTGTTAAGTCAGCCTGATCATCATCTTTGCCCCTGATTGCTTCTTTCAGCGTAACAAGCTGCTTATATTGATCCGGGTCTAAATGTCCAAATATATTTACTTTGGTATCAAATCCCATGGCATATTGGTTTTCTGCTCCATTTTTAACTGCTTCTATCATAAATTCTTCTGTTCTTGAAGTACCACTGCAGCCCCATCCGGCTGACCAGTTATTCCGGTTGCCAATCGGACCAAACATAAAGTTTTGACAGTCTGTACTGTCCTTTGCCCAGCGTCCTTTTACAGGAAATGTATCCAGTCCCTGGGATTCTCCTGCCGTGTAATCCTGATAAGGATTGCTTTTGTTAAACGCCCAGTTTATATTCAGACCCTGGTTAAAAGTTACAATACTATATGGATTTCCAGCTTTAGCAGCATTGGCTAAGGTAGAAAGATTGTATTCCAGGCTCATATCCATTTGGCTCTGCAGTATCCCACTTGGATAACAGCCATCGAACCACCAGCCTGAGATCTTGTCCCCATAATGCTGGGACCACCACTCTACCATTTCGGAAAGCACTTTTCTGGATCTCTGGTTAGGAACTCCATCCGTGCCCGGGGTATAGTCAAATACTTTCTTCGTTACCAGATAATCAGAAAAATATCCATAGCCGTTGGGGGTGCCTGTCTCATCCCTGCTTGCACTATGAGGCGGATTTGACGGCAAGTACAGAATCAGGTTAATATCATATTTTTCCAATGCATCCGCAATACGCATTGGCAGGTCATTTTCCATGGATACTGTCTTGGGGTTCGCTTCCCCCTCTCCAAGGAGTCCTGCTTCCCTCATGTACTGGTCATATACCATATTCGGTGCACAGTAACTGCCTGAATTCTGTCCTAAGGTAAGAATTACAAATTTAGCCCCGATATCATGTATCTCTTTGGCGTAAGCTTCGGCATCAAACTGTCCTACAAATTCATCCCAAGTCATGGTGCTTCGGTCCCATTTTTCTTCAGGACTGGAATAAACATGGGAAAGATTAAAGTAATTGGATAAGAAGTGATGGGACACACCGTACCCGGATTCATACATCCAGTCTGTAAGCGGGTTGCCTTCTGTTGCCTGTACCGGCGCTTCAGTTGGCGCACTCATTCTGGGTTCTCCCACATTGCCGTAGCAGTCGGCAGGAGTCACCTCACACTTCAGATATTTTCCTTCATAAGCATCCAGCAAAATTACAGTACGTGTACGGATTCCCTGTATAGGGGTATATTCCCCATCTAGTGTATCGGATGAATACCACTGGTATTTTGTGTCCCCTTCAGAATCTCCGTCAGGATCATGAAAGTCATAACTTACCTCAAGCATTCCCTTTACATGGGGTTCACTTCCCAGTTTCTGAGAGCGGTTAAGCACTCCGTGGGTAACTGCTTCCGGAACCTGGTTGTTACCAGCAGATGGTACGGTTAATTCACCGGACAACACGTCATCCTGATATGTTACACTTATGGAAAATATTTTATCACCCTGTGTATAGTTTTCCAGCTCATCAAAAGAAAGTGTTACCTGTTGTGTGTCGCTGTTATATTCGCAGCTGTTTATTTTGTTGAACAGATACTTGTTCCCATCTTTAAATTCTACATTAAAATCAGAAATCTCCGGTGGTGACTGAGGTACTTTATCCAGTTTCAATACCAGTCTTCCGTTACTGATTTCTTCCAGAAGAAACCCGTTGCGGCATGACTCATAAATCTCAGTTACTTCCGCCTGATCCAAAGCAGTATCATACAGGCGAAGATCGTCCATTAGACCGCGATATGCATGCTGGGCATATGGTACTCCGGATTTATTGCAGTCTCTTCCCACATACATATTTTTACTGTTTTCTGCAAATGGTTCTTGTGTCAATCCTCCCTGGGACTGAGATAATTCACCATTGATATAGATATTTACTTCTCCGCCTGAGCGAATTACAGCAATATGGTTCCACCTTCCCTGAGGTGCATCCGCAGGACTGGTGATCGCCTGATAATCTGTATTTCCATTGCCCGATTTAAAAGAAACCTCGTGTATGACGGTTCCGTTTTTCAGCATGATTCCCAGCTGGTCATCGATAACACCGCTGTAGCTGCGGGATACAAATGTCTGGCCGTCTGTTGCTCCTGAATCCTGGCGGATCCATCCCATCAGAGTATAATCTTTTTCCGGCTGAAAGCTGGTTCCCAGATCGATGTATGTATCTCCGTCAAACCGCAGGGCACTTTCCCCCTCTTTTCCCTTTTCCAGCCGCGGATTACCCGTTACTTCCACTGTCTCACCATTGGAAAGATTGGTCAGACTGTTGCCGTCCAGGGCTTCCATATCAAACTGAACCAATGGCGTCTTAGCTGCCGGTTCCCCCTCCTGCGCACTGGCCTTCTCCATGGGAACCGCGGTAAATGCCATAGCTGCTGCAATGGTAAGCGATATAATCTTTTTCATCCTTTTTTGTTTCACGATGCTTCCTCCTTTTTCCCTTTAAATGTAATGCCCTTTTCCCGGCTATGCAGAAAACAATTTATCGTTGCCAGAAAAAGGGCATTGCTTAATAGCCTGTTTTAAATTTTGTTACTTAATTACAACACTGCTCTTCTGTCCCCTGTTCTTAAATATCTTTTTATATGCATTTACTTTTGAATCAGGAA
>UQCR01000070.1 GCA_900539655.1 uncultured Robinsoniella sp.
AAACCCCAATATAATGCACTTAATAGTAGTACATTATAAAACGTTCGCTGTAGTATTAGTATTACAACGAACAAATTAAGGTTAGAATATTAGGGATTATCAGTATTACTAGGATTCCCTCATAAATCCTGACATCATACAGCCTCCTTGCGCTCCTGCCCGGATGACATCCCGGATATTGTCCGGTGATATTCCACCGATAGCATAAACCGGAATTGTTACCTTTTTGCACATTTCTTCTAAAAATGCAAGCCCCCGTCCCGGAATTCCCTTTTTACAGTCTGTCAAAAAGATATGCCCTGCAATGAGATATCCCGCACCCAGCAGTTGTGCTTCTACTGCTTCAGGAACGCTGTGCACCGACACTCCTACGCTATGGAAAACGCCAAGTTCGGTATCGTGTAAGTTACCGGTGCTTCCTGCACCGGATATTACACACTTCTGTGGGGTGTTGTCTGCATATTTCCTGAGCGCTTCCATGGAAATCTGCACTTCCGGTATCCCAAGTCTTCTTGCCACCCCCACAAACTGGTTGATCACCAGCGGTTTCCCATTCTCCCGGCATATTTCCCAGCATTTTTCAGCCAGCACTTCATATTCTCCAGGCTCAAGATCCTTTTCCCTCAATATAATCTTTTCGATCTCCTGACGCTTTGCCAGTTCCCTTATTTTATTTAAAAAATCTCCGGTACAAAGCGTTCGGTTTGTGATACATAAATACATATTCTGCCTCCCCTGTGAAATGATTTTTATGATAGTGATTTCACATCCATAGACCTTACACCCGGATATAGTCTACATAGACCGGCTGTAAGCCATGAGTAATAATTGCACGCCTCACTTCTTCCACATTTCTGGGATCTGATATCTCAAACTGCTCATCCCCCTTTGCCTCTTCTCCATGTCCCCCGACACTTACCTTTACACCAGCAGATATCTTTGTGGCGCACATTCCGATGACATGATCCCTGAATCCTTCTCTTTCCCTTGTGGAAATGGTAATTCCTGCAAACGGCATAAAGAGACGGTAAGCCAGCATGACTTGAAGCAGCTGGGCTTCATGAACATCTTTGGGATTTATTTTATCATTGTTGATAATGGGGCGAAGCCTGGGAGGCGAAAAGGAAATTTCCCCATGTGGATATTTCTGCTGAACCAGATAAGCGTGCATTCCGGTTGCAAATGCATCCTTGCGAAAATCATCCAGTCCTAAAAGGGCACCAAAGGCGACGGAACGCATCCCTCCCTTCAGGGCTCTTTCCTGGGCATTGAAGCGATATGGATAAATGCGCTTCGGTCCGCTTAAGTGAAGCCGCTCATATTTTACGGGATTATAGGTCTCCTGGTAGACACAGACATAATCTGCACCGCATTGATGGAGATATTCATACTCATCCGTATTCAGTGGATAAATTTCAACCCCGACTAACGCAAAATACCTGGCTGCTATTTTCACTGCTTCTCCAATATAGGCAACATCAGATGCTTTCCTGGATTCTCCCGTTAATAATAAAATATCCTGTAATCCGGTGGATGCGATATTTTTTAATTCGGTTTCTATTTCTTCCATGGAAAGTTTTCCCCGGAGAATACGGTTTTTACAATTATAACCACAGTAAATACAGTTATTTTCACAATAGTTCGCTATGTACAACGGAGTGAAAAGTGACACCCCATTTCCAAAATGCTTTCTTGTCTCTTCCTTCCCTTTCCTTGCCATCTCTTCTAAAAAGGGTTCGGCGGCAGGGGAAAGCAGTGCTGCAAAATCTTCTGGAAGCAGGCTTTCTTTCCCAAGCGCCAATTTTACATCTTTGGCGGTGTATGCTTCATAATCATAGTTCCTGACTATTTCCAGAACTTTTTCCATAATATCAGATTGAATATCTTCCATTCCCGGCTGGTATTCCATGTGGTCTGTCTCTTCGGTGATAAACCTGCCGGGTCTTATACCGGAGTCTTCTTCTTTCGGACACCCCGGTTTTTTCTCATTTACTGTATTCATTATTATCTACCTGTTATCTGTTTTCCTTTCCTACTATCGAAATTGTAATGCTGTCAGTCCTGCAAAAAACCGGTTAAAGGACTTGATGCTTCCCCGCGCTGGTCCAGCACTCTGCCTGGTCCTGCAAGATATGCCATTCTCCCTGACATAACTGCCAGTTTAAACGCTGCCGCCATCTGTGCCACATCCCCTGCCGTTGCAATTGCCGTATTTGCCATAATGGCATCTACACCCATTTCCATAGCCTCACATGCCTGGGAAGGCCTTCCGATTCCGGCATCTACTATGATGGGCAGGCTGATTTCTTCCACCAGCATTTTGATAAATTCTCTGGTACACAGCCCTTTATTACTTCCAATCGGCGCTCCCAGGGGCATAATCGCTGCGGCTCCGGCATTTGCCATATCTCTGGCTGTATTTAAATCGGGATACATATAAGGCATTACAATGAACCCTTCCTTTGCCAGTATCTCCGTTGCCTTGATTGTCTCATAATTATCCGGGAGCAGGTATTTGGAATCGTGGACAACTTCGATTTTTACAAAATCCCCACATCCAATTTCCCTCGCCAGACGTGCAATTCGGACAGCCTCCTCAGCAGTTCTGGCTCCGGATGTATTTGGCAATAAGGTAATGCCCTCCGGCATGTAGTCCAGGATATTTTCTTCCCCGCCCACATTGGCTCGGCGAAGTGCCAGGGTAGCCATTTCCACACCGCCGTTTTTAATAACTGCATTTGTCATCTCTAATGAGAATTTTCCCGAACCTAGAATAAATCTGGAATTAAATGCATGACCACCTATGATTAATTTATCTTCGGTTTCATCGTTCAAAGCATTTTCGATTTTATCTATAATTTTGTCTCTTGTCTTATCCTCTGTGTTATTTTTTGTGTTATCTTTTGTGTTATCTTTTGTGTTATCTTTTGTGTTATCTTTTGTTTTATCTTTTGTGTTATCTTTCGTCTTATCTTTTATTTGATCCTTCATTTGATCCTTCATTTGATCTTTCATTTGATCTTTCATTTGATCTTTCATTTGATCTTTTAATTTATCTTCCATTTTATGTATTCTATTCCTTTCGAAACCTTTAGATTTTACCGGAGTATGTCTAAAACATTTCCTGACACGCTGAAATGCTATCTAATACACTCCAGCGTTTTCCTGATAATTCACACGTTTTCCTGATGATCCACACGTTTTCCTGACAACCAACACTTTTCCCTGATGGTTTACACATTTTTATAACCCCTATGCTTCCGTGATTCCAAGGATCAGTCGCAATACCATATTTGCCTGATGTCCGGCACATACCTGAACTCTTGGCGCCATCAATCCTCTTCCTTCTTTTGCCTCATTTTCCATATCTCCGCACACATAGAGCCTTGACATTTTACGCGCGGTTTTGATTTCGTTTGCACTGTCATATCCTGCCATCCCGGACGCCGATACAATGACGGATTCGGGAAGCTCGATCAGTACGGTGTTTACAAGAGCCGCCTTTGCTTCCGGTCTGTCAAATGCTTCGCATATGATGGGATAGCCCTGAAATATTCCGGCTGCATTCTGCGCAGTAACCCTTCTGTCAATTGTCTCTACACGGATAAAAGGATTGATCTGGGCTATCTGTTCTTTTAATGCTTCTGTTTTCTTTTTTCCCAGATGGGAAACCAGATAGTTCTGGCGGTTTAAGTTGCTGGGTTCAACTACGTCATAATCCACCAGCAAAAGCTTTCCTACTCCTGTCCTTGCAAGCATTACTGCGATATGGGAGCCCAGGCCGCCCAGCCCTGCAACTGCAACAGCGGCACTGTTTACTTTTTTCCAGACACCGGGGGTATGTCTGGATGCCATCATGGCCTCCAGTTCCTCCTGCTTTGGAAGCATCCCCCTGTGTATAAGAAATACCTCATCCATCTCCTTTAATGTTCTTGTCCCACAGAGCAATTCTTCCGGAGAAACTGCAAAACCATTTAGGATCACGACATCTGTCTCTTTACCGAACTCTCCTTTCAGCTCCGCTAAGGTACCACATCTGATTTCTGTGGCTTTTCCATTTAATTTTACGCGCATTACTCACCCTCCGCCCACGAAACTGACGATTTCAAGGCAGTCTGCATCTGATAAAACAACACTGTCAAATTTTCCTTTTGGCACGATTTCGCCATTGAGTTCCACTGCAATCCTTAAAAGATTATAATTTTTTGCCTTTAAGAAATTTTCCAGGCTAGTTGTTTCTGAAAGTGTTGTTATCTGTCCATTTACTTTCATTATTTATCCTCTCAATTAATATCCGTTTACTTAGGTGAATCTGGCTTTTCCGTGCAGAATTCTACCTTTTTACCTTCCAGGATCATGTTCGTAGTTCTGACAGCACACATTTTTCCGCACATGGAACAGGTATGACGGTCCGCCGGAGGCGTGCTTTCAAAATACTCTTTTGCTTTCTTTCCATCAATTGCAATATCAAACATTTCATCCCAGTCCATCTTATGCCTGGCTTCTGCCATACGGTTATCGATGTCTCTGGCTCCTTTGATTCCTTTGGCAATATCCGCTGCATGAGCTGCAATCTTGCTTGCTACAATCCCCTCTCTCACATCATTTACGTCAGGCAGGCGCAGATGCTCCGCTGGGGTTACATAGCACAGGAAATCAGCTCCGTTTGCAGCCGCTATGGCTCCCCCGATTGCTGATGTGATATGGTCATACCCAGGTGCAATATCCGTTACCAGAGGTCCCAGTACGTAGAAAGGCGCATTATGGCAGATTCTCTTTTCCATTTTCATATTTGCGGCAATCTCATCCATTGCCATATGTCCCGGCCCCTCTACCAATACCTGTACATCTTTCTCCCATGCCCACTTGGTCAGGTTTCCGATTTCAATTAATTCCGCAATCTGTCCCGCATCGGAACTGTCCGCAATACATCCCGGACGCAGAGCATCTCCAATACTGATAGTCACATCATGTTCACGGAGAATATCCAGCACTTCATCGTAGAATTCATAGAATGGATTTTCATTACCCGTCATCTCCATCCAGGCAAACAGCAGGGATCCTCCCCTGGATACGATATTCATTTTACGTCCCGCCCTGCGAAAGCTCTCCACCGCCCTGCGGTTTAATCCTGCATGAATGGTAACAAAATCAACGCCTTCCTGTGCATGTGCTTCTACCACTCTTAAGAAATCCTTTGCCGTAATCTCCATCAGATCCTTCTCTAAGTAACCAATTGCATCATACATTGGCACTGAGCCAATCATTGCCGGTGACATCTCAATTAACTTTTCCCGGAAATCATGTGTTTTTCCATAATTACTCAGATCCATAATTGCTTCTGCCCCAAAATCAATTGCCATCTGCACTTTTTTAAATTCTCTTTCATAATCCTTGCTGTCCCCTGAAATTCCCAGATTTACATTTATCTTGGTACGAAGTCCGCTTCCGATTCCTTCCGGTGAAAGTGATGTATGATGTACATTTGCAGGTATTGCCACCTGTCCGGATGCCACCAGTTCCATTAATTTTAGAACCTCTACCTTTTCTTTTGCTGCTACCGTTTCTATCTGGGGTGTTACAATTCCTTTCTTTGCTGCTTCCATCTGCGTGTAATATGCGCGCATTTGCTGTTCCTCCTTATGTATTTGTATTAATGAATAGCAAATGCCCCGGGTGCTATATTCCACTGTTAATTGTGAATACCTATTGTGTTATTAACTTTGGGTTATGGTATACCAGGTTTTATGCATAAAAAAAGACAGGTAATTGCTTACCTGCCAGTTCACTCTATATTTTCATAAAAAAATGTTCACTAAAAAGTGAACATTCAAATATTACTCATCGAATGCTCCCTACCACAGTGTTAACTGTCAGGTTCAAAGGGTTAGATATGTACATATCAATCTCAACTATAAATAGTTCCCCTGCATAGCTATTCAGTTAATGTTATTATAGGCGTACGGGTATAAAATGTCAATAGGGCTGCAAATAATTGATTCCACTATTACCACTTACCTTTTTTCTTCATAAAATAGAGGAAACCACCTGCAAATAACAGGACACCTGCGAATACACTGCCAAGTATGATTGGCTTACTGGATGACAGGCCTTCTGATGGCTTTTCTGCCAACGGTACTTCTGCATCTGTAATTTCTTCAGTTGCCATGGTAGTTTCGGATTCATTTATTCCATCGGTGCTTTTGCTATCTTCCGGCTGGTCTGCTAACGGAACTTGTTCATCTGGAATGTTCACGTTATTTTCATTCTGGTTTTGATCCGGATTTGCATTTGCATTATTTTGGTTCTGGGCTGCATTATTGTCTGCAGGGGTAGTATTATCTGCCGGTGTATTATTTACGGGTGTATTATTTACAGGTGTATTGCCTGCAGAAGCCGTATTATCTGTCGGTGTGGAAGTGGTTCCTCCCGGCACGGTAACGGTTTCATTAACCGTTGTACCCGGTCCCTGTTCATATGTTGTATTCGTTATGGTTTCTCCCGGTATATGTACAACCTGGGTGGTCGGCTGCTCTGTACTGGTGTATTGAAATCTTATCTCATTCTTTGAGGTATCTGCCGTCAGAGTCATTTGTTTGACATAACTGTCATAGGCATAGCCCTGTACCGCCTTCGCTGTGTATGTGATTTGGTCATTTACATTTCCCATAGTAATGACCGGTGTTGCAACATCTTCACCGCTCTTGGAATCCACGAACCGGATTGTGTATTCCACGGAATCGGTCAAAGCACCATAGTCCACTACATAATCGCCATTTTCCGTGACAGTTTCCTGGGTAGGACGCCATTCAGTTTTTACATAGTATTTTCCCTTATGTGCATCATCAAATACCAGATCCAGTGCGTCCAGGGCTGCCGGATAGGGAGATCCTGCAGAAACTGTAATCTTGATACTTCCCGTAGCCTCACTTCGTGAGACCTGGCTTTCACCGTATACAGCCACGTAACCGGCATATAAATGATCACTGAACTTTGCTATATTACCGGGACGATAGGTAACTGTATAGGTATTTTCTTCCGCTGCGTTCGCCTGTATTGTCATAGCTGCTGCCAGCATACATGTGCAAAGGCAGCCGAGCATCACCATATGGCCTATTTTCCTTACAATACTCATAATTGTCCCTCCACTCTTTTCTTAAAGCCACATCTGTCTGTGACAGATCTACTGCTTTACAAAAGATTATCATCTGATTATCTGCTTCTAAAATGATTATAGCAGACTGCCGCTTTCATCAACTCTTTCACGAAGCAATTTTTTGATCTTTTTCTTTCATGATGAAATTATCACTCTGCACTTTTTTTCTTTCTTCCATATACAACTGCAAGGATTACAATCAGAAGGGACGCCCCCGCTGCCAAAATCCAGATTTCAAATGGCGTATCATCTCCGGTTTTTACCTGTGTTACCACTTTATTTACCGGCCCCGGCGTTGTAACTTTATTATTCACAATCTTATCCGCCTGCTTCTCTGTTACGATCTCGGTCTGGGACGGGGCATCATCATAACCGGCACGGAATTCAAACTGAAACGTTCCGTCTGCCGCCTGATAGTCGTTGGTATGGGATTCCCCGTCCAGTAAAACTGTCATTTTAAGCGTAGCAGTCTTCGAGGGCTTTAAGTTTGCCACAAGCAGCCATTCCTGCAGGCTTCCGTTCATATCCCGCAGTCCATTTTCATCCGCTCCGATTCTGGCTGTACCATCGGATTCATTTCCGCCATATATAGTGTCTGTCTTCCCATCCTGGGTGATGGTAAGGCTGATCTGGTATGCGGCTTCGCTTGCTTTCTTTGCATCCTCGAAAGCCTTCAGCACTTCCGTCCTCATAAAAAAATCCACACTTTTTTTTGACGTATTCTTTAACAAAATTTCCTGAACCCGTTCTTCACCTGGCTGCATATCGTTAAAATCTGTTCCGAAATTATCTGTATCATCGTAATTATATTTGATATCTTGGCTGCCATCGAATGTTACCGTCGGTGTCTCTTCTGCCCCGTATGCAATTGTTGAGAATCCAAGCAAAAGTGCCAGTATCATTCCTAATGCTATTATTTTCTTCTTCATGGCAACCTCCCTGTTTTACTCTTCAATCTTCGTAATGTAACCCTGAACATCTATGGTGGCAAGTACGCCCCATTCCGACATAATAGCATCCTGCCCCGCCAGAATCTGCACTGCATCTGCCTGCATTTTCAGTTCTACCCCCAGATCCGCATAATCATTTTGCAGGTCTTGGGATATCTGAATCAGATCCATAAATATTCTTGAATTTTCTCCCGGTGCCAGTGGTTTCGTATAATATAACACCATTTGCTCATTGTCTTCCTTCTGAAGAATCCAACGGGCTTTGTCACCGGAATTATCTTTATCCTGAACTGCCGGAATTTTAATTTTTTCGGCAATCTTATTTCCATCTTTTATAAATTCACTGCCTTTGTAACTGCCCCAATATTTTGATATGGTTATTCTTGTATACAAATCTGTGTTTTCTGTGTTTGTAATGCAGACTTCTTTTTGAATTTCTGCGCCCGGCAAAATCTGCTTTACATATACGGTACCATTTGGAATCTCCGTATAAATGTCTTTTCCGGAACCGTCTTTCCCGACTTCATTGAATGCAATCCCGAGATTTTTCGTATTAATCTGCTGCTTTACCTGCTGTCCGGTTGCCTGAAAATACGCCAGTGATCCGCCGATTAATGTTGCCGTAACAAGAGCGGCTGCCACGCCCATAAGGATTAATTTTTTCTTCACTTCGCACGCTCCTTTGACTTAATCTTATCTGCTGTTACCCACAGGACAAACGCCGCTGCAAATGCTGCAATGCACACGATTGTGCCTGACCAGGAATTCAGATAGAAAGAAATACTGCCCAAAACCGGAATACTGAATACGACCTTTCCGATGACTCTGGAAAAATCTACCGGTGTGGTATCTTCCGACTCATTGGCATCGCCTTTTGTTCTGAACTGCTGCTTTTCTTCATCTTTTACAACTACACGGTGAGTTGCCACCAGTCTGGTATCTGTTCCCATATGAAAGGTAATAGGATCCCCTGTTTTTATCTCATTAAATGCTGCTTCTTTTACATAAACTGCCGAACCCGCCGGGTATTGTGGTTCCATACTCTCGGTTAATATTCCATAAATATGATATCCAAACAGCTTCGGCAGCGTTAACGGTGTGGCAATGAGAATGACACCTGCAATCAAAAGAATTCCGATTCCATTTAAAAGCTTTGGCAGCATCCTCTGACCTCCCCATTTTTCTTGTGCTAAACTCTTATTTCTTATAAACTTCTGCTTCTACTTCCTTACCTTCTGTATTCAGCCACGAACAGGATATAATTTTTCCATTTTCTCTTTCATATGAGGGAGTAAAATGATCTGCCTGAACCGCTTCTGCCTTTATATCCACGACAACCTGGGTGTCATTCATTTCGTTCTGCCATTTGCCTGGCAGTTCTATTTCACTGAATAACTGCAGTGTCTGCCCCGGACCCACGATTCCTGAGTCTTCTCCTCCCACATAGTAGCAATACCAGATATTTTCTGCTTTCCCGTCCGGTACGGTTACCCAGTCCTTTGACACATTTATATTGGCAATCGTTAAAGGAGGATCAGCCTGCGGCGGATTGGTTACTGTTACCACCGCCCGGATGTAACAAGCCAGGGAATCCTTTTCTACCGTAATCTTCGGCATTTTTGAGATCACATCTCCCGGCATCAGGTTTGTGGGGTCCTGATAAGTTACAGACGGACCATCCGGATTGGATGGATCCTTCATTTCTTCCGTCAGGCTGATATCAACATGCCCCATAGAAAGTATATTGGAAGCAGATTGGCTGTCTGTAAAATAAGCGAAAGTCGCACCTACTCCCGCCAGCAGAAGAAACGCTGCCAGACTGGCGGTCTTTACGATGTTTTTCTTTTTCATAAGCCTTAATCTCCTTTTACTCTTACATTTCTATTGGCACATAGATGCCAGATGTGTTAACAGTTCCTGGAATTCTGCTGGAATCATTTCTGTACCTGCCGCCCAGTCGCTCTGTATTGCCTTTGCCGATGCCTGAAGTGACTTTGCTGTAATATTCAGATGATAGGAAGCGTTGTCATATCCTTTCTCCGATGTCTCAAACGTAAATGTCTTGACATTTTCACCTTTTTCTTTGTCATAATAAGCTGTCTGGCTGGTTTTTGACACGGTGCTTTGAAGCTTTGGATTCATGGTTACGCTTTGCAGCAGATAAGGTGTGGATTCTCCTGATTTTACAATTCCCATATAGATAAATTGGTAGACACAGGTCTGGGGATTATAAGTATAAACCCATTTTCCTTCATAATCTTCCGGCTTTGTTCCCGGGGTATACTTTACTACTTCCGTACCAAAATTTTTAATTCCGACTTCTTGATAGGAAGTAATGGTTTCCCCCTCTTTTACTACATCAAAGATGACAGGAAGTTCTTCACCGGCTTTTGCTGCCAATATATCTTCCAGCTGTTTTGTCTCATCATTATATTTCTTAAGATAGACGTCTTCTCTTCGCATACAGCTTTCATCAAATCTGGCGGTTACTACCATATCGACCGTTCCGGTGTTATCCACTTTTACCTTCTTATCAATCTCAGTTCCGGGCTTCCAGTCACTGGGCGGATCGAATTCTTCATTTAAAACCGTATCGAATTTGCCCATGGCAAATGTGTTTTTGGCGGATTCCTGATCGCTGAAATATGCGATCGTTCCTCCTACCAAGAATACACATAATACAGCAATCAGGGAAACCAGTTTTTTACTGTTTCTCTTCATTCACTTCAGCCCTTTCTTTTTCCCTCTTTTTCTTCGGGAAGAGACTGTCTAATAAAACACTAATAATAATGATAGCTGCCATAACAACAATGACAGGGATATTTTTCCCCAGGGAAATAAAGTATCCGGCATAGGGAATGGTTAACCTTGAGGCCTTTCCAACTACATCGGCAAACTGCACCGGATTAGCATCTTCTGTGGAATTGGCATCACCTTTTGTCACAAAAGCTGCACTTAAATCGTTTCTCTTTACTACCCGGTGAGTTACTAATGCATTATCACCCGCCTTAAATGTTATAGCATCTCCTGCCTGGATGTCTGCAAAGGATGTACTCTTATAATAAATTACACTGCCTACATGGTAGGTAGGCTCCATACTGCCGCTGAGGACGACAACCGGTTTATAGCCTGCCACCATTGGTGCTACAATGAGGATGTAGCAGAAAATTGCGATGTAGACAATCCAGGATAGGATGTTGAACAGATTTTTTAGTATTTTCATTTAAGTACGTCCTTTTACTTTCGTCAGTGTTATTATTTTCCAGGATATGTTACCCAGCTGGCTGCGTCAGCTGCCTGTGCATCTGCCTGAACAAACTGAGTTGTAATTGACAGTGTGTAGTTATCAGAAGCGTAACCCTTTAAGGTTTTGTCTAACTGCTTTAATGCATTTGTATATACGTCCTTGCCTTTTACCTGATCCAGTGGAAGTTCTGCTAAAGCATCCTTTAATTCTCCGGTATACTGTGTCCATGTATCATCAAAAGCCGGTTCCTGCGCATCTTTTTCAACTATTTTATAGTAGGAAGATTCGTTGTATTTACCCATATCAGTATTGTTGCATAACGTTACAGAATCCATCAGGGAGTTGGTTGTCTGGCCTGCAGCAAGCGTTTCTTTATAGTAATACCATCCATCGGATCCTACAGTCCAGTCTGTATCATCTATATTTTTATAAACAACGGATCCGTCACCTGCTGTCTTACCATCTGTTGCATCTAACTGTAAACTATTGCTTACGGATGTTGGGCGGAATTGATCACTCTCTGATCCGATCTTGATATTTGCATTTGCCCATTCTTCGTCAAAACGTACTCTTACCCATACATCACCTTCACCGGTGTTCTTAGCTGTAACTGTTTTATCTACTTCTGCGCCAGGCTTCCAGTCCCCGCCGTCTGTGGGATTAAATTTCTCCACTGTAGTTCCTTCAAATGATGTGGTACTAAATGGGTTGTCGATGGTTGTTGTCTGGTTAAAATATGCAAATGTTCCTCCAACTACTGCTACTGCCAATATTCCAAGACCTACTACGATTTTTTTATTTTTCATCTCTGATATCCTCCTGAATTTTAATATTATTTTCTTAGATTTTTATTTAATTACCTTGCAATAACTTCTATATAAAACTTCTCTTTTTCTTAACTTCAATCCTTCTATATAAAACTTCTCTTTTTCTTAACTTCGATCTTCTATATAAAACTTCTCTTTTTTTATTCTCCAACAACCAGGTTCCAGTTATCTAAACAATCCTGAGGAACTGTAGCACCAAATACTTCATTTACTGCCCCTGTGGTTGCCTGAACGGTCTGTGCAGTTACTTTTAAAGAATAATCCGCATTGCTATAACCGGTTGCCATCGGATCCTGCTCTGTAACGGATAAGTTAAAGGTTGCATCCTTTGGCATTTCGCCTGTGTATGATGTCCATTTGCTTAAATCAGTCACCTCTGGTTTTTCTGTTTCTGTTGTATAATATTTTTTATTTACATATAAACCAAGGTCGGCATCTTTTATTAACTGCACGCTGTCTAAGAATGTCTGGGTAGTTGCACCTGCAGCCAGTTTATCTTTAAAGTAGTACCATCCGTCTGTTCCGCGAAGCCAGGTTGTGCTCACACCATTAAGTGTTAATTTTACAACGGATCCATCTTTTTTTACTAAACCATCCGTAGCATTGTCCTGCTTTGTTGTTCCATCCAGTGTAACGTTTTCTTTGATTTTTTCACCGCTTGTTTTATTTACCCATGTCTCATCAAACTTTACTCTGACTACCACATCCTGATCCCCGGTGTTTACCACTTCTACATCCTTATTTACTTCAACGCCCGGCTTCCAGTCATTACCATCCTCCGGCTTAAATTCTTCCACGATTGTTGATCCATATTTTCCGGTGTCAAATTTATTTTCTGCTGTCATTGTCTGATTGAAATATGCTAATGTTCCGCCAACCATTGCCACTGCTGCTAAACCTACAATACCTGCTGCTAATTTTTTGTTCTTCATATCCTTTTCCTCCATAAATTAAATTATTATTTGATTGTTTTTATTTTTTATATTAATTGGCTGTTACCAAATTAATTTTACTGCCATGTTACCTGGTCATTTGTTAATGTATAGGATTGCTTCCAGAGAGCCCCGGCTGCTTCCTGATTGACCTGTATGGTCTCTCCTGTTATTTTTACCTGAAGTTTATACTGAGAATAATCGGTTCGGATTCCATGGACATCATTTGAAAGGCCCTTGCTGAATGTTACAGACTTAAGTACAGGTGTTGTGTTTGCATTCGCCTTAAAAATACTGTTATAATAATAATAACCATCCTGTTTATATGCCCAGCCATTCATATTGTCATCAAACCAGTTTAACGAACAGAACTCAGTTCCATCGGCTATTTCATACACATTCTTATCCGACTTACTTGCTGCTATCTCAACTTCTCTGTCTGCCTGGTCTTTTAATACCACTTCTACTTTGAAACGAAGGAGAAGATCCATTGTTCCTTTATTCTCAAACCATACCTTTTTTTCTTTTTCCTCACCGGGTACCCAGTTATCTGCTTCATTAAATTTTTCTGATAAATGTATCCTGGGCTCTCCTGTACGGAAAGGATTTTTTATTTGAACCTCGCTCTGATAATAAGCGTATGTTCCGGACACTCCAATCAGTGTTATGATGCAAAGGGCGATTACTGCAAACATTTTCTTATGAAATAATCTCTTCATTCTATCACCCCCACTTAATTTTCCCAGGTGACAGTTATTCCATCTTGCTGAATCTGTCCCTTCTTGCCAAATACTGTTTTTGTCGCATCTTCGTTTACAGCGTCTTTATTTAAAGTTCCGGACCCATCACTGCACTGTACAACTTCTGTCCGGAAATACAAATGGTAATCCGCTTTCTTATAATCCTGAAATTCTTCTGCTGCAAAGTTCTGGAAGGAAACACTGTCCAGTACCAAACCGGTTGATGCTCCGGATTTCAAAACTTTCTTATAATAATACCAGCCATCACTACCGGAAACCCAGTTACTGCTCTCCCTCAAGGGATTAAAGCTTTTATTCCAGTTTTTCACTGCCACATCAACATTTCCAACTTGATTTGAAAGAAGATTTCCGGTATCCGCTCCCCCTGCCTGCCAATACTCCGTATATGACATTCGAAGAAATACTGAGGAAGATCCTTTATTTACAAATTCAACCTCTTTTGTTACGTCTTTTCCCGTTTTGGGATTGTCAGGAAATTTCTCCTTGATTTCAACGTCCGTATTGTGTGCAGTCAGGTTATTTGTTTTTTCCACCTCTAATTTTAGAAAGGAGAAAGTAGAACCGATTCCCAGCAGCGCAATCATTCCAACTGTAAATAACAGCAGCTTACTTTTTTCTTTAATTCGATTACGCAATATTCTCTGCCCCCTTTCTTTTAATTACTATACTTTGCAAAATCATTTGATTTCGTATCATAACTATGAAAATAAGATTTGGGAGTGTACTGATTGTGAACTTCAACGATAACATCATCTCCCGGTTTAATGGTAACCGTACCCTTTTTCAGGTCAATTCTGTTTTCCCCCACATCCTTGCCATCGGCATTCTTAATGACAAGTGCCGGATCTCCGTAGGTGTACTCTTTTGGCATAATCTCCGAAATTCGGAATACTGTCTCATGGTAAACAGTTATATAGGAACTGATCTGGTTATCTGTCAGTATCACAGCTGACTGGAATGAATCCCCGCTGATACTGTTTATTTCTATCATAAACTGATCCTTAGACAGCTTTGCACGTACCTCATCATCAACACCGTCAATTATTTTTTGTATTCTGACCTTGGCTTCCTGCCTAAGCGGTTTCACAATAGGAATGTTATAAGGTAATTTTTTCGGAGTCCATACTCCGTTGTCGACCCAGTAAAAGGAAACATTCGTTTTGCTGATATCGCCTTCGTTAGAGTACAATCCTTTTTTTCCTTCACTGAAAGGATATTGTTTATCGTAATCTGTATTCTCCTGACCGATATCCACCGGTTCCAAATCCTTTGAATTTTCCTCTAATTCAATATTAAAGGATAGGGTGTAAACGGCTCTGGGATCCAGGAAATAATCTTTACCGAAGTCTACTTTAATTGTCTTACCGCTTGTGGTTACTGTATAATCGTTTTTGTTCATGACTTCCGGTACTGCCCCTGCCTCCGGCGCTAATTTTGTTACTTTTAAATCTAATGATTTCGATGCAAACTTTACATGGCTGCTTAATGTATCCTGAATGGCTACTCCGGCAATCTGCTTTGTAATCGTACTGGTGATGGATTTAAATGCATCTTTAAGTCCTTCGGCATCATTGCCTGCAAGGTAGTCTTTCAGCGCTGCTTTTGGTGTCTCGGTTAAAGTCTTCAAATAGTCTATGTTATCTGACATGGTGCTTCCGGCTACCCCAACTACATAAAATCCGCTTAAATCCGGAAGGGCTGCTGCTGCATCTAATCCAGCCTGCTTATCACGTTCCGTTGTGGTCGAACCCCCGCCAAAAGGAGCGGTTGGTGCACCGTCGGTAACGAATACAACAAATTTTTTTCTTTTTTCGGAACCGCTGCTTTCGCTGCCAAACAGCATTTCATTTGCTTTCGCCAGTGCCAGACTGTAATCTGTACCGCCGCCAACTTTAAGATTTCCACTTCCTGTCTTCCCATCTGCAATTCCTGCTTCTCCAATAATACTCTTCAAGCTGTTTGCGGATAGATTATCATTCAGGTTTGCCCATGTATTAATTGTTGTATCAAATTCCACAATTGCGATTCTATTATTACTCTGGCTGCTTTTCAGCGTATCAATGATATTTCTGGTGGCTGTCTTCAGATAATCCATTCTTCTGGAACCCAGGCTCGCATTGCTGCTATTGTTCATGTTCCATGCCATACTGCCGGAACTGTCTAATACAAGAACGATATCAGCAGGCTCCGGTGCTGTTTCCGGCGTTCCCGTTACATCTAAGTACAACCTATACTTATCTTCCCCTCTGAGATTGGTATCTTTATTTTCTCCCTGATCTCCAAGGTAGTCGATCTGCTTCTTATGGTGGACCTCACCGTATTCATCCGTACTTCCTGAATCTCTGACCGGTTGAAGGTAAAAATCAAAGGAAACGCTTGTGCCGGTCCTGATCCAGCTGTCGCTGGCAAATGAGTTTTTATAACTGATGTTTCCATTCCGATCCATACTCAGTCCATATAATGTGTTATTACCCTGTTTTGCATAAAGTAGTTTGTCGTAACCCTCTACAGGGTCAATTGCTGAATATAGTTCTTCCAGGCTTTCCAATTTCTGATTTTTTCCCAGAGAAAGGTTAAACGGACTTCCACTTATTTTTTTCCCGGTGTAAAAGTCATAACAGTTTACAGTAACGGAAGAAACTGCATCATAGTACAAAATAATGGTCTTGCTGACTTTTTCCCAATACGATCCATACGGGCTGTATTTATACTGAACTGCATTACCGTCATTGTATAAATAATAAACCTGATCATCTCCGTGCTTTGCTGTTAATAAAGAACCATAGCCGTTTATCTTCCCTACTTTTTGCTCAATTCCGTCTATATCAAGACTTTCCATGTTGGATATCTCGATAGTCGTCGGACTTCCGCTGATTTTCTTTTGCGTTGCGCTATCTCTGCATTCAATCTTAACCGTCTTGCCCGCTGCATAACTCTCGACACTTCTCAGTTCAAAAGAAAGTGCATATACACTGAATTTATCCGATGAAAACGCCACATCTTTTACAACTCCGTCAGCTTCTACCGTAACATCTGCCTGATCGGTAATATCCACAACCTGGATGCCATTAGGCGCCGCTTCATTTTCTTCCAGATGCTGTACCCTTACCTGCGTATCTGCATCTACTTTGTCTGTTTGTACAGATGCACCGTTTCTGAAGTTCATGTGAACCATTACGTCTCCTGCAGGTTCTACTTCTTTCTTTTCTCCTGTTGTGTCATCTGTTATTACAAAACTGATATCATATGCTACAAATCCCGCCAGTGAAGTATCTTCTTTACCAGAAGCTGCCTCTTCCAGTTTCATCTGGGTCTGGTTAAATGCTGCATTCGTACTTTCTATCTGCTCTTTTTCTTCCTGCGTGGCTTCTGACGGAACTTCTTTTCTAAGTATGGGTGTGACAGCCAGCTGTGCATCTTTTGGGATAATGCCTGCATCAGCATTTACCCTGACTTCAACCGTTTCATCCTGATATATTCCTTCAAACGGAACATCTGCCTCTGTACCGTTGGTACTCTCTTCTGACACGCTGTTATTCGCTGTCTCTGAAACGGCTTCCGATTTATCCTCTGTCGAATTATCATTTGATCCGGCTTCTGTCTCTATCCCTGTGTGCGGTTCCGACTGTGGTTCCACCTGTGATTCCGACTGTTGCCCATCTAACTTCTGTGAATCTGATATTTCGGATTGCTTTGTATTTTCGGCTTCTGTCTCGGGTACATCCGTTATTTTATTCTCTATGCTTCCATGCTCTGACTCACCGCTTCCCTGACCGGCTGATTCCGGGTCCGCAAGCTCAATCACACCGGATTTTATTTCTGAGGACTCTGCTCCTGCTGCGGAGGAATCATTGTCTGCTATTTTATTCTCACTTGCCATTAGGGAAATATTATTGCTCAGCAGCAATGCAACACATAAAACAACTGCCAGCAATCTCTGTTTAACTTTATTCTTCATGACTTCCTCCTTCTTTTTATTCTTCTTTTATTCTTCTTCTATTCCGCTTTCATCCAACGCATTGTCAATCAGCTTTAACAGCTCAAGGGCGCTCCTGAAATTCTTTGTGATTTTTTTCTCCGCCCAGACAACCTGCCCCTGCCATGTGGCATTTTGACGATATTGAACATGAACGATGAATGTTGCCTGTTCCCCGGTTTGATTGATTACTTCATCTTTATCCATTACTCTTACCGCCTCCTGTGTCGTCGTATTTTCCTTCTCTATAAACTGTCTGCTCTTCATTGCTGCCTGCGGGTAATTTATTTTTTCAAACAAACCATCCATCTTGGCAATGAGCTGAAATTCATTTTCAAACTGAACTGCTTTCCTGCTGTAACAGTGATACAGTCTGCCTTTGCCTTCTCTGTTATTTACGCTGTCAATGCAGATACATAAAATATTTGGGGCTGCAGAATTTATTTGAATTTTGTCCATCTGATGCGACCTCCCCGTCTTTTCTAATAACACTATAACAAACCAGGTATTTCGCTACCTCTTTCGTCAGGAACTTTTTTGATTTTTTTCACATTTCATGAAATTCTTTTTTTGAGCTTTTCGTCCGCTTTATTTTCAGACCTGTTTGGCGCACAAAAAAACACAGCCTCCCATCTCAGGTGACTGTGTTTTTCTTGAATCTAATATCAGTTAAGCCCGTCTATACCCATTTCAGATCTCCGGAAACAAAATTCAGTTTACTGGAGCCGTTCTTCATATCTGCAACAGATGCTGTATAATAATTAATCTTGTTACGGCCTCCTCCTTCATCCTTAAAGTTCCGGTCAATACGGGTAGAAATAATCGAACAGTTTTCTTTATTGGTACCCGGCAGCAGCAATAAAAACTGGCATGGGCTGTATCTCGTATACAGATCCCCCCTGCGAAGGGATCGCTGGATCGCCATCTAGAATTTCTGGGATACCTCCTGCAGTTTCTTGGGTGACTCTAAAGGTGCGCCGCTTGAATCCGTCAGGGTACAAAGCATTAAGAACACAGACTGCCCTGTCCGTTCCATCATTCTGCTCAGTATACGGTAATTATCAATAAAGCTGGGCAGAGTGCAATAATATGCTCCTTTTCGTTCGTCTTCTTCCTTTAACCCTGCTTTAATATCAACAATTGTCCTCACCGGCTGCTGAATGTGGCTGCTCATCACCTGGAAACGTTCCATCATCTTTTTGGAAGGCGATAATCCAAGTTCATCAAAAAACATCTTTGTAGCATCCTGATAGACATCCATTGCTTCTTTATACCGATTCATGGCAATCAGGCTGTCTATTCGCCAGATCTGCCATTCTTCAAACGGATAAACCTGGGCAGCTGACGTAGAGAGCCTCAATATCTCTTCATATTCCCTCTGTTTATCCAATTCCTCACATACAATTCGCAGACTGGAAAAGTAAACTTCCTGATAATGGATATTCGCCGCCATAGCCCATTCTTCCCCTACCATCATGGGAAAAAATTCACCTTGGTAGATCATACAGGCTTCTTTTAGACAGGCAAGCCTGCTTTTTTCATCTATTAGAGAAAATCCTTTCTCCGTCAATTCTTCAAACTCATAAATATCAGCATAAATAGGAATCTCCTCATTCCATCTGCACATCCCGTTTTGTACGGTAATATAATTATCCTTTGGTAGTCCTGCAGACTCTAGGAGTTTGCGAAGACGGAATATTGTATTATTCAAGCTGCTGTTTCCGTTCTCAACCTCATCTCTGCCATACAGATATTGAATCAGAGAACCCTTAGATACACCTGTTTTCTTGTTTAAAACCATAATTTGAAATAATTGAACCGATTTTGCCAGATTATTTCTTCCAAAAGAAATTGCATTCGTTCCATAAGTAACATGGAATTCACCCAGCATATGTACATATAAAGCCTTATCATCCACTATTTTCATCTATACTGCCTCCCTTGCCGTATTTCACAGCTATGTTCCAGCACGTTATAGACATAACCCAGCATTTCCTGTACACTGCGAAACAAGCGTTTTTTATTGTTTCCGGCAAACTGAATTTCGCCCTGCCAGCTTCCATGCTGGCGATAACGAATCTTAATATAGAAAGTAAGGTATTTTCCATGTACATCTGAAAAGTCTTTTAAATTATGAAATGGTTCCGGTTTGCTTTTCCTTCTAACACAATCATTGTCCAAGGAATATGTACGGTCAATCTGCGAAACTCCCATTTCATCCATTAACCTGTCTATTAATATAACCATCTCAGATAAACCATAAAAAGGAAGCGCCTGCTTTAAATAACAATGATAAATTTTACCAATTGGTATCTTATCCTCCATGTCATCAACCGAAATGACCAGATTATCTCCAAAGATATGTATGAAACGCTCAGAATCCCTATTTTTATTTCCTTCAATTCCCTGCATAAAATCTTACCGTGCTTTCTAATTTCGTGAAGTATTCAACTCTATGAAAATGAAAGAAAACCCGGGATATCTGCTAAATAATCTCTATGATATCGCATTGACGGCAGAATTGACGGTTTATATAAGTTTATATCATACTGCATGTCCGTTCCATCTGCCTTTTTTTGGCATCCATGGAAGTATGGACATAACGATTCAGGGTAATATTTACATTAGAGTGTCCTAAAATTTCACTTAAGCTTTTGGTATCAAAACCGTTTTCGATACATCTGGTTGCAAAAGTGTGGCGAAGTCCATGAAAATTTAATGGTGTAATATTTAACTGCTGGATGATCCTTCTAAAGTAGTACTGGTAGGTTCTGGGCTCCATATATTTATCATCTCTGCCCGTCAAAAAATAGGAATTCTCTTCCTTGGGCTTAACGGCATTTAAGATTGCAGCCATGGAGCTGGTTAATGGTATTTCCCGGATTGAACTGTTCGTCTTTGGCGTATCAATGATCACACTTGTTTTATGGGATGCTTTTTCAGAAATATTCTGAATCCGCTGCAAGGTATGGCGAATCTTTAATATGCCGCCATTCAGATCCAGATCAGACCACCGAAGGGCACATATTTCTCCCAGACGCATTCCGGTTACCATACACATAAGCAACCCCAGCCGTTTTAGATCATGTATATCTTCCAGCGCATATGCGGACAATATTTTCTGCTCTTCCACGGTCAGAACTGCGATCTTTCTCCTGTTCCGGTCCGGTAATACTGCATTTTTAATTTGTATCTTGCAGCTGTACTCATCCTCAGCCATTTTAAGAATAGACTTTAGTACCATCACCAGATCCTGGACCGTTTTTGCAGAAAGCCCGCCCTTGCCATCCAGACGTCCATTTTTAAGTTTTTTCGCAACAAACTGGTTCACTGCAAAAGAATTAATTTTCTGAATATCCATACTTGAAAACTCCGGTAACAAATGGTTTTCTAAAATCTTGGAATACTTGGAAAACGTGGATTCCTTGATAATTAATTTTTCCTTGTGCATCCATTCTATACTGACTTTTTCAAAGGTAATCATAAAATGCTTCTTTGGAGCATCCGAAGATACATTTTTCATGATTTGAAGTTTTTCTTTTACCTCACGGTAAGTCTTTCCATATACGTATCCTAATTTTGTGCGGCCATTATCATCCACAGACTTATGATATCTTCCTTCCCAGCGGTTATCCTTTCTCTTGTAAATATTTTCTCCTCGCTTGGACATTATAAAACTCCTTTCTTTTTCCGTACGCTTCTATTATAGTGAATTTTCTAAGTTTTAATCTTCCTGACGATTTATTTGACGGCTTTTAATGGTAAATTACTTTAATTAGCTCTTTGGTGAGTGTTTAAAATTTCTTAATAATTCTTTTTTGGCAAGAATGTTTACTATTTTTCGCGAATATGATAGAATAATTAAAATTGGAAACTGAAAAAGTTAGTATTTTCTATGAAAAAACCTTTCATAGAGTTGAATACTTCACGAAAGCAAAAAAAGAGAGACAGTATGTTTTAATTACACACTGTCTCCCTTTTTATATATCATATTCCATCAATTTTAATATTTATTGCATTATGAGCTACTATTCTAGAAATAATCGGAAAAATATGGTTTCCCCACTGGTATTAGGCGTTCTAATATCTGCACCATATAATATTCCATATCCAGCCTGTCATTTTCATACAGATAAGACGGCCTTTTGTAACCCATTAACATTGTGGTCAGAGTCTGTATATCCAGTTCCAAAATATTTGTAAGGGCCAGATCATTTTCCTGATCGCAAAATGTTTTCTGATCCCTCCAGTAAATCTGAAAATCTCCTTCATTCCAGGGCGCCATATTATCATGTACAATTAAATGTATATGAAAATCCTCCGGCATTACCTGGAATGGGTACTGCAAAATGAATTCCCGGACATCCACAATCCTGGCCATAATATAGGGTGCTATTGTCTCGGTGATTTCACTGTCCTCCAGAAGAAAAGCAAGGGGTTCCCCGGTATAATTGTACCCTCTTACTTCAGTAATCATAGAAAAATGCGAACTGATATAATTCCAGATTCCATGTCTTGCCTCTATATTCAGATACAGAATTTCCTTCACATTGAAGATCTCATTCTCTATGGAATATACGACATAGCCAAGTGGCTTATGCTCTTCACTGTAATAGATTGCCGCAATCACATCATCGGATTCCCAGCGCCAGTATTCTTCCCATGCCAGATCTTCTCTGATTAATGCTCCATGCCTCTGGACTGCAAAATATCGGTATACATTCTTTAAATCTTCATGATCCCATTCTACCCGCTCTACCATGCCGGGAACGGGTTGTTTCTTCGGCAGCTGCGTATCTTTAATGCTGAATTTGATTTGATCAGATACAATTTCCCACCCTTTCTTCCTATAAAAAGGGATGGAATAGGGATATAAAAATGAAATCGTCTGCTGCTCTTCCCTCATATGTTCCAGAATTTTTAACATCAGTGTATGAATTAATCCTCTTCCCGCATATTCCGGATAAGTGGCAACCCCTGTGATTCCTCCCATTTTGTAAATTTCGCCATAGACATTTACTTCCATGGGGTACACCACAATCTGTGATGCCAGTTTATCCTTATGAAAATAGCCCAGTATATAGGACTGCTTAAGTATTGGTGCTTTAGCACGCTGGATCTCATCTTCTTCCCAGCCTGACTTTAATAATTCATCTCCTGTAACCTGAAACACATAGCGAAGCAGCGCATTGAACTCCTCCAAATCGCTTTCCTTTAACTGCCGCATTTGAAACATATCTTCGTTTTTCATCTTTCCTCCAAGAAATTGTCAAAACTATTCTTTTATAGATAAGAGCGTGTCTAAGCGGACATACTCTGCCTGTTTATCTTTTTTATTCTAACACAGTGAATTGTAATTGTCCAACCTGCAATGATTACCATCAACCTTTTCATAAGCTATTTCAGACGGACGGTCATCCGCACAGGCTGGTGATCCGTATGGGCAAAATCCACATTTACAACATCCACTGTTTCTACATTTACGTTATCTGAGACAATAAATCCATCCAGAACGTATACCTGGGAAGTGTCATAAGAACCTGTATACGCAGCATTTAACAGGCGACAGGTGGGATAGGAATCATCAATGACAAACTGAAAGCCCTGGGGCAGGCTGTCTTCATCCATTTTAGGAGGTACCCACCCCTCTTGATTCCAGATGGGATATTTGGATACGGAAGAAAAGGTCTGATTAAAGTCCCCCCCTGCAATGACATAATTTCCTTTTTGATATTCTTCTTCCAGCACCTGTGCCAGAAGTGCACTCTGAGCCTTCTTCCCTTCTCCATCATCATATGCTTCCAGATGGAGGTTTACCAGTACCAGCTCTTTATCAGAGTCCTTTATCGGTATTCTGGTGGTCAGCAGGCATCGCTTTAAATTACAGGCTTTCACCGGCCATGAAAAAGATTCCGGCAATGCTATCCGCTCTGCCTGTGATGCCCCAAGGCTCGTATAGGTTGCAACTCCCGATTCCACATGTCCGATAAACGGCAGGGGATACGGTACAAAGTCACATTTAAAATTATAGGCAAACATATCTCCCATTCCCAGCTCCTGGCTGTAATATGCCGTCTGATCCTGGTAATAAGAACGCTTTGAATTAATGTCCACTTCCTGAAGGAAATAGATGTCTGCCGCATTCTCTTTCATCGTACGGGAAATTGCCTCCATATTATCAAGCACCTCTTCTTTACTGTCCGGCATCACTTTCGTACCGCCATCCATAAAGAAATCCTGGGTTTTATCCAAGCCCGCATATCCGGTGTTCCAGGTCAGTAAAGTCAGCTGATCAGATGCCGTAAGTTCTCCTCCACCGTCCGGGACCTCCACCTCTTCATTTTTCTTTGGTTTATATTCCCTGACCGTCAGGTATATTACGCCGGCTGCCCCGATCAGAAATACCACTGCAAGTACAATAAGAACTACTTTTAAAATGATTTTTGCCATTTTTACACCGTTAACGCATCTCAGTACTAGTACAGCATTGCGTAAATAACTGGGATACGGCCACAAAAAAGCAGGTTGAAGAAATGCAGAGTGGCTTCCTTTCTATTTATTTTTCTGCAACCTAATGCTAAGGAATGTGTTAACTTCCTTTTCTTCTATTCTATCATATGCAGAAAAATAATGCGAGATTTCCTTAATGAACGGCTCAATTTATCTGAATTCCTGTATATCAAAAATACGGCAGTACCCGGGCGGGTACTGCCGTATTTTTGAAACCTGCTGCTGTATGGTCTTCTTTTGAAAATTGCTGCTGTTAGATGACACCTTCATATTAAATAATTCTGCGTATCTGTTCGCAGTAATACTGCACATTTTCGAATATGGCATCGGGGGCAATTCGATGATCCGGGCAAGGAATATATCCGCCCAGCTCTATCAGCGGTTTCAGCCGTTCTATCTCAGCATCAATTGCCTTATAATCTCTGGCAAAAATGGTCTTATTCATCCCGCCGACACCCCGTATCTGCTTTCCATACTTTTCCCTCCATGGGGCTATGGAAGCATTCCAGGTTCCTACTTCAATGGGAAACATAGTATTTACGCCATTTTCCAGCCAGGTAGGTATCAGGGAATCAATTAACCCGTCACAGTCTACAGAAACAATGTTTACTCCATATTGTTTTAACAGCTCAGTTGTCCGTTTATAATGAGGTCCCACATATTCATCGAACACGCCCGGTATTACCAGGGGACCGTTTTTAAAACAGATATCTTCCCAGTAATGGGCATAATCAAATTTTGCGCCGGACTCCAGGGCAGCTTTAACCCAGTTATAAGACAGGCCTGCCATGGTATCAATGATCTCTGCATAAAGCTCTTCATCATCCATATATAAATAACTCAACTGCTCTACTCCCAGAAGATCCCGCATTCTGCCAAGCAGGGAACCGCAGTGTATTGCAACAGGAACCTCACGCCCGGAGGGATCCTTTAGAGATTTCAGCAGGTTTGTATCCATTCGTTCTTCGGACCATTGCAGACGGGGCAGATAATGTTCTTCCCAGGCCTCGCGGTCAGTCATAGAAGTTCCTATTTCAGCAGGTATGGATACAGTACCCGGTTTTTCCAGCACAATCAGTCCCAGTTCATCCCGAATTATTCTGGATCCGTCCGGCCTTTCTTCGATTACCTCCACATCAAATCTTGGAAATATGTCCACCTGGCATCCCACACAGGAATTCCAGTTAAAATCAAATCCGAGTTTCTTCATTACACTTTTGTCCGCCCCGGAATTATCCCCAAGCTCCCGGTAACCTTTTGCTTCGTCTCTGGTTATATGTCCCTCGGATGCCCATTTATCCAGTGTTTCTACCCAGTATCCAAAAGATACCACCGGCATGCTTTCATAAGGCTCATAATTTAATATAGCCATAATATTTTCTCTGTAATTCATTGCCGCCACCCCATCTCTTCTTTTTCTTTATGAGTCAAACTCGCTCTAGAGTGTGTTTTAAAATTGCTTTCTGGCAGCTGTGCGTCACAGTTTGTGGGAGATTTGTCCCGGATGAAGGGCGCGTAGCGGGCTACGCAACCTGAATTCGGGGCAAATATGCCGCAAAGTGGGGCGTGCAGATGCCAGGAATGAATTTTCAAACACGCTCTAATGCATTCCTCAAGTCTTCCATCAGGTTATCCACTCCTTCTAGCCCACAATGGATCCTGATCAGGCCTCTGTCGTGATCCGTAAGATTTAAAAACTTTATCTCTTCTTCCGTCGCCGTATAAAGCGGGCAGAGCGCAAGGCTTTCAAATCCCCCCCAGGAACAGCCTTTTCCAAATAATTTCAATTTATTGATTACTTTTACTGCTTCCTCAGGCGAATCCTTCAGCACAAAACTTAGTAATCCCGTGTGTCCTTTCTGCTGCTTTCTTATCAGCTCCTGCTGTGGATGGGACGGCAATCCGGTATAGTATACTCGTTCTACTCTTTCATGTTTCTCCAGATATTCTGCAATTTTCTGAGCGGTCCTGCCATGTTCTGCGATCCTCAGCGCCATAGTCCGAAGTCCCCTGGTTGCAAGCCATGCTTCCATCGGTCCCATATTTGCTCCGAAGAGCTCACGAACGGTCAGCTGGATTTCTATCATAAGTTCTTCATCGGCTGATGTAAGGATCCCGCCCATTATGTCACTGTGTCCGCCAATGTATTTTGTCAGGGTGTGCATGACCAGATCGATTCCCATATCCAGGGGTTTCTGATACAGCGGAGTACAATAGGTATTGTCTATGTATGTCCTCACGCCATGCCTCTTGGCAATTTGTGCAACCCCTGTGATATCAACCACAGTGAACACAAAGGTCGCCGGGGTTTCTATCATGATCAGAGCTGTTTCCGGACGAATTTCCTCCTCCAGCTCTTTCAGGCTCTCTCCTGACCAATAAGTAACGGTCATATTCAGCTTCGGGATCATATACCGGTTTAATATGTTCTTTACCGGTCCGTACACATCCCGCATGCAGATAATGTGGCTTCCGGCTTTACAGGTTGCCAGAATTGCCGCAGATGTTGCCGCCATTCCGCTTCCAAAGGCTGCCGCCCTGCATCCGTGTTCTAATGCAGCAACCTTTTCTTCCAGAATATGCACTGTGGGATTGGAGACGCGTCCATATTTAAATTCCCCCTTTTTCGAAGCATCACATCCCGCATATTCTTCAAACGTTGGAAATACATGGAGTGAATTCATAAAAACCGGCGGAACTACTGCATTTAAATATTTATCGTAATCATCCCCTAAATGAGTCATGCTTAACAGGTCATCCATCATAACGTCTCCTTCTGGTCAGTCGGATTCACCATGCTGTACAGCTGTATATCCAACTCTATAATTTTTCGGTAGATTTTAATTACTTCTTTTACATTTCTGGCACGCATCATCAGAACCATATCCAGATGGTAAGGAATGGTATCTAAAATTGTCTGGTTCGTTTCGTTGACTATGCCCTCACACAGATGGAAATACACGTCGTTATATTCTCCGAATACATGAATCATGTTTTCCACCAGATTGATCATTTCCTTGTTTCCATAAGACTCTAACAGCATTTTGTGAAACAGGTTGTCCAGTTCCTGGGGAAATATCCCATTATCACACATGGTCATCATCTGCTTTGCAATATGTTCCAATTGGTACAATAATTCCTCGGATATCACCGGCGTGATTTTTTTCAACATATATTCTTCCAGAACTGTTTTAATCTCAAACTGTTCAAAAAAATTCCGTTTCTGTATTTTAAACATCATGGATTTGTCCGAAACTTCACCAATGACAAAGGAGCCTCTTCCGGCCTCCACGCTTAGCAGACCCTGATTTTCCAATTCACGGATTGCTTCCCGTACAGAAGACCGGCTCACTCCCCACATCATCGCCAATTCCCGCTCGCTTGGAAGTTTCCCGCCAATCCCTATTTTATTTTCTGTAATGTATTCACATATGCTGTCGGCAATTCTTGAATATAACAATCTCGTCGAACCTAATTGAGCGATATTCGTCTTTAATTTAGCCACACTCCATACTCCTTTACTAATCCTATTGCAACTATATAACTATATCTTACCTACATTCATTATATAAGAACTGCCATCGCTATTCAACCATAATCACCAGAGCGTGTTTAAAAATTACTTTCTGACAGCTATGCGTCACACTTTGCAGGGTTAGCCCCTGATCCCCACCTTCCCCCAGATTCCCGAAGGCAGGGGTTCTGCTATCATTTCACGTTCTCTCCAGTTATAGACCCGCTCCCTGCGGCAGCGGTTTAATGCTGCGGTGGTATACGGCCATTCAGATATCACCGGCTCCGGATAGTCTGTTTCCGGGTAATCAGGGTCAATTGCTCTGTTGATCAAAAGATTGGAAACCCTCACTTCCAGTGTATTAATTCCCTCTTTCAGATACTTTAGAACATGCAATCTATAGGGACGTTTTATTATTGCGCCAGCCTCCTGCCCATTGATAATAATGCCGGCAGCTTCCCCGATATGTTCAAACTGCAGCTCCGCCTCACCTGTTTCCTGCATTTTCTCCAATTTTTCTTTTGATACATAAAATTCTTTTTGGTAAATGCCCTCACCTGAGTAGTAATGCAGGCTTTCTTCCTTTTCCCAACTATCCAGATCTCCATAATGCAGCCTGCAGCTGTCTGTATAGAACTCCCAGTCCTTTGACAGGTCCAGTAATAAATCTTTCTTATGTTCCTTCCACACAGCCATTTCATCTTCCATTTCATTGGAAAATACAAAGATAAGTGACTGATAAGCTTCCAGTTCCAGTTCTACTACCGTATCATTCCCATCCTGCTGCCTGCATTTCATACATTTTTCTTTGCCATCCAGAGGGTCAAAGACATAAAAGTTATTACTTTGCTCCGAAAATCTGATCTTTTCTTTTTTATCCTCAGGGCTGATATTTGACAGGAAATAAATATCTGTGCCACCCTCCTGCTGATGTACATATCCGATTTCTTCCTTATTATAATAGATCTTTACATCGGGTATAAAATGACGGTTCAACTCCTGGATTAATACATCATTATTTTTTTCCGTAATTATGAGCTGTCCTGCTTCCTGCATTTTCTTCATTATGTGTTGAATCTTTTTCGTATTTTCATTATAGGCAAGCAATCCACAGGAGCGGGATGGAGCCGGTCCTTTGCAGATGATTTTTTTTCCGCTCTCTGCAAACTCCTGTAGCTGATAAGCCGTCTTCAGAGGAATCCTCTCACACTCCAGAAGCACCAGTGCCTCGTAATCGTATTCCCTCCAGCGCTCTGCCACATCATCATTAATATAGTCGAACCAGAAACCTTCTTTGTGTATCCTGTCTACGGTTTCTGTTGTCATACGCTCTTCCAGTTTCATACACATATGTATATCCGATAATGGATTTTCCGCCCAGATATCAGACTGCGGAAGATAAACCGCCAGTTTTACTTTCGTCTTTCCCCGGCGCAGGAAGTCACATACCCGGTTTATATATATACTCAGAGGTTTGTAATATTTCCACCAGGTATTCGTATGGTTGATCTGGGAGGAAGCATAAAACGGCCACCCCAGTTCCTTTTCATTTTCCGGACTGTACGAATAACCGTGGTTTACAATCTGGTTCATACCATCTAAGAAAATACTGTCAGCTGCTGCTTTGATATTTTCAAGGGTAACCGCATATCTGGGAAACCGAAGCCAGGTAAAGGACTCGTTGGAGATAATCTCTTTCCCATACACATGCCCTGCTGAGGATGCCAGCTTTCGGTGAACCGTATTGACTTCATACCGGTCAAAAGCGGAAAAGGTCTCTCCCTCCGGTATATCGGCAGCCCCATATGCCTGAAGGATATCTCCCCAGGTGCCGTGTGCCTGGATTCTGGAAAGGGAACCATTTTCATGACACCATTCTGTCATCTCCCGGAAGAAATTCTCTACTGTTAATTCCGCCATGGTCTTCTGAAAATCATACCGGATCAGATCAGTCATTCCCTGAATCTCTCCCCATAGTGCATATACAAGCGGGCGCAGCTCATAGCCTCTTCTTTTTCGGAATTCCCCGTAGATAATATCCGTCCAGTTGTGCCCGAAGACCTCTATGGAGTCACAGAAGAAAGACTGAATCTTCCCTTTACCCACTGCATTTACAATAGGATTTCCCCCGTGTTCAAAAAACATACGGGCAGAATCTTTCCTATTGTGATCCATAATCAGCCCCTCCCCTCCCGGAAGAGGCTTTAATACAGTCTGTCGTTTATCACTGGATACCAGCACCACGATTTTATAATTTCCTTCGGGTACCAATACCTTTTCCAGCTGCTTGCCCCAGGGCCATTCAAATAAAGGCTTATCCGTCACCTTATCAGTGATATCCACGATAGACTCCGGCACCATCTGGCTGTCCTCCATGCGTCCCATAATACAAGCAGCCGCTTCCCCATACAGCCTGGTGGTAAAATCATAGGTAAATTCACAGGGTCCTTTTACATCAATTGTATAGGGGATTACGGTTGGACCGCTTAATTCCACTGGTACAAAAGGGCCTCCAAAGGGCCAGGATGAACCCAATGTAAGGTCAAATTTCATATTTCTCCGGTTTGCCTCCTCACAGGCAAACCCGATCATTTCAAAAAATCCGGGGGATAAATAAGAATGGTTTTTTACGCCATTTTCTTGATCATCTGCCACAACCGGATAGAGTATCTGAAGTTCTACACCGCCCATCCCGGCTTCTTTCATAAAATCCAGTTCCCGAATCAACTCTTCCTTTTTCACTGCACATCCGTACCACCACCATCTGGTATAACCTCTTGTATCTTCTCTGGGATGTAATATCTGACGTACCACGTCTGCTCTTTTTTGTAACCCCATAATAGCCTCCCTCAATTATTATTCTTTTACCGCTCCTGCCGTCATTCCCTCCACTATAAACTTCTGCATGCCGGCAAACATAATAGCGGTAGGTAAAAGTGCCATTACACCTCCGGCCATTAAAGCTCCCCACTGCACACTGTATTTACCAATCAGAGATTTTAATCCTACCGGAATCGTCCACATATCCGGCGTACTGATAAATATAGTTCCTGCAATCAGTTCGTTCCAGGCACCGATAAATGCAAATACAAATACAGAAACGATACCCGGGAACATAATTGGCAGTACAATTTTTATCAGTGATTTCATCTTCGTACAGCCGTCAACCCTGGCTGCTTCTTCCAGCGTCACCGGAATTCTCTCGAAAAAGCTCCGCATTGTCACTACACAAAACGGTACATTCACAATTACATAGTAGATAAATAATCCCACATGGGTATTGATCAGTCCGATCTTAGAAAAGATTAAGTAAAGGGGGATGATTACCAAGATACCAGGAATCATCTGTGTCACCAGAAAGAACAGCACCATCACGCCTTTTCCTTTAAATTTATATCTTGCCAGGGAGTAGCCTCCTAATATTGACAGCATAGTAACCACTAAAGCAGATGAAATGGATACAATCACGCTATTTTGCAGCAATGATCCATAGTCGAACATTTCAAACAAACCGGTATAATTTTCCGTTGTAAAGGTGTGCGGAAAATAAGTAATATTATGCATGTCGATTATCTCACCATTTGTCTTAAAGGATGTGATAGTCATCCAGTAAATGGGAAGTACCACAAGTGCAAGAAAAAATGCTAATATAAGAAACCTGCCAACTCCTAATGCTTTCCTTTTTCCCGTTCTCTTCATTAAAAATCACCTGCCTTATTGTAATTTGTAGCTCGTAGAAAGATGACTGCGAAGACACCCAGTACAACCATAAGCAGTACTCCGATCGCTGCTGCAAAACCAAAGTCATAGGTTCCAAATGCTTTGGAGTACATGTACGCGGGCAGGGTCTGGGATGTATTTGCAGGTCCTCCGTTGGTAATGATCACCACCAGGTCAAAGGAGTTAAAGATCCATATGGTACGAAGTAAAATCGTCGTAATAATGGTTGGTTTTATGTAGGGCAGTGTAATTTGGAAATATTTCCGGATTGCACCACATCCATCCACATCAGCAGCCTCATAGACATCAGCCGGTATGGACTGCAGTGCAGCTAAAATCATAATTGCAAAAAATGGGATTCCCATCCAGATCATCGCCATGATAATAACCGCCAGGGATACCCCAGGTGTACCAAGCCAGGCTATGGATTCCTTAATGATTCCAAGGTTCAGAAGGATATCGTTTACCACACCGTATTCACCATTAAAGGACCAGCGGAACATTAAGCCGATTACAAATCCCGAAAAAGCCCATGGAAGAAATACGATTGACTGGTATAATCCTCTTCCCCGAAACTGCTTTTTCAATGCCATCGCCAGAATCATTCCCAGCAGGAACTGCCCGGCAACGGATATTACCACGTAAACCAAGGTGTTTTTAACAATCATAAATGTATCGGTATCGTCAAACAGCTTCTTAAAATTTTCTATTCCATTAAAGGCAGCTTTTCCAGACCCGGTCAGCTTATAATCCTGAAATGCCATAATAAAACTGTTAATCAGGGGATACCCGAACATAACCAGCAGCAGTGCAAATACCGGTAATATAAACAGGTATGGCTCCAACTTCGTTCTGGTCCGGTTTCCAATTACGACTCTTTGCCCTGACTTCATATGCATCCGCCAGAAAATAGCGGCACATACAACTACAACTATAACGAGAAATGCTATTAATACTCCCATGTTATCTCCCTTCCGTTCTATCCGTTTGATTCACAAAGGGGACGGCTAAACCGTCCCCTCCCGTCAAACAGGCTTACTGTAATGTTCTTGGGCTCTCTATGGTGGAACCTTCATTTGCAGCCAGATATTCCTTCATTCTCTTCGTTAACTCATTGGATATGTTATTTAACACATCTTCTGCCGATTGCTTGCCCAGCAGATACTTCTGCATTTCTGCGTGGAATGTATCCTGATGTAAATCGGTGTAGTTAAATGGTCCATACATTGGCGGTACCATAAAATCAGGATTGTTTAACTGATTTAAGAATGCTGCATATGGTCCGTCTTCTCCGTAAGTCGGATCTTTGGAAGCTTCTTTTTTAATGGGAATCAGACCGCCCATCTTACAATATTCGATATTATTTTCCGGTTTCACCAGGTAATCCATTAACTGCAGCGCTTCCTCGGGGTGTTTTGACTGTGCGGAAATCGTGTAGGAATACGGACTGCTGGAAGTATTTAAAAGCTTTTGGTCAACTGTGGATACCGGCATGGGCAATACTCCCCACTGTTCGGGTTTCATATTTGTTTCACATGCTACAGCTACCTCAGAGTCATTGGAAATCGTACCGGTTAATCCTCCGGTAAAGTTATCCACCATTTCTACGAATCCCCAGTTAATGGAGTCTTCCGGTACGTAGCCATCTTTATATATGGCACACCATTTTTCAAATGCTTCTACGCATTCCGGCTTATTTAACAGGCAGTTTCCTTCTTCATCATATACATAACCTCCGGTAAATGTCTGTAAATATGCTAACAATGGATCAAATGCCCCTCTCGCTCCACGGAAGGAATTTCCATATCTCTTATTATCCTTATCGGTTAACGCCTTGATTAAGTCAAAGTATGCATCGTAAGTCCAGTCGTCCCCCGTAGGAATCTTGTATCCGATTTCCTCTACCCAATCCTTTCTGTAGAAGATACCTTTAACCATAAATCCATCGGGGATTGTATAAATGTGACCATAGTTTTCCTTTTCATTTACCCAGTTGCTTTTACTGATAATATCTACAAATTCGTCCTTATGCTCCTCTGCATAATCATCAATGGGAAGTACCCAGTTGGATTCCGTAAACTGCCCCAGCCACAGCGGATGGGTAGTCATAACATCCGGAAGCTGTCCTGATGTGCCAAGTACCGTCAGCTTATTTGCCGCATCATCCCATGGAACACTCTCATAAGCTACGGTAATACCGGTTTCGCCTTTGAATTTTTCAAAAACCCCTTCATAATAAGCCTGCCTCTGTGGACTGGGGTTTACGTCAATAAACCGCAGCGATACATCAGACTGTTTTGTCCCCTCTGCAGCCTTACTCTCACCGGTTCCCTCTGTCTTTGCCGCCTCCGCAGCCTTATCCGTGGTTGTTCCATCTGCTTTCTGGTTCGATCCGCCACATCCGGAGATCATTCCCATAACCATAGTTGCCGCTAATAAAACCGCTATAACTCTCTTTTTCATAATCCTTACCTTCTCCTTTTACTTTTTATAAAAATCATGTCCCCAAAACACAATTTTCACTGCCTTCACACATCTTCTTAAAAAATCAACCCTCCTTTACTTGTTTTTGCCGTTCCCTCTAATTGGTTTGACTGGTCTGACCAGTTGATATGCATATTATATAATTCAGCTGGTGTTTTGTCAATGTAATTTTACATTTTTCCGCTTTTTTATCTATTAATTGTTTTTTATTATTTTTAAATCTGACAACTTTGTAGATACAGTTTCATTTTTTATTAATTCAATTTATATATTTGTGTATTTCTACGCATACAATTCAAGTAATTTTTATAGATTACGGTACAATAATTTATCTTATTGACTTTCTATGATATCTTCTATATACTGGCAATAACACACTCTTTTTGCACGTTCTCTAATCTGGATACATACTGGGATACCGGTACTATATTGCCTGCGGGCTTTTTATCCTGAAAGGAGATACCTATTATGAGCAGCAAATACAAGGACAGCAAGCGCTGTTATCTGATTGATCATCATTCCCCCCAACCACCCGTTGTTACCTTAGACAAACTGAATATTGAAGAATATGAGCGTTTTTTTGACCAGGCGAATATTGATTCCCTTATGGTTTACTGCAAAGACCACTGGGGCGTTACTTATTATGACAGTAAGGTGGATGGCGCCCAGAAACACCAGGGCGTAAAGACTGACTGGATACAGGAAGTCAGCGCGGTTCTAAAGAAAAAAGACATTGAATTTATCGCTTATTATTGCATCGAATACGATGAGGGCGCTGCAAGACGGTTCCCCCAATGGCGGGCGCGAAAGACGGATGGTACGCCCCTGATTCGGGAAGATGAGTTTGCCCGGTGGAGTCTATGCTGTTACCAGACCGGTTACCGGGAATACTGTCTCTCCCAAATGGAAGAAATTGTACAAAATTACAGCCCGGATGCATTATTTATGGATATTTTCGGATCATCTCTCTGCTATTGTGATTCCTGCAAAGAAAAATTCCACGCTGCCTATGGATATAAACTGCCCTCCGATCAGGATGAAATACACCTGCATATGTCAGACATCGTGGATTTTCTGGACGCAAATGCCCGGGAATTTCTGCTGGAAGTGAAGCAGCGTTTAAACGCGATTGATCCATCCTTAGCTATCACGGTTAATTTTTCCTGCCATTATCCCAAATCCGTAAGGGACCTGCTTGACTATCAGTTTTCAGAACCCCTTTTAAAGGACAACTGGTTTTCTTCCGCCTATGCCAGAGATACCGCAATCGGACAATATCCCATTTTGGTTCCCGGAGAAGCCTCCCAGGTATATAACTACGATACCGTCTCTCAGTACCTCTGTGACTTAAGTTCCATCGCCGCTCAGGGATGTCGGGTTGGCATGTACAGCGGTTCCCAGCACGCTGACGGTACTTTGGACATGGAAGAGGCAAACCGGCTTGGCACCGTTTACAGAGCTCTTGAAGAAATGGAACCCTACCTGACGGGACGTACCCCGGTAAAATCTATCGGAATCCTGCAAAGCGACCGTTCAAAGTCTGTCAACATGCAGGAACTCAGTGCAGATGCCATACTGCGCATGAAGCGTCATAATCCTCACTTAAATGCCATTCTTGGAGCTATGCAGCTGTGCGAATATGCCAAGATTCCTTATAACATTCTGCCAGAGGGTAATATCACCAAATCCCTTTTGTCTGAATATGACATAATCCTGCTGCCGGAAGTCTATGTTATAGAACCGGATCTGGTCCTGTTGCTGGAGGAATACGCCGCGGGCGGCGGCTGCCTGATCTCCTCGGGACAGACAGGGCTATGGAATGCCGATTCCACACTGAGGGAGCAGTCCGCTTTACACAGGTTATTCGGCTGCGGCCCGGCGAAAATCCATGGGGAGTTTGCTTCTAACCGCTGGTCTGCTTACCTGCATTCGGATTTATCCCAGTCCTTTACCGGACTTCTGTCCTGTACCACCCCTCCGGTAAGCGAATACTTTATAGAAACGGTATCACTTTTAGAAAACAGCAGTCTGGAAACAGATTCTTCTGTTTTGGAGTTGCTGCATTTTGACCTTCCCTGCGTTGCATGCGATTTTGATCATTGGGTAAACTGGTGGAGCCCTCCACCTGGTGAAAAGACAGATTATCCGGCACTTCTTCACCGGAATTTTCATAAGGGGCATGTATTTTATCTGGCATTTGACTTTTTTACTATGGCAGGAACTGAGAAATATCCTTATACAAACGATTTATTTTCGGACCTGCTGGAAAAGGCCTGCATACATCCGCCTCTGCGCCACCATACAGATACGCCTGATATTATCCGGACTGCATTTTTTGAAACAGATACTGCGTATATCATACACCAGATTTCCATGCTGCCCAAGCGCTTCCATGGAGATACTCCCCCCATTCCGGCAGGGGAAATCCTGTATCAGAATCCCGTTAAAAGTGCTAAACTGGTGTATCCAATTCAGCAAAGCCTCACCTTGTCAGAAAACGGAACCTGCGCAGTGCTTCCACCTCTTACCCTGCAGCAGATTATATGGTGTGAAAAGAAATAGCAAAACAGATGGCACTGCCCTATTAAAGCGGCAATGCCATCTGTTTTTCAATTCATTCTGTATACAAATTCACTTATTCGAGCTAAATTCCCATCTCTTCTTTTACCTGCTTAAAGCATTTCAAAACAAAGTCAAGATCTTCCTTACTGTGTGCTGCTGACACCTGGGTACGAATTCTTGCTTTACCTTTTGGTACTACCGGGTATGAAAATCCTACCACATATACCCCAAGCTCTAGCATACGCTCTGCTGCCCGAGCCGCTATTACCGC
>UQCR01000071.1 GCA_900539655.1 uncultured Robinsoniella sp.
GCAAGCTGACGGAGTCCATATCAGTTTCCCACCCCCATCTTTTCGTACACTACCTTCATCTACAAAGCGTCCTTACTCAGCTAAACCCCAATATAATGCACTTAATAGTAGTACATTATAAAACGTTCGCTGTAGTACTAGCCCGGCTTTGCATGGAGCCATACATCTGCAATAACATTACTTTTACCCATAAGTGAACCACCTCCCTTCATCATTTGCATCTCATTCAGCCCTTCACAGGAAATTGTGCACCCTTTCTTCTTTGAATAAAAAGATAAGCCAGAATCCATACCACGCAGTGCATTGCCAGAATCACTATATTTGCACCTGCTTCTGCCATCCTGCCATTTAACAAATCCATAAGGCCGTAAAAAGTTGCACTGGAAGGAAGCAGATAAGATATACTGCGTACTATTCCCTCTTTTGGAGCAACGAGATAGCATACAACAGGCGGGGCAATAAACAAGATCATGATCATTTTCAAATACACAATTCCGGTCATAAGTCCCTCTGCCGCCCTTCCGATAAACAACCCCGTCAGGGCAGATATAAAGGCAGAGAGGACGATAAGGAGAAGAAGCCAGGGAATCTGGGAAAGCTGGGGACGCATGCAAATCCACCCCGTGAGAATTGTGGAAAGCACACCTCCTGCAAATCCCAGCAAAATCTTCTGCACCAGATAATACGCTGGTGTCACAGGCAGTATTTCATTGATAAAAGCCACACCCTCTTCTTTCTCGCCAATGATACTCATGGCATTAAACGTACATCCCATAAACATCGCTGTCACCATTGTAATGACTATCAGCAGTGATTTCAACATATTTCTCTCACTGTCTCCTAAAAGGACCTGTACATTTATATCAGAGAACGAACTGCGGTTTTCATAAAGATCCGGCAGGGAATCTGCAATTTTTACGGTTACGCGCAGTTCATCACCTGCCACAATTGTCCAGATACCATTCCCCTCCGGGCGTACCCCAATCATTTGTGATGACGGTTCCAGAACCTGGGCCTTTAATTCCTCTATACTGCCAAACCGGATCACATTTCCGCTTTCTTTCAACCACTCTGCTGTAGCCTGTGGCAATTCATTTTGGATAATTCCATAAGACGTTTCACTTATTGCATTAAAACTTCCGGCAGATATAAAATGAATTGCAATTCCAACTATTACCGGCAGTATAAATGAAAGCATACACATCTTATCTTTACTGATATTTTTCAGCTGGTATTTCAATCCGTTCATGCTACCCCTCCCTTGCCATTTCACTGCTTAAAACTTTCCTGGCAAAATAGAACAGGAGTACTATGGAAGCGGTACATACCATATAATAGGCAATATTTCTGTTCGGTGTCTCAAAATACGCATTTTTCATCGCCATAAATAAATGATACATGGGATGATAATCAATCCACCACCAGGACACATCTGTCTGCCCTGCAAGAAAAACGGGAATAGTTACGAAAATCGCCAGCACCAGATAAAATAGCGAAAACTGTTTAAAATCTGGAATCCATACGGCGCAGAGAAATCCTGCCAGAACCATAATCGCAGACAGGATTCCTACCTGAAGCAGTACATCCGGCATGACGGCCAGCGCTGCTGGCAGCCCCAGATTGATGGTTGTAAGCAGCACTGCAAATAATAAATCAGACAGGATAAATAACAGCAGTTTAGAACCTATAAACGCCGCTTTGCTTATGGGAAGAATGCTGTGAACACGGATTACTCCCATTTGCTTTTCTTTAAACAGTGCAGATGCCACACCCAGGAATCCAACCGCAGCCAGTTCGAAAAACAAAAACTCACTGGTAATCTCACGACGGTTTTTCATCTCTTTACTATTTGTTCCGATTACCTCACTACGTTTCTCGCCTGGATTAGAAAGCAAGGCACTTGCATAAGCAGCCCGCTGATAGTCCGTCTTACTGCTTCCCGAATCCGTCATTAATATTTCCGGAATGGCCGCTCGGGCATCTATTCCCACAGAATATCCATCCCTGCAGACCTCCTGCAGGTCTTCGATCTCCTTTACCTCTATGACCTTCGGTAATTCCGGGTATCTTCCCATAGGGTCTAATAAATAAACAGGATAAATATCCTGGTCTGTGTGCACATAAATAAAATTAATATAGCAGGAATACAGGACCAAAGATCCCAGCGCCAGTAAGAAAAACTTACTTGTAAGCATCATTCCGAAATCCTTTTTCAGCAGAGACACAAAGCTGTTGTCCATCAGTCCAACCCCCTTCCCGTATATTGAATAAACATATCCTCCAGGGTAGGTTCTTTGGAATGTATGCTGACTATCTCATCATGGGGAAAGTTAATCCCGGCGTCTAATTCCGGCATCAGGATAATCCTGCTTTCCTGCTTTCCCAGATAACGGTATTCAATGGCTATTTCCTGGGTACTGTTATGCTCCTTTAATTTCTTCGGCGTATCAAGTGCAGCGATACTTCCATTAGAAATAAATGCAACCCGGTCACAGAGCAGGTCCGCATCGTGCATATTATGTGTAGTGAGAAACACCGTCGTGCCTTTCCTGCGTTCCTCCTCAATAATCCTGCGAAATAACACGGCTCCAGCAGGATCCAGCCCGCTGGTGGGTTCATCCAGGAACAATAGCCTCGGATTGCTCAACAATGCCCTCGCCATGCTCACCCGCTGACGCATGCCTTTCGAATAAGAAGACACCGGCTTTTTCAAGAAATCAGGCTTAAACTCCAGTTTTTCCAACAGTTCATTGATATCACGCCTCTGCTCTCTGGGATAAAAGGATGCAAAATAATTCAGATTATCCAAAGCGCTTAAATTCCCATATAAGTAAGGAAACTCAAAAAGAACCCCAATCTTTTGATAGAATCTTGCGGGATTCAGAGAAGGGTTCTCGCCAAACAGGGTTATCTCGCCTCCATATCCCTTCAAAATCCCGGTAAGTATTTTTTGTGTGGTGGATTTACCTGACCCATTCGGACCTAAAAACCCAAATATCTCACCGGTCTCCACCTTAAAATCAAGTCCGTGAAGTACCTGTTTATTTTTCCCGTATGAATAGGCCAGCTCTTTTACCGCAATCATTCTTCTTCCCCCCACCGATTGCGGTCATTGTTTTTCTGCTCTCTTTGTTTTCTGACCCACCACTTCATTAGCTTTACCTTGACTGGGATCACCACAGCCACAGCCCCTATCAATAACAGCCACCAGTACCATTCCATTTCTAAAAATTTCATCTATAACCCTCCTTTTCAAAAAGGACACTGCTGTCCTAAGTTAAGTATGGCTATATTCTAGAAGATGAGATTGAAGTTGAAGTGTGGCTGCTGTGAAATCGGTGTGAAATATAAACACCATTTGAATTAACCGGGATTGCCGTTAAGATTTTCCTGAGAATCAACCAAATATGATTCTGATGAGATAAGTAAAGGCGGATTTATACTAAAATAAAATTCTACACCCTCCAGACAATTTCGAACACCAAAGTCCAAGTTCTGCATAGCCAGAATCTGCGCCACAATAGCAAGTCCCAGTCCCGAACCGTTCTGATTTGCCTGGTCACTCTTATAAAATTTCATCCATATTTTTGCAAGCTGGTCTTTTGGAATTCTCTTTCCCTGATTATAAATAGAAAAATATAATTTAGAATCTGCCGCATAAATTGAAAGTCGGATAACTCCACCGGGTATCACGTTTTTTTTGCTGTTTATGATCAGATTATCCAATACCTGTTCCATTCGTCCTTTATCCAAATTGACATAAAATTTTTGCTCCGGCAGCTCATATTCCAATTTAAAATTATCCTCCGGAATATCCATTAACAGCCTGCCTGCAACCGTTTCCGTAAATTCAATGAAATCAAAAGGTTCCGGCTGAAGATTCACGGCACCGGATTCTAACGCTGATAAGTCCAGTAACGAAATAATCATCCGGTTCATAAGTTCTGTTTCTGAAACAATGACCTGGGTATACTTCTTTTGTTTTTCCTGATCCGTTTCATCCTGCAGGGCTTCTGCATAGGCACGGATCACACCTATCGGGGTCTTCATTTCATGAGATAGCTGATCCGTCAATTCCTTGCGCTGGGCAAGAAGCTTTTGTTTTTGTTCCACATCCTCTTCCAGACGGGCATTGGCGCTTTCCAGTTGCGCAAGTGACTGCTGAAGGTTTGACGCAAGTTTATTCAGGCTCTCTGATAATTCTTTGAACTCATCATTGGATTCTATCATACACACCTGTGAAAAATCTAATTTTGCCATTCTTCCCGCAGTCTTGTTGATCGAGTCAATAGGATCCGTAATATACCGCCCTAACAAATAATTTACGCCCAGAATTGTAACTACCATCAGAAAAAACCATATAACAAACGCAAGGGTGCTGCTTACCGGCAATTCTTCTACCAGAATATAGAAAATCACAATTGCCCCACCTGCTGCTTTTGAGAGAAAAAATGCCTTATTTCTTACGGTTCGTAGTCCGAATAATGCTTTCACCTGTTCCCATTTCTTCATAATGGTACCTCGAATTTGTAACCGGAACGGATAAGCGTGACAATAAGGCCGCCTTCACTTCCCAGTTTTTGCCGCAGCGTCTTAATATGAGTATCTACCGTACGGCTGCTTCCGCCAAAATCATAGCCCCATATCCGGTTCAAAAGTTGTTCTCTGGAAAATACCTGACCTTTATTCTGTATAAAAAAATGAAGTAATTCGTATTCCTTATGGGTAAGTTCTTTCTCTTCACCATCCACATATACCTCATGGGATGCCGGTATCAGCGTAATCTTTCCAGCAATTATGGAGTCCGCTATAACAGTCGAAGATCGCTTTAAAAGTGCATTCGCCTTCGCCAGCAGTACCCTTGGACTAAAAGGTTTGGTCATATAATCATCAGCCCCATACCGATAACCCTTTAGTTTATCCTCTTCCTCTCCTTTTGCAGTAAGCATAATAATGGGCATACTGCTCATTTCCCTGGCTAATTTGCAAACAGAAAATCCATCCAGATGAGGCATCATAACATCTAATATCATTAAATCCATCGGTGTATTTTTTAAAATGGCCAATGCATCTATTCCATCATCCGCAGTCAGGCAGGAATGCCCTCCCCTTTTCATATATTCTACAATAATATCCTGCATATTGTGTTCGTCTTCAACAACTAAAATTTGTGCCATAACAGTTCACCTTCTCCTTTCGGCAGCTGCCTGGTACGGAAGCCTGTTTCTATCAATATCAGGATTATTATCTCACAGATATATGGAAAAAACAATAATGGAGGGATTCGCGTTATTTTTCCTTATATAGCCCCTACTATGTTGTGGGGCACGTATGCTTCTTCCAGATCATTTATTTCGTCCTGTGTCAGTTTCACGTTAAGGCTGCCTGCCGCATCATCAAAATACTTTGCTTTTGTTGCTCCGATAATAGGAGAAGCAACGCCTTTAGCAAACTGCCAGGCAAGTGCAGCCTGTGACATGGTAATCTCTTTTCTCTCAGCAAGTGCAGATACTCTTTTCACAATTTCCATATCGCTGTCCTGTGTTTTATCATATTTTCCTTTTGCCGTCACATCTGTTTTGCTTCTTAAAGTATCTGCCGACCAGGTAGGTCGTGACAGCCTTCCGGCAGCCAGGGGGCTATAAGGTGTTCTTGCCACATTTTGTTCTTTGCAGATGGGAATCAGCTCCCGCTCATCCTCCCGGTAAAGCAGATTATAGTGGTTCTGCATAGATACAAATTTCGTCCATCCATTTTTTTCAGCTGCATACTGCATCTTCATAAACTGATATCCGTACATGGCAGATGCTCCTAAAGCACGAACCTTACCTGATTGAACCACCTGATGGAGCGCCTGCATAGTCTCTTCAATTGGGGTATCATAATCGAAACGGTGGATAATGAGCAAGTCTATATAGTCTGTACCCAGGCGTTTCAATGAAGATTCCACCTCACGGGGTATCGCTTCTCCTGAAAGTTTTCCATCATTGAAATACGCTTTCGTGGCAAGAACAACTTTATCTCTTGAAACATTATTCTTTACTGCCCTCCCCAAATACTCCTCACTTGTTCCTGCCGAATAGCAATTGGCTGTATCAAAAAAATTAATTCCCAGATCCAGTGCATGTTTGATAATTTCCTCACTTTCCTGTGGATTCAGCGTCCATGCATGCATTTTACTGGCGGGGTCTCCAAAGCTCATACAGCCTACGCACAAACGTGATACTTCAAGATCAGAATTTCCTAATTTAATATAATCCATTTATATTTCATCCTTTCGAATTGATGCTTATATTGTCGGGTTCCAGATTTCTTTTGCCATGTTAAATGCCGCGATCCAAACATATATTCTTTATCTATCTTAACAGTATCATGGCTCTTTTAGAAGTTCCTATTTGTTATTGCAGTATTAACTTTTTGTTTATACTTAAAGTTTTTTTACAAACAAGGCTCTGATTGCATTTAATACAGCAAGAATGGTAACTCCCACATCTGCAAAAATAGCAAACCACATATTCGCAAAGCCAATCATCCCTAACGCAAGGCAAATGAATTTAATTCCAATTGCAAACCATGTATTCTGGCGAACAATTCTAAGGCATTTTCTGGATATTTTAATACCTTTTGCAATTTTGCCCGGATCATCATCCATCAGAACTACATCTGCGGCTTCAATTGCAGCATCAGAACCCATAGCCCCCATGGCAATTCCGATATCCGCTCTGGAAAGTACAGGAGCATCATTGATACCGTCCCCCACAAAAGCGAGTTTTGCACTGTCAGGCTTTAATGCCAGCAATTCTTCTACTTTTGTTACCTTATCTGCCGGCAGCAGCTCACTGAATACTTCGTCTAGCCCTAATGCACCTGCCACATTTTCAGCGACCTTCCTTGCATCACCAGTCAGCATTACGGTCTTATCTACGCCAGCCCTCTTCAACTGCCTGATTGCTTCCTTGGAATGGGGCTTTACAATATCTGATATTACGATATGACCAGCATATTCCCCATTAATCTCCATATGGATAATAGTTCCTACACTGTGACAATCGAAAAATTTTATATTTAATTTCCTCATTAGTTTATCATTTCCGGCAGCTACTTCATTCCCGTCTACTTTAGCTATAATTCCATTGCCACTTATCTCCTGGATATCACTGACCCTGGATCTGTCAAGTTCTTTTCCATATGCCCGTTGAAGGCTTTTGCTGATTGGATGGGAAGATGCACTTTCTACCAATGCTGCAAATTCCAGCAGCCTTTCCCGTTCCATTTCGTTGTGATGTACACCGTTTACCTCAAAAACCCCCTGTGTCAATGTTCCTGTCTTATCAAAAACAACATATTTTGTTTTTGATAATGTCTCCAGATAATTGGATCCCTTGATCAAGATTCCTTCCTTACTTGCCCCTCCAATCCCCGCAAAGAAACTTAACGGAACACTAACCACTAGGGCACATGGACAGCTGATTACCAGGAACGTAAGTGCTCTGTAAATCCATGTCATCCAATCCCCCGGAAGATCCATAAACAGCATTCTGGCCACAGGCGGCAGTATCGCCAAAGCCAGAGCACCATAACATACAACAGGAGTATAGATCCTTGCAAATTTTGCAATAAAATCTTCTGATTTTGATTTTCTGGAACTTGCATTCTCTACCAGTTCCAGAACCTTTGATACTGTAGATTCTCCAAATTCTTTTGTTGTCTGGATTTTCAGCACTCCGGTCAGGTTAATGCATCCGCTGATAACCTCATCGCCTGATTTGACATCCCTTGGAAGGCTTTCTCCTGTCAGTGCACTGGTATTAAGCCCAGATTTTCCTTCCACTACAATTCCATCGATCGGAACCTTCTCCCCCGGCTGTACTACGATAATAGAGCCTATTCCAACCTCATCCGGATCAACCTTAAGAAGTTTGCCATTCTTTTCAACATTTGCGTAATCCGGACGTATATCCATCAGGGCACTGATATTCTTTCTGCTTTTTCCTACTGCATAACTCTGAAATAACTCTCCAACCTGATAAAACAGCATAACAGCAATTGCCTCAACATAATCTCCTTCACCAAATACTGCAATAAGCATTGCACCGATCGTAGCCACTGTCATTAGGAAATTTTCATCAAATACCTGCTTATTCAATATGCCTCTAAAGGCTTTTCTTAAAATATCATTCCCTATTATCAAATACGGAACCAGGTAGAATCCAAATCGCACAAGCCCTTCTACAGGTGCAAAATTCAAACCTATCATAAGCACCAGCGAAATAATAATTCTCCATAATAAATTTTTTTGTTTCTTATTCATCATACTTCCCCTTTCCTAAAAGAAAACTTCACATACCTTAAATGTATACTTCGCAGTCCTCTTCCACTTTTTTGCAGTTCTTTACTACTTCCGGCATGACCACTTTTGGTTCCTGGCCCTCCTCAAATTCCACAATCATTTTTTGTGTCATAAAATTGAGTATCACATCTTTTACTCCTGCAGTGTTCTTTGCTGCATCCTCCATCTTGTTTCCACAGTTCGCACAATCCACTTCTACTTTGTAAGTTTTCTTCATTGATATATTCTCCTTTATCTTTATATTTTCAATTAATCATATGTTTAATTGTTGTAATCACAATATACTTCCATTCTTTTTAAAAGTCAATACTTCATCCACTACTACTTCCAAACAGGCTAATGATATTTCCAAATGGGCTACTTTTAATTTTGATAATATATGATACAATGAAAAGGTGAAGAAAGGAGGAGCAGATGCCAAATAACGTATTACCACATAAGCATAAAGATAATGTTTCTATAGATACTGCTATCTCGCAGGTTAAAGAAATACAGAACTTTCAAATTGCTGCCGATTTTTTTAAATTGCTTGGTGACAGCAGCCGCATTCGTATTTTTTGGTTACTATGCCATTGCGAAGAATGTGTCATTAATATTTCTGCATTAGTTGAAATGAGTAGTCCTGCCGTATCACATCACCTCCGTCATCTAAAAGCCAGCGGACTTATAATAAGCCGCAGAGAAGGAAAAGAAATGTACTATACTGCTGCAGGTACCGAACAAAGCCGCCTTTTTCATTCCATGATTGAAAATATGCTGGCGATAACGTGTCCGGATTTTGAAAAAAATAGTTGAGGAGAATAAATTGAAAAATCAAGCAGAACTTGAGATTGAGAAAAGACTGTCTGGGGTATTACCCGGAACCTTTCATCTGGAAAAAAATCAGTTTCAGAGTAAAATACCACCATTTTTTGCAAGCAGCCTGACTGCACAGTCAGAAGGAAAAGGATCTGTTAAGGCTTTTGACATTTTTCCAGGTATTGAACTTTCCTTTCACGAGTATCTGGCGGATTCTGTTTCTTTCGCCCACGATGCAAAAAGTCATGTTATGGAAATAAATTATTGCAAGAATGGACGAATTGGATGGAAAATGAAAGATGGACTCACTGCTTACCTTGGCTCAGGTGACTTATCCATCCACACAATAGATTGTTGTGCGGAATCTAAAATAGACATGCCCCTTGGCTATTATGAAGGAATATCTCTTTCTGTAGACCTGCAGGTGTTGAACCGGCATATCCCTGACCTCTTAAAAGAAGCTGCATTTGATCCCGATGTATTTTTAGAAAAATTCTGTAAAGATAAAAGAATAGCTGCACTTCCGTCAGATAACCATATCATAAATATTTTTACTTTTTTCCCGGAGATACCGGAAAACTTATTGATCCCATACTGGAAACTTAAAGTTCAGGAACTATTACTGTACCTGATGGCAATTCCAGCCATGCCCAGAAAAGAATCCAGCCAATACAAAGTTGAGCAGGTCGCAGTCATTCAGAAAATACACGAACAACTGACACACCAGCTCAACAGACGTTTTACGATTGATGAATTGTCAAGACAATATCTGATGAATACGTCTTCTCTCAAAGCAGTTTTTAAGACGGTGTATGGACTCCCCATTGCTCTCTATATGAAAGAATTCAGGATGAAAGAAGCAGCTAAGCTCTTGCGGGAAACACCAGATAGTATTGCCGCCATCTCCAGGTATCTTGGATATGAAAACCAAAGCAAATTTACAGCCGCTTTTAAAGATATCTTTCAGATCCTTCCCAGTGAGTATAGAAGGCAATATGATATCAAATAGTAAACCATATGGACTTCTGCAATCATTCAGAGAGCTCCCGGCAGAAGGGGATTCATTTTTAAAATGGCTGATCCCCTTGGCAGCCTCGTCTATTTACAGATTCACGCAGAAAATTTTTCAAAATACTCCTTTATTTCCTCCATTCTTTCCTGCTGGGGTACCTGAAACGGACATCTGCTATTGCAATGCCCGCATCTAATGCAGTCAGATGCAGTTTTTTCCAGCGTCAGATAATGTTCTTTTGCCAGGATATCTCCCTGTAACGCCAAATCATAATACTTATTAATCAGACCAATGTTTAATCCGGCAGGACATGGATGACAGTGTTTGCAATACACACATTTTCCAACGGATTCGTCTGGTGTAAGAGAACTGATTACCGAATAATCTCTTTCTTCTTCTGTTGTATTAAAATAAGTCAGGATTTCTTTCAACTGTGCAACATTTCCCGGCCCTCCTAAGACGGAAAGAACCCCCGGCTTATCTAGTGCATACTGAATGCACTGCGCTGTTGTAAGTGCATGGTGAAATGGAGATTTTTTTGCATCTAAAAGTTGTCCTGCATTAAAAGGCTTCATAACGGAAATGCCGACACCTTCCTTTTCACAGCGCCGATACAGGTTCTGCCGTTCTCCATCACTGCCTATGGCAAAATCACCATGGCCATAATCATACATCGGATTAATGGAGAACATCAACATATCAATAATCTTCATGTCAAGCACCCTGTTTGCCATCTCCGGAGCGTGCGTCGATAATCCTATATGTCTTACAACTCCCTGTTCCTTCATATGCATTATGTATTTCAATGCACCATGTTTATCATAGGCAGCCAAGTCAGATTCTTCATCCAGACAATGAATAAATCCAAAATCAATATAATCTGTTTTCAATTTATCTAACTGCCAGTCTACTGACCGTTTGATCGTTTCCAGATTCGTGCTCCAGCCGTATTCTCCTGTGGTATAATCAGCCCCAAAATGTACCTGAAGCATTGCTTCTTCTCTGCGTCCTTTTAAAGCTTTTCCAAATGCCTGGAAAATAGCTGCATGTCCGCCAGCCATATCGAAAAAATTGATGCCGGCATCCAGTGCGTATTGCACTGTATCAATCATATCCTTTTCTTTTTGCTCACCCATAACAGATGTACCCATTCCGATGACGCCAATCAGCTCATCTCCATGAGGTAATTTACGATATTCCATAGTTTCTGTTTACTCCTCGTTATTATTTTACTAATATTGTAATTTTCTATTTAATTGTGAATGCAGCCGTTTCAACCACAGCTCAAACGATTCAATAGCCTGACTTGCATAAATTTACTGACTGCCCATGCCATATTGATTACAACATTTGGTGTTGATATAAACAGGAGTATAGTACCTAAACTTAACTTTAAGTCAAGTTTTTTTCTATAATTTTTCCTAAAATGTAATATTAATTGTTAAATGTAATATTAAATTCGTGTTTCACCATTTAAATTCGCGTTTGCCGATTTTAGTGTTACACTTTTCATGGTATGCTGTTCTTGGTAAGTGGATTCTCTATAAAACAATTATTTTTTCGTATTACCAACTCTTTTTTTCACCTTTTGAAACAAAATAACTAATTCACTTTTAAACAACAAAACGATATATAAAAGCATAGTAATAACTTTAATTATACTATATCGTTCAGGTAGTGCATATATAACCAGCAAAAATATGGTCATAAACACTTTTGTTTTAAATTGATTTGGCATTACCACATGCCTCCTGATATAATCGTTTCACCAGAACCAAGATAACTATTAGATTTAGATACAGATGCCCCTATTTTCGTCTGCCAATATGCAAAAGAACCATCTGAGTATTTAACTTCGCGATACCTTTTTGTTCTATCTACCCTAACATACTGCCCCTTTGATACCCATATTCCACTACCAATTAGTGTAGCAATGGACTGGGCAGCCTTTGTCGCAATGGAGGTAGAAGATACAAATGGAGTAAATGCAAGGAAAAGTACACTTGCCAGCTGTAATGATTCAGATAATGAAGCTGAATAATAACTGTCAGCTCCGCCAAACCATGGCCCATATATTAAGCCACTTCCAGCTCTTTTCACATCTTCTTTAATTTGTGCAACTTCTTGGGTAGAAATTTCTATTTCATTTTCTTCATTAAGATCTACAATAAATTCTTCATCTTTCAATATTTCTTCTAAATATCTAATTTGAGCCTGTTTTTTCATATTTAAAACATTCACATTTTGTGCACTTACACCACTTGCTTCAACTATAACCGGATAAGAAATCATAGCTATAGCAATAGTCATGATCAATAAGCTAGCTAAACCTTTTTTTAATAAATTAATCATATAAAATCCTTCTATAATTTTGAGCTGTAGATTAATGTCAAAACTTTACCAACATTAATTCATTTACCAGGGAAGCTTATCTGCTTCATTCACAAGTTTCATCTGTCTTTTCAAACCATATTTTTTATTACTACATCCCCCTTTCTATGGGCTCAGACTACATAACAGTAATTGAAATAGCTATTTTATGTTACAACTACATATCTACTTTTGTTATTACAGCAACATCATTGTCAAATAATTTCCTTATTATACCTCATCATAGTTTTATGAAAACCTGGAAGTTATTAGAAATATTCTGATATCTATTAATAACATATCACAAATCTTGGCATGCCAATACTAACAAACTATTAGAAATTTTATCATATTAATTTCAAAAATTTTAGGATAAAATTAATTTCTTTTTTTTAATATTTAAAGATTAATATCCATAATCTAAAATTTTTTAAGAATATAGAATTATTTTTAGATTAGATACCTGCCAACTTCTTTCCCTTTTTAAATAGTATGCAGCATCTCTTTGCAACAAAAACTGTGACGTACAACTGCCAAAGACCAATTATCATAAACTATTTAGAATTGTAATTGTAATTTCTTGTTATTATGACAAGTAAGAAATCTTGTGATCCATTGGAGTTTTTATTGACCTGTAATCTCCAATATGTTATCGTTATATTACACATCGCATTAACATAAAGTTTATACATTCTAGATCCATGGAGGTAAAGCAATACATGTATAATCAGATGCTGGATACATTTATAGCGGTAGCCGACTTCGGCAGCTTTACAAAGGCGGCAAAACACCTGTACATCTCTCCTACCGCCGTTATGAAACAGATCAATACACTGGAAAATCATTTGGATCTCAGGCTCGTGGAACGTACACCAGCCGGCGTCCGCTTAACAGATGCTGGTGCTGTCATATATCAGGACGCCAAATTTATGATCGATTATTCCAAAAAATCAATTGCAAATGCCCGAGCCTCCATGCATGCACTGGACACTACTTTTTGTGTCGGCACCTCACTTCTGAACCCGGCAAAACCCTTTATGGACATCTGGTATCGAGTGAATAAGGATTTCCCTGAATATAAGCTGCATCTTGTGCCATATGAGGATAATCATGAAGGAATTCTTGGAGAAATTGGACAGTTGGGAGAAAAGTTTGATTTTCTGATAGGGGTTTGTGATTCCAAGGCTTGGCTTAGCCGCTGTAATTTTCTTGCCCTGGGCAGATACAAAAAAATGATTGCAGTGCCAAGAGAACATCACCTGGCTGGCAATACATGTATTGACATAGAAGATTTGTATGGTGAGACACTGATGATGGTAGCCCACGGTGATTCCGGAATCAATGATTTTCTCCGCAACGATCTGACGAAACACCATCCGGAAATACAGATAGAGGATACGCCCCAATTCTATGATTTATCTGTATTTAACCGCTGTGCTGAGACCGGAAATGTGCTGCTCAGCATTGAATGCTGGCAAGAGGTTCATCCGGGACTTATATCCATTCCGGTAAATTGGGATTACAGCATCCCCTATGGCCTGCTTTATAGTCTGGATGCACCGGAAGATGTTCTCCGGTTTGTCGACAGGGTAAAAGCTGTGATATAGGACCAACGCTTTATGCGATCGGCACGCTGATACAATCCCCATATCTATGGACACAAATTAAGTGGGAGCGCATCATTTGTATGCGCCCCCACTCTTCATGATATAATCACCATCTACACGACAAGTTCAGACCGTCTATGCTCTATGATAACTTCCATGCCATACTTTTATTTTGCAGTTCCACCATTTGCCTGTAAATTCCCTTTTGCTTCAGAAGTTCTTCTGGTGCACCCTGCTGCGCAATTCGTCCGTTTTCCAAAACAACGACCTTGTCGGCACTGGCTACCGTACGCATCCGATGAGCAATAATTAAAACCGTTTTCTTGCGAATCAGTCTGGATAAAGCATCCTGTACTGCACTTTCGTTTTCCACATCCAGGCTCGCTGTTGCTTCATCCAGAAGAACTACAGGCGCATCTTTTAACAGCGCTCTTGCTATGGAAATTCGCTGGCGTTCTCCACCAGATAGGGTAGAACCATTTTCTCCGATTACAGTTTCATATCCATCGCTCAGTCCCATGATAAATTCATCGCACTGCGCCGCCTTTGCGACTTCGATTACTTCTTCATCTGTCGCTCCCTTACGTCCGAGCCTGATATTCTCCATAATAGTATCCCGGAACAATACAACGTCCTGAAAGACAATCGCATAATATTTCAATAAAGTTTCCGGGTCTATTTCCGAAATGTCTCTGCCACCTAATTTAATCTTCCCTTTATTTACATCCCAGAATCTGGCTGATAGCTTTGCTGCTGTAGATTTTCCGCCCCCAGACGGACCCACAAGTGCAGTGACTTCCCCCTGTTTCGCCGTAAAGGATACATCCGACAGTACCCCTTCTCCATCTCGATATGAAAAATCCACATGTTCAAAACTGATGTCAAATCCTTTGGGTTTAAAATCTTCCGTTCCAGTCTGAACCGGCTCCTCCTGAATTGCACGCATACGGTTAATTTGTAGTTTTGCATTAAAAGTTGCCGCCAAATTCATAAGAACAATGCTGAGGGGATCGTAAATTCGCGCAGCAGCAAATAGAAATCCAAGAAAATACAGTAATGTAAGCTCTCCCCGTACAAACAGACTAGCCCCTGCCAGTACTGTGGTTGCCATTCCTATACGTAAAAATGCCTGGGCAGAACTTACAAAGGCGCCTACCGCCAGCTCTGACCGGATGGCTGATTTTTCTGCTGCAGCCGTTTTTTGATCCAGTTCTTTTAAATAATCTTCCTGTCGGTTGCAGGATTTCAGATCTCGATTGGTCTCCAGCCCCTCCTGGATGTAGTCCGTGACGGCACGTTTTGCCAGAATATTCTTTGTACCATATTTGTCCTGCAGCTTCTTAGAGCAAATGGTCAAAAGAAGAGCTGCCGGAACCACCCACAATACAGCCACCGCCATTTTAGCATTAAAACAAAACATGCTGATCCCTACTATCGTAGTGGAGATAATAGCGGCAAACAATACCGGAATATAGTGAGAAAACATCTGATCCAGACTGGAACAGTCTGCGATCATGGTTGCGGTCAGATCACTTAAATCTCTTTTTCCAAAAAAGGAAAGAGGAAGCTTACGCAGAGTTTCAGCCAGTGCAATTCTGCGGTTGGCGCTTTCCTTATATACAGACAGATAAAGGGCAGCATACTGAATGTAATGAAGCACAAACAGCGAGACTAAGATCAGTGCCGCAATACCGGTATAATACGGAATCTTTTCTGCTGTATTTTCCCCGTTCGGAATCGCTGTCAGCATATATTGGATCACTGCCATGATAACGCCAACCGGAAGCATCAGGCTGATGTTACATACCACCGTCAGCAATACCGCCTTTACAAAGTCCTTTGCTCCCTGATGACTCAGTGCAAAAAGACGTTCAATTTTTGAAATCATAATGTGCTCTCCTTTCCAACTTTCCACTTTGCTGACTTCTGATAATCCTTCCACATTTTTGCATACAATCCCTCTTTCTCCAGTAGTTCTCCATGAGTTCCGCACTCTGTAATCTTACCATTATCCAGGACAAGTATGTGGTCTGCATTTTGAATGGTGGATAGTCTGTGGGCAATCATTAGTACCGTTTTTCCCCGGATCAAAGACTCGAATGCTTTTTGAATCTGTGCTTCATTTTCGGGGTCTGCAAATGCAGTTGCCTCATCCAGCACAATAATTGGGGCATCCTTTAAAATGGCCCTGGCTAACGCTATCCTCTGTACCTCCCCGCCGGACAGATAAATTCCTTTCGTTCCAACAACCGTATCTAAGCCATCCGGAAGTTTTTCAACAATATCATCACACTGTGCTGCATGGACTGCACGAAGAACCTGCTCTCTGGAGGCCTCCGGTTTTGCTGCTCTGATATTATCAAAAAGACTTTGTTTAAACAGCCTCGTATCCTGGAAGACAAAGGCAACCTGATCCATCAAAAGCCTGCTGTCAATCTCCCGAACATCTACGCCGCCGATTTGCACCTGTCCTTCCTGGACATCCCAAAATCTGGGAATGAGGCTGGCTGCTGTCGTTTTCCCTCCACCGGAAGGCCCCACCAAAGCTACTGTCTGCCCTCCTGACACGCAAAAACTGACATGGGAAAGTGCCGTTCTTGCGGCTTTGGGATAAGTAAACGTGACATCTTTAAACTCTACCTTCGCACTGGAAGGCATCTTAGAATATGCCGATTTTTTCAGTGGTTCGTGGGATAGAACCTCCTCGATTTTAAATACTGCCTCATTTGCCTCCATAACAGACTGGGAAGCATACATAATGCGGTTAATCATATTCCCGCAAGCCGGGGCGAATAGTGCATAGAAGATAAAATTGGGAATAACACTCCACCCGTCACTGACAGAAGCAATGTACAGTGCAGCGGGAATCAAAAGCAGGAATGATCCGTTAACTGCAGTTAAAAAACAAGTATTGCCCATTTGACAGCTCATTGCGTATTTACTGGCGAGATCACTATAAGACAAAATAGCCGCATAAAAGGCCTTAAAGGAATATACCGTCTGCTGAAATACCTTTACAACCGGAATGCCTCTGACATATTCCACTGCTTCGCCGCTCATTTTTTCGATTTCCTGCTGATACCGGTGAAAAAAGTTCGCATTTTTTCCACTCATCATCATTCCCATAGATGCCAGTGCCAGAACCATAGTGATAAGGGAAAGAGCACCCATACGCCAATCAAACAGAAACAAAAAAACAATTGCTGCAAATGGTGTCACAATTGCGCCAACCGTATCCGGCATCTTGTGTGCCAATAAATCTTCTGTAAGAGCTGCATTATCGTCTACCAGCTTGCGAAGCTTCCCGGATTGGTTCCCTGTAAAAAACCCAAGCGGTAACTCAACCATATGCTGCATTGCTTTTATTCGCATGTTTCTGGCTGTACGAAATGCAGAAATATGGGTCATCATTAACGCAATAAAATATATTGCCAGATTTGCAACCGAAAACCATACTGCAAACCATCCCCACTTAGCCAGATTATCTGCCCCTGAAAAATTTGGATATATCGCAAGGACATCTCTTGCCACCAGCCACACAAATACATACGGCATTAAGCCGATGACGGCTGCAATCCCTGATAAAACGCAGCCCATGATCGTCAGCCAGCGATAACCACCGGCATATTGGAGTAAAACAGCGATACTGCTCTTCTTTTTTGTTTTCAATTTCTTTTCCTCTCTTTCATTCCAAGATAAATACTTGTTTAAGCACCTCCATATTTTTCCCATCCAGCTGATAGAACGCCTTCACTTTCCCATGTTCCAAATGCAGCACATGGGTACAGCATCCCGCAACCAGCTCCAGATCATGGGTAATTACAAAAGACACCAGCGCATTTTCCTGATTCCCCCGCAACAGAGTACAAAACCGCTGCATTCCGTCATAATCAAGCCCGCTTGTCGGTTCATCATAAAACATCCACTCTTTTCCGGCACAAATTGCTGCACAGATGGCAACTCTTTGTTTTTGTCCGCCTGACAGGCTTGCCGGATGTTTTTCACGAAGTGGAGCTAAGTCCATGGAAGCAATCAGCTGTTGTTCTTTTTGCGCCTGTTGGTTTGTAAGTCCCATTGTAATCTCTTCCGAAACACTATCGCAAAACAACTGATGGTTCACATCCTGCATCACGATATAACTGTTGTGTATCCGTGTTGCCCGCTTGCAGTCTCGTCCCTCCACATGGATCTGCCCGCTGCACTTTAATAAACCGCTTACACATTCAACAAAAGTACTTTTCCCGGCACCATTTTCACCTACAACTGCAATAATCCCATGTTTCGGAACCTCTAAATGCTCAATAGAAAGCACCTCCTTTTTGTTTCTTTTATATTTCAGTTGGCGGATCTTCATAGCGGTATTATCCATCTTGTATCCACCTTCCCTAAACCTTACCCTCTCCAGAAAAGGAGCACGCAGACCAAGTGTCTTCCTAGTTTCATCAGACATCTTTTTAATATCCTCCGGAAGGTAAATCTGTTTTATTTCTCCCTGTTCCATATAGATAAAACGATCTGCCAGATCTATCAGGTAATAAAGTCTGTGTTCCGAAATAACAATGGTATTTCCCGCTTCTTTTAACAGCCTCAGTGTTTTCTTCAGCCGTAAGATAGCACTTGCATCCAGATTTGACGAAGGCTCATCCAGTACATACACCTGTGGATCGGCAGCATAAACCGAGCCGCAGGCAATCTGTTGCTTTTCCCCTCCCGATAATTCAAAGATATTTCTTCCCGTTAAATTTTCAAGTTCCAGTTTCTCCACACTCTGCTTTATGCGCTCCCGGATTTTTTCCGGCTCCATTGCCTGATTCTCACAGCCAAACGCCAACTCACCGTCTGTATCAATATGGAAGAACTGGCTGCCTGGATTTTGAAAAACACTCCCGATAAGATCTGCCGTCCTTGACAGTTCCTCATTTGAAACATTTAAGTTTCCTACCTTAACCCTTCCCTCGTATGTACCCTCGTAAAAATGCGGAATCAACCCATTTAATACTCTGGTCAGCGTTGTCTTTCCGCATCCGCTTCTTCCACACAGGACGACAAATTCGCCTTTCTCCACATATAAATTGATATTTTTAAGGCCATTTTCTTCATTTGCCGTATATGCAAAATTCAAATTTTCAACATTTATCATTTGATCACCTCATATAACCAGACAGCCAGATTCCTGCATATCCCATTGTAATAATCATGCACACATAGTCCCATCCCTGCATCCGCGTCTGTATCAGACAAGTTCTTTCCCTGTTACTGTCCAGACCTCTCGCTAGAGATGCTGCAGCCAGCTCCTCAATGATTGAAGCTGCGCTGAATAACAACGGAATCAAAACGTGCTCCATTGTGATTATAGGATGCCGTATGACATAGACCGGATGAAGTGAAATTCCCCGAAACGCCATGGCTTTTTGGATACCGTTCCACTCTTCCCGTACAGTCGGAACAAACCGAAACATAATCAGAATTGGAATAATTGTTTTAACCGGCAATTTCATCCTTTGAAGTGCTGACATGAACTGGCTGGTATTAGTCGTCTGAAACACAAGAGTAAAAGCCATAACAATCGGGATCATCATTCTGGAAAGCACACAAATGCCAAGCAGCAGAAGACCCGCTACTCCAGAAATTCGATTCGGGATATACACAGAACAAGCAACTGCCAGACTCATAATTCCAAAGCTTTTCATCGCAAACAAGCATTTTCCACTGAGACAAAGCACCGCCGTCAGAAACAGGCCCAGGCAGATAATCGGTATTGGCCTGGTGACCCCCATAACAAAACAACAGGTCACACAAAACAGCAGTAACTTGACCCTTGGATCAAGATTAAATCCCCCGCTCATTTACATAATGCCTGCCTTTTCAAAATGCTTCCCTGCAAATCTCGAAGCTGCTAAGGCTCCCACGGCACCGCCTGCCACCGCCAGTCCAGCCAATACAAAAATAATCCATTCAGGTGTTAATTTGTCTACAGCCTGTGCATAACCGGAACCATAAAACTGTTCGCACATCTCGATAAATTGCTGCTTTGCAAAACCCAGCATTAAAAACGGGCCGATCATGGTCAAATTAAATACCGGATACGACAGCAAAAACATTTTTTTGGATTCGTATTTCCCGGCTCTTGCAATCAGCTCAGCACCAATACCGCACAATAACGACCAGATCAAAGCTATAAAGGAACTCGTACTTGTCACTATTCCAAACAGAAGCGCAAGAATCATAATTGCCCCGAACTTTTTGATTTTTGTAACATAAAGCATATACACGGTCGCACACACGCATCCGACCACAAAAGGGGAGAGGATATACAATATCGGTATCATTCCGGTAGCTGTTACAAGCACCATCATCAAAATGATATAAATTGCTCCAAATGCACCTGCATATATAAAATCCTTTGTCTTCAGTTTCTGTCTCATAAGACCCTCCTATCATATAATTAGTTAGCTTTGACTAACCAATAATACAAAATAGAGGAATATTCTTCCACTCTGTTTAGACAAAATACTCCATTTAGACATTTTTTCTATATTTAACTGGCGTTACACCATAGACACTAAAAAAAGCTGCCGCAAATTTGCTTGGGTTCTCGTATCCGATCACGTTTCCAATATCCGCGATGGATTCTTCTGTTGCTTTCAGCATTTGAGCCGCCCATTCCATACGGCATCTTTTTAAAAATTCATACGGACTGCACCCATAAATAATTTTAAAGTTATTCTTAAGCCCTGTCTCCGATATTAAAAAACGTGCAGCCAGCTCCTTAATCGTAAAATGCTTCTGCATATTCTTCTCTATATAGTCTTTGATCTGACTGATTGTTTCTGTTTTCTTATCAGTAACGACATAATATTTTTTCTGCCTGGCGCCTTCATAATGAACAAATTCTGTAAGCAGGTGAAGAACATGTATTTTCATATGAATATGGTCGCCCTCTCTGGATGCTTCATACAATGCTTCAAGTACTTTCTTGATATGGGCATCACAAACAAACCTTTCAAATCGTTTCCCCTGAAGGTGCGTTTGAAATAGCTCGTTGATATCAATTGTAAACAGCTTTAGAAAGTCAATTGCTTCTCCTTCTATCATCTGCGGATAAAAGATGATATTGATTCCCTGAAAATATCCCATAGGCATACAGGAATCAAAGCTTTGATAAGTATTTGACATCATGGAGATTTCACCCTCGGAAAGCCTAAGAAATCTGTGGCCATCTATTCTGCTTTCATAAACACCTTTATGGGAATATGCAATCTGAAAATATTCGCATTCATTCACCTTTCCATAAAAATGTTCATGTGTATGATAATCGGTGCAATAAACCTCAATTCCCGGTAAAATCATATTAGCTGTCATATGTACTTTGTTTTGCGGTTCCTCAATGATGTATTCGTGAACCCATTCATTTACTTCTCTTTTTAAAAAACCAAATCCTGTAAAATCCATCCGTACTGCTGGGAAATCCTTTCCGTTCAATGCTTCACCCTCCTAGAGCGTGTTTTAAAATTCATTCCTGCCATCTGCACACCCCACTTTGCGGCATATTTGCCCCGAATTCAGGTTGCGTAGCCCGCTACGCGCCCTTCATCCGGAACAAATCTCCCACAAAGTGTGACGATCAGCTACCAGAAAGCAATTTTAAAACACGCTCTAATGCTTTCACATCAACATACATAAATATTCTCCGTATGCAACGCAGTTAGCTTTGTCTAACCGAATTTTATCAGCTTTTATTTGTATATGCAAGTATCTATTTAAAATATCCCTAAGTTTGATTGCTTTTATTGTCACGGCACAATGTGAACGGTAACGCTTTAACTGTATCTGACTGATTAAGCTTAGTCTTTACACATCCTGCATATTATTGTATTCTTATTATAGTTATATACGTGTTTGTTTTTAACTGATTGCAAGGCTGTTTAAAAATATGCACGATCAAATGCGAAAGGAACGATCCGATTATGACATGCCCAAACTGTGGGTCGGCGCTGGGTGATTCCGTGGCGAAATGCCCTTATTGCGGTTCCACTAACTTCCCAGGTGCCGAAAAAGAATATATGAATGAGCTTCATGAACTGCATAAAGATCTGGAAAAATTAGAAGAAGTCCCCATGGACTGCTTTGAAGATTCTATAAAAAAAGAATCTGTACGTACGGGAAAACGCATTGGTATTTCCCTTCTGGCAGCCGGTCTGCTGGCACTTGGGATATTTTTACTCTTCCGATTTAATGACAGCCAGCTTCATAAACAGGATGCAGCCCAAATTGCCTGGGAACGAACTGCTTTTCCAAAAATGGATGCCTGGTATGAAGACGAAAATTACGATGCCGTTCTGGACTACATACTGGATGACCCCAAATCACAGAACTATTCCATCTATAACTGGAAACATTCTGACTTTATCTGGGCATATGCCGATTACCGTATGATTATGGACCCGGAAAAGTACAGTGAAAAAGAGATTATAATGGCTATGACTTCCCTCCTTATCATGATGCGCATGGAAGATATGCGCCAGGAGGATTCTGTTAAAGTGAAAGCATACCAGGAAGAAGCTGAACAAATTTTAAACGAACGCTATAACATGACCTTAGACGAATTACAAAAACAATATGAGGAGGAGGTAAAAAAATGAAGTGTACATTCTGCGGTGCTCCATTAACATTAAAAGATGAAAAATGTCCTTATTGCGGTTCCCCAAATCCTGATATTCTGAAACACCGCTCTGACATGAAACATTACCAGTCAGAATTTAAGAAAACTCAGGATGATGTCTATTCCACAACACATAAATTTACCAGTTTCAGTGTACGCACAAGCATCATTGCTTTTCTGGTTATCCTTAATGTTGCCGCACTGATCCTGATTGGTTCCGCGTGGCCCATCTACAAAAGTGTAACAAAAAGCACATTACATAAAAATGAAGCCGTACATAAAAAAACCATGGACGATCTGATTAAAAACGAAAAATATATTGATTTGAATGCTTATTTTAATTCAAACAATTTATACCTGGGTGACGAATTTGATTCTTACACTGCCATAACAAGAGCTTCCGAAAGTTATAACAGCATATTTGATTCTATTAATTCCCTGATTAATCCGGAGCTTTCCGGCAGCTGGTCCCCAAGATATCTGGTTTCCAGCCTTTCCTCCTACTATGAAACAATATCAGGGGAATATTTTTTATATGAAGGGAAATATCAGGAAGAGCATCTGAAAGCATTAGATGATATAGACCAGAAGATTCAACTGCTGCTGACCTCCTTCTGTAAGCTGACCAAAGAAGATCTCAGTACGCTTCCCAGCCTTTCAGCAAATGGAATCCAAGACTTACTGGAAAGGAGATTAGATATTCATGAAGAAGAAACGAATTAGTATATCGGGCATCATTATTATCATATTGACGATTCTATTTGCCTTTTTACTTAGTGTTGGAATTTCGCGGCTTAGAGAAGAATTCCGGGGCTATACAAAATACGATGAGCGGTCCTTTGCGGGAGATCTCAAATACCAGGATTATGTATCCATATTGCGTAAAACTTCCCAAAACGAAGCCCGGGGTGCCAAATCAAACGAAATCCTCGAAGAGTATTATGCTCTTGGGCATTATTATGAGGCTGCAGTTAATTACAAGATTTATACAGACAACAAAGATACAGATAAATCCGCCACATATAAAGCTGTCATGGATCAGGAAGAAAAGAAAATGGGGCAACTCAAGTCCGAAATTCCTGCAATACTAGACGTCCTTTCTATAAAATAAAAAATATTAATTTGTCTCAATTAAAAAGCCTGTATCATGACAGAAACTATCATGAACAGGCTTTTTAAAAATATTCCATAGAAATAAAGATTCTTACACAATCTCATCCAGCGGGCTGATTTCCACGCCTTCCTCTATCAGTGTTTTTCGAATTTTTTCAACAAATGCCAGAGCCTTTTCGCCATCCCCATGTACACATACGGAATCCGCTTTGATTGGTATATCTTTTCCGGTAATCGCAGTAACTTTCCCTTCTTTTACCATACGTACAACCCTTGCGATTGCTTCTTCTTCATCTGTAATCATAGAACCTTCTTTTCTCCGGTTAACCAAGGTACCATCTTCTTCATAGGCACGGTCTGCAAATACTTCCAGCGCCGTACGAAGACCACAATCGGCAGCTGCCTTAGCCAGCTCTCCCCCGGATAATGCCAGTACAATCAGATTCTTGTCAAATTCATATATCGCCTCGCAAATACCCTTCGCAAGTTCATAATCTTTTGCAGCCATATTGTAAAGCGCCCCATGGGGTTTTACATGCTGCAGACTGATCCCCTGCGCTTTACAGATACCCGCCAACGCACCGATCTGATAGAGTGTATAGGCTTTTGCTTCCCCGGGTGTGATGTCCATTACACGTCTTCCAAACCCCATAAGGTCCGGCAATCCCGGATGCGCGCCTACCCGCACCCCTTCTTTTTTGGAAGTCGCCACTGTCTTTTCCATAACGACAGGGTCAGAAGCATGATATCCACATGCCACATTTGCTGATGTAATAAACGGAATCACACGGTCATCCATTCCAATTGTATAGTGTCCAAAGCTTTCGCCCAGATCACTGTTTAAATCAACTTTATACATACTTATACCCATTGCGTATTGCAGACATGCTGCAATACTGCCACAAAATATACAGGGTGAAAGAATTACAGTGTGGCTTCCTTCCATGACAAAATTTTCTTTCACTCTTCAATCTAATCCATATCGTTTTATGAGCTGGAGGGTGTTTAAAATAGCTTTCTGACACGCCCTGACTCTTTCTAACTCAGCTTCATCAACTGTTCAATAAATCCCGTATCCGCTTTTCCTTCGCAGAATGTTGGATGCTTCAGAATCTGGTACTGGAAATCTATGTTTGTCTCGATTCCCATAATCACCATCTCATCCAGTGCAGAACGCATCTTCTGCAGTGCAGCCTCCCTGTCAGGGGCATGTACGATGACTTTGGCAATCATGGAATCATATTCTGACGGAATGCGGTATCCGGCATAAAGTCCGGTATCCACACGTACGCCGTTTCCAGCAGGAAGATGCATATGCTTAATCACGCCCGGACTCGGCATGAAGTTCTTCTCCGGAATTTCTGCATTTATACGGCACTCAATAGCATGGCCGCGGAGAATAATATCACTTTGGGTAAAGCTCAATTTTTCTCCCATAGCAATACGGATCTGTTCTATAATTAAATCCGTACCGGTAACCATTTCTGTAACTCCATGTTCTACCTGAATACGGGTATTCATTTCCATAAAGAAAAAGTTGCCTCTTGGATCCACAATAAATTCGATTGTTCCTGCATTTGTATAATTTACTGTCTTGGCAGCCAGAATCGCATAGCGGTTCATTTCCTCCCGCATTTCATCAGAAATAGCAGGTGACGGCGATTCCTCAATCAGTTTCTGATGGTTTCTCTGTACGGAACAGTCACGTTCTCCCAGCGCCACCACATTTCCACATGCATCCGCAATAATCTGTATTTCAACGTGTCTCGGATTCTCAATAAAACGTTCAATGTACATGGTATCATCGCCAAATGCATTGGCGGATTCCCTCTGTGCCATATTAAACTGAAATTCAAATTCATCTTCATTTTTTGCAACGCGCATCCCTTTGCCGCCGCCTCCGGAAGATGCCTTAATCATAACCGGATACCCAATTTCTTTCGCAATCTTTGTACCCACCTCTGCATCATAAACCGGCTCCTTGGTACCAGGAACCACTGGTACTCCGGCATCCATCATCGTCTTCCTGGCATGGGATTTATTCCCCATACTGTCAATTACATCAGCTGTAGGCCCGATAAATGTGATACCATTTGCATCACACATCCGCACAAACTCACTGTTCTCAGATAAAAATCCAAATCCCGGGTGTATCGCATCAGCTTCCATATTATTTGCTGCGCTGATAATGCGTTCCATATTTAAATAACTGTTCTTTGCAGGACCCTCTCCAATGCAGATACGCTGGTCAGCCAATTGTACATGCAGGCTGTCTTTGTCCTCTTTAGAATAGATCGCTACGCTGCGGATGCCCAGGTTACGGCATGCCCGGATAATTCGAACTGCTATCTCACCCCGATTGGCTATTAATATTTTTTTAAACACAGTCCAATCCTCCCTATATGCCTATAATTTTTTTACGCGGAACAGCGGCTGTCCATATTCTACCTTTTGTTCATTGCTTACTAAAATAGCTTCAATCTCACATTCAAAATCGCTCTCGATTTCATTCATCAGCTTCATCGCTTCCAGGATGCAGACTGTCTGTCCGCCCTTAACCACATCGCCTACTTTGACAAATGCCGGTTCATCCGGTGAAGCTGCCGCATAAAATGTACCTACAATCGGAGATGTGATAAAGCACTGTTCCTCTTCTTCTTCGACTGGCGCCCCGTTTCCCGCTGCTTCCGGTGCTGTATAACTCACTGCCATTCCTTCCGGTACTCCAGGAGCATATTTAATCTTGCTCATGGAAATCTTAACATCTCCTTCTTTGATCGAAAATGTGGTCAAAGATGACTTTTCAATTATTTTTATCAATCCCTCTATCTTTTCTAAATCCATCTAATTACCTCTCTTTCATCTGCATTTATCTTCTTGTATCTGTATCATTTTAACTATGAGAAAAGTTTTTCCAAACGCTTTGCAACCAGACGGCAGTCTAAAACCTCTTTACAGGGCTTGTGAATTTCTTTTCGCAAATCATCCATTTCCCTGATCTCATCCAGATAAAGGCTCTGGGCTTCCGTAACCGTAATTGCTTTAAAGCGTATTTTATGATCTGTCTTTCTTTGAACCAGCTTTGGTATATCCACGGAAGCTACCGTTGCAATCTTAGCATAACCGCCTGTGGTCTGCCTGTCAGAGAGCATTATGATCGGCTTTCCATGAGATGGTACCTGTACGGACCCCATCGTAATGCCGTCGGAGATAATATCGGCTGTTTCCTTATATGCAATAAAAGGACCTTCCAGCCGGCATCCCATACGGTCAAAATCGCTGGTCACTTCATATTCACTGCCCAGAAAACTTTCCATTCCCTGCTTTGTAAAATGGCTGTCCTGTGGTCCTAATACAACTCTTAAAACAGCATCCTCCTGGTCAAATTCGTCCATATCCAGTTTTCTGGATAAAAAGTATGGCAGATATCTCCTTTTGATACGGAACCTTACATAATCTCCCGCCTGGAGTTTGCGGCCTTTATATCCTCCTACCTTACTTCGGATATTAGTTGAACGGCTGCCCATAACAACCGGTATGTCCAGATAACTGGAAAATGCAATATATGCCCGGCTTCCGGTTCTGGCACTCTGGAACTCCAATATATCGCCTTTATTCATATAGATGGCAGTATACATCGGTGCCGGCTTTTTATTTATCATTGGCTGAAAATCCCCGCCCGTTATAGCTATAATCGTAGCTGATGTAAATTCCAGAGTAGGCCCGATCAAGGTAATCTCAAGTGCTGCCTCATTTTCCGGATTGTCCAGAAGCAGATTTGCAATCTTAAAGGACCGTACATCCATAACGCCTGATACACCAAAACCCTGGCTCTGATACCCGGTTCTTCCAAGATCCTGTACCGTTGTCAGCATACCCGCTTTTAATACACGAAATCCCATTTTACACACCTCCTTCATGAACGATGCACTGATATTCGCCCCGCTTGGCTAATTCTTTGATCCGGTAAAACTCTGTCTCATCAATGGGTACAAAGCGGATATAATCCCCTGCTTCGAACAAAATAGGAACTTCTCTTTCAGGATCATAGGTCTTCACTGGAGTAAGGCCGATTAACTGCCAGCCTCCCGGAGATTCCAGCGGATAAATCCCCGTCTGTGATCCTCCGATCCCAACACTTCCTGCACTTATCTTAATCCTTGGATTTGCCAGACGCGGCGTATGAAGGCGCTCATCCAGCCCTCCCAGATAAGAAAATCCCGGCAGAAAACCAAGCATATATATCAGGTAATCTTTGGAGGAATGTAACTGAATCACTTCCTCCTGGGTCATTTTAGCATTTTCGGCAACCGTATCTATGTCCGGACCAAACTCTCCGCCGTAACAAACAGGAATCTCAATAATCCTCTTATCTCCCACTTCAGCCATGACGTCCACCTTTAATAATTGACGCATGCGCTCTACAATCATCTCATAAGAGATAATTCTGGGATCGTAATTAACCAATAAAGAACAAAAAGCTGGAATCGTATCTACAATTCCCTCAATCTGCTGTTCCTTAATCAGCTGTACAATAGCTGTGATTTTCCGATTGATTTCCGGGCTGATTTCTTTACCAAACTCAATCAAAATCGCAGAATCACCCGCTGTTAGAATTTCAATTTTAAGCATACTGCTCTCTCCTATTTCAAAAAGGTGCAATCAAATTGACTACACCTTTGTATTTTCTATGCAAATAATTTGCCAAGGCCTGAAAGTGAAGTAACTCCCAGATATGCTGCAAGCAGAACTACCAGGATACCAAGGATTAGCAGCCACTTTGGATGATGGTAATCTTCTCCCATGATATTCTTTTTCTGGGATGCCACAAGACATACACCTAAGGTAACCGGCAAAATGAGGCCATTTAAGGCACCAGCCAGAACCAGAAGCTTCGCGGGCTGTCCAATAATTGCCATAACCAGCGTAGATATTGCAATGAAAGCGATAGTAATCCATTTTTCATATTTTGCAACCGTCTTGCTTAATGTTTTCATGAAAGAAACAGATGTATAAGCCGCACCTACAATTGAAGTAACTGCCGCACACAGCAATACCAATCCAAAGAACCGGTAGCCCAGCTCTCCTGCGCCCTGTTTGAACGCATCCGCTGCCGGATTAGACTGATCTAAAGTAATGCCTTTTGCCACTACGCCAAGAATTGCAAGGAATAAGAAAATACGCACAATCGTTGCAATTCCGATACCCATAATGGAACTCTTGTTAACTTCTTTTAAATTCTCTTTCTTAGTAATGCCGCCGTCAATCAGACGATGAGCACCTGCAAAAGTAATATAACCGCCTACGGTTCCTCCAAGCAGTGTTAAAATTGCCGGAAACAGCGCTACAACACCTGTGGATGGGATAAAAGTTTCTTTAATAGCCTGTCCAACAGGGGGCTTAACAATAATTATAACCACAAAAATTACAATAATCATAACAGCGCCAAGAACTTTTGTCAAAGTATCCATAGCTTTTGTTGCATTTTTAAGTAAAAACACAACGATTGCAATTGCCCCTGCCAAAATACAACCTGCTGTCTGCGGCATTCCTAACAGGGTATTAAATCCCAGCGCGCCTCCGCCCACGTTACCGATATTAAATATAAGACCACCTAATACAACCAAAATCGCTACAAAATACCCCAGTCCCGGGAGTAATTTATTAGCCACATCCTGTCCACGCATCCCGGAAACACAAAGTACACGCCAGACATTCATCTGAACCACAATGGCCAATAAAATAGAAACTAAAATAACAAATCCAAAACTCGCCTGGAAATCACTTGTAAACTTTGCTGTCTGTGTCAAAAATCCAGGACCAATTGCTGATGTTGCCATGATAAATGCAGCTCCCAACAGTGCACCACCATTTGATTTCTTCTTTTTCTCCATACAATTCCCTCTCTCTTCTTTTATTTTTACCAGAATATGTTTAAAATTACTTTCTGACAGCTGTGCGTCACACTTTGCGGAAGATCTGACCCATATGAAAGTTGCATAGAAAACTATGTAGCCTGACTTTTGAGCTAATATACCATAAAATAGGACGTGCAGATGGCGCGAATGAACATTCAAACACACTCTTTAGCCACATAGTCGGTCATACTGGCTAACAAACCAGTGTGCCCACAGAATGTGACTGTAATAGTAAAATTATACATTAAATTTTATCCCTAGACAAGTATATATTTTAATTTCACGGATATCTCATATTACATGAAGCTATCGGCATCCGGATATGAACCTAAATTCGAAACTTATCTATTACATCGCGGGAATTTCGATTTTCAAACACGCTCTAACTCGCTAAATGCTTTCATAAACTCTTTCACCCCATAGTTTTCGAACTCCACCTCAATCATAAGATCATCTTCTTTTATTATTTTACCAATTCCATACTTTTTATGTCTCACATTTTCCTGTACTGCTTGTTCTGACTGTTCCGCCTGTTCTGACTGTTTCGTCTGACCTATCTGTTCCATCTGACCTGACTGCTCTGTCTGTTCAGCCTGCCCTGTCTGCTTCACCTGTACCGTCTGACCTAACTGTACCGTCTGACCTATCTGTTCCATCTGACCTGACTGCTCTATCTGTTCAGCCTGCCCTGTCTGCTTCACCTGTACCGTCTGACCTATCTGTTCCGTCTGACCTGACTGTTCCGTCTGACCTGACTGCTTTGCCTGTTCTATCTGACAGGAAGATTCTTCCTGTCTCTCATCAGAACTATTTACCATCGCTCCGTCTCTTTTTACCTGCTGAATCTGCCGCTTCAGTTCCTGTAGATTCACTTCGGTTTTCCCTTCGGCATCCTCCCGGATCAGACGTGCCGGAATCATATGGATATATCTGCTTTCACCCGGTACCACCCGATAGTGGTCAGGATTGGTATAATATGATAGTTCCAGATAATCTTTTGCCCTGGTAATGCCTACAAAAAACAGCCTTCTTTCTTCGTCCTCTTCTTCAAAATCCTTCGCCCGCAAAGGAATCAGCCCATAATTTACCCCCGTAATGAACACATAAGAAAATTCCAAGCCTTTAGAGGCATGGAGTGTCATCAGTTTCACCGATTCCGCCTCACTTCGGATATCTTTTTGTAAGATATTTACACCATAAAGCGCAGATGAATTCAGGTAATCCATCATCCCCTCTAAAAACGGCATCTGCTTTTCCCTGATATAGGAAAAGAGAATTTCTATCAGATCAAGGACAGACTTTTTGTCGTCTGAATAAGTTGACGAGGTAGGCATGAGATATTCATCCAATTCAAAATAACCATAAAGTTCTTCCGGATTATGTATCCCGCTGCAATACCCTGCAAAATTCCTCATTTTGACATATAATTTTGATTTACCTTTCAGATCGCTATCCTGTTCTTTGATAACTTTCCAGGCTTCTTTTTTAGTCAGCCGTTCTCCGTAATCCCGGTTATTCAAGACATAGAACGCCGACAGGATATCATCTGGATTTACGCAGAAACGAAGCAGTTTTACCATCCATCTTAAGACCGGAATATCCTGTATCGTCTTCTTCACAGAGACTTCATAGGGTATTCCATTTTCTGCAAATACCTTCTCCATTACCTCTGACTGGCTCTGCAAACGGTAAAACACCGCAATTTCTTTAAGAGGCACCCCTTCCGACTGAAGTTCCCTGATTCTATCAGCCAGATAACAGGCCTCATTGAATGGATTATAATGGTTCTTCAGAGTAATTTGATTCCCGGCATCCCGCATTCCCTGAAGTGGTGACCCGTTTTGTAAAAAACATTTAGCCACTTCTAAAATAGAATTGCTGGAACGGTAATTAACAGGCAGGGACAATTCCTTTGCCTGATATTTATCCTTTAAAACGTAAAATACATTCCAGGTGCTTCCTCTCCAGCTGTATATAATCTGATTTGGATCTCCCACGGCAAATAACCTGGTTTCCCCTCTCATCATTCTATCTATAAAATCCAGCTGCATTTTATCGCAATCCTGCACCTCGTCTATAATGATCCATTTTGAATCCATAATATCGGCTTCCAATAACTGATTCGTATTTTGCAAAAGGTCAGAAAAAGACATTTTATTCTGCTTCACCTTTTCTTCTTTTAACAGCTTCACCAGTTGAAAAATATCATCCCGAATGCGTGAATTACTTTCATTAAGCTGCCCTGCCGCAGCCTGCTCCAACCTCTTTTTTAATCTGTTTTTATATTTAATAACCAGCTTTTCTTCCTCGATTACCTGCATGGCAATGTCCAGTTCTTCCTCAGGCTCTATTACGAGAAAGCCACTTGTATAACCCAGTTTTTCTATGGGCAGCCTGCTTCTCAAAAGATAGAGTGCCACACTGTGAAACGTTCCGAATGTCATGAGTTCTTCCATCGCCGGTGACGCTTCTGTACCACACAGGCGTTCCTTAATTTCATTTGCCGCCTTATTGGTAAACGTAAGCACCACCATATCCTGATATGGAACCTTTTTCACTTGATGCAGGTATATGATTTTAGAAATCAGAACCGTTGTCTTTCCGCTGCCCACATTTGCATTTACGATGCAGGCTTTACTATCATCCAGCACTGCTTCCTTCTGATACTGGTTCAGCCGTTCCAAATCGTTTTCAAACTGCATGGAAACCTCCTATTCCATCAGATCTTCATATCTTCTCTGCAACTTGTCCTTCACTTCATTTCGGTTTCTGCCCTGCTCCCTCTGCTTAATCTGCAAGCGGATTCCCTGGGGCGCCTCCGTGTAAAAAGAAATGATGTTTAAAAGACTCTTTCTATTGTTCTCCTCCAGAATCCAATCCTTATAAAAATTGCTGTCCGTGAAAAGGATCAGGTTTGATCCATCCGTTTCTACCTCCGGAATTGTACTGAGAAAGGCTGCATAGGTATCCCCTCTTTCCTTTAAGTACCCGCAAAATTCCTGCCATTTCTCCGGGAGTTCCTGAAATTGAAACTGTTTTTTCATAAATGTGGACGGCGCATACTCCACAATCTTTACTTCTTTTGGAACCGGTTCTTCCTCCAGCAGGTTCATAAGTCCCCAGAGAACCATATTTTTGTCTAACCGGTAATCTCCGATACACACCGCACAACCTTTGTCACATTTACAGCCGCTTACCATGGTAATTGCATTTCGAATGATCTGTTCTGCCAGATCATACACTTTCTCTGAGTAGCCCAGCCCTCCGATATATTTATCATAGACAAATAAAAATACTTCCCCTAAAGTAAAATTTTCACCCATTCCGATTGCATTTCCCGAAGTGACAACACCTATATCTTCCTGTTCCGTCATAGTTGCCATCAAGGCTGCATTCTTAATTGCATAACACAGTCCCTCAAAGTGGTTATTTCGAATTAACTGGCCGCCGGGACTTTCCTGAAGTAGGCGTCTGTACGCCTTTACCACATTTTCAGGAATCTTAATCCAGCAGCTTTCTGTATCATAGTCCTTAGACAAAGGCTGTTCCAGCTGCTCATACCCCAGATTCTGGTGATTGTGAAACTGGAGCTTTTTGAACATATATACCATCTCATCCACATTTACATCTCCAAATGCAATGGTAACACGTTTATACTCCCGTTCTTTGCTGCCCAGAATAATCCGGATATTGGTATTACTGCCAGGCATGGTATAATAATTTCCCTGAAAAGGTACTGCATATGCCGTTTTACATTCCAGATCCAGTTTCAGAACCTGATATTGCACGCCGTCATGCATATAAACCGCACCCTTATGAATTTCACGGTAAGCCTGCAGCTCGTCCATTTCCGTAATTTCTTTCTGGTTATCCTGATTCATCAGTTTATATCTGGATTTGTCAATATTTCTCAGACTGAAATCTCCTGCGGGAAAGGCATTTCCTGTCCAAGCAAATTTACCGCTCTGCCCGGTAAGCTCCCTGGCACGGATTAATACAGGTATCGTCTCCCCCAGGTCCGGAAACAGTGAAATATCATCCAGCGTCAACGGTATTTCAGCTGCCGCCGCACGAATATGAGATAACTCAATCAATAGATTATTTTTATCAATTACTGCATTCTCACTGCCGGATGCAAAGAGCCATTCCGGATTAACTGCGATATACTGGTCAAAAGGCAGATTATCCAGAATCAGATAATTGGTGCACCTATTATTGCTTCTTCCTGCCCTGCCAGTCTGCTGCCAGAATGAAGCCCTCGTGCCCGGATACCCGGATAGTACCGTAGTTTCAATTTTCCCGATATCAATTCCCAATTCCAGAGCATTGGTAGAAACCAAGCCGCACAAAACCCCGGAAATCATCTTACTTTCAATCTCTTTTCTTTCCTGCGGCGTATACCCTCCGCGATAACCGGAAATCCTGTCCGTCAGTGACACTCCAAAGAAGCTTTCCGCTTCCAGCTTATCCCTGGCTTCCTTCAAGATAATCTCCACATTTTTTCTGGATCTGGCAAATGCAATAAAGCTGCTGCCACTCTCCACTAGTTCCGGGAGCAGTTCTGCTGCCACAGCCGTAGACTGCACCTGACCATAATATTGCTTATCCTTCCCCATAATTTTAGGTGGCTGAACCAGCTTATAATTTCTTTCCGATGCACCTGAACCGTCCCGTTCAATCCTCACAAATGACTGCCCGCAAATCCCTTCCGCCAGTTCTACAGGATTGGCAATCGTGGCTGAACTGCAGAGAAACTGAGGTGCTGAATGGTAATACCTGCAGATTCTTCCCAGCCTTCGAAACACATTCGCCAGATGGGATCCAAATGCACCGCGGTAAGTATGGAGCTCGTCTATTATCACATATCTAAGATTCGAAAATATAAAATCAAAACCAAATTTACTGTGGTTTGGCAAAAAAGCACTGTTTATCATTTCGGGGTTAGTCAGAATAATATTGGCACTTTTACGAATTCTGCTTCTTTCATTAACCGGTGTATCTCCATCATATACCCCTGCCGAAATTTTATTTTCACCAAAATACTCCAACACAGGCAGGAGTGCCCTGTACTGATCACTTGCCAGCGCTTTCGTAGGATAAATAAAAACAGCTCTTGCCAGCGGATCAGTAAGAATTTCCTGTATCACAGGAAGCAGGAAGCTCAACGTTTTCCCACTGGCGGTAGATGTAGTAATTACTATATTCTTTTTCTTTTCAGCCTCCAGGAACATTTCAGCCTGATGGCTGTAAAGTTTTAAAATTCCCCTGGAAGACAGATACCCGCAGATTTCCTCCGATAACCCCTGAGGATAATCCACATATACTGGCGACCTCCTGGGAATAGTTTTATTGTAAATGATATAGTCCTGTATATTCACGAAAATGCTCCTATTCTATTTAAACATTATTGTAATATTATAGCGCATTAGTCATGGAATTACATCTGTTTTTTCAGGTGGTAGAGACAATGATAAGCTTTGGATGTTTTTCAAAGCTGTCATACAGCATCTCGTAAAATTCACTTCGCATTACAGCATCAAATCCCAAAAGCGGTTCATCCAAAATTACCACTTTTGCCTTACTTGCAAGTCCCATCAGCGTAGTTAGCATGGTCTGCATTCCAAAAGAGAGCTGGTTATATTTCTTATGTAAATCTAATCAAAACCTTTTTGCCAGTTCTTTTGCATATTCATAATCAAAATCATCGTTGATGTCGCGTGCTATTTTTAATAACACTCCTGCTTTCGTATTAAACTGTGACATATTATTTTCAATAAAAGTGACATTTTCCGACATTGCAGATGCTTTTATCTGGCTGCCACAGATAGCAATCTCCCCGGAAGAAGCCTGGATATGCCCGGCAATCATCTTTAGAAATGTCGTTTTTCCTGCTCCATTACGACCCAGGAGACAGTAAATCTTATTTTCTTCAAATTCAGCCGTTACGTGGTCAATTGCTCTTGTGCCACCAAATTGCTTAGTAACATCTTTCAAGCTAATCATATTGTTCTTTCTCCTTCCGAATTGTTTGAATCAACTCCGTCTCAGATATCCCCAGCTTATTAGCTTCGATTAGCAATTCTGGAACTGCTTCCTCAAAAAACATTTTTTTCCTGCGGGCAAGAATTTTATCCCTTGCCCCTTGTGCAACGCACATTCCTATTCCCCTTTTCTTGTATAAAACCCCTTCCTCTGCTAAGTTACTAACTGCCTTTACAGAAGTAGTTGGATTAACAGATAAGAGTTTTGAAATTTGAGTGGTAGAAATAATAATGTCATTCACTTGATAAGTCCCCGAAATTATATCATCCTCAATCATTTCCATAATTTGTTGAAAGATCGGCTTTTCACTATTCAACAATTGCATCCCTCCATTTCATCAAGGGTATTGGGTTAGTGATGTAACCCACTAACCGGAATTTAGCACATTATATCTTTGTTGTCAACTACAAATCTTCGATTATAAAAACAATGTTATAAAATAAGAAGTTATAAAATAAAATGTAAAAACATCGTATAGATATAGGTAAAAACATAGATTATTTTCAAATCAATTATCGGTGTATTGGG
>UQCR01000072.1 GCA_900539655.1 uncultured Robinsoniella sp.
AAATACCAGTTCTGCGGCAAGCTGACGGAGTCCATATCAGTTTCCCGCGCCCATCTTTCCGTACACTACCTCCATCTACAAAGCGTCTTTCCTCAGCAAAACCCAAATATAATGCATTTAATAGAACATTACAAAACCTTCGCTATAATACCAGATAATCGCTCCAATCTACACTAAATATTTATCCTGATTTTTAAATACCTCAGCCATAATCTGAATATTCTCAACTGGTACATCCCCCGGAACTGCGTGTGTGGGTGCCAGAATATATCCACCGTTTCCTTTCATAATGCCTGCCGTTCTGATAATAACGTCCTTTACCTCTTGCGGTTCAGCAAAAGGCAATAAGGTCTGGGTACTGATACCACCCCAAAAGGTAAGTCTGCCTCCTGTTTTCTTCTTTATTTTTGCCATATCATAGATTTCAGGCTGAAAGGTCTGATAGACATCCAGACCAATCTCTATAAGATCTTCAAAGACAGCTTCAATGTCCCCGCAAGAATGCTGGATAACATATTTTCCAGCGCTTTTGATCTGGTGATACATCCTTTTCATTTGGGGTTTAATGAATTCCCTCCATTTCTCGGGTCCCATGATCATTCCTCTCTGCTGCCCCCAATCATCTCCTAGGCATATGCCGTCAATATCATACTCTAATGCAATCTGTATTAAACGACAGTTATAATCGCAGATCTTTCCCAGCAGTTCATGTACAAAATCCGGTTCTTCGATCATGAAAACCAGTAAATTTTCCATTCCACACAGTGTCCACGCTCGCTCGAACATGGAGAAACTGATAGAAGCTGTTTTAAAAGACGTTTTCCCATTTTCTGCAAGCTGCTTTAGCTTTTCACGTATCTGTTCCTCCTTAATTTCCGGAAAAGTATAAGACTTTAAATCCTCCGGTTCACAAAAAATGCAGGAATCAATCACTCCTATATCCTTATCCGCACCGTTTCGGTTCCAGCACACACCAAAATCGTCCATATAATATCCCGGCATGTTTTCGACTTCTGTATATCCGCCATCTATACCCATTATATCAATATCATTATCCAGCGTATCCTGATAATTGCTTATTCCGGTAAATTGGCGCATCTTTTCCAGTTCTTCCGATCCCAGCTCAATATAATGGGGTATTCTATCTGTATCCAAATGTTTTATGCAGTTTATTACCCGCTCTCTGCCTGTCATAGTGTTTCCTTTCCGAATCCTGTTCTTCATATGCATCTAGTACACATATTCTATCTGTTCCCAACTTCCCTCAGCTTCATTCTTCCCCAACCTACATCTCAACAACCGTTCCCGTTACCCTTGCTTTTTCTGCTGCAAAAGCAATTCTGTGGCCCTGAAGCGCAGACAACGCACTCTTATCCCCTGCCCCATCTACATTTTCTCTGATCAGCCTCAGGAATTCTTTCATTATTCCATAGTCTCCGCCGCCATGTCCTTCCTTTATGGCATCAATCAGAATGGTCTCTTTCTTTCCCTTCTTAAAATCGATCAGTTCAATCTCATCCTCTTCCAGTCTGCCGTTTATTTCCCCTTTGCTTCCCATGAGCTTAATTACTCTGCTGCAATCCCAGGAAAACGCACTCATGGTAAAGGAAGCTGTAACTTTATTGGTAAATTCCAGATTGACCACCTGATGATCCACCACATCGTTATCGCATTCATAGACGCATCTGCCATATGGGCCAGTCCGAAGCGCTTCCAGGATAGCTTCCTCACTGGTATCCTGGCTGACTACTTTTTTAATTACATCTGCCTGCCAGTTATCCTTCCAGTCTATATATATTCCCGGGGCATAATAGGCACACTCATCTGCTGCCGGACATCCATCCGTACATCGTTTAGCAGCTCCCGCCGGTGCCTTTTCCTTTTTGAAATGCCCCAAAGAACCAAAGGACGATACTCTGCTGCAGTCAGAATCTGCCAGCCACAAAAGGATATCCATATCATGGCAGCATTTTGCCAGGATCATAGGGCTGGAGGTCTTGCTGTTTCTCCAGTTTCCGCGGACAAAACTATGTGCCTGATGCCAATATCCTACATTTTCTATCAACTGAATATTCTGCAGTTCACCAATTTTATTTTCATCTAACAATCTTTTTAAGGTCTTGAAAAATGGGGTATAACGAAGTACATGGCATACTAAGAATACATTCGGATATGCAGATAACGCTTTTTCAATTGTATTGCATTCATCCGGATGATTGGAAACAGGCTTTTCCAATAGAATGTGATACCCTTTCTCCATTGCCTTTAATGTTGGTAAAAAGTGGTCCTGATCCTGTGTACAGATCAGGACAGCATCTGCCATTTTATCCTGCTCTAAAAAAGTTTCCCAATCTTCATAACAGTTCTCTTTTGGAATCTGAAACTCCTTTTGAAAGGCTTGTCTCCGCCTGGCATCGGGTTCCGCCACTGCAATAAACTCCAGTTCTTCCGGATGCCTGCATGCATAGGAAGCATAAGCCTGTGCTCCCCGCTGTCCCGCACCGATTAGTGCCGCCCTTATCTTTTTCATCCGTTCTGTCCTCCTGTTGTTGAATAACGTTCTGCAACTTCAATCATCACTTCATAATTTTTATAGGCATTTTCGGAAAGAACCCTTCCCAGCGGGCATGCAGAAGGCATCAGCACAAAACCTCTTCCTTCACCTGACATCCCCTGGCGCACAGCCTCTTCCACTTTAATTTTAAATGCTTCCTGCCCCATCTGTTCGATATCACTAATTTCAAGTCCTCCAAACAACACCATCTGTCGGCCATATTTTTTGCGAACCTCGGATAATTCCACATCACCCTGGGGAACAGGTTCGATGGGATCCAGCCCGGAGCACCCGGTCTCTGCAGTATATTTAAGAATATCTTTCTGCCTTCCATGCTGGTGGATTCTGGCAAAACCTCCATGCCTCTGTATTGCTAATACCAGCTCCCTGTCATAATCCGTCACGTATTCTTTGTACAAATATGGAGGCAGATATGGCGGTGCAGCATATTCCGGACCATATATCCTCCAAAGGCGCCCCGGCAGGTCTTCTGCGATCCGCGCCGTTTTCTTCAGTAATATTTCCTGCGCCTTTTGCAGCGCTTTATGAAAGAGTTCCTGCTCGGTCATCGCTATGATCATGTACTCTTCCATATCCATCAGGGACGCTATCTCACACAGGGCATCCCCCGTTTCTATCATTACAATGCCAGTGTCTCCGATTTCTCTTTCCACTGATAGCAGCTGTCTGTAATCCGGTTCTCCAATTTCTTCCGCTGGCAGGGAAATCCAGGCTTCCAGGTCCGTTTCATCCTTAATAAAATGCTCCAGAATCCACACAGTGTTCACATCCATATCTCTTCTGGTATGCTGGCGCAGTATACGCTCTCCTGCCTTTATTTCCGTAATCTCATGCTTTCTTCCCTGATCATCAAAATAGGAGGTCACTACCGTCTGTTTTTCCACCTGTGTGGCTGGATGTACAAATGGTATGTAGCACATAATAATACGGTCTGTTTTTTCCCTTGCCATTTTCAGCAGAGGCTTCCAGGATGGATGGTTATATATATTAAACAGATCCGGGTCATTCTCATCCTCCGAATACCCACCTATCTCGTAAAAGCATACCGGCGGCCTGTCCACAGGCTCCCCCCGCAGAACAGCCATCAATCGTTCTTTTCTCGTCATAAGCTTCTCCTTTTACTTCAGTGCCGACGTTGCCGTCAGAGCATCTTCGATCTTTTCTCCACATACGATATTCAGCAGAACGGCTGGCGCACTGATCATTACCATCGTTGCACCCAGCAGCCCCCAATCCGTGCCTCTTAATGAGGTAAAATAATTCAATGAAATGGGAAGGGATCTCATATTCTGTGAATCGATCAGCAGATATGCCAGTGAAAATTCATTCCAGGAATAATTCATGAATACCACAATCACAACGGTAGTTACTGCCGGCGCCACCATTGGCACCATAATCCTGAAAAATGTCCGGAACACACCGCAGCCGTCAATATAAGCTGCTTCCTCCAGTTCAAATGGCAGGGACCTGAAATAACCGGTAAATATAATTACTGATATGGGCAGTGCACTGGCGGTATAGAGCATAATCATACCCTGGTAAGTATTTCGTACTCCCAGATCTCCCATCAGACTGAATAAAGAGAGCACGATTACAAATACCGGGACAATCATCCCCACCTGCAGCAGGTTTACCATAAACCTGCTGAGCTTAAATCTCATTCTGGCAACCGCATAGGCAAACATGATCGCACAAAATATCGTAAGTAAAATCGTTCCCGCAGTATATACCACGCTGTTCAGGAAAAATCTTGGAAAATCAAATGTGGTAAATGCATCCGCATAATTGCTGAACATCCACTCTGCAGGCAATCCAAATGGATTCATCATTACATCTTCCTTTGTCTTCAGAGAAGTCAGTACCATCCACAATAAGGGATACAGAAACAGAAAACTAATCAGCACCATGCTTAGCCAAAGGATAATCTTTCTGCCTTTTTTCTTCATAATTATACCTCCTGCATATCGCAGGTCCCGCCTGCGATATCCATTAATAAGTAGTCTGAAAGGAACTTTCAAACTTATCCCCCTGTATACCGCTGACAAGTCTGCGGTATGCATTAATAAGTAGTTTGAAACGCTTTTGTTTCAAACTTGCTCCTTCCTTTTGCTGGTGAACTATACCAGTTCAATCCGCTCTCTTGCCACAAAATGATTAATCACCATAAACACGCCGATGCCGATCACTGCAAAAATAACTGCAATCGCATTTGCCTCTCCAAACTGCTGGCTTTGATACGCCTTGTAATAGAGCTGATAGACAATTGTTCTGGTAAGGTCTCCCGGCCCTCCGTTTGTCATAACCTGCACATGCGCAAACATACCAAGCGTTCCTGCTGTAGATATAATCAATACAAATTTAATAATTTCCTGAAGCAGGGGAATCGTGATGTATCTGCACTGCTGGAAGAAATTTGCCCCCTCCACCTTCGCCGCCTCCATATAGGTCTCCGGTATAGAACGAATCCCGGAATACAAAAGAACCATATTATAACCAATATACTGCCAGACGAATACAAAAGCCACACACCAGATCGCCGTCTGTTCATCTATCAGCCAGGTATGTATCAAATCGCTTAACCCTAAATTTGTCAATACCGTATCGATAATTCCCCAATTGGGCTGCAATACCATTTTCCACATCAGACAGATAACTGTGATATTCAACACTGTTGGCATAAAATAGGTAATTTTAACATACCGTCTCATTTTTACAGAGCAGAGATTGATAAGCAGCGCCAGCAGTAATGATACAGGACCGGCAACCAGCGTCTGTAGCAATACAATTTTCAGGGTATTGGAAACAGAATGCCAAAATACAGGATCTGTCAGAACCGCGCTGTAATTCCCGATTCCCACAAACTTCCCTACCTTAAAACCATCGTATTCAAAAAAGCTTGTATAAATAGTCGGAAGCATGGGGTATAAAATAAATACACTAAATATGATGGTGGCTGGTGCCAGGAACACCAGAATGATCCATTTTTTGCTTAAATATCTGTCCATGGCATTCTCCTTTTTGTATGCAATTACTTCTCAGAATCTTTCTGCAATTTATCCATTGTAGTGCAAAACTCATCTGCCGTTAACTGCTTGGTGAGAAGTTTTCCAATATTCACTTCTAATTCTGCTTTGACTGAATCCTTCAAAAAGTTAGACGCATAATTAGGAATTACATCCATCCCTTCCTGGTTAAACAGGTCATAATAGTCCTTGGTAATAGGTGAAAGCTTAGGTTCCGTTCCAACATCCATTCCCACTGCATTGCCCATTTCTTCCGAGAAGAATTTTGCATCCTGCTCTACCATCCATTCTGCCAGTTTCACAGATTCCTCGATGTTTTCACTGTTCTTAGATACCATATAACCGCCATATGCCTGTCCCCATCCATTGAGGAATCCCGGTGTTTTGTTGAAAGTCGGCAATGAAAAGTAATCCAGATTTTCCATTTTGTCAATTGATCCATATACCCACAACGGCGCATAGATCATTGGAGACTTACCGGAAGTAAACAGTGCCACATGCTCATCATAAGTAGTGGTGGCCGCATCTTTTGCAAATGCACCTGCATTAATCATCTGTTCATATTTGTTCATTGCATTTCGAAACGGTTCCGAATCAAATCCCATATCCCCGGCTATAATCTTCTTCATATTTTCAGGATCATCCATCGTAATCAGCTCCTGGGGGAGAAAAGCGTAAGCAGTAAAGCTGCCAAGCATGGAAATCGGAACATAATCTTTTGCCGCAAACTGGGTACAGGCATCCAATAACTCCTCAAAATTAGTCGGTACTTTAATATTTTCCTTTTCAAATATTTCTTTGTTATAAATCATTGCTGCTGTATAATAGGCATCCATACCTGCACTGATTGCGTAGATATTGCCGTCACTGTAAGGAACTAATGCCGATTTAGTTTTATACCGGTCAATAAATCCGTCTTTTTCAATGTAAGGCGTCAGATTTACCGCATTATCGCTTTCCAGAATTATATTCCATCCGAAAAATACATCGGGCAGCTCTCCGGACGCATTATAGATACGAAGTTTTTCCTGATATCCTTTTCCCGGAAGTTCAAATTCAACGTCCAGATTAGGCAGGTCATTTTTAACATTTGGGGCATAACATTCGTTATATAATCTGACCCTGGCTTCATCCTCTGACATTAAAAAAGCTTTTAATTTTACCGGTTCTCCAGACGCTGTCTCTGCCGCACCCTGAGTATCTTTAGCATCTGTTTCTCCGTCTGTTTCATTTGATGCAGCTTCTTTCGATTCTCCTTTACCGGAAGCCGTATCCTCTGCTGTGGTTTCGCTCTTTGCAGGACTCTTTGCCGTTTCTCCTTTTCCTGTGGAACATCCCATACACATTAAGGATGTAATTACTACTGCCGCCGCCGCTTGCATCCATCTCTTTCTCATATCTTTTCCTCCTTCAGATATTAATTGTAAGTTCAGTATATCTGACTTAACAGATCTCCGTAAGACAATATTGTTTGTTCATTGGTAATATTGTTTGTTTTCATTTATAGAAAAAGAGGCTGTACTAACCCATACAGAAATTCATTCAACAGATCCTAATGAAATTCTACGGGTTTTGGAAAGCCTCTTTTCCTCTATTTCCTATTCAATTTTATCCATGTACTTTGACGGTGATACTCCGGTATATTTCTTAAAGCATTTTCCAAAATAGCCCAGATCCCCATAGCCTACCTGTTCCGCCAATAGTGTCATATTCCGGCATCCCTGGTCAATTAATGTTTTTGCCCGTTCGATTCGAAGCGATGTGATATATTGATTCAGGGTAATTCCTGTCTGCTTTTTGAAACTATGGCATAAATAATGGTAATTAACGTAAAAATATCCTGCAATATCATTTATTTTAAACTCCGCTTCACAGAAATGCTCTGTAATATATGCCTTAATTTCCTCAATCTGCTTCATCCCTCTGGTATTTTTGTGCTCTCCAATGTAGCACAATGCCTTGTCAAATAAATCCAATATCCGGCTCTGTGCCTGGCTAATCGTTTGAATCTCATCCAGTATTTCCATAGGCGACTGCATTTGCGTAAATATATCCGTAAACACAACCGACACCTCCTCCAGATATTCCAGACAGGTAAAAATAAATTCCATGCAATGGCACTGCAGCATATCATAACTGATGCGAAGTTCCTGCGCTTCACTGAAAATCTTCTTCACAATACACTGGACCGATTCCCGGTCTCCCTGCCTCATCCCCATAATTAATTCATTCCTGATTCCTGAATGGATCAGGGTATTCTGGCTGATAAAAGATTTCGTCTTTTCATAGTCAACCACACTGTTTCCACCACTGTTATACTTATTTTTCAGGGAAAATAATGCCTGTTGATAGGACGTTGTTATTCCTCCCGGATCAGCAGCTGAATTTCCAATTCCAATGGTAACGGTAAATGGCAGATGCCTGGAGATAAACTCTGCAATCTGAAGCACATATTTCCTAATTTCAGCTTTGCTATTGTCCCTGGATACATCCCCGCACAGCAGGCAGACAATGCTATCCCGCTCATCCACACAAAAATAGGGCTGCATGTCAGCGGGAATCAGCTCCTGGGCAATGTTGCGCACCGCATACTTCCACAATTCCTTATCCGCCACATCCCACTGACGGGATTTAAAGTCATCGATTTCCATGACCAGCACGACAAAAAAATGATAATCCAGATTCATCCCTTCCAGTCCCGGTGACATTTTCCCATGCGTCCCCCCGGCAGATATGACTCCCCGTATTAAATCATTTAATATCTTTTCCTCCAGCAAAGGCTGATTTCTTTTTACCTGTTTTTCCAGACTGGACAGTTTCACCTGGTAACTGCGCAAGGCTTCCACCTCTTTGGATATCTCCCGGATCGCATGGCACAGCTCACTTTCGTTCAGCGGCTTTAACAAATAACTTTTCACACCGTATTTCATTGCCTTTTGCGCATATTGGAATTCGCTGTGACCGCTTAAAATAATAATTCTGGTTTCCAGCTTCCTTTCGTAGATCAGCTTACTGAATTCAATGCCGTCAATAATCGGCATATTAATATCCAGAATTACCATATCCGGCTCTTCTCTTTCCACTAAAAGCAGGCCCTCTTCCCCATCAGAAGCTTCCCCTGCAATATGACAACCCATTCCCTCCCAGTCGATACATGATTTCAAATACTGTCTAAAGTAAAATTCATCATCTACAATTACAACCTTTGTCATAGTTTTTACACCCTGTCCTTTATCGCTTTTCCCAAACCTTCCTATACTACAGCCTGTCCTTTTTTGGAATTCTCACAATAACTTCTGTATACACCCCATAGCTGCTGCTGATAGCCAGCCCATAGGAAGACCCGAATACAAGCTTAAGCCGGTTATCGATAGAATTCAAACCAAATCCTCCTCTTTCATCTGTCTTTTGATCCCTCAGTACGGAATCCAGCTTTTCCTTTCGGATGCCCACCCCATTGTCATAAACCGAGATCAATATATCATCTGCATCACTATAGTATTTAATCTTGATATCTGATTTTACCTTTTTAGGCTTTATTCCATGATAGATTGCATTTTCCACCAACGGCTGGAGCGTTAACTTTGGAATAACGTATGTTGCCAGCCTGGCATCCCCCTCAATCTGATAATTTAATTTATCTACATAGCGGATGCCCTGCATATATAAGTAATTCTGTATCAGATCCAGTTCTTCCTTAAGCGTAATTATATCCGTACCATTGCTCAATGAAATGCGGTAAAAATTCCCCAGGGATCTGGTGTACTGCATAGCATTATCTTTCATGGATATCCCAATGAGCGAGATAATGGTCTCCAGTGAATTATACAAAAAATGGGGTTTAATCTGTGCCTGAATTAATCTGAACTCATAATCCCTTTTCCGTTCATTTTCGATCTCAATCTGATGCATCAGCTCCTGTACCCGGTCCACCAATTGGTTAAATCTTCTGGTCAGAAGATTCAGCTCCTGTGGCGATCGTACCTCCGTGGTATGGCTGTTTCCATTGATACAGTCAAAAGACTTCATTGCAACTGCCAGTTTATGGATCGGCTTTGTTACCCTGCTGGCTATTGCATAAGACAACACGAAGGAAAATATAATTGCAATGATACCAATATTGACCATTGACAGGGTGATTTTATCCATTTCACTTACCAGATAACGCTTTGGAACAAAGTCCATGACCTTCCAGTTATTGATGGGAATCTGTTCTGTCGTAATAATATATGCATCCTTTTTATTCGCATAGATCTCCAGATTCCGGATATCCTTATACAACAGCGATTTATCGGCAGAAGAAATAATATTCATATCTTCATTAACAATATAAAGCTCCGCATTCTTCTCGATAATATCCCGGTAAAACCCACTTACCTTGCTTTCTTTCACAATTGCAAATACATACCCCAGTACATTCGGAGACCAGATATCCATAACCTGCTTGGTAATTACAAATACATTTTCTTCCCCCACCAGTTCATTTTTCATTACAAGGGGTCCATACCAGGTTGGTTTATTGATAATATCAGACATCTGGATATTATTCTTTTCAAACGTACTGCTAAAATTTTCTTTGGAATACATGCCCATATCATAAAATGTTCCGCTTTTAGATAGAATTACTACGGAATCTATGTAAGAATTCAAAGCCGATTTTGCATAAACTGCCCGAATCAGTTTCATTTTAATGTTATATCTCTCTTCTTCCGAAATCGGAACCTCGTCATGGTACTTTAAAATTTCCTGAAGAGTACTGTCTACGGATAAAGTAAGAATATAATCATTGATGCTGTTGACCAATAATTCCATATTATTGCACACCAGGGAGACTTCCCTTTGCTGGAACATCTTTGCCTTCTCAGTTATAGTTTTTTCAAAAAGGACATTGGATATGACCGCAATCGCAAGAATAACTACAATGATATTTAATGCACTGAAAAAAAAGAATCTCTGCTTTATCGTTGACTTTATCTTTAATGAAAAATGCGGCACTTTCATTGGACACTCCCCCTGATTGATCTGGATTTATCGCAGTAAATACCTTTTGATAGCACTAGAGCGTGTTTTAAAATTGCTTTCTGGCAGCTGTGCGTCACAGTTTGTGGGAGATTTGTCCCGGATGAAGGGCGCGTAGCGGGCTACGTAACCTGAATTCGGGGCAAATATACCGCAAAGTGGGGCGTGCAGATGGCAGGAATGAATTTTCAAACACGCTCTAGTTTTCTATATCATACTATTTAAACTGTTACGAATCAATTACTTCCAGCATTTTCTACCATTTACTTTTTACAGCTTCCACATATGCTTCAATATTTTCAAAAGGTACCTCCGGCTCCAGCACATGGGTAGGCGCTATCACCAAACCTCCGTCCCTGCCCGCGTTTTCGATCATTCTTCTGACCTCCCTGCGTACCTCTTTTGGTGTGCCAAAGGGCATTGTTGTCTGGGTTCCGATAGTTCCCCATAAATTTACCCTGCTGCCATACCGCTCTTTTACGGCAACCGGATCCATACATTCCGGCTGTATCGGGTTTAGAATGTCCACGCCAATTTCAATCAGGTCTTCTATGATATCTGAAATATCCCCATCCGAATGGTAATAGCACAAGACATCCGGATTTATAGACTTTGCGCTGTCAATTCCGCGTTTCAGCCGTGGTTTCAGCCATTTTCTCCACAGCTCTTTATCCATCATCATCCCTCTCTGTGTAGCCACATCATCTCCGAATACCACAATATCAAATCCCGCCTCTGCGCATTTCTTAGCCATTTCACATTTTATCCTGCACATTCGTTCCAGACATGCTTCCGCCATTTCTTCATCCGCCAGCATATCCATCAGCATATTTTCCATCCCCCTTAGGTACCAGGCAGCTTCAAATATATCAATATTGCATCCGGAAGTATTCATTGTGATGCAATCTGCTGCTTTTAGCTCCGCGATAGTCTCTTTTAATCCCTCCCACCGGTAATCTTCCAGAATATCCGGTAGTGGGAAATCCCATACTTCTTCCGGTGTTTCAAAAAATTTCATTGGGGATACAAACTGCCGGAAATGGTAACCGGTGCTCCCAGCCTTATAACCTACCCCCCACTCATTATAATAATCATAGGATTGTCCGTCAAAATATGCAGAGAAATCCTGCAAATGCTCTGTGGGCTTCATTTTTACAGGTATAATACAGCTGCCATAATATTTCCGATAATCTGCTGTATGATACCGTCTCTCAAATTCCACTTCCAATTCCTCACACAACCGTATAAAAAAAGGAATCTGCTCCGGCTGCCGGTGTGACATTGCCATAAAAAAGTTTTCTCTATTTGTCATATTTCTTACCCCTTTAGGATTTATTTTGTTATAATCAAAATTATATCAATAAGAGGACATGCCGGCTTTGTCATTTATCATACAATATTTGCAAATTAAAATATAAATAGAATTTAGATTGATAATACGTATCTGATATTTGCATTTTTTATGAAATAAAACTGACAGTACCAGTATTTTTAACTCTTAATCACATTCATATATATGGGGAGATACCAAATGAAAAAAGATTATCAGGATACATATTTAGAGAATGCTATCATCCTAGAATCGCTTCAGACCGTCCATTACTTTAAATTTAGTCCGGATTATAATTACAGAGGCGAAAGTCATGATTTCTGGGAATTTATTTATATCGACTTTGGTATTCTGAACGTACGCATAGAAAATGATATTTATACATTGGAAAAAGGTGACCTGATCCTGATTGGTCCAAATGAATTTCACAATGTCTGGGGGAATTACCAGCATCCATCTGATATCGCTGTTATTTCATTTCGAAGCCCTTCTCTGCGGTTATCGGGGCTCACCCATAAAATCATCAAAACCAGCCAACGGCAGCAGTTTTTTATCGGTCAGTTTCTAAGGGAAGCACGCCTTACTTTCGCAACTGAACTTGAAAAACCTGCCATCTTGAAACTGGAAAAGAGAGAATATCTCTCCTTTGGATGCGAACAGTCCTTAAAAAATTACCTGGAGCTGCTTATCATTGATCTGATACGTAAGGATATGGAAATTCCGGCGTCAGAGCAACTTATCAAAAATGAATACGTTTCTTCCGGTTCTGAACATTCTGACTTTATCCATACTGATCCTGTTCATTATTGTTCGGTTCATTTGAGTTCTGTTCAATCCGATTCTGTTCATTTTGGTTCTGCTCAATCCAGTTCCATTAAATTACATAAGGAGCGGTCTATTATAAGGCAGATACAGGATTATTTCGAGAACCATTTGGGGGACTCCACCCTCACCCTACAACAAGTATGTAAGGATAATTGTGTGTCAAGTGCGCTACTTCAACAAATTTTCCGCAATAATCTGGGGACTGGTGTTATTGAATATTATAATAACCTTAGAATTGAACGTGCCATGCATCTAATTCAGGTTGGGAAATATAATATGACAGAAATTTCCGAAATTTTAGGATATAACAGCCTGCATTACTTTTCCAAGTGTTTCAAAAAAGCAGTTGGTATTCCACCAACTGCCTATGCCTCTTCTATCGAAGCATTGCATCATACGTATGAATAATTTTTCATGAAAAAGGAAATACCATCTTTTAGAAAAACGGATACCATCTTCTCGTAATACTGATACTATCTTCTCCACAAATATAAACAAGGCAGCCGATCCATAAACTTTCTTATCAGATTTTATAGTCTGGACATTCCATACCGGTATAAAATCAGATATTAAAATTTATTTTCAGCTGCCTTAATTTAAACTGTGTCTAAAAATTCTATCTCGTCATCCGTTCTTTCTCACTGATTACGAAACATATATCTCACAAGTTGCTTTCTTTCCTGTTGCTGTCTTGACGGTTATAGTCGTGTATCCTTTTTTCTTTGCTGTGACCTTACCTTTTGAATTGACTTCAGCAACTTTTTCTTTTGAAGAGGTGAACTCCAATTTGTCATTTGCTGATATCGGTGTTCTAAGAACCTGAAGTTTCACTGATTTGCCCTTTTTAAGGTTTATCTTCTTAGAGCCAAAGGAAACTTTATTTGTAGCAACAGCATCTTCCTGAACGATAACTTTACACTTGGCACTGGCACCGCTCTTCATCGTAACTGTAATATAAGTTGTTCCTACAGATTTAGCCGTTATCTTGCCGGACTTTTTATCAACTACAGCTATCTTTTTATTTGCGGATGTCCATTTACTTACCTTATCTCCGGTACTGCCGGACTTCACCTTTAAAGCTGTTGAAGTCTTCTTAACCTGCATCGTTGTGGACTTCGCATTTAACTTCACTTTCGCTTTCTTCTTCTTAATATCTCTCTTTTCTAAAACGATATCACAGCGCTCACATTTCTTAACTTCTACGCCTTTGGCGAAAATGGTGGCCGCTTTCTCTACTTCCCAATCTCCTGCGCTGTGTCCCAATGCCGGAATCTCTTCCGATACCTGATCCGGGCATCGCATACATACTTTCGTATGGATTCCTTTTTCTGTACAGGTAGCTTCTTTTGTAATACTCCATTCACCATAATTATGTCCCAGTGCCGGAATCTTCACAATATCTTTTTGCTCGCTGCATTTTCTGCAATAAATAGATTTTACTCCATCCTCCGTGCAGGTTGCAACTTTATCAATTGTGTAATTGGATTTCCAGTCATGTTCTAATGCTGGAATGACTTCCGTCACCACATCGTGGCATACACTGCATTCCTTGGTGCGGCTTCCCGCTTCTGTACAAGTTGCTTCTTTCGTCACTTTCCAGTCACCATATTTATGCTCCAATGCCGGAATCTCTGTAACTTTATCTCTTACATCGCACCTGGTACAATGAATCGACTTTTCACCTATTTCTGTACAGCTTGCTGCTTTGTCAACTGTAAAATCTTTTTCCCAGTCATGTCCTAATGCTGGAATTGCTTCCGTTACTACATCTCCACACACACTGCATTCCTTGGTTTTGCTTCCCGCTTTTGTACAGGTTGCTTCTGTCACTTTCCAGTCACCATATTTATGCTCCAATGCCGGAATCTCTGTAACTTTATCTCTTACATCGCACCTGGTACAATGAATCGACTTTTCACCTTTTTCTGTACAGCCTGCTGCTTTATCCACCGTGAAATCTTTTTCCCAGTCATGTCCTAATGCTGGAATCACTTCCGTCTCAACATCATGGCATACACTGCATTCCTTTTTACGGCTTCCCGCTTCTGTACAGCTTGCTGCCGTAGTCACTTCCCATTGTCCGTATTTATGCCCTGATTTGGGAATCACTGTGATATCTTTTCTTGCATCACACGTTGTACAATGAATTGATTGTTCACCTTCCTTTATACAGGTTGCTGCCTTATCCACGGTAAAATCACTATCCCACTCATGATCTTCTAATACAAGCGCCGCATCTGTTACCTTTGTTGCATTAAGCTTGGCATCCAGTGTTGTCATCTCCCCGCTTGTAGAAAACTTTGTTTTAGCTGTCGTATTCTTTAACGTGAGTACTCCTAATTTTGCCGTGCCTGTGGTAGAAATTTCTGACAGTTTGTCAACATAGAATGTGAAGATGGTCTTACTGCCGTCTTCTTTTTGTGTCATCTTGTGGTAGGTGGAGGGGGACGTATCGTCCCACTCCATAGTTCCTTCTGCCTTTTCATTCACAACGATGTCAAACTGTACGGAATATGCCAAATTGTCCATATTCTGAATCTCAACTGCCCATTCACCGGCAGTATCTGTAACGGACAATTTTATTCCTGGCTTTTCTGTTGCTGCCAGGGCTGTCATGGAGTATAGCAGCATAAGTACCAGTACTCCCACGAGAACCTTAACCTTTCCTATCTTCCTCAATTGTTCATCCCTCCATCTGCCGAGTCAGACTCTAGCCTGATATTCGGCATTGTTTCTTCCGTAGGAGATTGTACCCATAAGGTATTACTTACAAGACGTTTGCTGTCCGCATTGTTCGGATCGTCTGTACGATACATCACAGCCTGGATTTCTGCCGGAAGTACACTATTTCCACATGCACCCTCTGTGAGTGCCGCTTCTTTTTGTACATCAGGTATGAAGATCCAGAAACCATTATTAATCGTCGTCATATCTCCTTCTTTCGGTTCCTCCGCGAAGAGTAACGATACTCCGTTCATCGGTCTTTCTACTAAGTCAATACTACTGTCATCTTTACTGTTATCCACATTGTTAAATCTGCCCTGGAGTAAGATTGTATTATAGACCGGATCCCCACGATAAGTACCTGTCACTATTAAAGTTCCTGCCTTAATGATATCTTCTTCTGCATCACCATACTGGTAATCGCTTTCCAGATAACCGATTGCTGTTTCACTGATTTCAATATCATCACCCGGGTAAGCCATAAAATCAATATCATCCATTGTCAGATTATCCGGTAAATTGGTAATCCTGATGTATTTCTCATCATAGGTTTCAACTCTTCCATCTTCTCTTTCAAAGAGATACGTCTGATCCTTGGAACTATCAATATCCTGATCAAATACCTTCACATCCTTATATTGGATACCATCTTCGCTGACAGAAACCGTAAGCTTACCGGCTGCTTTGGCACGTTCATACTTCGGTGCCTGCTCCGTTATTTCTTCCGTAACCTGTTCTGTTACAGGCTCTGTTTCTATTTCTGTTTCTCCCTGTGCATCTGTCTGTGTATATGGTTCCGTATTAAATTCTGTAAGTCTTTCCGTATCTGATTCTGTATTAACTTCCTTAGCTGCTTCCAGATTGCTTTCCGCCTGTGTCTGCGGCTCTGTAGATTTTGCTGAATCTGAAAGTGCAGATTTCAATTCCGGTAAAGAATTGTTCTTTACCATCTTGGCTTTTGCTTCAGTCATGGCTTCTGTAACGATTTCTGTCACTTTTTCTGTAACTTCTTCTGTAACTTCTTCCGCTGTTGCATTTTTCTGTATGGACTGCCCTTTTATCTTAATACCTGCAATGGAGACATTTTCATCTTTCATCGTAACTATTATAGAACCGTCTTCATCTATCTCATAACTCCATGAATCCCGCGGAACCAGATTATCATGTTGTATCTTAATAGATTGTGATTTAGCTTCTGCAATTACATTACCAAGTACATCAATCGCTTTTACAGAATAGGTGATTTCCCGGTTATTCATGGAACCAATGATATCTGTAAAGGTTGTTTCTTTTGTAAATCCAATACCCTTTCCATTCCTGCTGATCTCATAGCCCTGTACCATAGGATCGTCCTCTGGGAGTCCGGATATGGTAATCACAGCTGTTTTCTGATCAATAGAAGCATTTACTTCAATACTTCCGCTAACCGGTGTACTTCCTGCCATTGCTTCTCTTCTGGACTGGTCATTGAGATAATAAATCTTACGGCTTTCCTTCTCATATTTGCTCATTTCTGCTTTAGCTTCATCACTCAGAACTATTCCCCAACGTTCAAAGAACTCCGTTAAATCTTTCTGCGCAATATAACTTGCTACCACTGCAAATTTCTGATCTCCAGAAAATCCTTTGCCTTTATCTTCACGATAAGCCTTGTTCACCAGATTATAGAAATTATCATCTGCTCCCAGGTCATATGCCAGATGCAGCTGCCAGTACAGGCCCAGGCCCACAAAGACATCATTTGGCAGACCGACTGCTCCTATTGAAGTTTTTTCAAATATCTGTTCGTACTTATTGCTTGTCTCCAGCCTGGATGGAAGTGCATTCTGTCCGCCGTCATGAGTCTGTCCAAACAGGGAATAAATATTATTTGTAGTCTCTGCTTTTCCTAACGTATCCATCTGATGCCCGATTTCATGTGCGATGCCCCAGCCGTAAAGTCCGTTTCCTTTGCCTTCGCCTGTGACACTGGTTGGCCTTCCCTGTACCAATGCACCTGTTGAACCATATCCGACTCCGATATGCGCCCCGCTGGCATACATAAATGCCCCTGCAAACATACGCATATAGCGGATATTGACTCTGGATCGTTCAGCTTTCTTGTCATCTACACCATGAGTTGTATATAATACCTCCAGGAGTTCATCCCAGGCAAGTACATTATTGTATAACTTATCTACTTTTTTCTCCAACGTTTCTGCGCCGCTTACAATTGCTTTTTGAACAGGTACTGCCGGAAGTGACAGTAAAACATTCGGAAGAGAAATCTCTGTGCTGTTCCTGATGTTTGTCTGTTCGTTTTTCGCTGGAATTTTACTGGTATAGGTGCTCATCTCAGTAACATATTTCGTAATTACTTCACGCCTTTGCGCCTCATCCATGTTATCCCAGTCAGCCAGTTCCAGAACCGGAATCTGTGAATATTCTCCGCGAATCTGCAATTTGATCTCTGATGCCTTTTGTCCGGAATACTGCAGATACAGCGATCCGCCCTTTTCCGCATTAATCGTCATGAGCTGCGGTATCTGAATCACATTTCTTCCGCCAGTCAATTCAATTCCGCTGCCTGCCCAGGAAGAAGCTTCCGCAAAATACTGGGTTGGAACTACCGTTACATGCTCTCCATCCGGAATGTCCGCGTAGATTACGATTTGTTTTCCTGAATTGGCAACAACTCCAAGCGGCTGGTATGTATTGATCCTTTTCAGATTGCCGGCCGTATTTCTGGACTCTACCTGATCAATGATTTTGCCTAATTTAGAAGGATCATTTTCCAGTAAACCTCTGGCTATTGATATCTCATCTAACAAAACACTCTGGTCAACGTAATAGCCTGAGGTATCTCTTAAAAGTACTTCCAGTTCATCAATCTGTTGTTCCGTAACTCCATCTGCTAACTTCGTTAAACTCTTATTTGCAAACAGCGCCTCTACCTTTTCGTTTATACCGGAATAATCATAGAATGCCATTTCGGATAAGGAGATATTACCAGCACCATCCCACTGCTTCATTTCAATACCGATTCTCTTAATATCTTCTGTTTTTGGGAACGTAAGGATTGCAAATCCTTTATTAACAGGATCTCCTTTGTAAGGCAGCCAGTTTGCAATAGTGGATACCTTCCCCTCGCTATCCCATACTCTGATATAATAACGGTACAAATTCTTTCTGTAATTTCCATCAAGCCTTGGAACATAAACTACATAATCCATTGTCTTGGGATCTTTAAAATCAAATATAAATTCTTTGTTTTCCCACCATGCCCTGGCTGTCCAGTGTGTATAGTAATCTCCATCCAGAACATCCTGTACTTTAAAGGTGCCGCCATAGCTTGGATTCACGTTATTGGTATTCGTCATCTGTATTTTTACCACATCAGAATTTGGGATTCTGTTTAATGTAGGAATCACCGGCAATTCTAATATTTCTCTTTTTGGTATAGCAGTTGAAATCAGTGACGGACCGCTTTCACCCTTTGCATTGCTGGCTGTTACATATACACTGTATTCAATATCATTAATAAGATCTGTTATAACATAACTGAGATCCTTTAACCCGCCTGCAGCCTTTGTATAACCGCCCGGTTTTCCATTGTTTACTTTGTAATAAACACTGTAAGTTTCCGCATTCTTCGTCTTTCCCCAGTTTAACTTCAGTGAATTATCCCCGGACGCAACCTTTAAATGATCCGGAGGGGACGGAGGGGACTTCGGCCGTGGAACAGCCACTATTTCCTGTGATGCCTGTCCTTTCCAATCTCCGTTCACTGCATAAACTGCAAAATAGTATGTTATTAGATTATCTAATCCTTTAATTTCCGCAGTCGTTCCTTCCACTGATATCTGATCCGTATATTTTCCGGATTCCAGACCGTATTTCACCATATAACCAGTTACATTATCCACTGCTTTCCATGTCAATGTGACTGTCTTGTCATCTTCTGCCGCCTGGACATTCTTTGGAATAGCGCTGTCGTTGGTAGGATTAACCGGTACAATATCCTTCAAGAATTTGATTTCTTCCACTACAGCATAAGTAGGCTTGCCCTCTTCATTTGCCACTTTGGTTACCGTTATCGTTACCTTCTTTACCGCTACACGCGCTCCTAGATTGATAACAACCGTACTTCTGCCTTCTCTTGTTTCAATGGCATGGACTCCCTGGGGGACTTCATTGGAAAATTCATATTTCTCCGTATAAATCTTACCATTTTCTTCATAATCTACCGTAGCCACACCTGCTTCGATTGCACCGGAAGCTGACGGGGATGCGATTTCGATCTGTTCCATCTGTACCGGCTGCTCAAATGATACCGGGATGCTCAGATTTTTCCCTTCACTTGTCTCAAAGGTTACCGGTGCTGAATTGGGTTTCAGAATATCTTCTGCTGTACCTGCAGCCACAGTAACGTCCTCTGGCAGATCCTTCAGTGTTGCTACTGCTGCCGCAATCACTTCCGTATCATATAATACTGCCTGCCCCACTGCACTGCGGTTTCTATTCACCAGTGCAATATCCTTGATATCAACAACACCGTCACAGTTTAAATCTGCGGAAGCTTCTTTTCCGCCTGCTGCAATATTATTCATGCCTAATGCAGTCTCTACCACTGCCAGATCCCTGTCATCAACAGCACCATCGCCATTAACATCACCTATGGTAAATGCCTGGCTCTTTGTATCAAGAACAATTTTTTTAGAGAAATCTTTTAATGTAATTTTGTCAGAAAGATAGGGTTTGTACCCCTTTCCCTTTAATGCTATCTGATAATCACTGTTATTTGGTAAATTAGTGAAGCTGACATTGTAATAATTTACCTCAGACTCTGTAGTAATCGGAACCCCGTAGCTGTTCAGCGCCTCCATTTTTACGGTTCCTGACTGATTTTCCATTATAGGAAAACCTTTCTCATCCTCTGTTTTTTCGCCTAATTCGATCTCAGCCAGTACACTTCCGGACCCGTTCAGCAATTGTGCTTTCATATCTTTTTGATTAACGGTATCCAGAGCTTCCGGATAACTGAGATTCAGGACTACGCTGATATCTCCATTGCCTTTTGTGCCGGTTGACGCATCCTTTTCATTCCCTGCTGCAAATGCGGTTACATCAACACTTGTAAACAGTAGCATCATGGCTAAAAAACCTGCCAATACTCTCTTCATCATATTCTCCTTCCTCATATTATGTTTTAGAAAAAGTCTGTTTGTACCCATAATTTACCATAATTTGAGTTTAAAAAAACAACTGCTCGTCATCTGCAAACAATTGTTTTTTCGACAGACTTCCCCTTAATTTATACTTCTATGATGCCTTAAGTTAGGAGTTTTGTCAATAGTTTTAGTCACATATTTCCATCAAATTTAAACTTTTATTTTCCACATGTGACCGTACTGCCTTATTTTGTTTTTACTTATTAAAATGCTTCCAAAATCTCTTTGACCTCTCTGAGATTTTCACATATTTTCATACATAGTTTTTGGGTTTCTTCTGTTGGCATATCCAGATCCGGTACCATTACAACCTTGCACCCGGCACTGGCTCCTGCCCGGATTCCATTTGGACTGTCTTCCAGAACCAGGCACATCCCCGGATCTGTATCCAGCTTTTTAGCTGCCTTTAGAAAAACATCCGGTGCCGGTTTGCTATTCTCAACTTCATCACCGCACACGACTGCCTCAAAATCCAAAGGAAGCCCCGCCAGTTCAAAATACCACTCCACCGTTTCCCGGTGGGTGGATGTCGCCAAAGCTCTTTTATATCCCTTTTCCTTTAGATATGCTAAAAGCTCAGTTAATCCTTCTTTTATGGGCATTCCGTACTGCCTAAGCCTGCTGTTCAAATATTCACACCGCAGACTGCGTGCCTCATCGTAATCTACCTGATCTCCATACCATTTTAAAAAAAGGCTTCTGGCATCAGCCACATTTCTTCCCCGGGTCTGTGACAGCTTCCCGTCATCAATTTCAAATCCCAGGACCTCTCCTGCATATTTCCAACCGTCTGCTGCCAGCCTTTCCGTATCAAACATCAGTCCGTCCATATCAAAAATAGCAGCCTTAACCACATCGTTATTGCGCTCTTTCTTCATCTCCTGTAACTGGCCCGGCAAATACCGTTATCCTATTGAACCAGTGCTTCCTCCCATTCTTTTTCTTTAAATCCAACCAGCACAAAATCCTCCCCGATTACCAGAGGTCTCTTCACCAGCATACCATCCGTTGCCAGGATCTCATATTGTTCGTCTTCACTCATTTGCGGAATCCTTTCTTTCAGATTCAAATCCTTATATACCATTCCGCTGGTATTAAAAAATCGTTTTAAAGGAAGCCCGCTTCTGCCATGCCATTCCTTAAGTTCAGCCGCACTTGGATTTTCTTCTTTTATATGGCGGTCTTCAAATTCCACCTGATGTTCTTTCAGCCACTTCTTTGCTTTCTGGCAAGTCGTGCACTTTGGATATTCTACAAATAATACCTGCATTTATATTTCCTCCTGAATTATATTATCATTATTGATTGAAAGAACCAATGTTTCTTTTCCCAAAATAAAATAAGGGAATATGCTCTATGTACCATGCATATTCCCCTTTAAATCATCAACCAGTCCGGTTCAGCTGTCTATCTACCGGAGCTTGTCTGAAAATTCTTATTGCTACTGTGCAGCACTTCCGTCTGAATTATTATCACCCTGTCCTGCATCTGAAGAAGCATTGGACTCAGTAGATGCATTTGTTTCTGAAGAAGCATTGGCATTTGTTTCAGCATTGTTATTTCCGATATCTGTACTGGTGCTGCCCCCGGTGGTATCGGTGATTGATGTAACCTTTGCACTGCTTACATCGCCTGTGTAGTTGATGCCGACAGTTTCGCCAATCATAAGTCCTCCCGTAATATTTACCGGTACTCCAGTGATGGTAAAGGTTAACTCTTGTCCATCATCTGTAGAAATTGAGAGGGTACTCATCGTTACACCTGTAATCGTACCTGTGACTTTGGTGCTGTTTTCCGTCTGTGGTGCTGAATTTGTAGTATTGTCGGTAATCTCTACTGCCGGTACAATATCCGGTCCGTATACATCACCTGTAAATTTAACTGTTACGTAATTGGTATCCTGAATACCATTTCCCAGTACCATTTTACATTTGTCATGTGTAAAATAATAGGAATCTCCGTCATTTCCAAGGATTACGACTCTTTCTCCGGTGATGTCTGAAATTGTTCCGTTTAGCGTTCCGCCTGTTGCATTCGGATCAGCTGTTTCTGATACAATCTGCTCACCTTCTGTAATCTTCTCAGCGCTTGCATCCATGTCTTTAATTCCAGATACCTTTGCTCCCGATGTATCTGCGTCCACTACTTTGCCTTTGTACAGGATGGTAATCTGGCTACCCGCCTTCAGCTCTGCAGTTGTTTGCACTTGTGCACCTGTTGTTGTAAATGTAAGCTTCTTGCCCCTTGCTGTCTGAATATCAACGGAATCCGCTGTCACCCCTGTAACGAGTCCGTTTAATTCTTTTGTCTTATCCGTGCTGCTTTCTGTCTGCGGTTCTGTAGTCTGTGTCTGAGTCTCCGTCTGTGCTGAAGTCGGAGCTTCGGTCATTGCCAGTGTCTGCGGTTCTGTTTCCTTATTTTTATCGCCGCATCCTGCTAGAGATACCGTAACCAATAATGCTGCAAAAAACAATGATATCCTCTTCATTATTTATTCCTCCTTAATTTTCCTCAACTATAAGTATTGCCAGATTTCACCTTATAATCCATTTCATTATAAAACTTTCTACACTAAAAAGCAACTTTTACTGGAAAAATTTATAAACTCTTCAGTATTGCATCGTATTTGTATCATTTATTTAGAATATCTTAAGAAAAAGCTGCCCGCATATACGGATCATTTTTCTATTTCACCGTACTGCGTGGCAGCTTCTTCTTCACCCGGCAGCCGTAAAGCATATGCCGGTATTTGCATATCTAAGTAACCTTTTGTAATTGAAATTATTCAGCTTCTACAAATACTTCTTTACCCATACCGCAGATTGGGCAAACCCAATCTTCCGGAATATCTTCAAATGCTGTTCCTGGCGCAATTCCGCCATCCGGATCACCTACTTCTGGATCATATTCATATCCACATGGTTCACAGATATATTTTTTCATGTTTATTCACCTCCTTTAATTAGTATAAGTTATTTAAACTATAAACTGTATTATATCATATTTTTAAAATTTATCCAGCAAATTCGTATGCGCCGGTATTTTCATTATACCCATAAAAATCTGCAAAAGACAAATTAAATACCTTTTCTGACAAATCTCCCAGCGGAATCTGTTTCCGTATCAGATATAAATAAATACCCGTATTGGAAATGTCTCCCTGGATCAGAATACTCTGAAGTTTACCATCCTTAATAAATGCTTTTTTATAGCTGTCCTTCCCCTTCTGGGTACAGATCTTAACGCCTTCTTCTTTATCATCCAGTTTTCCCACTGCAAGCATTGTTATTCCATAGAAATTACTGGTATTTTTAAATGGATATGGCTTCTCGTATTCTAACGGCGCTCCGCACATATTCATGGCTGCGGTCTTTCCCTGCTCCATGGCATCCGGCCATACACCGGAAAGTCCTGTCACATCTCCCGCCGCATATACGTTTGGAATATTCGTTTGTAAAAATTCATTTACGACGATTCCCCGTTCTGTCTCAATACCGCTGTCCTTTAAGTAATCTACTTTGGGACGTACTCCTGCTGCTGCAATTATAAAATCACAGGGTATGCGCTCCCCATTGGACAACTGGACTGCTATGATATTTCCATTGTCATCTACCACGGAATCATTGGCTGATACTCCCAGTTTAAAATTACATCCTGCCTTTTCAAATGCCGCCTGATACACACTTGCAGCATAGGCATCTGTCTGAAGAGGCATTACGCGGTCCGCCATCTCTGCTATTGTAACCTTGGCTCCCAGATGTGTCAAGGCTGACGCTGCATCCAGTCCCACAAGTCCCGATCCTACGATAAATACATTTTTTCCGTAAGTATCCAGGGCAGTCTGAATTGCCCTGGCATCACTCAGATCCCGGAAGCCAAAGACATTTGCTGCCTCGCGGAAATGGGGGATCGGCGGTACCACATAAGATGAACCGGTTGCCAGAAGCAGTTTGTCATAAGGTACAAATGCGCCGCAGGACAAGGACACCTCCTGCTCCTTCGTATCAATCCGGGTCACTGCCTCCGTATCAATAAAACGAATTTTATTTACTTCAAAGAAATTCCCTGGAACAAAATTAATCCCTTTTTCTGTCCGCTCTTTGCCAAGTACCTTGTGCAGCATACAGCGGGAATGAACCTGGTCATCAATTGAAATTACCGTAATTTCGGCATCATCCTCCATTTTTCGGATACGTTCTGCAGCCTTGATTCCTGCAGCGCCGGCTCCGACGATTACAAATCTCTCCATATGTTACACCTCCTTTACAAAGATTGCCTGCTTCGGACAGGCGTCCACACAGGACGGTCCGTCTTTATCCTGGCAGAAATCACATTTTATCATGTAGGTTTTAGAATAATCCGGTTTGGGAACTCCGAATTTACAGTTCATTACACACATATAGCATGCTGCACATTTATCCCTGTCGTATTCCACCAGCCCGGTTTTCAGGTTTTTCACCAATGCCCCGCTCATACAGGCACCTGCACAGTCCGGATCATCGCAGTGACGGCAGAATACAGGAGTATAGCCGCCCTTTCCATCATTATAGATATAATTTCTGGATTCATTTTCCGGATCCGTCAGGCACAGGTCATAGATGGTACCAGTTGTCTTACGGTGGGCATTCATACAGGCAATGCTGCAGTTCTTGCATCCGTCACATTTCGATGCGTCTACAAATATACGTTTCATAAGGCGCCACCTTTCTAGATATTAAGAGCACTTCTCTTTTCTTCTATGATTTTCTCTAAAGTATCAGCTGATGATTTTGCATCACCGTCAATAATAACCTGACCGCCTGTCAGCGATTTCATATCTTCAGTCAGGACTTTTGTTACCAGAGAACTTCCGGTTACGAAAGGAGGTACTCCAAGGTGAAGGGGCAGTCCCAGGGCAAGTCCAAAGCATCCGTCCGCAAGCGCCTGCTCTTCCAGCCACTGTGCTGCAGATAATACTAACGGAAGCTGTGGTATATCAATACCGATTTCCTTTGCAAGTTCCGTTGCAACCATTTCCAGCCTTCCGATAGCAAGACATGGTCCAAAATTCAATACCGGAGGAATTCCAAGCGATTTACAAACCTCTTTTAAGTTTGGTCCTGCAAGTTCTGCAGCTTCCGGTGTCATCAGTCCGCAGTTCTCGATACCGCCTGAAGAACAGCCTGCACTGAGGACAATAATATCCCTTTTAATCAGCTCTTTGGTAAGCTCTACCGTTAAAGTATCATGTCCGTATGCCACACTGGAACATCCTACAACACCAGCCACACCTTTGATCTTCCCGGATACAATCAGGTCGATTAATGGCTTCCAGGAATCACCCAGGAATTTTTTCAGGGAAATTTCGCTGACTCCGGTTAATGTATTTTTATTTCCGTGTTCCGGAAGAAGATTCATTTCCACACTGCCGCGGCGTTCAACGTATCCGGCGATAATTTCATCGATGATACGGTCCCCGTCTTCGACCCTGCTTTCAAATTTAAATGGAATTAATTCTGCATTTCTCTTCTTAGCCACGTCATCAATACAGATCTGCTTAATCTGAAGTTCTTCACAAATAGGTTCAATACCCGGAAGCGTACAGTTAAATTCTGAAAGTACAGCATCAATTCCTCCGGTAGCCAGAATCGCCTCACTTGTATAATTGTTTCCTGCATGACCGTCAAAAATCTCTGTATAATGGGCACCACGCAGCTGAAGATCCTGTCCTACACAGGTACATCCAACCAGTTTAAATCCTTTTGCCCCCACTGCTTTGGCTTTCGCCACTACGTCTTTCTCAATCAGACGGTCCTGGATATAGGTAAACATGGAGTGCTGGTGTCCGGTAATCATAATATTGATATAATCCGTGTCAATCACGTTAAGTCCAACCGGTGCAAAACGGATCTCCGGCTCTCCTAAGAGGATATCATTTAACAGATTTGTAAGCATAAGGCCGTATACACCGGTGGAAACTCCCAGCTTCAGGCAGTGAACCAGCATATCCATAGGATCTGAATTCAGGTTCGTGGAACATTTTACAACACCGGAGAATACTTCTGACTTTGATCCGCCCGGCATAATACCAAGAGCTTTCCATGCATCCAGGCGTTTGCTGTATGCCAGTTTCTCAATTAATTCCATCTGTACATATTCCGGTTTGTAGAGATCGGCAAGTACTGCATCCGCAACTTTTACCGCCAGATCATAGACATCTTCTCCTTCAATGTCAAGTACTTCAGCCAAATTCCGAAGGGACGCTTCCGAACGGATCTTACCTTTTGCAAGAGCTGTATTCTTAAGATTCAAAGCTGTATTTTCTACAACGTGGATATAGCATCCGCTTCCGGCTGCCACCGCCCTTAAGAAATTCCTTGTGACAATGGTATCCGCATCTGCACCGCAGATTCCTCTGGGGGATTTCGGGGTAATTCTGCAGGGTCCATTGGCACAGAGACGGCAACAGACGCCCTGCAGACCAAAACCGCATTTTGTAGACTGGGATTCCACTCTGTGATGAGATGTCTCCATTGGTAAAGTCTTAATAAAAGCCTCCAAAGGTTTATCTGCACTTTTGCAGGTGTTGCAGCTGAAACAGGAACTACAATTTGACATGAAAATATCCTCCTTTAATGTATGCTTATAAATTCATTTGATATCAATAACTGTTATTGATACTATAACATGAATATTTCCATTTGTGAAGAGGGTATTGATAAATTTTTATCAAATTTTTAGAATGTCTTTTTCTTACATGTTGTTTCCCTGACAACTAATTTGGGAAGAGTGGTATAATACTGGACCTGAAGCAGCGGATGCCTGATTTTCTGAAGCAGAAGCTTTCCAGCCTGAATCCCCATATCATATACGTCTATATCCACAACAGTCATTGGCGGCTCGATCATATGGGATAAAGGAAAATCATCAAAGGAAATGACAGACATCTGCCCCGGCACCTGTACCTTCTGCTCATCCAGCGCCCTCATAACACCGTAAGCAATCTTATCATTTTCACAGATAATTGCTTCCGGCATTTCGGGGGAATCCAGAAGTTCCAGCGTAAGGCGATAGCCGCTTTCCTTGGTATAGGTTCCATGCTTGATATAATGCTGCGGCACGCTAAGGCCATTTTCCCTCATGGCTGAAGTGAATCCCAGCAGCCTGTCTGTGGAGATCTCGTCTTCCTTTCTTCCCCCCACAAAGGCAATCCTAGTATATCCATACTCCGCCAGGTGCGTTGCCGCCATTTCCCCTGAGATACAGTTATTGATGTCAATCCAGCACACAGGGCTTCGAAATCTGGGTTTTCCGATCAGTATATGGGGAAACGCTTCATTTACGAGCAATTCAGCCAGTTCCTTCGATGTGGCGGACCCATGGACTACAATTCCGTCAGCACGTTTTCTGGCAATGGCATCTTTGGCAATAGAAAGTGCCTCTTCTTTGCTCCTCGCTCCTGTAAAACTCATATTATAGGACTTCGCTCCAAGTATGGCCTGTACCCCGCACATGATTTCGAACATATGGGGATTGGAAAAAGCAATGCGCGGCTCCAGCTTTGTCAAAAATATAATATTGTTCGTTTTTTGCCTGGCAAAATTACTTGCCTGGGAATTCGGCTGGTAATGCAGTTCTTCCATGATCTCTTTCACGCGGACTTTCGTGGCATCCGAAATCGTGGGAGCATCATTGATTACTTTAGAAACTGTTGAAATGGATACTCCCGCCTCTCTTGCCACATCTTTTATCGTTATTTTCATATATGCACCTCCTGTGCTTCTTTTATATAATTATCTATATGATAAAGCGCTTTCCTAATTTATTCAATCATTTTGCCTTAATTTGTATTGATCATTGTAAATTTTATAGTATAATTTCACATATATATCATGATATGCAAGATTTTATTAAGCAATTTGTTTTATCCACTGTAACAAATCCAGTAAATCGTTTTCCCAAAAAAGGAGGAAGAGTATGAAATTAAGTAAAATGAAAAAGCTGCGTCGTTACCTGTTTTGTTTTTTGAGCATCCTTTTACTCTCAGTCACATTACTGCCCGCAAATGCCTTTGCAGCCACATCCCTCAGGGGCGAATCCATCTATCAGATTATGGTAGACCGGTTCTATGACGGGGATTCCGGTAATAATGCAGCCGGAGAGGCTTTTCGCTATACCGAAAACAGCCAGGATGATTTCCGGTATATGCATGGTGGTGACTGGCAGGGTATTATAGACAAAATCCCCTACATAAAAGGCATGGGCTACACTGCCATCTGGATCTCTCCCGTTTCGGACCCACAGCTCTGGGGAGTACCGGATGCTTCCGGCAAACAGTGGCCGACCGCTTATCACGGCTACAATGTATATGATCCCAACAGGGCAAGCCGGTATTTCGGTACGGAAGACCCGGAGGCAAGTAAGGCTAAGCTGAAAGAACTGGTAGACCTCTGTCATCAGAATGATATTAAAGTTATATTCGATATCGTTCCAAACCATGTAGGGGATTATCTCCAGGGAACCGGAAGCGGTGCCCACTACCTTACTGACACAGGTCTGAAAGAAGGTACCCAGCTAAAACCCGCAGCTCCCTTTAACAACATAAGCTGGTACCACAATCTGGGAGATATTGACTTTTCCAAGGAACTGCCCCATACCCCGGAAAGTACCCAGATGCTGGAGGATCATGATCTGGGCGGGTTGGATGACATCGACTATCACAATCCCGATGCAAAAGCCGCCATGTTTGGTTCTATCAAAAACTGGTTTGATGAAACCGGCGCAGATGCCGCACGTGTGGATGCCGCAAAATGCATGTATCCTACTGATATTAACGAGCTTCAGAACTTATTAAATGTAGCTACTTTCGGAGAAAACTTTGATATGGATGTAAATTTCATCAAGGACTGGGTTGGTGATAACGGGGAGACCGGAATGTTGGATTTTCCGCTGTTCCAGGCTATTGTCAATGACTTTGCAAAGGGTCAGAACTTCAACAATACCTCTGAAATTTCACTGCAGTCCATCTTTGATCAGGATTATTTATACGGTTCCCATGCAAATGACATGGTAACTTTTATTGATAACCATGACAGAAACCGTTTCTTAACTGAAGCTGGGGGAGATGTAAACAAACTGCAAAATGCCCTGACCTTCCTGTTTACCGCCAGGGGCATACCGGTGGTCTTCCAGGGGACGGAACAAAACCGCGGAAATGCAAACGGCAAGCTGATTGACGGCATTGCAGATACCTGGAACAGATGGTCAATGGTTACAAAAGACGCTGCGGGTAATGTGATAAATGATTATTTCAACACAGACACGGATACTTATCAGCTCATTTCCCGCTTAAACAGCCTGCGCAGCCAATATCCCGCTCTTCAGGACGGAACCCAGCGTGAAATGTGGACATCCACTCATTTCTATGCATTCTCCAGAAGAATAGACAGCGGCGAAAATGAAGGTCAGGAAGTGATCTGTGCTTTTCGAAACGCTGAGGGTGCAGAGACAGTCACCATGTCTGTCCGCAGTGAAAGCACCCTGTCACCGGGTACCGTACTTGTAAATACGATGGATGAAAATGACCGCATAGCAGTCAGCAGCGACGGAAAAATCACGATTACGTTAAACGGAAACCAGTCTAAGATATACGCACCTGATCCGGCACCTTCTGAATTATCAAAGGTTACGTTTACCATACGCAATGCCTCTACCGCCTGGGGTGAAAATATCTATATTGCCGGAAATACACCGGAACTGGGCAATTGGAATACGGATCTGGCAGCCGGGCCTGCCACCTGCCCCAACTATCCTGACTGGATTTTAACAGCCTACCTCCCAGTGGGGCAGAACATTGAGTTCAAGGCTATCCGTAAGGACAGCAACGGCAAAGTAACCTGGCAGAACGGGAATAATCACACTTATACAGTCCCCGCAAATGAAGGCAGTATAGAAATCGCCTGGTAATCCCGGCATAATTAATGCCCGTTGTATCTAGCTGGAATTTGAACTTCAAACGGCAGCGTGAATTACACGCTGCCGTATTTGATAACCTGATTACCTGAAAATTCTCCTCCTGTGGCTGATTGTAAATCCATAGGCTTCTATACCACTCTGTGTAACTCCCTCACTGTACAGCACCGTCTGAACATCCTGACCTCTCCGCTCTTTCGCTTCTTCCTGAACTTCCCGAACTGGCTGCTTTCCCGTTTCTTCCTGAACTATCCGAACTCTCTGCTCTACCGTTTCTCCCTGCACTTCCTGCTCTTTCCTTTCTTCCACAGAACACAACTGTCTCCCGGTATTCATCCGTATTTCCACAGTTTCATATTTATTTCTCCGCTCTAAGATCAGCAGATTCTCCTGATCCTTAAAAACATATAAGCTTCCATTCATACTGCTGTTAACAAACTTCTTCCTGATCTGCATGACCTTTTTTACAAAGTCACCCGTCTCATTCTCTTCCTCCCACCTCATGGGGCTCCGGTATGCATATTCCTGTATTCCCTCAATATCTCTTTCATCCCCGTAAAATAAACTTGGTATTCCGGGATAAAATGCCAGGACCAGAAATGCCAGCTTCCATTTCTTACGATCCCCCCCGCACAGGGAAAGGAAACGCGGCACGTCATGGCTGTCCAGCAGGTTCAGCTGGCAGCCAGCTACAGTGTCCGGATACCGGAAATACATTTTTTCCATGGAAGAAGCAAATGTGACTGCATCCATCTTACGCAATGCAAAAAAGTCACGGCAAAGCCCTCTGAATTCATAATTCATAACAGAATCAAACATGTCTCCCGATAGCCAGACCCTGGCATTTTCCCATACTTCGCCAATCAGGACAATGTCTGGATTTATTGCTCTTGCCGTCTGCCCAAAGTACCGCCAGAATTCTTTTGTTACTTCATTTGCAACATCCAGCCTCCACCCGTCAATATGGTATTTTTCTATCCAATGGCGGCACACATCAGCAAAATACTGTTGTACTTCTTTATTTGCCGTATTGAGCTTCGGCATTTTTTTCTCATAAGCAAAGCAGGCATAGGAAGGCATTTCCTGGTCATCCGGACGGACAACCGGATACGCCAACTCATAAAACCAATCCTTATATACGGATTGCTCCCCATTCTTCACCACATCCTCAAAGGCAAAAAAATACCAGCTGCAGTGATTGAATACGCCATCTATGATCAGATGCATGCCACGTCTGTGCACTTCCTTCGCAAGACATTCGAAATCTTCATCCGTACCCAGGCAGGGATCTACATGGTAATAATCCCAGATATCATATTTATGGTACTCTCCTGCTGAAAAAACAGGATTCAGATAGATACAGTTAAATCCCATCTCCTGTATATAGTCCAGATTCAACATTATACCTTCTATGGTTCCACCCAGCCTGCTTTTACTTCTGTTACCACTCTCGGTTTGAACGTCACGGCTTTGGGTTTTAAGATTTTCTTTCCCACTTGCAAAGCTGTCCGGAAAAATATTATAAACCACAGCGTTTTTAAACCATTCCGGTGTCTGCCATTCCTCCTGACGCAGCATATAGGGATATTGAAAATACTCACTTCGCCCCTCCACAATCTGCCCCCGGATTTCCAGGTCTGCCAATTCCCTGGTAAAACGGTCCCCATAATAATAGATCCATTCCTTTTGCTTTTCCAATTTAAAGTAATAGCAGACCCGTTCATAGGGGCTTTTAAATGTAACTTCATAATAATCATGAAGATCATCCCTGAGAACGATTCTCATAGGCAGATACGTAAACTCCACCGGAGAATGCATATCTGCCCGATCAGCATAATATAGGGAACACCCCGTTAAATCCATTGCCTTTGCCCTCAGTCTGATTGTCAGGACATTCCCTCCTCTCACAAATGCATATTCAGACTGGGGAATATGTAAAATTGCGCTTTTCTCCATTTGAGACACCTAACCTTTCACTCCTCCGGCTGTCAGTCCGGATATCATATATTTTTGTATGCAGAAGAATACGACTAAAATCGGAACAGATACCAGAATCGCCGCTGCCGAAAACAACGGCCAGCTTCTGCTGTAATCACTTGACTGCAGCTGGTACAATCCGCCTGCCAGGGTATAGTGATCTGCATTCATCATAAATGTGGTAGCAAACAAATACTCATTCCACACAAAAATCAGAACCATAACGGCAGTCACGATGATTGCCGGCCTTGCCAATGGCAGCACAATCCGGTACAGCAGCTGGAAATTACTGGCGCCATCAATCTTAGATGCTTCTTCAATTTCCACCGGTATCGTATCAAAATAACCCTTCATATTCCAGATAGCGAAAATACACATGGAACCTGCATAGATAATGACAAGCCCAATACTGGAATTCAGAAGATGAAATGTCTTAAACAGCCGGAAAATGGCAAACATAGAAAGGATCTGCGGAAATGCATTCAGCAGTAAAAGCAGCCGCAGTATCTGTTTTCTTCCTTTATAGCGGAACCGGGAAAAGGAATACGATGCGGTTACGGCAGTTCCCATTGCAAAAATCATCGTCCCTGCGCTCAGTACAACTGAATTTTTCAGCCACAGTAAAAACGGCTCATTTACCAGTATGGAACGGTAGTTTTCCCAGGTAAACTCTTTTGGAATAAAAAACTGTCCCGAAGAAAGTGCCGAAGCCCCATTGCTAAAGGAAAGAGAAAGGGCATATAGAATTGGAACAAGTCCGGTTAAACACAAAAGGATAAACACCAGATTCAGGATGGATAATCCAAGTATATTCTTTATTTTTCGTCTGCCCATTACACTTCCTCCTTCAATCCGCGATTTGTAAAAAATGAAAACAGAATGATGAACCCGAATATAATAATGGATACGGCAGAAGAAAGACCATAATTATTGGAAACAAAAGCATTTTCATGAGCGTAGGTTATAATGGTATCCAGCGTCGCACCTGATAAGGATCCTTTTTGCTTAGTCAGCAGATAGATGATATCGAACTGTTTAAATGTGGTAAAAGTGGTCATAATTACGGCTGGTGCCATAATTGGTTTCAATGCCGGTATCGTGATATAGATATTGCGCTTAAGCGGTCCTGCACCATCTAATTTTGCGCTCTCATAATAGCTTTGGTCGATGCTCTGCAGCGCCCCGTCAATCATCATGATCATAAACGGCAGTGCCATCCACAGATTCAGAACCATACTGGACAGAAATGCCGGTACATTCTGAGACAGAAATTCTACTTTTGGCATACCCAGGGCCGCCAGTACCTTATTAAATAACCCAAACTCCGTATTGAACATACCCACCCGCCATAAAAGGATGGATACATAAGCCGGCATTGCCCAGGGGAACATTAAAAGTGTTTTATAGAATCTGCTTAACTTTAGGCCCTTTACATTTAATCCCAGGGCGATCAGATACGCCACTCCAACCTGAATAACCATATTCAGGACAGTCCAGATTATTGTAGTGAAGAGAGCAGACAGGAATCCGGAATCAATTTTCAACAATGCCCGCCCATAATTTTTAAAGCCTATAAAACTAAAATCAAACCAATGATAGAGATTCATATCCGTGAAAGATATATACCCGGTATATAAAATTGGAAAGATGACAATGGCTCCGATTAATATTACAGCCGGAGCACAGTACACCCACGGCAGTAATTTTCTTTTTTTATTCATCTCTGACTCCTATCCAGAGGGTGCCCATATTAAACACGCTCTAATATAAGAGAGTGGACATCACTGCCCACTCTGCAATTATTTCATATCGGAAATTGCTGACTCCGCTTCTTTTTGGTATTGATCAGCCGCCTGGTCTACATCTTCTCCAGACTTATTCACTGCTGCCAGCAGAGATTCAGCCGGTCCCCACATGACACTCATTTCCGGAATATTCGGCATGGGCTGTGCAGTCTGAGCTGTATTTTTCATCGCCGTAATCATTTCATTTGCCGCCACATCAGGATCATCATATGCCTTTTCATTTGCAGGCGCACAGTTGGAATCTTTTGCTAATGCGATACCCAGATTCACATCCAGCATTGCCGTTAAGACTTTGCCCATGACATCCTTCTTATCCGTTACCGCGTGTGCCATGACGCCGATTCCCTGAATTCCCGCATAAGGTGCCAGTGCTTTCCCATTTGGCAATTTGATATCTGACAACGACTTGATGCCCAGATTTATGCCTGCCTCTTTAATCCCTGAAACCAGCCATGGACCGCCGATAATAGCCGCCGCTTTTTTATCATTAAAAAGCGTAGTCACAGTATTATAATCCCCATCCGCTTCCAGCTCTGCAAATTTCTTGTTATAGGCAATCGCCTCTTTCGTTTCCTTCACATTCAACCCCGGTTCTCCTTTTTCGTTAATAAGATATCCCCCGAATCCATTGATAAATGGAGACACATTATAAGCGGTAGAATGTTGGTTCACTAATGCATAAGTGCCATTTTCCGTATCTGTATTTGCTTTCATATAGTCATAAATGCCATCCGTAGTATCCGGTATCTCTCCCTGCCACAGATCCTTGTTATACATCAGCAGAAGTGTTTCAAAATAAACGGGGAGAAGATACTGCTTATCTTTATAAATACCGGCATCTACAGTCATAGGCAGGAGATTCTGCAGTTCTTCTTTGGCGATCACATCGGTAATTGGCGCCAGAACTCCCATTTCAACAAAAGTTCCCAGGGAATCATGCGCATACAGATACATATCCGGTCCATTCTCTGCATCATTGCCATACAACTTAATCTGATCCGTCAGCCCGGTTTTCTTTTCAAACGTAACGCTTATTTGATCATTCTCCAGCGTTTTATTAACCGTATCCTGAATCGTCTTCATGATAGCCTCGTCTCCGTCATGCCAGATTTTCACATTAGCTGATTCCATTTTTTCCGTATTTTCTGCTTTTTCCTGATTCATCGTGTTCTCTGCGTTCTCTGCGTTCTCTGTATTATCTTTTTGCTGTTCACTGGTATTGCTGCTGACTGAACTGCAGCCAGCTAATGTTCCCGCTGCCAAAGCAGCACATAATACCACACTTAACCCTTTTTTCATGTTTTTCCTCCTTTTAGGAAACTGTTTTCATTAGCTTCCATTTCATCAACTCATTTACTCAGTTTTTATATGTTATTTTTATCATAATAATCATTATATTTCAATATTTTATGTGCAAAATTACGTATATAATAAGGAAAGCGTTTTACTCAAGAACCTTTCACTAATCAATTATGGGGCTGCCTGCATTCCTCAATCGTCTCTCTATCCCCTCAATTATTCCCAATTGATAACTATGATAAATAAATTCTGCCAGCAATATGTAATCGCCTCCAAAAAAATTACTCATTTTAGAATTATATTATTATTAATCAAGGAATAATCACATAAATATTATTGATAATGTTTTTATCTTACGTCATTTTAAGCATTAATTTATCAAAAAGTACTTTTATTTTGTACAATTATCCCAAACCATTGACAAACAAAGATTTTCATTATAACCTCGTCTTCAGGGAGATTTCTCAGAAATCTCCCTGATTTTCAATCAATAAACTTATAATAAAGCCTGCTAATAAAAAGTCAATAGGAAAATGAAATATTTTTGAATTCTAGAT